>NZ_JBEOXV010000016.1:0-157205 GCF_040296785.1 Kitasatospora sp. NPDC002040 | reverse complement strand
GTTACATTCCGAACCCGGAAGCTAAGCCTCATAGCGCCGATGGTACTGCAGGGGGGACCCTGTGGGAGAGTAGGACGCCGCCGAACAATCATTCAAGAAAAGCCCCCCTCCCATTCGGGAGGGGGGCTTTTCTGCGTTACCCTCTGCCAATGCAGAACCTGACCCTGACCTGGCAGACGGCCGGCGGCGCCGCGGTGGCGCTGTACGGTGCCGCGTACGCCGCCAAGCGGGTGGCGCGGCCCGGAGTGGCGCTGGCCTTCCGGGAGGCGGGGACGCTGTTGGCGCTCTTCACCTTGTGGCAGTTGGTCGGGCATCTCTCGGTGATGAGCACCGATCACGCGCTCGACCGGGCGGATTGGATCCACCGGACCGAGTTGGCCTGGGGGCTGCCGGACGAGGCGGTACTGCAGCGGTCGGCACGGGAGCATCCGTGGCTGATCTCGGCGTCCAACTACTACTACGCGGTGATGCACTTCGGAGTGATGCTGGCGCTGCTGGTGTGGGTGTTCGTCCGGCACCGGGCGCGGTACGCCTGGCTGCGGAACACCGTGGTGCTGACCACGGCGGCGTGTCTGCTGGTCCAGTTCCTGCCGGTGGCGCCGCCGCGGATGCTGCCGGGGAACGGCTTCGTCGACGTGGCTGCGGAGTACGGGCAGTCCGTCTACGGCGGCGCGGTCGGCGGGGTGGTGGCGGACCAGCTCTCCGCGATGCCCTCGGTGCACGTGGCCTGGTGCGTGATCGTGGCCGTCGCGGTGGTCGTGATCGCACCCGGGCCCTGGCGCTGGCTGGCCGTGCTCCACCCGGTGGTCACCGTCTACGTCGTGGTGGTGACGGCCAACCACTTCTGGGCCGACGGCCTGGTGGCGGTCGCCCTGCTGCTGATCGTCTACCTGGTCCAGCACGCAGCCTCCGGCTGGCGCGGCGGCAGCGGTCCGCACGCCGACGCGGGCGCTGTGCAGCAGCGGGACCGTGTGGCGAGCTGAGACCGGCGCTCCTACGCGCTCTCGGGGGTGAGGCCGGCCCGGGTGGCGAGCAGGGCGGCCTGGACGCGGGTGTCGGCGCCGGTGCGGTCGAGGATGGTGTCGATGACCGTCTTCACGCTGTCGGGGCTGATGCCGAGGCGGAGGGCGATCTCCAGGTTGGGCATGCCGGCGCCGAGCAGGGCCAGGGCCTCGCGCTCGGGTGGGGCGAGCGCGGCGATGCGGTCGGCGGCCTCGGTGGCCGGGTCGGTGGTGCCGACGGGGTCACCTTCGAGCATGCGCTTGACGACCAGTCCGGTGACGCCGGGGGAGAGGACGGCGTCTCCGGCAGCTGCGGCGCGGACGGCGCTGATGAGCTCGTGCGGGCCGTCGTCCTTGAGCAGGAAGCCGCTGGCTCCGGCGCGGAGGGCGCGGGTGACGTTCTCCTCCTCGCCGAAGGTGGTGAGCATGACGACCGCGGGCCTGGGGTCGAGCCGGACCAGCTGGTCGATCGCGGCGAGGCCGTCCAGGACGGGCATCCGGATGTCGACCAGGGCCACGTCGATCGGCGCGCGCGCCGCCTCGGCCACCGCTTCGGCGCCGTTGGCGGCCTCGGCCACCACCTGGATGTCCTCGGCATGCTGGAGCACCAGGCGCAGGCCGGCCCGGATGCCGGGCTCGTCGTCGGCCAGGAGTACCCGGATCGGTGTGGTCCGCTCACCGCTGTCGTCGGTCATGCGCAGCTCCCGGTCGGAAAGTGGCTCGGATCGGTGGTCTTCAGGGCGCCATCGGGGTGGTGAAGTGGGAGATTTCGGTCAAAACGTCGTCAGTGAAACAGTATCGGGTGATGTGCAGCCGGTCGTTCTCCGTGGTCCAGCCGGTGTACGGGTACACGCACTCGGTGGTCCTCGCCGGGCGGGCCGGTTCGCGGCCGGCGGCGGCCGAGCGGACGGGCGCGCTGTCCGGGCCGACCACCGAGACGACCTGATTCCGGCTCATCCCGGTGTGCACGGCGCTGACCGGTGGGGGGCCGTCGTACGGGCGGGTCTGCTGGACCAGGCCGAGGCCGAACAGCAGCATCACCCCGAGCCCGGCCAGGGCGAGCGCGGCCGACACCGTGCTGGCGAGTTGGCGGCGGACCCGGCCGCCGGGCTCGGGCAGGAGGGGCGGCAGGGCGGGTCCGTCCCCGGCGGCCTGTTCGGCGCGGGCGCCGGGAGCGGCCGGGTCGGTGGGGAGGATCGCGCGGACCTCGAAGTCGCCGCCCGGGACGGGGCCGACGGTGAGCCGGCCGCCCAGGACGGCGACGCGTTCGCGCAGGCCGTCGAGGCCGCGTCCGCTGCCGAGGCCGGTGGTGACCGTGGGCGGTACAGGCGGTGGGCCGTTGACCACCAGGACCTCGACGCTGCCGGGCAGCTGCGCGACCGTCACCTCGACGGTCGCGCCGACCGCGTACCGGTGCACGTTGGTGAGGGCCTCGCGGACCACCCGGTTGACGGCTCGTCGGACCTGGGGCCTGACATCGGTCAGGTCCTCGCCCTGCCAGTCGAAGGAGACCGGGATGCCGGCCGCGCGGGACTCCTCGACCAGGGCGAGGATGTCGGCCCTGGTCCCGGTGGCGTCGGTCAGCGCGTCCGTCCCGGTGTCACGGCCGAGCGGGCCGAGTACGCCGAGCACCTGGCGCAGCTCGTCCATCGCGTCGCGGCTGGCCTGCCGGAGCTGTTCGGCCTCACCGCTCAGTTGGGGGGCCTGCCGGTCGAGGGCGAGTTCGAGGCCGCCGGCGTGCAGGGAGATCAGGCTGAGCCGGTGGCCGACCAGGTCGTGCATCTCGGCGGCGATCCGGGAGCGCTCGTGGATCCGCGACTCGCTCTCGGCGGAGCGCTTGGCCCGTTCGGCGGCGGCGGTCCGCTCCCGCAGGGCGCCGACCAGCTGGTCCTGCTGGCCGGCGGCGGTGCCGACCAGACCGGGGATCAGAATCGCCACGACCGCGAGCACCCCGCCCTGGGCGAGTGCGTACTGCCAGCGTCCGCCCTGCCAGTAGTCCAGCCGGATCTCGCTGACCACGAGCGGGAGCACGGCGGCGCTGACCAGGACCAGGTCGCGGCGCCAGGGGTGCCCGACCCGGCGGGAGGCGGTGTAGCTGACGATGGCGGTGAGCATGGCCGCGCTGGGCAGGACGCCGACCAGGGCGGCCAGGCCGAGCAGGGCGGCGTTGGGGTAGCGGTGCCGGGTCAGGCTGATGGCGAGTGCCAGGGCGCCCAGCACCAGCAGGGCCTCCCGGTCGAGGGTGCCGGAGAGCCCGACACTGCGCAGCACCGTGAAGGTGATCAGCAGCACCACGCCGCCGACCGCCGCCTCCAGCAGCCACCGCCCGGGTACGGGGGTGGCCGGGCGGTCGGAGGGCAGCAACGGTACGAAGCGCATCTCCCGATTGTGCCGGAGTGGAATCCGGTATTCCGACTGGCGCAACAGCCGATCGGATGACCCGGCTGTCGGCCGATCGCGGTCCGGGCCCGGGCGCCGTCCGCCGGAGGATGGCGGTAGGGCGACGGAAGGCGGTACGGAGATGGGCGGGCGCAGGCTTGCGGTCGGGCTCGCGGCGCTGGCGGTGCTGGCCGCCTGCGGGGGTCCGGCCCCGGTGGCCGAGGAACCGCGACCGGTCCAGCAGCAGTCGCAGCAGCAGACGGAGCAGCAGCAACCGACGGACCCGGCGGGCGGAGCGCCCCGGCCCGGGAGCCTGCTGGTGGCCGACTTCGGCGGCGACAGTGTGACCTTCGTCGACCCGGCGACCGGCCCGACCGGCTCGGTGCGGGTCGGCACCGCGCCGTGGGGCGTCGCGCTCGGTCCGGACGGCCGGGCCTGGGTGGCGGCGGCCGAGGGTGTGGCGGTGGTGGACACCCGGGAGCGGCGGCTGCTGGCGCTGGTGCCGTACCGGACCGCGACCGGGCCGGCCACCACGGGCGAGTACCGGGGCGGCGGCATGGGCATCGCGCTCTCGCCGGACGGGCGGCGGGTGTACGTCGGGGTGAACGTGCCCGGTCGCTCGGGCGTGCTGGAGGTGATCGACACGGCCGGGCAGCAGGTGACCGACGTGGTGCCGGTCGGGCGGCGCCCGTTCGACGTGCTGGTCTCCCCGGACGGCCGGGAGGTCTATGCGGTCGGGCACGACTCCTTCGACGTGACGGCCGTCGGCACGGACGGTCTGCACCCGCGCCGGATGGAGGTGGCGCCGTACGGGACGGAGGGCGGGCTGGGCTCCTGGCTCAAGCCGCACTACGCCGAAGTCCGTTCGGACGGACGGCTGTTGCTGCCCTTCGAGGGGGAGCGGCTGGCGGTGCTCGACCCGGCCACGGGCGCGGTGACGGTCGAGCGGATGACCGCCGACACCCATCAGCACGGCACCGCGCTCACCCCGGACGGCACCCTGCTGGTGGTCGGCACCGGCCCGATCGGGGCCGAGGACCACGGGCCGTCGCTGACGGTCCGCAGCCCCGGCGGCGCCGAGCGGCTGATTCCGCTGGACGGCCCGCACGAGGACGTCGCGGTCTCCCGGGACGGCCGGACGGCGTACGTCACCGGGGGGTTCAGCCGCCCGGGCGGCTGGGACGGGCTCACGGTGGTCGACCTGGCCACGGGCCAGGCCAGGAAGCTGGCGGCGGGCCGGCTGCCGCTCGGCGCGGTGGTGCTCCCCTGAACCGCACGGGACCGGCCGAGTCGAAGCGACCGGACGGCCCCGGACAAGGCCGCAGCCGGGCCGCCCGGTGGGGCGGGCGGCCCGGCTGCGGTGCTGCGGTGAGTTGAACTACCCTGCGGCGAGCCTCACTTGGTCGGCAGGAGGGCCCGGCCCCAGCCGCTCTCGGTGAGCGAGGCGGTGGCGGAGTACCAGGCGGCCAGACCGGCGACGGCGGCCAGCCAGGCGCCCGCCTTGCCCAGGCCCCCGCTGCTGTTCAGCACGCCGAGCGCGCTGAGCACCAGCGAGAGGGTGAACAGGCCGTAGATGAGGCGGCCGATCAGGCCGGCCTTCCAGCCGGCCAGCGTCAGGGTCAGCGCGAGCAGGGCCCAGAGCAGCAGGAACAGTGCGGCGGCGTTCTTGCCCGCGCCACCCGCTGTCGACCAGGTCGCCCAGAAGGCGCCGAGGCCGGTGAAGGCGGTGCCGGTGAAGCCGTCGCCGCTGCGCAGCTGCCAGAGGCCGGCGACGAACAGGGTCAGCCCGCCGACCAGGTGGGCGACTGAGGCGGCGTCCTTGAGGCCGGTGCCGGAGAAGATCCCGGTGCCGAGGATGCCGTACGCGAGAAGGGTCAGACCGAGGGCCAGGTAGCCGAGGTTACCGGCATCGGCGGATCGGGCGTTCGCCCCGGAAGCTTCGTTGCTCACCGGAGGCTCCTTTCACTCTGGGCGCCGCAGACGCGGCAGGAGCGTGCGTGAAGTGGGTGCGCGGGCCGGCCGTGGGCGCACGGAACCAGGGACGGTCCCACGGTGCGGGCGGCTGCGGCTGAGTGATGAACCGGCAGGTCGGAGCTGTCGGTCGAGTCCCCTCCGGGGTGTTCCCCGGTGAGATCGGTGTACCCGGCCCGAGCGGGCTTGTACCCTTGTGAATCCCACAATTTGTCGGGTCGTCAGATGTCCGGCGACCACTGTGGGGCGACTACTGCACGCCTGGGGGCGGCCGGTGCGCGAGTCAGCCCGTGCGCTGCTCGGGAATGCGCAGGGTGAGGATGGCCATGTCGTCCGACGGCGGCTCGGGGGCGAAGCGTTCGACCGCCCGCTGCACCCGGGCGGCGACCGCGCCGGCGGTCAGCCCGGTACAGCCGCTGAGGACGGCGGCCAGGCCGTCGTCGCCCAGCATCCGCTGCCCCTCCCGGCGTTCGGTGACGCCGTCGGTGACGCAGAGCAGGACCTCGCCGGGGTGCAGGACGAACTGCTCGGCCACCAGATCGAGTTCGTCCATCACGCCGAGCAGCGGCTGCGGGGTGGCGGCGGCGTCGACCCGGCCGTCCACGGTGAGGCGCAGCGGCAGCGGGTGCCCGGCGCAGACCAGCGAGAGCTCGGTGCTGCCGTCCGCCCGGGGCGTCAACTCGCCGTAGAGCAGGGTGAGGAAGCGGCTGCGGCTGCCCTCGTCGAGGATCGCGGTGTTGAGCCGCCCGAGCAGCTGCGGGCCGTCCAGGCCCTCCCGCGCCAGCAGGCGCAGCGCGTGCCGGGCCAGGCCGGTGACCGCGGCGGCCTCGGGGCCGGTGCCGCAGACGTCGCCGATGGCGAAGCCGTAGGTGCCCTCGCGGATCGGGAAGATGTCGTAGAAGTCGCCGCCGACCTCGTTGCCCTCGCCCGCGGCCTGGTAGAAGACCTCCACCTCGACGCCCGGGATCTTGGGCAACTCCGGTGGCAGCAGAGCGCGTTGGAATGCCTGGCTGGTGGCGGTGCGCTCGGAGTAGAGCCGCGAGTTGTCCAGTGCCAGGGCGGCCCGGCGGGACAGGTCCTGGGCCAGTTCGAGCATCTCCTGGCGGAACCGCTGGCCGGTCGAGACCCCGAGCACCAGCAGGCCGATCACCCGGTTCCTGGCGGCCAGCGGGAGCACCACGGTCTCGCCGAGCAGCCCGGTCAGCCCGGGGCTGTCGGCCTGCCCGCCCTGCCGGGCGGTCTCGACCGGGGCGTTCCAGAACCGGACCCCGTTGTCGGGGCTGGCCTCGGGGGCCGGGGTCTTGTCGAGCAGTGCCCGCAGCTGGTCGATCCGGTCCTCGTCCTGGTGCAGGACGAAGGCCAGGTCGGCGCCGGAGTCGTGGGTGGTGTAGACGGCGCACCAGGTGGCCAGCGTGGGCACCGCCATCTGCGCCATCAGGGCCAGGGTCTGGCCGTGTTCGAGGGTGCCCGCGAGCAGGTCGGAGGCCTCCACCAGGAAGGAGAGCGAGCCGCGCCGCAGCCGCTCCAGCTCGGTCAGCCGGGCGCTCTCCAGCGCCAGCGCGACCCGGTCGGCGGCGAACTGCAGCCGCAGCGCGTCCTCGTTGTCGTACCGGCCCGGTGCGGCGGCGGCCACCCCGAGCGAGCCGGTGAGCCGGCCGTCCACCTTGAGCGGGACGGTGATCAGCGAGCGCAGCCCCGAACCGGCCAGCAGCGGTGCGACGTTGGGCCGCACCGCGAGGTCCTCGTGCACGGCGGGCAGCCGGGCCGAGTCGTACCGCCCGGCCCCGGAGTCGACCGGGATCGGGGCGTGCCGACGGCCCGCCCCGGGCAGGCCGGTGGCGGCGCGGAGCTCGAACTCGGTCTCGTCGTCGGTGGTCAGCAGCAGGTACGCGGCGTCGGCGTCCAGCAGGTCGCGGGCCCGCTCGACGATCCGCTGCAGCAGCCCGCCCAGGTCGTCCGGAGCGATGTGGCCGACCAGCAGGTCCAGCGGCTCGATGCCGACCGGGGCGTCCGAGCCGGTGGCGGGGGAGCGCAGCACCGCCCGGTCGGTCTCGCGCACCAGCAGGCAGAGCGTGGACGGGACGCCGTGGGTGTCCCGGACCCGGACCTGGACGGCGTACACCTCGGCCTCCGGGCCGTCGGCGCCGCCGGGCCGGATCGAGAAGCCGCCCTCCCAGCGGGCCAGCCGGAGCGTCTCCGGCAGGGCGGGGCCGTTCGCGGGCCAGTGCACGTACGAGGACCAGGGGCGGTCGAGCGCCTGCTCGGCGGGGAGCTGGAACAGCACTTCGGCGTCCGGGTTCCAGGACCGGACCAGGCCCTGCTCGTCGACCTGGACCACGGCGACCAGCACCGGGCCGTCGGCGCCGGGGAGTTCACCGCCGGGCAGGGCGGGCAGCGCGTACCGGGTGCCGATGATGTGCTCGGGGAGGGCGAGGCGGAACCAGACCGTCTTCTGTCCGGCGGAGTACTCGACGCCCCAGCAGCTGGAGATGGCCGAGCACATCAGCAGGCCGCGGCCGCCCTCGCCGTCCGGGTCGCCGTAGCGCTCGGAGCCCTGGGCGGGGACGTTGGCGAAGGAGGGGAGGCCGCGCTCGGGGTGGCGGTCCGTCACCTCGATCCGGATCGTGGTCTCCTCGCGCAGGCAGCCCACCTCGGCGGCCGTCCCGGCGTGCACCACCGCGTTCGTCACCAGCTCGCTGACCAGCACCACGGCGTCGTCGACCACCTCGGGCAGGCCCCAGCCGAGCAGGGCGTCGCGGACGAAGCCGCGGGCCGCTGCCGCGGACCGGCCGACCGGTTCGAAGGTGGCCGCTGCGCGCGCGGTGACGGTGACCACGTGCCACTTCTCCCATCAGGTCCGAGTGCTCCGGCCCGGCCTGCCTGCCCGGTCGTCGGGCGTCCTCGGGTCGGTGCAGCGTCCCACCCTACTTTCCAGCGGCACCTCCGTGGGCCACGGGAGCGGAATCCGGCACCTCCGGGTGATTTTGACCGGCCGGTTTGCGCGCAGCGGGTGCAGACCGTGTGCAACGGGACGGACACTCGACGACGGTACTGCCAGACTGGGGGGTCCGCAGCACCCGGCCGAAGGGTTACGGTCGAGGTGCGCCGGCGTCCGCCCCGAGTGCGGCGGGTCGGTGGTCATCCCGAAGGGGGTGGCGTGGAGACGGTCACAATGTGGGAGGGCCTCGTTGAGTTCGGCCACCAAGGACGTACCCGGCACCACCCCGACGACCGCCCGCCCGGGCGGCCGTCCGACGGTGCGGGCCGCCTCGGGGCGGCGCCCGAACCACAACCGGGGGGCCGAGCCCGCGGACCTGCGCAAGCTGCTCGGTGCGCTGACCGCGATGCGGGACGGCAACTTCCGGCGGCGGCTGACGGTGCCCGGCGACGGGCCGCTGGCCGAGATCGCGGCGGTCTTCAACGAGGTGGCCGAGCGGAACCAGCACCTGACCGGTGAGCTGGCCCGGGTCCGGCGGGCGGTGGGCCGGGAGGGCCGGCTGTCCGAGCGGCTGGAGAGCGGGGTCGGCGAGGGCGCCTGGATGGCGGCGGTCGACAACTGCAACGCGCTGATCGACGACCTGGCCCGCCCGATGGCCGAGGTCGGCCGGGTGCTCACCTCGATCTCCGAGGGCGACCTGGACCAGCGGATGGAGCTGCGCTCGGTCCACACCAACGGGGCCAGCCACCCGCTGCGCGGCGAGTTCCTCAAGGTCGGCCGGACGGTGAACGGCCTGGTCGACCAGCTCTCCGAGTTCACCGACGAGGTGACCCGGGTCGCCATCGAGGTGGGTACCGAGGGCAAGCTCGGCGGTCAGGCCAGGGTGCGCGGCGCGACCGGCAGTTGGAAGGACCTGGCCGACTCGGTCAACACCATGGCCGGCCGGCTCACCGCCCAGGTGCGCAACATCGCCGAGGTGACCACGGCGGTGGCCA
This sequence comes from Kitasatospora sp. NPDC002040, assembly GCF_040296785.1. Lineage (NCBI taxonomy): Bacteria > Bacillati > Actinomycetota > Actinomycetes > Kitasatosporales > Streptomycetaceae > Kitasatospora > Kitasatospora sp. NPDC002040. The sequence continues at coordinate 147,921 of NZ_JBEOXV010000016.1, read as the reverse complement.
AGGGTGACCTCTCGCACAAGGTCACGGTGGACGTGGCCGGCGAGATGCTGGAGCTGAAGAACACCGTCAACACGATGGTGGACCAGCTCAACGGCTTCTCCGTCCAGGTGACCCGGGTGGCCCGCGAGGTGGGTACCGAGGGCCGGCTGGGCGGCCAGGCCCAGGTGCCGGGCGTGGCCGGGGTCTGGCGCGACCTGACCGACTCGGTCAACTTCATGGCCAACAACCTGACCGCCCAGGTGCGCAACATCGCCGAGGTGACCACGGCGGTGGCCAAGGGCGACCTCTCGCGCAAGATCGAGGTCGACGCCCGGGGCGAGATCCTGGAGTTGAAGAACACCATCAACACGATGGTGGACCAGCTCTCCGGCTTCGCCGAGCAGGTCACCCGGGTGGCCCGCGCGGTGGGCACCGAGGGCATCCTCGGCGGCCAGGCGCAGGTGCCCGGCGTGGCCGGGGTCTGGAAGGACCTGACCGAGAACGTCAACTCGATGGCCAACAACCTCACCAGCCAGGTGCGGAACATCGCCCAGGTCACCACCGCCGTCGCCAAGGGCGACCTGTCGCAGAAGATCAAGGTCGACGCGCGCGGCGAGATCCTGGAGCTGAAGAACACCATCAACACGATGGTCGACCAGCTCGGGGCCTTCGCCGACGAGGTGACCCGGGTCGCCCGGGACGTCGGCACCGAGGGCATCCTCGGCGGGCAGGCCAGCGTGCCGGGGGTCTCCGGCACCTGGAAGGACCTGACCAACAGCGTCAACCTGATGGCCAACAACCTGACCAGCCAGGTCCGCAACATCGCCGAGGTGACCACCGCGGTGGCGCGCGGCGACGTCTCCAAGAAGATCACCGTCGACGCCCGCGGCGAGATCCGCGAGCTGGTGCTCACCGTCAACACCATGGTCGACCAGCTCTCCGCCTTCGCGGACGAGGTGACCCGGGTGGCCCGCGAGGTCGGTACCGAGGGCATCCTGGGCGGCCAGGCCAGGGTCAGCGGCGTGTCCGGCATCTGGCGGGACCTGACCGACAACGTCAACTTCATGGCCTCCAACCTGACTTCGCAGGTCCGCAACATCGCCGAGGTCGCCACCGCGGTGGCGCGCGGCGACCTGTCGAAGAAGATCACCATCGAGGCGCAGGGCGAAGTCGCCGCCCTGGCCGGCACCTTGAACACGATGGTGGACCAGCTGAGCGCCTTCGCGGTCGAAGTGACCCGAGTGGCGCGCGAGGTGGGCACCGACGGCATCCTGGGCGGCCAGGCCGGCGTACCCGGGGTCGCGGGCATCTGGAAGGACCTGACCGACAACGTCAACCAGATGGCCAACAACCTGACCGGGCAGGTCCGCAACATCGCCCTGGTCATCACGGCGGTCGCCAGGGGCGACCTGTCGCAGAAGATCGACGTGGACGCACGCGGCGAGATCCTGGAGCTCAAGACCAGCATCAACATCATGGTGGACCAGCTCGGCGCCTTCGCCGACGAGGTCACCCGGGTCGCCCGCGAGGTCGGCACCGACGGCCGCCTCGGCGGCCAGGCCCGGGTGCCCGGCGTGGACGGCACCTGGCAGGACCTGACCGTCTCGGTGAACGAACTCGCCGACAACCTGACCCGCCAGGTCCGCGCGATCGCCCAGGTCGCCACCGCCGTGACCCGGGGCGACCTCAGCCTGCGGATCGACGTGGACGCGTCCGGAGAGCTCGACGAGCTCAAGGACAACATCAACCAGATGATCGCCAACCTGCGCGAGACCACCAGGACCAACCAGGAACAGGACTGGCTCAAGACCAACCTGGCCCGGATCTCCGGCCTGCTCCAGGGCCGCCGCGACCTGGAGGCGGTCGCCGCCCTGATCATGACCGAGCTCACCCCGGTGGTCTCGGCCCAGCACGGCGCCTTCTTCCTGGCCCAGCCGGCCGGCCGGACCGCCGAGCTGATCACCGAGGACGACGACGAGAACGACACCGTGCTGCGCCTGATCGGCAGCTACGGCTACCAGCGCCGCTCGATGCCGACCACCTTCCGCCCGGGCGAGGGCCTGGTCGGCCAGGCGGCGGTTGAGAAGCGCTCGATCATGCTCAAGGAGACCCCGCCCGGCTACCTGAAGATCGCCTCCGGCCTGGGCGAGGCCAGCCCGGCCCACGTGGTGGTGCTGCCGGTGCTGTTCGAGGGGCGGCTGCTCGGTGTGATCGAGCTGGCCACCTTCTCCTCCTTCACCACCGTCGCGATCGACTTCCTGAACCAGATCGCCGACCTGATCGGCGTCACCGTCAACACCATCAGCGTCAACACCAAGACCGAGGGCCTGCTGCTGGAGTCCCAGCGGCTCACCGCCGAACTCTCGATGCGGTCGGCCGAGTTGGAGGCCCGCCAGGAGGAGCTGGAGCGCACCAACGAGGAGCTCCAGGAGAAGGCCGAGCAACTCGCCCAGCAGAACCGGGACATCGAGATCAAGAACAGCGAGATCGAGGAGGCCCGGCAGATCCTGGAGGAGCGCGCCGAGCAGCTCGCGCTCGCCTCGCGCTACAAGAGCGAGTTCCTCGCCAACATGTCGCACGAGCTACGCACCCCGCTCAACTCGCTGCTGATCCTGGCCAAGCTGCTCTCCGACAACAACGAGGGCAACCTCTCCTCCAAGCAGGTCGAGTTCGCCGAGACCATCCACGGCGCGGGCTCCGACCTGCTCCAGCTGATCAACGACATCCTCGACCTGTCCAAGGTCGAGGCGGGCAAGATGGACGTCCGCCCGGCCAAGATCGCCCTGGTCCAGCTGGTCGACTACGTCGAGGCGGCGTTCCGCCCGCTCACCGCGGACAAGAACCTGGACTTCGCGGTGGTGGTCTCGCCCGACCTCCCGGTCACCCTGCACACCGACGAGCAGCGGCTCCAGCAGGTGCTGCGCAACCTGCTCTCCAACGCGGTCAAGTTCACCGACAGCGGCGCGGTCGAGCTGCGGATCCGCCGCGCCGACGGTGCCGTCCCGCAGCACGTCCGGGAACAGCTGCTGGAGAACGGCGCGATCGCCGACCCGGACGAGCCGCTGATCGCCTTCTCGGTCTCCGACACCGGGATCGGCATCCCCGGCAACAAGCTGCGGGAGATCTTCGAGGCGTTCAAGCAGGCCGACGGCGGCACCAGCCGCAAGTACGGCGGCACCGGCCTGGGGCTGTCGATCAGCCGTGAGATCGCCCGCCTGCTCGGCGGCGAGATCCACGCCGAGAGCGAGCTCGGCGAGGGCTCCGCCTTCACCCTCTACCTGCCGCTGCGCAGCGAGGCCCCGGACGCCCCCGGCCAGGACCGGCTGCTGCTGCCCGCGGTCCGCGCCACCATCGCGGTCACCCCGGTCGGCACGCCCGTCCCGATCGGCGAGAACCCGGCCGAGCACTGGGCCCAGGAGGTGCGGGAGCTGGCCGAGGTACGCCGCCGGGGCGCGGCCGAACGCCGCCGCGCCGCCGCCGAGGAGTCCGCCCCGACGCCCCGTCAGGAGCTGGCCGGCACCGTGCCCGCCCAGTTCCAGGGCCGGTTCGACGGGGAGCAGGTGCTGATCGTCGACGACGACATCCGCAACGTCTTCGCGCTCACCAGCGTGCTGGAGCAGTACGGCCTGACCGTGCTCTACGCCGAGAACGGGCGCGAGGGCATCGAGGTGCTGGAGCAGCACGAGGACGTGGCCCTGGTGCTGATGGACATCATGATGCCGGAGATGGACGGCTACGCGACCACCGAGGCGATCCGGCGGATGCCGCAGTACGCCGGGCTGCCGATCATCGCGCTCACCGCCAAGGCGATGAAGGGCGACAAGGAGAAGAGCCTGGAGGCCGGCGCGACCGACCACGTCACCAAGCCGGTGGAGACCGATCACCTGTTGGCGGTGATGCGCCACTGGCTGCCAGCCGCCAAGGGCAGGTAGTCGCCGGGGGTGCGCTCTCCCGCTGCACTGGCGGGTTCGCGCGGGAACGGGGTAAGGTCGCGCATCGTTGCGAACAGTGACCGAATGGTGACGTGGTGCTCCGGCGCCGCTGTGGGCTTCGGCACTGTCGCGCTGCCGATCGCCGGGAGCGACGTGGCGGGCGAGGGGGTGCGGCTAGCATGACCGGGGCAGTGGTGGGCGGCGCGAAGGCCGCCGCTATCGGCAGACAACCGGCAGGAGGGCGGGTCGTGGTGCAGAAAGCGAAGATCCTCCTGGTCGACGACCGGCCGGAGAACCTGCTGGCACTGGAGGCGATCCTCTCCGCGCTGGACCAGACACTGGTCCGGGCCGCGTCCGGCGAGGAGGCGCTCAAGGCGCTGCTCACCGACGACTTCGCGGTGATCCTGCTGGACGTCCAGATGCCCGGCATGGACGGCTTCGAGACCGCCTCGCACATCAAGCGCCGGGAGCGGACGCGGGACATCCCGATCATCTTCCTGACCGCGATCAACCACGGTCCGCACCACACCTTCCGCGGCTACGCGGCCGGCGCGGTCGACTACATCTCCAAGCCCTTCGACCCGTGGGTGCTCCGGGCCAAGGTCTCGGTCTTCGTGGACCTGTACGTGAAGAACTGTCAGCTCAAGGAGCAGGCGGCGCTGTTGCGGCTGCAGCTGGAGGCCGGCGAGACGCCGGTGCTCGGCGAGCTGTCGGCGCGGCTGGCGGCGGTCGAGGAGCAGGCGGAGGCGCTGGTCAAGCAGCTCGACAGCTCTCCGGACCAGGCGGCGGCCGCCACCGCGGCGCACCTGGAGCGGAAGCTGGCGGGGCTGCGGAAGGCGCTCGACGCGCTGCGGCCCGGAGCCGGCTAGCACCGCCGTTCCCCGGTTCCTCGGCCGCAACTGCCTTGGGACGCAGGCACAGCTGGGGGCGTGCGAAAAATGGTGTGCGCCCTGAGTGTGCGTCACCTGCCCGGCGGGCGCGGCCCCCGGTAGGCTGCTGTCCCATGGCCACACGTACGCCCGGCGCGGCAGCGCGCGCCCCGAAGCCCGGGCCGGCCAAGAAGGCTCCGGCCAAGAAGGCGCCCGCGAAGAAGGCGGCGGCTCCGGCCGCCAAGAAGGCGGTTCCGGCGAAGAAGGCGGCCGCCGCCGCCCCGAGGCCGGCTCCGCCGAAGCCGATACTGTTCCGCGCCGTACGCGCCGTCTGGCTGGGCGTGGCGCACGCCGTCGGCGCCACCTTCCGCGGCTTCGGCGACGGCGCGAAGAACCTGCCCCCGGCGCACCGCAAGGACGGGGTCGCGCTCCTGCTGCTGGCCCTGGCGCTGGTGACCGCCGCCGGGACGTGGTTCAGCCCGCAGGGGTGGCTCGGCGAGGCGGCCACGGCCGTGGTGTCGGGCCTGTTCGGCCGGCTGGACGTGCTGGTGCCGTTCCTGCTCGCGGCGGTCTCGGTCCGGCTGATGCGGCACCCCGAGCTGCCGGAGGCCAACGGCCGGATCGCGGTCGGGCTGAGCGCGCTGGTGGTCGGCGTGCTCGGGCTGGTGCACATCGGCTGCGGGGCGCCCGCGATGGGCAGCGGGGCGACCCGGATACGGTCCGCCGGCGGGATCTTCGGCTGGGCCGCGTCCACCCCGATGATGGCCGCCGCCGGGCCGCCGCTGGCGGTCCCGCTGCTGCTGCTGGTCGCCTTCTTCGGGCTGCTGGTGGTCACCGCGACCCCGGTCAACAAGATCCCCGAGCGGCTGCGCGCGCTGGGCGAGAAGCTCGGCGTGGTCGAGGCCCCCGAGCGGGCTGACGCCCTGGAGCAGGAGCGCGAGTACTCCACCGCCCCGCCCGAGGACGCCGACCCGGACGCGCTGCCGTACACCGTGGAGGGCCCCGAGGACGAGATCGGCGCCCGGCGCCGCCGCCGGCGCAGGAAGTCCGACGAGCCCGCGCCGGAGCCGCTGACGGAGGACCAGGACCCGTACCAGACCAGGGACATCGCGGCCGGGGTGGCCGCCGACCTGGACGGTGCGCTGCTCTACGGGGTGCCCGCCTCCCCGGCGGTGGCGAGCATGCTGCACCAGGTCAAGGACAACACCGCCCCGCCCGAGGAGGCGGCCGTCCCGGCCGCCCGCGCCTCCGACGCCCCGGACGGGCACGGCGAGGCCCCGGTCCGGATGGAGCAGCTGCAGCTGGCCGGGGACATCACGTACGCGCTGCCCTCGCTGGACCTGCTGGAGCGCGGCGCCCCGGGCAAGGCCCGCAGCGCGCTGAACGACGAGGTGGTGGCCCAGCTCAGCGGCGTGTTCAGCGAGTTCAAGGTGGACGCCAAGGTCACCGGCTTCACCCGCGGCCCGACGGTCACCCGGTACGAGGTCGAGCTCGGCCCGGCCGTGAAGGTGGAGCGGATCACCGCGCTGGGCAAGAACATCGCCTATGCGGTGGCCAGCGCGGACGTCCGGATCATCAGCCCGATCCCCGGCAAGTCGGCGGTCGGCGTGGAGATCCCGAACCGGGACCGCGAGATGGTCAACCTGGGCGACCTGCTGCGCTCGCGCACGGCCGCCGAGGACACCCACCCGCTGATGGTCGGGATGGGCAAGGACGTCGAGGGCCACACCGTGATGGCCAACCTGGCGAAGATGCCGCACATCCTGGTCGCCGGCGCCACCGGCGCGGGCAAGTCCTCCTGCATCAACTGCCTGATCACCTCGGTGCTGGTGCGCTCCACCCCGGACGAGGTGCGGATGGTGCTGGTCGACCCCAAGCGGGTCGAGCTGACCGCGTACGAGGGCATCCCGCACCTGATCACGCCGATCATCACCAACCCGAAGAAGGCCGCCGAGGCGCTCCAGTGGGTCGTGCGCGAGATGGACATGCGCTACGACGACCTGGCGGCGTTCGGCTTCCGGCACGTGGACGACTTCAACGCGGCGGTGAAGGCCGGCACCCTGAAGCCGCCGCTGGGCAGCGAGCGGGAGCTGACGCCCTATCCGTACCTGCTGGTGATCGTCGACGAGCTGGCCGACCTGATGATGGTCGCCCCGCGCGACGTCGAGGACTCGGTGGTCCGGATCACCCAGCTGGCCCGGGCCGCCGGTATCCACCTGGTGCTGGCCACCCAGCGGCCCTCGGTGGACGTGGTGACCGGTCTGATCAAGGCCAACGTCCCGTCCCGGCTGGCCTTCGCGACCTCCGCGATGATGGACTCCCGGGTCATCCTGGACCAGCCGGGCGCCGAGAAGCTGATCGGCAAGGGCGACGCGCTGTTCCTGCCGATGGGCGCCTCCAAGCCGGTCCGGATGCAGGGCGCCTTCGTCACCGAGGCGGAGATCGCCCGGGTGGTGCAGCACTGCAAGGACCAGCTGACGGCCCGATACCGCGAGGACGTGGTGGTCGGCGGCGGCCCGAAGAAGGAGATCGACGAGGAGATCGGCGACGACCTCGACCTGCTGATCCAGGCGGCCGAGCTGGTGGTCTCGACCCAGTTCGGCTCCACCTCGATGCTCCAGCGCAAGCTGCGGGTCGGCTTCGCCAAGGCCGGCCGGCTGATGGACCTGATGGAGTCGCGCGGCATCGTCGGCCCGAGCGAGGGCTCGAAGGCCCGCGACGTGCTGATCACCCCGGACGAACTCGACGCCGTACTCATCACCATCCGCGGATGACCTCACTCGTTCGGGGGAGGGGAACCGGGGACGGGCCGGGTACGTCCCATCGAGCACCGCCCGCTGATCCGGTGTCAGTCCCGGCGGGTCCCGCACGTTCGGGCCTACTCCGCTTGAGAAAGCCTCCGGGCCCGCCCATAGACTGTTCATTCAGCAGGTGGCCAACGCTCGAAAGGCGCGCCCAGTGACCATCGGCAAGTCCTCGCCCCGCGACAACCGCCGGTCCTCCGCCCCCGACTCCGCGACCGTGCCCCCGGCCGCTCCGGAGCCGGTCGCCGACCTGCCCGAGATCGGCCGGGTGCTGGCCGACGCCCGTCGGCAGGCCGGGTTGACGATCGATCAGATCAGCGCCGACACCCGGGTCCGGGTACCGATCCTGCACGCCATCGAGGAGGACGACTACTCCCGCTGCGGCGGCGACTTCTACGCCCGGGGCCACATCAGGGCCTTCGCCAAGGCGGTCGGGGTGGACGGCGAGGCGCTGGTCGCCCGCTTCGACGCCGCGCACGGCGGCTCGCCCGCGGCGCAGCGGCCGGCCCAGCTGCTGGACACCGGTCCGATCAAGATCACCGATCACCGCCGTCCGAACTGGACCGCCGCCATGGTGGCCGCGATCGTCGCGGTGGTCGCACTGATCGGCTTCAACCTGGCCTCCGGCGAGAAGACCGCCACCACCGCAGGCTCGGCCAGCGCCCCGCTGCCCAGCACCCCGCCCTCCGCCCCGGCCACCGTCCAGCCGCCGGCCCCCGCGCCGAGCGTCCAGGCGATCGCGGCCGCCCCGGCCGACAAGGTCACCGTGAAGCTGGTCGCCGAGGGCGGCACCAGCTGGGTCTCCGCCAGCGACGGCAAGGGCAAGTCGCTGTTCCAGAACAACCTGGAGCAGGGCACCGACCAGACCTTCACCGATCCCAAGCAGGTCAAGCTGGTGATCGGCAACGCGGGTGCCGTGCACGTGTACGTCAACGGCAAGGACCTCGGCCCGGCCGGCCAGGAGGGCCAGGTCAAGCACCTGACCTACACCCCCGGCGACCCGCAGGCGGGCTGAACCGCAACAAAACAGGGCGCGCGGACTCCGGGGCGAACGGCACCGGGGGCCGCGCGTTAACCTTGTCCCTATGCCTGAACGCCGTACTGTCGCCCTTGTCACGCTCGGATGCGCCCGCAACGAGGTGGACTCCGAGGAACTCGCCGGGCGACTGGAGGCGGACGGCTGGCTGCTGGTCGAGGACGCCGCCGACGCCGATGTCGCCGTGGTCAACACCTGCGGGTTCGTCGAAGCCGCCAAGAAGGACTCCGTCGACGCCCTGCTGGAGGCCAACGACCTCAAGGGTCACGGCCGCACCCAGGCCGTGGTCGCGGTCGGCTGCATGGCCGAGCGCTACGGCAAGGAGCTCGCCGACGCCCTGCCCGAGGCGGACGGTGTGCTCGGCTTCGACGACTACACCGACATCTCCAGCCGCCTCCAGACCATCCTCTCCGGCGGCAACATCGAGGCCCACAAGCCCCGTGACCGCCGCACCCTGCTCCCGCTCACCCCGGTGGCCCGCCAGGCGGCCGCCGCCGAGGTGGCGCTGCCCGGCCACGGCGCCCCGGCGGACCTGCCGGACGGCGTCGCCCCCGCCTCCGGCCCGCGCACCCTGCGCAAGCGCCTGGACGACAACCCGGTCGCCTCGGTCAAGCTGGCCTCCGGCTGCGACCGGCGCTGTTCGTTCTGCGCGATCCCGGCCTTCCGCGGCTCGTTCATCTCCCGCCGCCCCTCCGACGTGCTGGGCGAGGCCCAGTGGCTGGCCGAGCAGGGCGTCACCGAGGCGGTGCTGGTCAGCGAGAACAACACCTCGTACGGCAAGGACCTGGGCGACATCCGCCTGCTGGAGACCCTGCTGAGCGAGATCGCCGCCGTCGACGGCATCCGCCGGGTCCGGGTCAGCTACCTGCAGCCCGCCGAGATGCGGCCCGGCCTGATCGACGTGATGACCGGCACCGCGGGCGTGGTCCCGTACTTCGACCTGTCGTTCCAGCACTCGGCCCCGGCCGTGCTGCGCCGGATGCGCCGCTTCGGCAACACCGACCAGTTCCTCCAGCTGCTCTCCACCATCCGCTCCAAGGCCCCGCAGGCCGGTGCCCGGTCCAACTTCATCGTCGGCTTCCCGGGCGAGACCGAGGAGGACTTCGCCGAGCTGGAGCGCTTCGTCACCGAGGCCGGCCTGGACGCGATCGGCGTCTTCGGCTACTCCGACGAGGACGGCACCGAGGCGGCGACCTTCGACAGCAAGCTGTCCGAGGACGTGGTCGCGGACCGGCTGGCCAAGCTCACCAAGCTGGCCGAGGAGATGACCGCGCAGCGCGCCGAGCAGCGGATCGGCACCGAGGTCGAGGTGCTGGTCGAGTCGGTCGAGGACGGCGTGGTCGAGGGCCGGTCGGCCCACCAGGCCCCGGAGACCGACGGCCTGACCACGCTGCTGGGCGCCGACGACGCCGTGGTCGGCGAGTACTACCGCGCCACCGTGGTCGGCACCGAGGGCGTCGACCTGGTGGCGGAGGCGCTGGAGCGCGTGGGAGCCGAGGCATGAGCAGAGGGCCAGGCGCCTCCGCCCCGGCCCAGCCGACGGGCGCCGGGACCACGCCGCCCGTCCCCTCCCTGTGGAACATCGCCAACGTGCTGACCATGGTCCGGCTGCTGCTGGTCCCGGTCTTCGTGCTGCTGCTGTTCGCCGACGGGGGCCACGACCCCAAGTGGCGCTCGGTGGCCTGGGCCTCGTTCGCGATCGCGATGATCACCGACCTGTTCGACGGCGAGCTGGCCCGGCGGATGGGCCTGGTCACCGACTTCGGCAAGATCGCCGACCCGATCGCCGACAAGGCGATCATGGGTGCCGCCCTGATCGGCCTGTCGATCCTGGGCGACCTGCCCTGGTGGGTCACCGCGGTGATCCTGGCCCGTGAGCTCGGCATCACCGTGATGCGGTTCTGGGTGATCCACTACGGCGTCATCCCGGCCAGCCGGGGCGGCAAGATCAAGACCCTGACCCAGGGCATCGCGGTCGGCATGTACGTGCTGGAGCTGACCGGCTGGCTGGCCACCGCCCGGGCGGTGCTGATGGGGGCGGCCGTGCTGCTCACCGTCGGGACCGGCCTGGACTACGTCCGGCAGGCGATCGTGCTGCGCCGGTCCGGGCGGGCGAAGGCGGCCGCGGAGTGACCGACCGTCAGCTGGCCGCCGAGGTCCACCTCGCCCTGCGCGAGCGCGGTGCCACGCTGGCCGTGGCCGAGTCGCTGACCGGCGGCCTGCTGTCGGCCGCCCTGGTCGACGTACCGGGCGCCTCCGCCACCTACCGGGGCGGCGTGACGGCGTACGCCACCGGGCTGAAGGCGGAGCTGCTGGGCGTGGACGAGGGCCTGCTGGCCGTGCACGGCCCGGTCCACCCCGTGGTGGCCCGTCAGATGGCCGAGGGCGTCCGGCGGCTGCTGGGCGCCACCTACGGCCTGGCCACCACCGGGGTGGCGGGCCCGCAGGAACAGGACGGCCGCCCGGTCGGGACCGTCCATATCGGACTTTCCGGACCCGACGGAGCCGTGACGGATTCCCTTCACTTGTCAGGAGCACGTGAAAGAATCCGTCAGGAGACCGTGGACGCCGCCCTGCGGCTCATGCTGGATCGCGTAGCGCGTTGAGCCCGTCCCGTGCCGGGCTTTGCCGAAAAGCCGTTGAACGACCGCCGGCGGCAGCAGGATCGTGTTACATCGGATACCCCGAATGGGCAGTAGTCAGGTAGTCGGGCGGGGAACAAACAGGGGAGGGGGCAGCATTGCAGCCCAGAGTGAACACGACCATGGTCCCCGCACGCGATGCGGACAAGGCGGTACGGTGGGGGCGTGACATCTCGATCCGCAGTCCGAGGAGGGAGGCACCGATGATCCTGCTCCGTCGCCTACTGGGCGATGTACTGCGTCGGCAGCGCCAGCGCCAGGGCCGCACACTTCGCGAGGTGTCGGCAGCCGCCAGGGTTTCGCTCGGTTACCTCTCCGAGGTCGAGCGCGGGCAGAAGGAGGCCTCCTCGGAGCTGCTCTCCGCCATCTGCGACGCACTCGACGTCCGGATGTCCGAGGTGATGCGCGAGGTCAGCGACGAGCTGTCGCTCGCCGAACTTGCGGCGATGGCCACTCTCTCGGAGGGTGACATGCTGAGGCCGGTTCTCGAACCGGTACAGCTGCCGGCTCCCGGCGTCGACCGGATGAGCTCGATCTCGCCCAAGGCCGCCGCCGTGGACGTCGTGGCAGCCTGACCCCGGCCTCCCGAGGGAGGCTGTGATGAAGAACGTACGGTCCCTGCGGGCCACTGCCGGACGGTGGTGGCCCGCGGTGCTGCTCGCGGCCCTCTGCCTGGCCGCACTGCTCGGCACCGGCCTGCACGCGGGCAGCGCCGCGCTGGGCCTGCTGGCCGGCGGCTGGAGCCTCAGCCTGATCCCCGTGCACAGCAACCGGGAGCTCCCCGTCACCCCCGCAGCCGGAACCCCCGCGGCGTCGGATGGAACCCCGCCTCCTCCAGCAGCGCCCCCAGCGGTGCCGTCAGCGCCGCCTCCCCGTTGACCCGCTCGACCGTGACGCTGCTGCCCAGTGCCCCGGCCCGGACCGCGGCCGCCAGCGCGCCCACCGCCTCCGGCCGGTCGCTCCAGGCCAGCAGCGACTTCCCGCCCCGCTCCACGTACAGCGCGGGCTCCCCGTCCACCAGCACCACCAGTGCGCCCGCCTTCCGGCCCGGCCGGTGCTGCTGCGCCGCCTCCGGCAGCTCCGGCCAGGGCAGCGCCGCCCCGTACGCGTTCGCCGGGTCGGCCGCCGCCAGCACCAGGGCCTGCGGGGCCTCGGCCACCGGCGCGGCGGCCCACTCCGCGCCGCCCGCACGCTCCAGCCGCCCGCTGACCGAGCGCAGCCGGTCCGCCGCCCCGTCCATGGCGAACTGCGCCCCGCCCAGGCCCTCGACGAAGTAGCCCCGCCTGGCCCGGCCGCGCTCCTCGAAGGCGCTGAGTACCCGGTACACCCCGGCGAAGCCGCCCGGGACGCGCTCGGCGGCCACCGCGCCCCTGGTCAGCACGCCGTGCCGGTCGAGCAGCGCCTGGGCCTGGGCGGTGGCGCGCACGGTCGGCTCGGTGGCCGGATCCGGCAGCAGCGACCAGCGGCCCGCCACCGTCGGCGAGCCGGCCCGGGCGGCCGGGCGGGCCAGTCCGCGCGATCCGCCGCCGTAGCGGCCGCGCGGGGCGGCCCGGGGCGCCCGGTGCGCGGTGGCCCCGGCCGTCCGGCCGGAGCCGAGCAGGGCCCGCAGCGGGGCGAGTGTGTCGTTCGTCACATATCCGGCCCAGGTCAGGTCCCAGAGCGCCTCGGTCAACTCGGGCTCGGGGACCTCCGGCAGCCGCTCCGTCAGCTGACGGAAGAACAGGCCGTACCCGCCCGCCAGCGCCGCCAGCAGGGCGCTGTGCACGGGGGTGAGGGCGGGTGGGACGGGCTCGGGCCGCAGCAGGTGGGCCGCCTCGGGCAGGTGCAGGCCGATCCAGCCGTCCTTGCCAGGCAGCGCGCCCGCGCCGGACCAGCCGATCTCGCCGGCGGCCATCAGCTCGTCCAGCATCGCGGGCGCGTAGTCCTGGAGCCGGGCGGGCAGCACCAGCTTCTCCAGCGCGGAGGCGGGCAGGGCCGTCCCCTGGAGCTGCTCGACCACCCGGAGCAGGCCGTCGAGACCGCGCAGCCGGTGCCCGGCGAGGTGCTGCCACTGCGGCAGGAAGGCGGCCAGCGCGCGCGGCGGCACCGCCTCGACCTCCTGCCGGAGGGCGGCCAGCGAGCGGCGGCGGAGCCGGCGCAGCACCTCGGCGTCGCACCACTCGACCGTGCCGGTGTGCCCCTCGCCGGGCCGGAACTCGCCCTGCACCAGGCGGCCCCCGGCCGTCAGCCGGTGCAGGGTGCCGCTGACCACGGCGGTGCCCAGGCCGAACCGGGCCGCCGCCTCGGCGGCCGTGAACGGGCCGTGGGTGCGGGCGTACCGGGCCAGCAAGTCCCCGAGCGGGTCCTTGACCGGCTCGGTGAACGCCTCCGGGACGCCGACCGGCAGCGGGGTGCCGAGTGCGTCCCGCAGCCGGCCGGCGTCCTCGATCGCGGCCCAGCGCTGCTCGCCGCCGATCCGGACCAGGATGGCGCGGCGGGCCGCCTGGAGCTCGAACGCCCAGCCCTGCTCGGCCCCACGGACCGTCAGCTCGGCCTCGTCCAGCGGCCCGAGCAGCCGCAGCGCGTCCGCGACGCCCTCGGCGTCCTTGATCCGGCGCTCCGGGGTGAGGCGCTGCAGCTCCGCCTCCAGCTCGGCCAGCACGGCCGGGTCGAGCAGCTCGCGCAGCTCCGCCTGCCCGAGCAGCTCGGAGAGCAGCCGGGAGTCCAGCGCGAGCGCGGCGGCCCGGCGCTCGGCCAGCGGGGAGTCGCCCTCGTACAGGAACTGGGCGACGTAGCCGAACAGCAGCGAGCGGGCGAACGGCGAGGGCTCGGGGGTGGTGACCTCCACCAGCCGGACCGCGCGCGACTCCAGATCACCCATCAGCTCGACCAGGCCCGGTACGTCGAAGACGTCCTGCAGGCACTCCCGGACGGCCTCCAGCACGATCGGGAACGAGCCGTACTCGCTCGCCACCTCCAGCAGCTGGGAGGCGCGCTGGCGCTGCTGCCAGAGCGGGGTGCGCCGGCCGGGGCTGCGGCGGGGCAGCAGCAGGGCCCGGCCCGCGCATTCGCGGAACCGGGCCGCGAACAGGGCCGAGCCGCCGACCTGGTCGGTCACCAGCTGCTCGATCTCGCCCCGGTCGAAGAGCGCGGCATCGGCACCGACCGGGGCCTCGGCGGTGACCGGCCGGTCGGACGGGAAGTCGAGCAGGTCGGCGTCGGGGAGGCGGAGCACGATGCCGTCGTCGGCGTGCATCACCTGCGGGTCGAGGCCGTGCTTCTCCCGCAGCCGGGCGCCGAGGGCGAGCGCCCAGGGGGCGTGCACCTGGGCGCCGAAGGGGGAGTGGATGACGATCCGCCAGTCGCCCAGCTCGTCCCGGAACCGCTCGACCACGATGGTGCGGTCGTCCGGCAGGTGGCCGGTGGCGGTGCGCTGCTCGGCCAGGTAGGTGAGCAGGTTGGACGCCGCCCAGTCGTCGAGACCGGCGGCCTTCAGCCGGGCCGTCGCCTGATCGGGCGTCAGGGCGCCGAGCTCGCGGACGAAGGCGCCGACCGCGCGGCCGAGCTCCAGCGGGCGGCCCAGGCTGTCGCCCTTCCAGAACGGGAGCCGCCCGGGGACGCCGGGGGCGGGGGTGACCAGCACCTTGTCGTGGGTGATCTCCTGGATCCGCCAGGAGGTGGTGCCCAGGGTGAAGACGTCGCCGACCCTGGACTCGTACACCATCTCCTCGTCGAGCTCCCCGACCCTCCCACCGCCCTTCTTCGGGTCGGCCCCGGCGATGAAGACGCCGAACAGCCCGCGGTCGGGGATGGTGCCGCCGGAGGTGACCGCGAGGCGCTGGGCGCCGGGGCGGCCGGTGACGGTGCCCGCGACCCGGTCCCAGACCAGACGGGGCCTCAGCTCGGCGAAGGCGTCCGAGGGGTAACGGCCCGCCAGCATGTCCAGCACGCCGTCGAAGGCGGACTGCGGGAGGGTGGCGAACGGCGCGGCCCGGCGGACCAGGGCGAGCAGCTCGTCCACCGCCCAGGTGTCCAGCGCGGTGATCGCGACCAGCTGCTGGGCCAGCACGTCCAGCGGGTTGCGCGGCACCCGGAGCGCCTCGATCGCGCCCGAGCGCATCCGCTCGGTGACCACGGCGGACTGCACCAGGTCGCCGCGGTACTTGGGGAAGACCACGCCGGTGGAGACCGCGCCGACCTGGTGCCCGGCCCGGCCGACCCGCTGCAGCCCGGACGCGACCGAGGGCGGCGACTCGACCTGGACCACCAGGTCGACCGCGCCCATGTCGATGCCCAGCTCCAGGCTGGAGGTGGCCACCACGGCGGGCAGCCGGCCGGCCTTCAGCTCCTCCTCCACCAGGGCGCGCTGCTCCTTGGAGACCGAGCCGTGGTGCGCCCGGGCGATCACGGCGGGCGCCCCGCCGGCGGCGCCGGAGCCGCCCATCAGCTGGGCCGGGGAGTGCGCCGCGGGCAGGGCCGCACCGGTGGCGCGCTCGTGCGCGATCTCGTTCAGCCGGTTGCAGAGCCGCTCGGCCAGGCGGCGGGAGTTGGCGAACACGATGGTCGAGCGGTGCGCCTGCACCAGGTCGACGATCCGCTCCTCCACGTGCGGCCAGATCGACGCCTGCCGGGACGGGTCGTCGGTGTCGGCGGGCAGCTCGCCCAGATCGGCGACCGGGACCACCACCGAGAGGTCGAACTCCTTGGCGGCGGGCGGCTGGACCACCGCCGCCCCGCGCTGCGGGCTGAGGTAGCGGGCCACCTCGTCCACCGGGCGGACGGTGGCGGAGAGGCCGATCCGGCGGGCCGGGCGGTCCAGCAGCTCGTCCAGGCGCTCCAGGCTGAGCGCCAGGTGCGCGCCGCGCTTGGTGCCGGCGACCGCGTGCACCTCGTCCAGGATCACCGTGTCGATGCCGCGCAGGGCGTCCCGGGCGGCGGAGGTGAGCAGCAGGAACAGGGACTCGGGGGTGGTGATCAGGATGTCCGGCGGGTGGGTGGCGAACCGGCGGCGGTCGGCGGCGGGGGTGTCGCCCGAGCGGATGCCGACCTGCACCTCCGGCTCCGGCAGCCCGAGCCGGACGGCGGCCTGCCGCAGCCCGGCCAGCGGGGCCCGCAGGTTGCGCTCGACGTCGACGGCCAGCGCCTTGATCGGCGAGATGTAGAGGACCCGGCAGCGGCGCTTCGGGTCGGTCGGCGGCGGGGTGTGGCTGAGCCGGTCGAGCGCGGACAGGAAGGCGGCCAGGGTCTTGCCGGAGCCGGTGGGGGCGACCACCAGGACGTCCGTCCCCCGGCCGATCGCCGCCCAGGCCTGGGCCTGGGCGGGGGTGGGCGCGGTGAACGCCCCGGTGAACCACGCCTTGGTGGCCGGCGCGAAGCCGTCCAGGGAATCCGTCAGGTCGTGTTCCGCCATGCCCCCATGGTGCCCGGCGCCACCGACAGTCCGCCGGAGCCGCCCCCGGTGCCCCGTCTGCCCTAGCCTGATCGGGCAGATCGGAAAACCCGCTCATATGGTGATGTATCGGACCCGTGACCTTCGGCGGGCGCACCGACGAGCGGAGGTCGCGCGATGGAACGGCTGGGTCTCGCCATGCGGATGGGCCTGGGGGACGCGGCACGGCCGGGCCGGCCGGGGGCGCACCGGACCAGGATCCGGATCCTGCTCGGAGTCCTGATGACGGCCCTGCTGATCGGCGGAGCGGTGCCGTACGTGGCCGGCCCCGGCCGTTCCTACCTCAGCTACCTGGTGCTGGCGGACCGTCAGGACGCCCGGGGCTCCGCCGACGCCGCCCGGCAGGCCACCGCGGCGGGCGGCCGGGTGGTCCAGGAGTACCCGCAGATCGGGGTGGTGCTCGCCTACGCCACCGGCGGCTTCGCCGACCGGCTGCGCGGCCGCCCCGGGATAGCGGCCGTCGGCGCCAGCCGCACCACCGGCGTGCCGGGCCCGCCCGCGACGCTCGACGGGGCGGGGGCCTTCCGGGACACCAGGAGCGACGCCCTCGACGGCGGGGACGACTCGGACGCGCTCACCCCCGACCCGGGGGAGTCCGCCGACTGGAACCTGGCGATGATCGGCGCCGCGGGCGCGGCCGGCCCGTCCGGGCAGTCAGGGGGGCCGCGCCCGGCCGCGCTGCTCCGCACCACCGCCGACGCCCCGTCCGCCCAGGCGCTCCGCCGGGTCCTGGTCGCGGTGCTGGACTCCGGGGTGGACGACACCCACCCCGACCTCCGGGCCGCGGTCGACCCCGGGGCCTCGGTCTCCTGCGCCGACGGCCGCCCCGACCCCCGGTACGGCGCCTGGCGCCCCGACCGGGGCGTGACGGAGAGCGGGCACGGCACCCACGTGGCCGGGATCGTCGGCGCCGCCCAGGACGGCAAGGGCGTCACCGGGGTGGCGCCCGGCGTCCGGATCGCCGCCGTCCGGCTGCTCGGCCCGCTCGGGCAGTACTACACCGAGAACATCATCTGCGGGATGCTCTGGTCCGCCGACCACGGTGCCAGGGCCATCAACGACAGCTACTTCGCCGACCCGTGGAAGTACAACTGCGCCAGCGACCCCGACCAGGCCGCCCTGGTCCAGGCCGTCGGCCGCGCCGTCGGCTACGCCCAGCGGCAGGGCGCGGTGGTGGTCGCCTCGGCCGGCAACGACGGCCAGGACCTCGGCGCCGTCCGCCGCGACCAGCGCAGCCCCAACGACCGGCTCTCCGGCCCCGCGCACAACCGGCTGCTCGGGACGGACTGCATCCGCCTCCCGGGCGAGCTGCCCGGCGTCCTGACGGTCAGTGCGCTCGACCGCTTCGGCCTGCCCACCTCGTACAGCAACTACGGCCGGGGCCGGATCTCGATCGCCGCACCCGGCGGGGAGCCCGACGGCGGGCCGCTCGGCGCGGTCGTCTCCGACTGGCCCGGCGGGCAGTACGCGGCGCTGGCGGGGACCTCGATGGCCGCCGCACACGTCACCGGGGCGGTGGCGGTGGCCGCCGCCGCGCACCCCGACTGGCGGCCCGACCGGCTGGTCGGGCTGCTCGCCGACGCGGCGGGCAGCAACTGCCCGTACGGGACCGGGGCGTGCGTGGAGCGGCAGTTCTTCGGCGCCGGTGTGCTGGCGCTCCCCGGCGGCGGCTAGCTTTCCCCGGAGTGCTGTGCGGGAGAGGAGGGGGAGCTGCGGTGGAGCTGTCGGCGGCCGCGTTGGCGGTGGCGGGGCGGTGCGAGGGGCGGGTGAACGAGCTGGCCCGGCGGATGACGCGGGAGGCGTTCGAGCGGCTGCCGGCGTACCAGGAGCTGCCGGGGGAGGTGAAGGACGTGGAGATGGCGGCCACCGCGCGGCACGCCGTCCGGCTGTTCCTGCGGCGGGTCGGGGGCCGGGCCGAGGAGGGCGACCTGGAGTTCCGGTACTTCCGGGAGCGGGCCGCCCAGCGGGCCGAGGAGGGGGTGCCGCTGCACCTGCTGCTCGGCACCCACCTGCTCGGGCAGCACGTGCTCTGGCAGGCGCTCCGGGACAGCGCCGAGCCGGGCGAGGAGGCCGCGCTGAACGAGCTGGCCGGCTGGCTGCTGGAGGCGCAGGCGCGGATGGTCCCGGCCCTGGCCGAGAGCTACCTGGACGAGCGGGCGGCGCTGGAGGCGGAGGCGCGGGAGGAGCGGCGGACGCTGGTCCGGGCCCTGGTCGAGGGCTCCCCGCTGACCCCGGAGCGGTACGGGCGGCTCGGGGTGGCGGACGGCGGGCTGGTGCTCCGGATCGGGGTCGAGACGCCGGGCGGCGGGCCGCCGGAGCAGGTGGCCGCCCGGCGGCTGGCCCGGCGGCTGGGGACCGCGGTGAACCGGCTGTTCGGCCCGGAGCCGCTGGCCTGGCTGGAGGCGGACGGCGGCGTACTGGTGCTGCCCCGGGACGGGGCGGGCGGACTCCCGGCGCTGCCGGGCGGGCTGACCGGGCAGCTGGAGCGGGCGGCCGGCGCCCCGGTCCGGGTCGCGGCGCTGCCCGCCGACAGCGGGCCCGGCGTCGCGGCGGCGGCCCGGACGGCGGCCGAGGTGCTGCGGCTGGTCCGGGCCCTGGGCCGCCCGCCGGGCCTGCACCGGCTGGAGGACGTGCTGCTGGAGTACCACCTGTCCCGGCCGGACGAGAGCAGCGCCGGCCTGGTCGCGCTGCTCGACCCGGTCTACGAGCGGCCCGAGCTGCTGGCCACCCTGCGGGCGCACCTGGCCGAGCGGCAGGACCGGCGGCGGACGGCCAGGGCGCTCGGGCTGCACCCCAACACCGTCGACAACCGGCTGGCCAGGATCGGCGAGCTGACCGGGGCAGAGGTGGGGACGGCGCACGGTTTCGCGCTGCTGCTCACCGCGTACACCCAGCGCGAGCTCCGGCCCTGAGCGGCGGTTCGGGATACTGGGAGCATGAGGCTGACCGAGTTCTGGCGACGGATGTACGAGCACTTCGGCGAGGCGTACGCGGAGTCGTTCGCCACGGACCACCTGATGTCCGAGCTGGGCGGACGGACGGTCCGTCAGGCGCTGGACGCGGGTTGGGAGGCCAAGGAGGTCTGGCGGGTGGTCTGCCTGACCCAGGGGGTGTCGGCGCTGCTGCGCTGAGCTTTGGGTAAGACTGGTCGGGTGGCCAGTACCTCTGATCCCCAGAATCCCGAACATCCGTCCGAAGAGCGCACCACCCCGAGCGCGAGAATGGTGGCCAGAGGGGGCTCCCTCTGGGGGCAGGGGATGCCGAAGTGGCTGCCCCGGGCGATGGTGCTGGCGCTGCTGCTGGTCGGTGCGTTCCAGCTGGTCGACTGGGCGTTCCGGCAGCTGGTCGACCTGCTGGTGATGCTGCTGGTGGCGTTCTTCCTGTCGCTGGCGATGGAGCCGGCCGTGGACCGGATGGCGGCCCGGGGTGTGCGCCGGGGGCTCGGCACCTTCCTGGTCTTCATCGGCCTCGCGGTCGCCATCGCCGGGTTCCTCACCGCGCTCGGCACGCTGCTGGTCGACCAGGTCGCGAAGATCGCCGGTGATCTGCCGCACCTGGTGGACAACCTGATCGTCTGGATCAACCGGACGTTCCATCAGAACCTGTCGCTGGACCAGCTGCAGGAGAAGCTGCTCAAGGACAAGGGCAGCATCGAGAAGTACGCCCAGCAGGCCGCCGACAACATCTGGGGCGTCTCCAGCACCCTGATCGGCGGGCTGTTCCAGGCCTTCACGGTCGGCCTGTTCACCTTCTACTTCACCGCCGACGGGCCCCGGGTGCGGCGTACGGTCTGCTCGCTGCTGCCGCCGGCCAAGCAGGCCGAGGTGCTGCGGGCCTGGGAGATCGCGCTGGCCAAGACCGGCGGCTACCTCTACTCCCGGGCACTGCTGGCGATCGCCTCGACCATCGCGCACTGGATCATGTTCACCGTGCTGGGCCTGCCGTACGCGGCCGCGCTGGCGGTCTGGGTCGGCGTCATGTCGCAGTTCGTGCCGACCATCGGGACCTATCTGGCCGGGGCGCTGCCGGTGCTGGTGGCGCTGACGGTGGAGCCGACCGACGCGCTCTGGGTGCTCGTCTTCGTGATCGTCTACCAGCAGATCGAGAACTACCTGCTGCACCCGAGGATCACCGCCAGGACGGTGGACGTGCACCCGGCGGTGGCCTTCGGCTCGGTGATCGCCGGGGCGGCGCTGCTCGGCGCGGTCGGCGCGCTGATCGCGATCCCGGTGGCGGCCACCCTGCAGGGGTTCGTCGGGACGTACGTGCGGCGCTACGAGGTGGCCACCGACCCCCGGATCGACCGGGGCGCGGACCGCAAGGGCCGGCGCGAGCGGCGGCGGCAGGCGGCCAGGCGGCTGCGGCAGATGATGCGCGGGTCCTCGACGGACCGTCACGACAGGCCGGACGGGCCGGACAAGACGGACGGGCCGGGCCAGGACGGAAGCTGACGGGCGGTCACCCCCACGGGGGGTGGCCGCCTTCGCGGTCACTGCGGACAGGTGTCGAGCATCTCGTTCAGGCTGTCCGCCTCGGGGGCGGTGACGTTCAGCGCGTACAGGTGCTTGATGTGCGTCCAGGCCCGGGCGTAGGTGCACCAGTAGGCGGTGTCGGAGGGGCGCCACTGGTCCGGCGCCTTGTCGGCCTTGGCGCGGTTGGAGGCGGCCGAGACCGCGATCAGCTGGGAGTGTTCGAGGTCGTTGGCGAAGGTCCGGCGCATCGCGGTGCTCCAGCCGTCGGCGCCCGAGCGCCAGGCGTTGGCCAGCGGGACCACGTGGTCGATGTCCACCTGGGCGGCGGCGGTGAGCAGTTGGCCGTCGTACGCGCTGCGCCAGGTGCCCGAGGAGGCCCGGCAGAGGGCGTCCTGGGTGACGTTCTCGCCGTCCCGGGCCAGCACCACCTCGCGGGTGTCGCAGGCGTCGTACTGCCGGACCCAGTGCGGGAACCTGGCCCGGCTGTAGCCGTCCATGGAGTGCGGGGGCTCGACGGCGAGCCCGGCCAGCTCGGTCCTGGCGGTCGCGGCGGCGGGCGGCTCGGGGAGGGCGCGGTCGGCGGCGTCCGCCGGGATCGCGGGGAACAGCAGCGCGGCCAGGGCGAGGAGGACGGCGGCGGTCCGGCGCCGTCCGATGGTGGTGATCATGGACCCAGAGGTAGCGGCCCGGGCGGCCGCCGGGCCGGTATCACCCGGGGGAGGGCGTGGCGGGCGGGTCGCTTGACGGTAATCGAACTGGCGTTCGCTATGCTGGGGTACGGCGAGTTTTCCACAGGCTGGTCCCCTTGGGGAGGATTGTCGGTGGGACGCGCTAGCGTCGTGGACGATGAAGCGCACAGGACAGAACCCGAGGGTGGAACCCATGGCAGGTACGGACCGCGAGAAGGCCCTTGAGACCGCACTCGCCCAGATTGAGCGGCAGTTCGGCAAGGGCTCGGTGATGCGCCTCGGCGAGAAGGCGAACGAGCCGATCGAGGTGATCCCGACCGGCTCGACCGCGCTGGACGTGGCGCTCGGCGTCGGCGGTCTGCCGCGCGGCCGGGTGATCGAGATCTACGGTCCCGAGTCCTCCGGCAAGACCACGCTGACCCTGCACGCCGCGGCCAGCGCCCAGAAGCTCGGCGGCACGGTGGCCTTCGTGGACGCCGAGCACGCCCTCGACCCCGAGTACGCCAAGAAGCTCGGCGTCGACACCGACGCCCTGCTGGTCAGCCAGCCCGACACCGGCGAGCAGGCGCTCGAGATCACCGACATGCTGATCCGCTCCGGCGCGGTCGACCTGATCATCATCGACTCGGTCGCGGCGCTCGTGCCGCGGGCCGAGATCGAGGGTGAGATGGGCGACTCGCACGTCGGCCTGCAGGCCCGGCTGATGAGCCAGGCCCTGCGCAAGATCGCCGGTGCGCTGAACCAGTCGAACACCACCGCGATCTTCATCAACCAGCTCCGCGAGAAGATCGGCGTGATGTTCGGCTCGCCGGAGACCACCACCGGTGGCCGCGCGCTGAAGTTCTACGCCTCCGTCCGGCTGGACATCCGCCGGATCGAGACCCTGAAGGACGGCACCGAGGCGGTCGGCAACCGCACCCGCGTCAAGGTGGTCAAGAACAAGGTCGCCGCCCCGTTCAAGCAGGCCGAGTTCGACATCCTCTACGGCCACGGCATCAGCTGGGAGGGCGGCCTGATCGACATGGGTGTCGAGCACGGCTTCATCCGCAAGGCCGGTGCCTGGTACACCTACGAGGGTGACCAGCTCGGCCAGGGCAAGGAGAACGCGCGGAACTTCCTCCGGGACAACCCGCAGCTGGCGGACGAGATCGAGCTGAAGATCAAGCAGAAGCTCGGCATCGGCCCGAAGGTCGCCGACCCGGCCGCCCCGGCGGCCGAGGGCGCGGACGCCGTCGCCGCCGGCCCGGACGAGGAGGCCAAGCCGGCCGCCAAGACCGCGGCCGCGAAGAAGGCCGCGGCGGCGAAGAGCTGAGCCGACGTTGACGCACGAGAGCGACGCCCCGGTGCCTGGTTCGGACGAACCCGGCACCGAGGCGTTTCCGGGTCTGCTGCGGGCCTCCGACCTGTCCGGCGGCCGCCGGCGCCGCCGGACGGCGCTGGAGCCCGACCTGGCCGGGGAGCCGCCGGAGCTGACGGAGCTGCCGCCCGAGCGGCCGGGGCCCGGGCGCGGGCCCAAGCGGGAGCGGAAGCGGGCGGAGCCGCCCACCGACCCGGCGGGCCGGGCCCGGGACATCTGCCTGCGCCTGCTGACCGGCACCGCGAAGACCCGCAAGCAGCTGGCCGACG
Source organism: Kitasatospora sp. NPDC002040 (assembly GCF_040296785.1). NCBI lineage: Bacteria > Bacillati > Actinomycetota > Actinomycetes > Kitasatosporales > Streptomycetaceae > Kitasatospora > Kitasatospora sp. NPDC002040. Next base: position 124,444 of record NZ_JBEOXV010000016.1, on the reverse strand, counting down.
CGTTGCGGAAGAAGGAGATCCCCGACGAGGTCGCGGCCGAGGTGCTGGACCGCTACGAGGAGGTCGGGCTGATCGACGACGGGGCGTTCGCGGCGGCCTGGGTCGAGTCCCGGCACGCCGTCCGGGGCCTCGGGCGCCGCGCTCTCGCCCAGGAGCTGCGCCAGCGGGGGGTGGCCGGCGAGCTGGTCGAGCAGGCGCTGGCGCAGGTCGACACCGAGGACGAGGAGGAGGCCGCCCGCGAGCTGGTGCGTCGCAAGCTGCGCACGGTGCGGGCCCTCGACCCCCAGGTCAGGACGCGGCGGCTGGTCGGGATGCTGGCCCGGCGGGGCTACTCCGAGGGGCTGGCGTTCCGAGCGGTGAAGGACGTGCTGGCGGAGGAGGGTTGATGGATGTTCAGCGTCCGGTTGTGATGGATCACAGACGCATCTTGACCGTTTCGTGACCCGCGCTTAGCCTCACAGAAATATGTGCTGAGCAGGACGGAGCGGTGCCCGATGTGGATCGCGATGGGGTGCGTCGGGGCGTTGCTGCTGCTGGGCTGGGCGGTGTTCCGCTGGGTGCGGGTGACCGAGCGGAGGGCCGCCGGGGCGGTGGAGTTCGCCGCGGCCGAGGCGGCCCGGCGGCGGGCCGAGCTGGAGCGGCGTGAGGCCGCCGTCGCGGAGCTGGAGGCCGGGCACCACCGCGAGCTGGAGCGCCTGGCCGGCCTGACCACGGTCCAGGCCAAGGCGGAGGTGCTGCGCGCCGCCGAGGCGCTGGCCCGCCGGGAGGCCGCCGTCACCGTCCGGGAGATCGAGCGGCAGGCGCACGAGGACGGCGAGGCCCGGGCCCGGGAGATCGTCGCGGGCGCGGTGCAGCGGCTGGCCAGCGAGCAGACCGCGGAGACCGTGGTCGCGGTCTTCCCCCTGCCGAGCGAGGAGTTGAAGGGCCGGATCATCGGCAAGGAGGGCCGCAACATCCGCGCCTTCGAGGCCGTCACCGGCGTCAACCTGGTGGTGGACGAGACCCCGGGCGTGGTCCAGCTCTCCTGCTTCGACCCGGTCCGGCGGGAGGCGGCCCGGCTCACCCTGGAGGTGCTGGTCTCGGACGGCCGGATCCAGCCGGCCCGGATCGAGACGGTGCACGCGCGCAGCCTGCGCGAGGTCGAGCGGCTCTGCACCAGGGCCGGCGAGGACGCGCTGCTGGCCGCCGGGGTGGGCGGGATGGAGCCGGAGCTGGTCCGGATGCTGGGGCGGCTGCGGTACCGGACCTCGTACGGGCAGAACGTGCTCGGGCACCTGGTGGAGAGCGCCAACCTGGGCGGGCTGATGGCGGCCGAGCTGGGCGCGGACGCGGTGCTGGTGCGGCGGGCCGCCCTGCTGCACGACATCGGCAAGGCGCTGAGCCACGAGGTGACGGGCAGTCATGCGGCGGTCGGGGCCGAGTACGCCCGGCGCTGGGGCGAGTCGGCGGAGGTGGTGCACGCGATCGAGGCGCACCACGGCGAGGTCGAGCCGCAGACGGTGGAGGCGGTGCTGACCCAGGCCGCCGACGCCTGCTCGGGCGGGCGGCCCGGGGCCAGGAAGGAGTCGGTGGAGGTGCACGTCCGGCGGCTGGAGCGGCTGGAGGAGATCGCCCGGGAGTTCGAGGGCGTGGCCAAGGTGTACGCGATGCAGGCCGGACGCGAGGTCCGGGTGATGGTCCAGCCCGAGCTGGTCGACGACCTCGGCGCCCAGGTGATCGCCCGCGAGGTGGCCCGGCGGGTGGCCGAGGAGCTCACCTTCCCGGGCCGGATCCGGATCACCGTGGTCCGGGAGAGCCGCGCGGTGGAGTTCGCCCGGTAGGCCGTCGGGCGGTCAGGCCGTCACGAGCCCGGCCTCGTAGGCGATGATCACCAGCTGGACCCGGTCGCGGGCGTCCAGCTTGGCCAGCAGCCGGGACAGGTAGGTCTTCACGGTGGCGGTGCTGAGGCGGAGCCGTTCGGCGATCTCGGTGTTGGACAGTCCGCCGCCGACCAGCACGAGCACCTCGCGCTCCCGGTCGGTGATCCCGCTGACGGTCCGTCGGGCCGGGCCGGCGGCCGGGCGTTCGGCGAACTCGGTGATCAGGCGGCGGGTGACGGCCGGTGCGATCAGGGCGTCCCCGGCGGCGACCACCCGGACGGCGGCGAGGATCTCCTCCAGCGCCATGTCCTTGACCAGGAAGCCGGCCGCCCCGGCCCGCAGCGCGCCGTGGACGTGGTCGTCCTCGTCGAAGGTGGTCAGCACGATCACCTGGCTGCTGCCGGGCCCGGCGGTGATCTGCCGGGTGGCCTCGATGCCGTCCAGTCCGGGCATCCGGATGTCCATCACCACCACGTCGGGCGCCAGTTCGGCGGTCAGCCGGACGGCGTCGGTGCCCGTCCCGGCCTCACCGACCAGCTCCAGGTCCTCGGCGTCGGTGATCACCATCCGGAGGGCGGCACGGACCAGTGGTTGGTCGTCGGCGAGCAGAACGCGGATCGTCATCGGACTCCGGTCGGGGCAGGGATCGGAAGGCGGGCGGTGACCCGGAAGCCACCGCCGGGACGGGCCCCGGCGGCGAACTCGCCGTGCAGCAGGGCGGCCCGTTCGCGCATGCCGAGCAGGCCGTAGCCGGACTCGCTGCGCCGGCCGGGACCGCGCCCGTGGTCGGTGACCTCGATGGCCAGCTCCCGCCCCCGGTGGTCGACGGTCACCCGGCAGGAGTCGGTGGCGGCGTGCCGGACCACGTTGGTGACCGCCTCCTGGACGATCCGGTAGGCGGCGACGTCGAGCTCCGGCGGCAGCGGGTGCGGCTCGCCCAGCCGGCTGAGCTCGACCCGAACCCCGGCGGCGGTGATGGCGGCAGCCAGCCGGTCGAGGTCGGCCAGCCCGAGCTCGGGGTGCGGCTCGGGGCCGTTCGACCTGAGGGCGCCGAGCATCCGGCGCAGCCCGGCCAGGGTCTCCCGGCCGGTGCTCTCGATGGTGCCCAGGGCCTCCCGGGCGGCGGTCGGCTGACTCTCGATCACCCGCTTCGCGGCACCGGCCTGGAGGGCGATCACGCCGATGCTGTGCGCCACCATGTCGTGCAGCTCCCGGGCGATCCGCAGCCGCTCGGCGGTGACCGCCTGCGCCTCGGTCTGCGCCCTGACCCGGTCGGCGTGCGCCCGCGACTGGTGCACCGAGTTGCCCAGCAGCCAGGTGATCACGGCGGTCAGGGCGACCGTCAGCTCGGTGGAGGTGCCGACGCCCCAGCCGAGGGCCAGCCGGACCGCCACGTACCCGGTCAGCACGCCGAGCGCGAGGACGGTGGCGGTGAGCGAGGTCCGCCGGGAGCGGTCGGCCGCGACGAAGTACAGCGCGAGGTCGACTGCCAGGAACTGCGGCAGCGGGATCTCCCCGGCGCCGAGCGGGGTGGTCCCGATCACGGCGGCGGTGAGCACCAGGGCGACCGCGACCAGCGGCCTGCGGGGCAGCTGCCGGGCACCGAGCAGGGTGACCAGGGCGGCCAGGGCGATCGTGGCCAGCCCGTCCCAGCGCTGGATCAGCACCCCGGGCGGGACGGCCGCCGCGCTCTCGCCGGGCAGCCGGAGCCGGACCAGGAAGGTCAGCACCGTCCCCGCGCACCAGGCCAGCACCGTCCAGTCGCTCGGCGCCATCCGCCTGAGCAGCGGGAGTCGTGGTGTCTCGGACATGCGGCCGATGCTAGCCACAAGATCACCGCCGGGCATCAGCCCTGGGTCGTAGTCCCCGGGACGACAGCCGGCGGCCGAGGTGTCGCCGCCGGGCCGATGCCCGGTCGGGGCGCCACTGGGCAGGGTTGGCCCCGTGATCGAAGCGAACGAACTGACGAAGCGTTACGGCAGCACCACGGCCGTCCGGAACCTGACCTTCACCGTGAAGCCGGGGCGGGTCACCGGCTTCCTCGGCCCGAACGGGGCCGGCAAGAGCACCACCCTGCGGATGATCCTCGGCCTGCACGCACCCACCGGCGGGACGGTCACGGTCGACGGCCGTCCGTTCCGCGACCACGCCCGCGGGCTGCGCCACCTCGGCGCGCTGCTGGACGCGAGCGAGGTGCACGGCGGCCGGAGCGGGCGGTCCCACCTGGCCGCGCTGGCCCGGAGCAACGGCATCCCGCGCGGCCGGGTGGACGAGGTGCTGGGCGAGGTCGGGCTGGCCGGCGCGGCGAAGCGCCGGATCGGCGGGTACTCGCTGGGGATGCGCCAACGGCTGGGGATCGCCGGTGCGCTGCTGGGCGACCCGCCGGTGCTGGTCTTCGACGAGCCGCTGAACGGCCTCGATCCGGAAGGCGTGCGCTGGGTGCGCGGCCTGTTCCGGCGGCTCGCGGCCGAGGGACGAACGGTCTTCGTCTCCAGCCATCTGATGACCGAGATGGAGCACACCGCCGACGACCTGGTGGTGGTCGGCCGGGGCGAGCTGATCGCGGCCGAGAGCCTGGCCGACTTCGCGGCCAGGAGCGGCAGCAGCGTGACCGTACGCACCACCGAGGCAGCGCTGCTGGCCAGGCTGCTGACCGAGCAGGGGGCCGGGGTGCGCCCGGTCGGCGAGGCGCTGGAGGTGACCGGGATGGCGGCCGCCCGGATCGGTGACCTCGCGTTCGCCCAGCGGCTGCCGCTGCACGAACTGACCCCCAGGACGGCCTCCTTGGAGGCCGCCTTCATGGAGCTGACCGCCGACCGCGCCGACCACCACGCAGGAGCGACCCGATGACCCCCACCACCGCCCGGGCCAGGTTCACCGATCTGCTCGCCGCCGAGTGGATCAAGCTCTGGTCGCTGCGCTCGACCGGCTGGTCGCTGCTGGCCGGCGCCCTGGCCGTGCTCGGCATCAACGTGGGAACGGCGTACGACCACTACAAGTACTGGGACCAGTACGACGAGAGCTCCCGGGCCGCCTTCCTGCGCAACGACATCGGGCTGGTGGACGCCTTCACCGCGAACTCCGGCATGGTGCTGGTGCTGGTCCTCGGCGCGATCGGCGCGGTGGCGGTCACCGGGGAGTACGGCTCCGGGCTGATCCGGACCACCCTCGCGGCGGTCCCGGCCCGGCGGTCGGTGATGGCGGCCAAGGCGCTGGTGGTCACGGCCGTCACCGCCGTCTTCGGTACGGCCCTCGCCCTGGTCTCGTTCCTGCTCACCCAGGTGGTGCTGGACGGCCGGGACGCCGGGCTGACGCTCGGTCACCCCGGCGCGCTGCGGCTGGTGCTGGCCTCCGGGCTGCTGGCTCCGGTGGCCGCGCTGGTGGGCATGGCGCTGGGGGCGGTGGCCCGGCACAGCGCCGCGTCGGTGGTCGCCGCCACCGGGCTGCTGCTGATGGTGCCGCTGTTCCTGAGCGAGGACCGCTACCTCACCGCCGTGCTCCGGCACGCCCAGCCCTTCACGGCCTGGCAGCGGCTGGCCGACTTCGGCCGGTTCGGCGAGGTCGCCCACCCGTGGACCACCGGGGGCGCCTGGCTGGTCTACCTGGTCTGGGCGCTGGGGGCGGCCGCCCTGGCCGTGACGGTGGTGCACCGCCGCGACCAGTGACGGGCCGTCAGGGGCTGGCGATCGGGGCCGGGCCGCCGCGGGCGTGCTGGGCCAGGGCCTGGAGCGCCTCGGGTTCGGCCCCGTGGGTGGAGCCGACCAGGTGGCCGTCGGGGCGGATCAGCAGGACGGTGTGCGGGTCGGCGGCCGGGTAGTGGTCGGTGACCAGGACCTCGGTGGGGATGGGCAGGGCGGCGGCCAGCGTGGTGAGCCGGGGCATCAGCCCGGCGGACAGCCAGTGCTGGGAGGACCAGACCGTGGTGCCTGGGGCGACCAGCAGCAGCAGGAAGCCGGCCCCGAGCCGGGCGTGCAGCCGGTCGGTGGAGCCGTCGGTGGTGGTGACCGGCAGGTCGGGGGCGAGCACCCCGGGGGCGGTGGGGGAGAGCTGCTCGGTCAGCGAGGTGCCCCGGGCGCCGCGCTGCGGCGGGACCCGGCCGGGGATGCCGGACGGGGCCTCCGGGTAGGCGGGTGCGCCGCCGAACCGGCCGGTGCCGAGCTGACCGTCCGCCAGCAGCGGGGCGTGCTTGCGGAACGAGCCGGTGAGCAGCGAGCGCCGGGTCTGCTGCCAGCCGCGCAGCGGGCGGAGCAGCGGCATCGCCTGGTCCACGGCCCGCAGCCGGGCGCCGACCGCACCGCGCCGTTCGGTCTCGTAGCCGTCCAGCAGGGTGGAGCCGGACTGCAGGTGCCAGGCCAGCGCGAGCCGCCAGGACAGGTTGTCGGCGTCCCGCAGGCCGTCGGCGAGGTTCTGCATGCCGAGGGCGCCGTGCAGGTGGGCGGCGTCCCCGGCCAGGAAGCAGCGGCCGACCCGGAACCGGGCGGCCAGCCGCTGCTGGGCGGTGTGGTCGGCGGCGGCCAGCAGTTCGTACGGGGGGAGTTCGCCGCACCAGCCGGTCAGGGTGGCCTTCACCCGGGCCAGCAGGGTGTCGCCGGTGACGATGCCGGGCCAGGTGGCGTGCGGGTCGACCGGGGCGGAGGCGGCCGGGCGGCCGGGGGGCAGCCGCCAGTCGAGCCGCCAGAGGCCGTCCGGGAGCGGGCGGGCGGAGGCCTCGCGGTCGCCCCGCCACGGGGGTTCGCGGTGCAGCCGGGCCTCGCCGGTGAACGGCAGGTCCACCCGGATGGTGGCGACCGCGTGCCGGTCGACGGCGGGGCGGCCGGGGAAGCGCACCTTGAGCAGCTTGCGGACGGTGGAGCGGGCCCCGTCGCAACCGACCAGGTGACTTCCGCGCCACCAGGTGACGGTGTTGGTCTGCGAGTTGACGGTCCGTGCGCTGACGCCGTCCTTGTCCTGCTCCAGCTCGACCAGCCGGGTCAGCGGGGAGAGCTGGATCAGCGGGGTGGCGGTGACCGCGTCGCGCAGGCCGCGGTGCAGCCGGTGCTGCGGCAGGTGGGTGATCCCCTCCAGCGGGAGCCGGAGCGCCTCGGTGCGGCGGCGCCAGATGGTGAAGGCGTCCCAGCCCGCGGCGTCGGAACCGGCCCGCTGGTACCCGAGCCTGGTCAGGAAGGCGGTGGTCTCCTGGGTGAGCACGACGCTGCGGGGGCCTTCGGAGCAGACCCCGGCGCCCTCGTCCAGGACGATGCTGGGCACGTCCTGCCGGGCCAGGGCGAGGGCGAGGGCGAGGCCCACCGGCCCGGCCCCCACGATGATCACCGGGTCCACGACGGGACCTCACAGGCGCTGGCGGCGGCCGGAAAGGCGGCGGAGCCCGACCGCGGGTCCGGACCGGGCGTGCGGTCAGGAGGTGCGGTCGGGCTCTCGGAGGTGCCGGGTGGTGTCACGAAGAGCAATGCAACAGATCACCTGCGTGTCCGTCAAGCAGCGGCAGATGTACGCCGGTTCGCGCCGCGGCGGCTCCGGCCCTCGATCCACTTGGCGAGCGCGGTGAGCAGCAGGCACAGGATGATGTAGATCGAGCCGATCACGATGGTGACCGGGATGTACGGGTAGCCGTCCGGGGTGGAGCTGTTGCTGGCGATCCACTTCCCGACGTAGAGCAGCTCGGGGAAGGTGATGATCAGGCCGAGCGAGGTGTCCTTGAGGGTGACGACCAGCTGGCCGATGATGGCCGGCAGCATCGAGCGGACCGCCTGCGGCACCAGCACGGTGCCCATCACCTGGCTCTTGCGCAGGCCGAGCGCGTAGCCCGCCTCGCCCTGGCCGCGCGGCACCGCGTTGATGCCGGAGCGGATGATCTCGGCCTGGACCGAGCCGTTGTACAGCGTCAGACCGATCACCAGGCCCCAGAACGGTGCGGTGGTGAAGAGCGACTGGTACAGCGCGAAGATCATGATCAGCAGCGGCATCGCGCGGAAGAACTGCACCACCGCGGTGCAGACCGCCCGGACCGGCTTGTGGTCGGAGAGCCGGCCCGCCGCGAGCAGCGCGCCGAACACCAGCGAGAGCACGGCCGCCGTGGCGAAGGCCCGCAGGGTGTCCAACAGGCCGGTGAGGATGCGCTCCTGGACGTTCTTGTACAGGAACGGGTCCCACATCGCGGCGGAGAACTGGTTCGCGTCGTCCAGGCTCCGGTACACGTACCAGAGCAGTCCGAGCAGACCGGCCCCGGCGAGCACGCCGAGGATCAGGTTGCGCGCCCGGGCCCGGGGGCCGGGGACGTCGTACAGGACGCTGCTGCCGCTCATCGGGCCACCGCCAGTCGGGTCTCCAGGAAGCGGAAGAACAGGGCCACGCAGGCGCTCAGGAAGAGATAGGCGAGCGCCACCCAGAAGAAGATCAAGAAGATGCCGTACCCGAGGTCCGTCATGGTCTGCTGGAAGTGGTACAGCTCCGAGACGCTGAACGCGCCCGCGATCGCCGAGTTGCGGGGGAGCGCGATGAAGACGCTGCTCATCGGCCCCAGCACCGTCCGCCCGGCCTGCGGGAGCACCACCTGGGTCAGGGTCTGACCGAACGTCATGCCCAGGCTGCGGGCCGCCTCGGCCTGGCCGACCGGGACGGTGTTGATGCCCGCGCGCAGCACCTCGCAGACGAACGAGGCGGTGTAGGCGGAGAGTGCGATCACCGCGAGCGTGGTGCTCGCGAAGTGCACGCCCAGGCGCGGCAGTCCGAAGGTCACCGCGAAGAACAGCACGGTCAGCGGGGTGTTGCGGAACAGGTTCACCCAGACGGTGCCGAAGACTCGCAGCACCGGGACCGGGGAGACCCGGAAGGCCGCCAGCAGGGTGCCCAGCAGCAGGGCGAACAGCGCACTCAGCGCGCTGATCTCGACCGTCTGCAGGAAGCCGTCCCGGAACAGCGCCAAGTTGCCGTTCTCGAACAGTCTGCCCATACCGGCGGCCCTCCTTTCGTTACGGGACGGGTCAGTTGGTGAGGGCCGGGATCTCCGGGGCCGCAGCGCCCGAGAGACCGAGGGTGGCGTCGTACGCCTTCTTCCAGTCGCCGTTGTCCTCGTGCGCCTTCAGCGCGGCGGCGACGGCCTTCTGGAAGGCCGCGTCGTCCTTGGAGACGCCGATGCCGTAGGGCTCCTGGGAGAAGGTCTTGCCGACCACCTTGAGCTTGCCGGGGTTCTTCGCCGCGAAGCCCTTGAGGATCGCGTCGTCGGTGGTGACCGCGTCGATCTCGTCGCTCAGCAGCTTCTCCACGCACGCGGCGTAGGTGTCGTACTGGGTGACCGGCATGACCGGTGCGAACTTCTCGATCTGCTTCACCGAGGTGGAGCCGGTGGCGGAGCAGACCTTCTTGCCCTTGATGGACTCCGGGCCGGTGTACTCGGCCTTGTCCTTGAGCACCAGCAGGTCCTGGCCGGCCACGTAGTACGGGCCGGCGAACGAGACCTTCTCCTTGCGGGCCGGGGTGATGCTGTAGGTGCCGACGTAGTAGTCGATCTGACCGTTGGAGATCGAGGTCTCACGGTTGGCCGACACGATGGTCTTGAACTCGATCTTGTCGGGCCCGAAGCCCAGGTCGGCCGCGACCATCTTGGCGATCTCGATGTCGAAGCCCTCACGGGTGCCGGAGGCGACGTTCTCGAAACCGAGGAACGGCTGGTCGGCCTTGGCGCCGATGATCAGCTTGCCGCGCTTCTTGGCCTCGTCGAAGGTCTTCGAGCCCTCCACCTTGGCATCGGTCTTCACCGTGTAGGTCGGCAGCTTGGCGGTGGTGTCGGAGGCCGGGGCGGCCTCCTTGCCGCAGGCGGCGACGGCGGTCAGCGCCAGGACGGACAGGGCGGCGGCGATGGTACGACGAGTCCTCATGGAAGGAGCTCTCCTCTGGTGTGGCCACGGAGTGTCCGGGCACGGGGAGTTCAGGACATGACAGAAGACTGACGCTAGGTCAGCAGGGGCCTCAGTGGTGCAGGATCTTCGAAAGGAAGTCCTTGGCACGGTCGCTGCGCGGCGCGGTGAAGAACGCCTCGGGGGTGCTCTCCTCGACGATCCGGCCGTCGGCCATGAAGAGCACGCGGTTGGCGGCGGAGCGGGCGAAGCCCATCTCGTGGGTGACCACGACCATGGTCATCCCCTCGGCGGCCAGACTGCGCATGACCTCCAGCACCTCGTTGATCATCTCCGGGTCGAGCGCCGAGGTGGGCTCGTCGAAGAGCATCACCTTCGGGTTCATCGCCAGCGCCCGGGCGATCGCCACCCGCTGCTGCTGGCCGCCGGAGAGCTGGGCCGGGTACTTGGCCGCGTGCGCGTCCAGGCCGACCCGCTCCAGCAGGGAGTGCGCGGTCTGCTCGGCCTGCGGGCGCGGGACCTTCCGCACCTTCATCTGGCCGAGCACCACGTTCTCCAGCACGGTCTTGTGCGCGAAGAGGTTGAAGCTCTGGAACACCATCCCGACCTCGGCCCGCAGCTTCGCCAGCTGCTTGCCCTCGGCCGGCAGCGGCCGGCCGTCGATCGAGATCGAGCCCGAGTCGATGGTCTCCAGCCGGTTGATCGTCCGGCACAGGGTCGACTTGCCGGACCCGGACGGGCCGATCAGGACCACCACCTCGCCCTGACGGATCTCCAGGTCGATGTCCTGCAGGACGTGCAGCGCGCCGAAGTGCTTGTTCACACCGCTCAGCACCACCAGCGGAGCGGCGGAGGAGTCACTGACGGTGGTCTCGGTCATCGCGCCTGGCTCCCTCGTGGGCGAACCCCGGAGGTTTCTCCTCGCAGGGGCGGTGCGTGGGCCTGTCGGACAGGCTCAGGTCCGGGGGCTGGTCGCCGGCGGAGCTCGCAGCCCCCGGTTGGGCCGACCTTAGGGCGCTGACCATGTCACGTCAGCCGATCTGAGCGTTACTTGAGGATCACGATCCGGCCACGCAGCGTTGCGGAGCGGCCCGGCCGTGACAGACGGAGCGGCTTGGACGATACTCCGCAGGGATCGGACACCGAAGGGAGGACCACGATGCGACTGCTGCTCGTCGAGGACGACGAACGGGTGGCCGCGGCGCTGGTCGCGGTGCTCGGGCGGCACGGCTTCCAGGTCAGGCACGCCCGCAGCGGCCACGAGGCGCTGGACGCACTGGTGCCGGACGGCAGCGACCCGTACCGGGTGGTGCTGCTCGACCTCGGCCTGCCCGACCGGGACGGCTTCGAGGTGTGCAGCCGGATCCGCGCCCACAGCGGCGTCCCCGTCATCATGGTCACCGCCCGCGCCGACATCAGGTCCCGCATCCACGGCCTCAACCTCGGTGCGGACGACTACGTCACCAAGCCGTACGACATGGGCGAACTGCTCGCCCGCATCCACGCGGTGGCCCGCCGCGGCCTGGCCGCCGAGCCGGCCGAGCCGGTCAGCCAGGCCGGTCCGCTGGAGGCCCGCGGCATCGTGATCGACCGCGATCGCCGCCGGGTCAGCGTGCAGGGGCGCGATGTCCCGCTCACCCGCAAGGAGTTCGACCTGCTGGCGCTGCTCGCGCAGAGCCCCGGCGTGGTCTACCGGCGCGAGCAGATCTTCAGCGAGGTCTGGCGCTCCGGCTGGGAGGGCAACGGCCGGACCCTGGAGGTGCACATCGGTTCGCTGCGCACCAAGCTGGCGCTGCCCGGCCTGGTCGAGGCCGTCCGGGGCGTCGGCTACCGCCTGATCCCCGAGCAGCCGGCCGGCTGATCCCTCGTGCGCACCCGTCTGCTCGGCATCCTGCTCGCCCTGATGGCGGCCGTCCTGGCCGCCCTGGGAGTGCCGCTCGCGGCCGCGATGGCCGCCGCCGAGCAGAGCAGGGTGGTGGTCGACCGGATGGACGACGCGGCCCGGTTCGCCCAGAGCCTGCCCACCCAGGGCCGCCCGACCGCGGGCACCGCCGTCAAGGGCGACCCCACCCCGGTGGACGGCGACGGCGGACGGCTGCACGCCCTGGTCGGCGAGGTCGAGCGCTACTACGAGCTGTACGGCGTCCGGGTCGGCATCTTCCACCGCGACGGCAGCGCGGTGGCGGTCGCCCCGGCCGACTGGAAGGTCCCGGCCGAGGGCCCCGGCTCCCAGGCCTTCCAGGAGGCGGTGGACGGCCGCCGCAGCCAGAACCCGCCGCAGGCCTGGCCCTGGACCCCGGACCGCACCCTCACCGTGGCCGCCCCGGTGGTCCGGGACGGCGACGTGATCGCGGTGGTGATCACCGAGTCGCCCACCGGGCCGCTGCGCTCCCGGATCCTCTACCGCTGGCTCGGGATCGGCGCGGGCGAGTCGCTCGCGATGATCGCGGCCGTGCTGCTCTCGATGCGGCTGACCGGCTGGGTGCTGCGCCCGGTCCGGACCCTGGACCGGGCCACCCACGACATCGCCACCGGCCGGATGAACGCCCGGGTCGCCCCCAGCAGCGGCCCGCCCGAACTCCGGCGCCTGGCACGGTCGTTCAACGACATGGCGGACAACGTCCTGATCGCGCTGGACCAGCAGCGGGCCTTCGTCGCGGACGCCTCGCACCAGCTCCGCAACCCGCTGGCCGCCCTGCTGCTGCGGGTCGAACTGCTCGGCCTCGAACTCCCGGAAGGGCACGAGGCGGAGCTCGGCGCGGTCCGGGAGGAGGGCACCAGGCTGGCCCGGGTGCTCGACGACCTGCTCGGCCTGGCCACCGCCGAGCACGCCCGCCCCGAACCGGAGCGGGTCGACCTCAGCGTGCTGGCGCTGGCCCGGATCGACGCCTGGCGGCCGGTGGCCGAGCAGCGCGGCATCCGGCTGGGCTGGGACGGGCCCGCCACCGCGATCGGGCTGGCCGATCCGATCGGGTTCGGCAGCGCGCTGGACGCGGTGCTCGACAACGCGCTCAAGTTCACGCCGAGCGGGGCGGCCGTCCGGCTCGACGTCGAGCGGGGCAAGCGGCAGATCACCCTCACCGTCTCCGACGCGGGCCCCGGCCTCACCGAGGAGGAACTGGCCCGGATCGGCGACCGCTTCTGGCGCAGCCCCCGCCACCAGAACGTCGACGGCTCCGGCCTCGGCCTCTCCATCGCCCGCACCCTGCTGCTGGCCGGCGGCGGCTCCCTCGACTTCGCCCCGGTCGCCCCCACCGGCCTCGCCGTCCACCTGACGGTGCCCCGGCCGCGCTGAGCCTGCGGCAGGCGCCGAGCCGTCAGGGTGGAGGGTCAGGCACTTCTGCCTGCTGCCTCACCGTTCCCCGGCCGCGCTGAGCCTGGCTACGGCTTGACGGAGAGGTAGTAGCGGCGGGCGCCTTCGTGCAGGGGGAGCGGGTCGGTGTAGACCGCCGTGCGGAGGTCCACCACCTGGGCGGCGTGGACCTCGGCGCCGATCGCGTCCCGGCTGTCGATCACCGCCTGCGTCATCCGCTGCACCAGCCCCGGATCCACGTCGTCCCGGGTGATCAGCAGGTTGGGCACGGCCAGCGTGGCCACCGCCGTCCCGCTGGACCGGGCGTGCGGGTAGGCGTCGGCCGGGATGGTGGCGGCCCGGTAGGCGTCGGCTCCGCCGCCCTCGCCGTGGTGCACCGACTCGGCCAGGTCGCCGAGCGGCACGATCCGGATCGGGAAGTGCTCGGAGAGGTCGCTCAGCGCGCTGGTGGGGAGCCCCCCGGACCAGAAGAAGGCGTCCAGCTGACCGTTCCTCAGCTGGTCGGCGGCGTCGCCGACGCCGAGGTTGGCGGCGGCCACGTCCAGGTCGGGGTCGAGCCCGGCCGAGGTCAGCAGGCGTTTCGTCACCAGCAGCACCCCGGACCGGCTCTGCCCGACCCCGACCCGCAGTCCCTTGAGGTCGGAGGCCCGCTGGACCTTGGAGTCGGCGGGCACCACCAGTTGCAGGTAGTCGTCGTACAGCCGGGCGATCCCGCGCAGCCGGTCCTTGCCGTCGCCCTGGTAGCTGGCCACCGCGTCGGCGGTGGCGATGGCGAAGGAGTCCCGGCCGGAGGAGATCCGGTCCAGGTTGTCGAGCGAGCCCTGGGAGTTGTCCAGCCGCAGTTCGGCCCCGGGCATGGCGGTGTGCAGGTAGGTGCGGAGCAGCTGGCCGTACCGGTCGTACACGCCCCGTTGGACTCCGGTGGCGAAGCCGATCTCCCCGCGCGGGTAGTCCGGCCGGTCGCCGGAGGCCAGCCACCAGCCGCCCAGCCCGGCCACGACCAGCAGCAACGCGGCGGCCACCCGGACGAGCCGGCTGCGGGCCAGCGCGCGCAGCGGGGCGGCGGGTCTCCAGGTCATGGGGTTGGATACTGCCAGTCCTGGCCCGGGAAAGGGAGAGGGTCACGGAGCCCGATCCGGTTCTCGTACTCTTGGGTCCGTGGGTACGAGCCAGGATTCCAAGAGCTACAAGGTCGTCACGTACGGCTGCCAGATGAACGTGCACGACTCCGAGCGCCTCTCCGGGCTGCTCGAGGACGCCGGGTACGTGAAGGCCGACCAGGAGGGTGATCCCGACCTGGTGGTCTTCAACACCTGTGCGGTGCGCGAGAACGCCGACAACAAGCTGTACGGCAACCTCGGCCAGCTCGCTCCGGCCAAGACCCGGAACAAGGAGATGCAGATCGCCGTCGGCGGCTGCCTGGCCCAGAAGGACCGCGACACCATCGTGAAGCGGGCCCCCTGGGTCGACGTGGTCTTCGGCACCCACAACATCGGGCACCTGCCGGCGCTGCTGGAGCGGGCCCGGATCGAGCAGCAGGCCCAGGTGGAGATCCTGGAGTCGCTGGAGACCTTCCCCTCCACCCTGCCGACCCGGCGCGAGTCGGCGTACGCGGCCTGGGTGGCGATCTCGGTCGGCTGCAACAACACCTGCACCTTCTGCATCGTCCCGGCGCTGCGCGGCAAGGAGGAGGACCGCCGCCCCGGCGACGTGCTCGCCGAGATCGAGGCGCTGGTCGGCGAGGGCGTCATCGAGGTCACCCTGCTCGGCCAGAACGTCAACGCGTACGGCTCCGACCTGGGCGACCGGGAGGCGTTCTCCAAGCTGCTCCGGGCGGCCGGCCAGATCGAGGGCCTGGAGCGGATCCGCTTCACCTCGCCGCACCCGCGCGACTTCACCGACGACGTGATCGCCGCGATGGCCGAGACCCCGAACGTGATGCACCAGCTGCACATGCCGATGCAGTCCGGCTCGGACACCGTGCTCCGGGCGATGAAGCGCTCGTACCGGCAGGAACGCTTCCTCGGCATCATCCGCAAGGTCCGCGAGGCGATGCCGGACGCGGCGATCTCCACCGACATCATCGTCGGCTTCCCCGGTGAGACCGAGGAGGACTTCGAGCAGACCATGCACGCGGTCCGCGAGGCGCGCTTCACCAACGCCTTCACCTTCCAGTACTCCAAGCGGCCCGGCACCCCCGCCGCCGAGATGGACGGGCAGATCCCCAAGGCCGTGGTGCAGGAGCGCTACAACCGGCTGATCGCCCTCCAGGAGGAGATCTCCTGGGAGGAGAACAAGAAGCAGGTCGGCCGCACCCTGGAGGTCCTGGTCGCCGAGGGCGAGGGCAAGAAGGACGACCGGACCGACCGGCTCTCCGGCCGCGCCCCCGACAACCGGCTGGTCCACTTCACCCGCCCCACCGAGCCGGTCCGCCCGGGCGACACGGTGACGGTCGAGATCACCTACGCCGCCCCGCACCACCTGCTGGCGGAGGGCCCGACGCTCTCGGTCCGCCGTACCCGCGCGGGCGACGCCTGGGAGAAGCGGCAGGGGCTCCCGGCCGCGAAGCCGGCCGGCGTCATGCTGGGCCTGCCCACGATCGGCGTCCCGGCGGCGCTCCCGGTGGTCACCGGCTGCGGCGACTAGCCGACTGCGCCGGGGCACTTTCGCGTTCCGACCCCGGCGCCGGTTCCCCGGGCCCCCGCCTTCCGTACCGGGTGCCATAGGGTGATCGTCATGCTCGTTGCCGCTGCCGTCGTCCCCTGCCCCCCGCTGCTGGTGCCCGAGGTCGCCTCGGGCGCGGCGCCCGAGCTGGAGCCGCTCCGGGCGGCCTGCCTGGAGGCGGTGCAGGAGCTGCTGGCCGCCGGGGCGGAGCTGATCGTGCTGGTCGGCGGCGGCCCTGCGGCGGGCGTCTGGACCGAGGGCGGGGCGGGTTCGTTCCACCGGTACGGCGTCTCCCGGGTGGTCCGGCTGCCGTCCGGCGGGGTGGACGGGCCCGAGCTGGCGCCGTCGCTGACCGTCGGGGCCTGGCTGCTGGAGCAGGCGGGGGCGACCACGCCCACCCACGCCTGCGCCGTTCCGGTCGACGCGCCCACCGGGCGGTTGCTCGGCCTGGGCCAGGGGCTGGCCGAACTCGCCGACCGGGTCGGTCTGCTGGTGCTCGGCGGCGGCAGTGCGTGCCGTTCGGTCAAGGCACCGGGCTACCTGGACGAGCGGGCCGAGGGCTGGGACGCCGAGGCGGCCCGGGCCCTGGGCGGGGCGGACCCGGACGCGCTCGCCGGGCTCGACGCCGGGCTGGCGGCCGAGCTGCAGGCGGACGGACGGGCGCCCTGGCAGGTCCTCGCGGGAGCTGCGCAGGGCGCCGGGTTGAGCGGGAGGCTCCGGTACGACGAGGCCCCGTACGGGGTGGGCTACTTCGTGGCCTCCTGGAGCTGACCGCAGGTCAGCTCTGTCCCTCGTCCTTGGGCTTGGCGGCGAAGTTGTCGACCGCGCCCTTGGCCTTGCTGGTGCCGGTCTCGATCTTGTCGCTGTACTTGCCCTTGGTCGCCTTGTCCACGGCACTGCCGGTCTTCTCGACCATGTGGTCGATCTTCTCGTTGTGCTTGCCGGCCAGCTCGCTGGCCTTGTCCTTGAGCTCCTCGGCCTTGCCCTTGAGGTTGTCCATCAGGCCCATGGTCCGTCGCTCTCCTTCTGCTGGGTCCGCCCGGCGGACGGAGAAAATAGGTCATACCGTTCATATCCTTCCCCAGAGTGACCGCCCGAGACACGGCGCCACTCCCGTTCTTTGCGAGACTTGGCCCGTGAGCAGCTCTCCCGTCACCCAGCCCCGCGTCGTCTCCGTGGTCGGCGCGACCGCCGCGGGCAAGTCCGACCTGGCGGTCGCCATCGCCCGCACGCTGGGCGGCGAGGTGATCAACACCGACTCGATGCAGCTCTACCGGGGCATGGACATCGGCACCGCGAAGCTCACCACCGCCGAGCGCGGCGGCATCCCGCACCACCTGCTGGACATCTGGGAGGTCACCGAGGCGGCCAGCGTCGCCGAGTTCCAGCGGCTGGCCCGGGCCGAGATCGACCGGCTGCTCGCCGAGGGCCGCACCCCCGTGCTGGTCGGCGGCTCCGGGCTGTACGTCCGGGCGGCGATCGACGAGATGGAGTTCCCGGGGACCGACCCGGAGGTCCGGGCCCGGCTGGACGCCGAGTGCGAGCAGGTCGGCCCCGGTGCGCTGCACCGGCGGCTGGCCGGGCTCGACCCGGCCGCCGCCGAGGCGATCCTGCCCAGCAACGGGCGCCGGATCGTCCGGGCGCTGGAGGTGATCGAGATCACCGGCCGGCCGTTCACCGCCAGCCTGCCGACCAACACGGCGGTCTACGACGCGGTGCAGATCGGCGTCCAGGTCGAGCGCCCGGAGCTGGACCGGCGGATCGAGCTGCGGGTGGACCGGATGTGGGAGGCGGGCCTGCCGGCCGAGGTCCGCGAGCTGGAGGCCCGGGGGCTGCGGGACGGCCTGACCGCCTCCCGGGCGCTCGGCTACCAGCAGGTGCTGGCGCACTTCGCGGGCGACTGCACCGAGGCGGAGGCCAAGGCCGAAACCGTCCGGGCGACCAGGCGCTTCGCCCGCCGCCAGGAGTCCTGGTTCCGCCGGGACGACCGCATCCACTGGCTGTCCCGCCCGGCCGGTACGGACCCCGTCGAGCTGCTGGAACGGTCGCTGGACCTGATTGCCCGTCAGATCTGAGCGGTTTCCGGCCATCCGGCCGGTGCAGGTGCAAGTGCAGGACGAACTGAGGGTTACGGGCGCATCACGTCCTGGCCACGGATCACCCGATGACCCGGTGGGACCCGCGTCGGCGGCACGGGACATGCCATTATCGAGAACAACCAGGGGTCGGCCGCGCGGGCCGCCCTCACCGCCCGCGAGTCCGTTGGCTCGTGTCGAACCGTCAGGGGAGGCCGCGTGTCCATGGGAACCGGCCCGAGACCGAGGCGCTTCCGGGCACCGTCAGCGCCGAGCTGGTGCTGGCCGAGGACCGCCCGACCACCTCGTACGCCCTGGCCCTGCCCGCGCTCACCGACCTGGCCGCACCCGGCGTGGTGCACGAGCGGGAGATCCGCCCGCGCCGCCGGCTGCGCTGGTGGCAGACCCTGCCGATCGTGCTGCTCGGCGCCGCCGGTGCGCTGATGTTCGCCTTCCCGCTCGCCTTCGGCTCCGGTGACGGCGCCTCCGCGATGATCGGGATGCTCGGCCTGCTGCTCACCGCCGCCTCGGTCGGCTGGGGCGCGATGGCCGCCCGGATGGCCGGGTACAAGTGGCCCGGCGTCCCGCGCCGGGGCAGCGGCCTGCGGGCCGGTCGCAAGGCGATCGCCCTCTACACCCTGGCGGCAGCGGTCGCGGTCGGCCTCGCGGTCTGGCGAGTGGTCCACCTCGCCTCCTGAGCCGCCCGGCTCAGTACCATCGGCTCTGTGAGCGCATCCAGGACCTTCGGTCTCCCCTTTCTCAAGGGCCACGGCACCCAGAACGACTTCGTGATCGTCCCGGACCCGGACGGCCTGCTCGACCTCGGCCCGGCCGACGTCGCCCGGCTGTGCGACCGCCGGGCCGGCATCGGCGGCGACGGCCTGATCCGGGTGGTCCGGGCGGCGGCCGATCCGGCGTCGGCGGCGATGGCGGACCGGGCCGAGTGGTTCATGGACTACCGCAACGCCGACGGCTCGATCGCCGAGATGTGCGGCAACGGCATCCGGGTCTTCGCCCGCTACCTGACCGAGGCCGGGCTGGCGAAGCCGGGCACGCTCGCGGTGGCCACCCGGGCCGGCGTGCTGGGCGTGCGGGTCGCCGAGGACACCGGCCTGATCACCATCGACATGGGCCGGGTCACGCTCCCCGGCCCCGACCTGGTCGAGGTGACGGTCGGCG
Organism: Kitasatospora sp. NPDC002040; assembly: GCF_040296785.1. NCBI lineage: Bacteria > Bacillati > Actinomycetota > Actinomycetes > Kitasatosporales > Streptomycetaceae > Kitasatospora > Kitasatospora sp. NPDC002040. Next base: position 105,501 of record NZ_JBEOXV010000016.1, on the reverse strand, counting down.
GCTCCAGCTGGCCCGCGCGGAACGTCAACATGGGCAACCCGCACGCGGTCGCCTTCGTCGAGGACCTGGCCCAGGCGGGCGACCTGTACACCGCCCCGGGCGTCACCGCCGGGGTCTACCCCGAGGGCGTCAACGTCGAGTTCGTGGTCGAGCGCGGGCCCCGGCACGTCGCCATGCGGGTGCACGAGCGCGGCTCCGGCGAGACCCGCTCCTGCGGCACCGGCGCCTGCGCGGTGGCCGTGGCGGCCGCCCGCCGCCACCACCTCGACCCCTCGGTCACCGGCGAGCCCGTCACCTACACGGTCGACCTCCCCGGCGGCACCCTCCTGATCACCGAGCACCCGGACGCCCGGATCGAGATGACCGGCCCGGCCGAGATCGTCGCCACCGGCACCCTGCACCTCTGATCCCCGGCACCCGTTCCGGCGCTGCGGCCAGGGGCTCGCCGCTCCCGGCGCCCCTGGCCGCGCGCCGTGCTTCCCGTTTCGGTACGGAGCGAATCCCCCCGTTCGGGTGGAGTTGGTGACGGTGCGGGAGCAGGGCGTCGCGGAACGTGCTGTGCTCGGTAGCATGGACCATCGCTGCCGGAGGTGCAGATGACCATCGATGCCGAGGCCGGGAAGCGTCCCCGGGGCAGACTCAACCGGGCCTCCCTTGGCCGGGCCGGCCGGGCGGCCGTGCTGGCCACCGGCCGCGCCCCGCTCCCCGACGCGATCGAGCCGATCGTGGAGGCGCACCGCCGCCACCACCCGGGCGCCGACCTGGCCCTGCTCGGCCGGGCGTACCGGACGGCGGAGGCCAGCCACCGGGGGCAGACCAGGAAGAGCGGCGAGCCGTTCATCACCCATCCGCTCGCGGTGACCATGATCCTGGCCCAACTCGGCGCCGGGACAACGACCCTGGTGGCCTCGCTGCTGCACGACACGGTCGAGGACACCGAGGTGACGCTGGACCAGGTGGCCGAGGAGTACGGGCCCGAGGTGGCCTATCTGGTCGACGGCGTCACCAAGTTGGAGAAGGTCGACTTCGGCGCCGCCGCCGAGGCGGAGACCTTCCGGAAGATGCTGGTGGCCACCGGCGACGACGTCCGGGTGATGGTGATCAAGCTCGCCGACCGGCTGCACAACATGCGGACCATCCGGCACATGAAGCCCGCCAGCCGGATCAGGATCGCCAAGGTGACCAGGGACGTGCTGATCCCGCTCGCCGAGCGGCTCGGGATCCAGGTGCTGAAGGCCGAGTTGGAGGACATCGTGTTCGCCACTCTGCACCCGGAGGAGTACGCCCGCACCGGTGCGCTGATCGAGGCGTACGACGCGCGCCCGGAGGAGCTGCTGCAGCCCTTCGCGGACGCGCTGACCCGGCAGCTGGCCGAGTCCGGGGTGACCGCCTCGGTGACCGTCCGGCCCAGGCACTGCGTCTCGGTCCACCGGGTGCTGCTCAAGCGGACCGCCGCGGCCGGCCCGGACGGCCTGCCGCAGGACCTCCAACCCGCCGATTTCGGGCGGCTGTTGGTGGTGGTGGAGGAGAACGCGGACTGCTACGCGGTGCTCGGCGAGCTGCACACCTGCTGGACCCCGCTGCCCGGGGAGTTCAAGGACTTCGTGGCGTCCCCCAAGTTCAACCTGTACCAGTCGCTGCACACCGCGGTCGCGCTGGCCGGTGGCGAGGTGGTCGAAGTCCTGGTCCGGACCCGGGAGATGCACCGGGCGGCCGAGTTCGGGGTGGTGGCCCTGGGCGATCCGCACCAGGACGGCCCGGACGATCCGGAGCGGATCGACCCGACCCGGCCCGGCTGGCTGAGCCGGCTGCTGGAGTGGCAGCAGGAGACGCCGGACCCGGACACGTTCTGGTCCGCGCTCACCTCGGACCTCTCCGACGACCGCGAGATCACCGCCGTCACCGAGCAGGGCGAGACGCTGCACCTGCCCGCCGGGGCGAGCTGCGTGGACGCCGCGTACCTGCTCGGCGAGGAGACCGGCCACCGCTGTCTGGGGGCCAGGGTGAACGGGCGGCTGGTCGCGCTCTCCACCGCGCTCCGGGACGGTGATGTGCTGGCGGTGCTGACCGAGCAGGCCGCCGAGGCGTCCGGCCCGGCCGCCGAGTGGCTGGAGTACGTCCGCACCCCGGCGGCCCGGCTGGCGATCGAGCGCTGGCTGGCCGGCCGCCCGGTCGGCGCGCCGGTGGCGCAGCCGGGCGCGGAGCCGGCCAAACCGGCGCCCACCGCCGTCCCGTCCGCCGGGCGGCGGCGGGCCCCGGTGACCGTCCCGGGCCGGCCGGGGGCGTCGGTCCGGCTGTCCAGGTGCTGCACGCCGGTGCCGCCGGACGCGCTGACCGGCTACCTGATCCGGGGCGGCGCGGTGGCCGTGCACCGCACCGGCTGCCCGGTCGGGGAGCAGCTGCGGGAGGACGGCCGGGAGCCGGTCGGCCCGCACTGGGTGCCGGGCGCCGACCCGGCCGACGGCTACCGGGTGACGCTGCGGGCCGAGGCGCTGAACCGTCCCCGGCTGCTGGCCGACCTGACGGCCGCGATGTCGGCCGAGGGGGTCGGCATCATCGCGGCCGAGGTGGAGCCGCCGCAGCAGCTGCGGGTCCGGCACAGCTACACGGTGGAGCTGCCGGCGGCGGCGGTGCTGCCGCTGCTGATGCGGGCGATGCTGCGGGTCTCGGGCGTGTACGACGTCTACCGGCCCGGTCCCGGGGCGGAAAATCGGGATGACCCGGTCGTGGCGGGCGTGCGACCATCGTGGGGAATTCGCGGCCGGTCCGTGGCGTTCACCGGACGTAGTGGTTCCGGTGTCGACCGCGGCCTGCAGGGGTAGCTCGGCTCGCCACGTGGTATCGGGGCGCCATACGGGGCAGACTCCGGGGTGCGCACGGCGCACCGGCCCGTCCCGATCTACCTAAGGATGAGATTGACCTCCACGTCCGACAGCCGCAGCAATTCCGACAGCCAGAACAACCGGCTGTCGGACCTCCGGGCGGAAGCCCTGATGGACGAGGACCTCGCGGCGAACGACGAGGGCTTCGACCGATACGACGGCGAGCAGTACGACCGGAGCGAGCGCGCCGCGCTGCGCCGCGTCGCCGGCCTCTCCACCGAACTGCAGGACGTCACCGAAGTCGAGTACCGCCAGCTCCGACTGGAGCGGGTGGTGCTCGTGGGCGTCTGGACCGACGGCACGGTCGAGGAGGCGGAGAACTCGATGGCCGAGCTCGCCGCCCTGGCCGAGACCGCGGGCTCCGAGGTGCTCGACGGTGTGATCCAGCGCCGCGACAAGCCCGACCCCGCCACCTACATCGGCTCCGGCAAGGCCCGGGAGCTGCGCGACATCGTCGCCTCCACCGGCGCCGACACCGTGGTCTGCGACGGTGAGCTGACCCCGGGCCAGCTGATCCAGCTGGAGGACGTGGTCAAGGTCAAGGTGGTCGACCGCACCGCCCTGATCCTGGACATCTTCGCCCAGCACGCCAAGTCCCGGGAGGGCAAGGCGCAGGTCTCGCTCGCGCAGATGCAGTACATGCTGCCGCGGCTGCGCGGCTGGGGTGCGTCGCTGTCCCGGCAGATGGGTGGTGGCGGCTCCGGCTCCTCCGGTGGCGGCATGGCCACCCGTGGTCCCGGTGAGACCAAGATCGAGACCGACCGGCGCCGGATCCGCGAGAAGATGGCGAAGCTCCGCCGGGAGATCGCCGACATGAAGAAGGGCCGCGACACCAAGCGCCAGGAGCGCCGTCGCAACCACGTCCCCTCGGTCGCCATCGCGGGCTACACCAACGCGGGCAAGTCCTCGCTGCTCAACCGCCTGACCGGGGCCGGCGTCCTGGTGGAGAACTCGCTGTTCGCCACCCTGGACCCGACCGTCCGCCGGGCGCAGACCCCGAGCGGCCGGGTCTACACCCTGGCCGACACGGTCGGCTTCGTCCGGCACCTGCCGCACCACCTGGTCGAGGCGTTCCGCTCGACCATGGAGGAGGTCGCCGAGGCCGACCTCATCCTGCACGTGGTGGACGGTTCGCACCCCGAGCCGGAGACCCAGCTGGCCGCCGTCCGGGAGGTGATCGTCTCGGTCGAGGCACAGAACGTGCCGGAGATCGTGGTGATCAACAAGGCCGACGCCGCCGACCCGCTGGTGCTCCAGCGGCTGCTCCGCCGGGAGCCGCACGCCATCGTGGTGTCGGCCCGCAGCGGGCAGGGCATGGACGAGCTGCTGCAGCTGATCGACAGCGAGCTGCCCCGCCCGGCCATCGAGGTGCAGGCGCTGGTCCCGTACACCCGGGGCGACCTGCTCTCCCGGGTGCACGCCGAGGGTGAGCCGATCTCCACCGAGCACACCGGTGAGGGCACCCTGCTGCACGCCAAGGTGGCCGCCGAGCTGGCGGCCGAGCTGGAGCAGTTCGCGGTCGTCACCCAGAACTGAGCCCGGTCCGCAGGGCCCGCACCGGTCACCGGTGCGGGCCCTGCGGTCATTTCCGGGCGACGTACTCCAGCGCCTGGCGGGCCACGCTGTCCAGGTACGGGCCGTTCAGCGCGGTGTGGGCGAGGTTGCCGATCGAGGTGTTGCTGACCAGCGCCTGCCGGCCGTCCGGCATGGTGGCGAACCAGCCGCCGCCGCTGGAGCCGGCCGTCATGGTGCAGCCGATCGAGAGCATCGGCGGCCGGGCGGGGGCGAAGGAGAGCCGGGCCGGGCGGCCGCCGTCGCAGCGGTACAGCTCGCGCCCGTCGAACGGCTTGACCGAGGGGTAGCCCCAGGCCTCGACCGAGAGCTGCTCGCGCGGGGCGTCGAACCAGACCGGGACGGCGGTGCCGATGGTCTCCTCCAGCGAGCGGCCGCTGCCGTCCGGGTTGTGCACCTTGAGCACCGCGAAGTCGTACTGGTTGGCCGCGTTGCCGCTGTGGCCGCCCTCGGCGAGCCACTGCGGGGAGGTGATCACGTTGTCGGCCCACCACTGCCCGAGCGGGGCGGCCTCGGCCATGGTGGCCTTCCGGCCCGGGTTCGAGCCCGCGCTGTTGTAGGCGGGGACGAAGATCAGGTTCTTGAACCAGCCGCCGGCCTGCCCCTCGTGCACGCAGTGCCCGGCGGTCCAGACCAGATTGCTCTTCCCCGGGTGCAGCGGGTCGGCCACGGCGGTGGCGGAGCACTGGCCGGTGCCGCCGCGCGGTGCGGTGGAGAAGACCTTCCCGGAGGCCGGGTGGAGGGTGTACGGCCGGGGCACCGGGACGGCCTGCACGGCGGCCGGCTCCGGGGCGGCCGGTTCGGTGGCGCTCGGGCCCGGGGCGCTCGGCCCGGTGGCCTCGGGCGTGGGCGCGGGGGACGGCGGGGCCGGCTGCTGCGGCGCGGCACCGCCCATCCGGTCCGGATCCCAGAGGTCGGTGACCACCGGGTTCTCGAACACGTGCTGCCTGGCCCAGCGGTCCCAGTCCTCGTACCGCCAGGTCTTCAACTCCTGCCAGCGCTGGGACAGTTCGCCCCGCCACTGGGACGGCACCGCAGTCGGCAGCCGCCAGTCCCCGGACCGCTCCCCGTCCGGGCCGCCGCACCCCGTGAGCAGTACCAGCCCGAGCAGCACCGCCGTCGTACCCCTGCGTATCGACCCCATGGCCCCCGCCCCCCTGTTTCGGACGCCGATTGTCCCACCGGCGGGCTCCACCGCCCGGATCCGGGGCGCGTGTCGATCCGGACCAGACCACTCCAACGAGTGAGTGATCCGTTGGGATTCACCACAACGAGTGAGCTGATCTTGTGATCACCCGTCAGCGGACAGTTCCCTTGGCCTGTCGGCGCCCCACGGCCATGCGAGCCTCGGCCGTCCCCCAACTCCCGGCGCCCGCACCCCCGCTCGCCCCAAGGAGCAGCCTTGAGCACCGTCGCCCTCGCTGGAGTACCGCCCGTCGCCCTTCCACAGCCGAACGACAGACTGCTCGACGCCGACCCGGCGGTGGCCGCCGAACAGGCCGGGGTGGAGGGCCTGCTGCGTTGCTGGGCCCGCGAGACCGGGGCCGGTCCGGGCCCGGACGGGACGCTGCGGGTGCCGGTGCTCGGCGGGGCGGTCGAGCTGACCGCCCCGGTGCGGTACTGGTCGCGGACCGGCTGGCACCGGTTCGGCGAGGTGACCCTGGCCGGGCTGCCGGTGGACGCGGTGACGGTGGCCACCCTGGTCGCGGGCGCCACCGCCGAGCGGCCCGAGGCCGGTCAACTGACCGACCTGGCCGCCCGGGTGGCCGACTCGGTGCTCCGTACCGCCGAGGTGCTGGCGCACCGCCGGACGGCGGCCGACCCGGACTGGCCGTTCCTGGCGGCCGAACAGGCCCTGCTGCTCGGCCACCCGCTGCACCCCACCCCGAAGAGCCGGGACGGCCTCGGCCCGGCCCAGAGCGCCGCGTACTCGCCGGAGCTGCACGGCGCCTTCCGACTGCACTGGTACGCCGTCAGCCGGGACCTGCTGGCCTCGGGCTCGGCGGTCGGCGTCCCGGCCGAGCAGCTCACCGCCCGGCTGCTCGGCGACCGGGTCGCGCTGCCGCCGGGCACCGCCGCGCTCCCGCTGCACCCCTGGCAGGCCCGTGAGCTGGCGCTCCGCCCCGAGTTGGCCGCGCTGCTGGCGGCCGGCGCGCTGCACGACCTGGGCGAGCACGGCGAGGAGTGGCACCCGACCTCCTCGGTGCGGACGGTCTGCCGCCCCGGCACACCCTGGATGCTCAAGCTCTCGCTCGGCCTGCGGATCACCAACTCCCGCCGGGAGAACCTGCGCAAGGAGCTGCACCGGGGCCTGGAGGTGCACCGGCTGCTGGAGACCGGCCTGGCCGCCGAGTGGCGGGCCGCGCACCCCGGCTTCGACATCGTCCGCGACCCGGCCTGGATCGGTGTCGACCTGCCCGGCGGCACCGACCCGAACGGACTGGACACGGTGCTCCGCCAACAGCCGTTCGGCCTGCGCGAGCGTGCGTACTGCGTCGCGGGCCTGGTGGCCGAGCAGCCGTTCGGCGAGCGGGTCGACTCGCTGCTCGGGCGGACCGTCCGGGTGCTCGCCGAGCGGTGCGGCCGCCCGGTGCACACCGTCGCCACCGAGTGGTTCCTGCGCTACCTGGACGCGGTGGTGCTCCCGGTGCTCTGGCTGGACGGCCGGGCCGGGATCGCCCTGGAGGCCCACCAGCAGAACAGCCTGGTGCTGCTGGACGAGGCGGGCTGGCCGGTCGGCGGACGCTACCGGGACAACCAGGGCTACTACTTCCGCGAGTCCTTCGCCGACCGGCTGGAGGCCCGGCTGCCCGGGGTCGGGCGGAGCAGCGACACCTTCGTCGACGACGGCCTCGCCGACAAGAGCTTCGCCTACTACCTCGGCATCAACCACGTGCTCGGCCTGATCGGCGCCTTCGGCTCGCAGCGGCTGGCCGAGGAGGAGGTGCTGCTGGCCGCCCTGCGCGGCTTCCTGGGCGGCCCCCGCGCGGCCGGCACCGGCTCCGGGCTGCCCGCACTGCTGCTGGAGCGCCCCGAACTGCGGTGCAAGGCGAACCTGTTGACCAGGCTGAACGGAATGGACGAACTCGTCGGCCCGGTCGCCACCCAGTCCGTCTACGTCGACATCCGCAACCCGGTGGCCGCCGTATGAGGACCGCCGTCGGCGAGTTCGAGCTGCGCGAGGTCGAACTCGCCACCGACCTGCCGCTGCTGGCCGGGTGGATGAACGACCCGGAGGTGGACGCGTACTGGGAGCTGGCCGGGCCGCCCGAGACCACCGCCCGGCACGTCGCCCCGCAGCTCGGCCCGGACAGCCACAGCTGCCCGCTGATCGGGCTGCTGGACGGCACCCCGATGAGCTACTGGGAGCTCTACCGGGCCGAGGCGGACCGGCTCGCCGAGTACTACCCCGCCGGGCAGGGCGACCTCGGGCTGCACCTGCTGCTCGGCCCGCCCGGCCACCGCGGCCGGGGCATCGGCGCGCTGCTGCTCACCGCGCTGGCCGACCGGCTGCTGACCGAGCCCGGCTGCGAGCGCCTGGTGGCCGAGCCCGACCTGCGCAACACCCCGTCGCTGCGGGCGTTCCGGCGGGCCGGGTTCGAGACCGTGGCCGAGCTGGACCTGCCCGAGAAGCGGGCGGCGCTGATGCTGCGTCAACGATGACCCGCCCGCACGAAGACTGGGACGACATGGACCACCCGCAGCCCGAGCCCTACGACCTGCTGGGCGTCGGCCTCGGCCCGTTCAACCTGTCCCTGGCGGCGCTGGCCGACCGGGTCAGCGGGCTCGACGCGCTGTTCTGCGAGGCGAAGCCGGAGTTCCGCTGGCACCCCGGGATGCTGGTGGACGGGGCCCGGATGCAGGTCCCGTTCTTGGCCGACCTGGTCTCGCTGGTCGACCCGACCAACCCCTGGTCCTTCCTCAACTACCTGCGCGACCAGGACCGGCTGTTCCCGTTCTACTTCGCCGAGCGCTTCCAGCTCGCCCGCCGGGAGTACGACCACTACTGCCGCTGGGCGGCCGAGCGCCTGGTCAACTGCCGGTTCGGCGCGGCCGTCACCGAGCTGCACTGGCACCCCGAGCAGGAGCTGTTCCGGGCGCTGGCCGGCGGCACCGAGGTCTGGGCCCGGAACGTGGTGCTCGGCGTCGGCACCGCCCCGGTCCACCCGGAGGCGTTCGCCGCGCTGCGCGGGCACCCGGCGGTCTGGCACTCCGCCGAGTACCTGGACCGCCGGGCCGGCCTGGACCGGGCCCGGGACATCACCGTGGTCGGCTCCGGACAGTCCGGCGCCGAGGTCTTCCTCGACCTGCTCCGCCACCGGGGCGGCGACGGCACCCGGCTGCGCTGGCTGACCAGGACCAGGGCGCTGGCCCCGATGGAGTACTCCAAGCTCGGCCTGGAGCACTTCACCCCCGACTACACCCGCCACTTCCACGGCCTCGCCCCCGCCGTCCGGGACCGGTTGGTGCGGGAGCAGTGGCAGCTGCACAAGGCGGCCAGCGCCGAGACCCTGGCCGAGATCCACGAGCTGCTGTACGAGCGGACCATCGGCCGGGCGCTGGACGCGGAGCCGGTGGAGATCCTCCCCGGCACCGCCGTCACCGAGGCGCTGGCCGGGCCGTGCGGCGGCTTCGAGCTGGCATGTCGACAGGTCGACTCGGGTGCCGAGCACGTGGTGCGGACCGACGCGGTGGTGCTGGCCACCGGCTACCGGGCGGTCCGCCCGGCGCTGCTCGACCCGGTCGCCGAGCTGGTCGACTGGGACGGGCACGGCCGGTTCCGGGTCGACCTGGACCACCGGGTCGCCACCCGGCCCGAACTGACCGGCGGTCTGTACGTGCAGAACGCCGAGCTGCACACTCACGGGGTCGGCACACCCGATCTCGGCCTGGGTGCGCACCGGGCCGCGGTGATCCTCAACGCGGTGACCGGCCGGACCGTCCACCGGCTGCCCGCCCGGACGGCCTGGACCAGCTTCGCCCCGCCGGTTCCTGCAACAGCTCCGCCCGCATCCGTTCCGCCCGCTTCCGCCCTCCCGCGCCCGCAGGAGGGCAACCGTGCCGCCCCAGTCACCCGCTGAACCCCTCCGGAGGGGAACCGTGCCGCAGCCTCCCGCCGAGCTCCACCTGCCGCCCCAGCTCACGGCCGCGCACTGGCAGCGGGCCCGCCGGGCGATGCTCGCCAAGATGCTCGGCGAGTTCGCCTACGAGGAGCTGCTCACCCCGGTGCCGGACGGCGCCGGCTACCGGCTCGACCTGCCCGAGGCGGTCTACCGCTTCACCGCCCGCCGCGGCGCGTACGGGAGTTGGCAGGTCGATCCGGACTCGGTGCACTGCCAGGCCGACCCCGGGCGGGACCCGCTGCGGCTGCTCCAGCTGGCCCGGGGCGTGCTGGGCCTCTCCGGCGACACCCTGGGGCACCTGGTCCGGGAGCTGACCGCCACCCTGCTCGCGGACGCCCGGCAGCTGGCCACCCAACTGACCGCCGCCGAGCTGGCCGACCTGGACCACGTCGAGCTGGAGGGCCGGCAGACCGGGCACCCGTGGATCGTCCCGAACAAGGGCCGGCTCGGCCTCTCCGCCACCGACCTGGCCGCCTGGGCCCCCGAGGCCCGGACCCCGCAGCAGCTGCCCTGGCTCGCGGTGCACCGCGGGCTGGCCGAGTTCCGGGGCCGGTCCGACCTGTACGAGCAGGAGTTGAGCCCGGCCTTCCGGTCGCAGGTCGGGGACGACTACCTGCTGCTGCCGGTGCACCCGTGGCAGTGGGACGAGGTGGTGCTGCCGCTGTTCGCCCCCTGGATCGCCTCCGGCGAGATCGTCCCGCTGCCCAGCGACGGCGACCTGCGACTGCCGCAGCAGTCCATCCGCAGCTTCTTCAACCTCAGCCGGCCCGAGCGCTGCACCGTCAAACTGCCGCTCTCGGTGCTCAACACCCTGGTCTGGCGCGGCCTGCCCACCGAGCGCACGCTGGCCGCGCCCGCCGTCACCGCCTGGATCCACGGCCTGCGGGACGGCGACCCGTTCCTGCGCGACGAGTGCCGGGTGATCCTGCTCGGTGAGATCGCCTCGGTCGCGGTCGACCACCCGGTCTACCGCGACCTGCCGGAAGTCCCTTACCAGTACAAGGAGTTGCTCGGCGCGATCTGGCGTGAGCCGCTCGGCCGGTACCTCGCCCCGCACGAGCGGGCCCGCACGCTGGCCTCGCTGCTGCAGACCGGCTCGGACGGCCGCGCCCTGGTGGCCGAGCTGGTCGACCGCTCCGGGCTGCCGGCCCGGGACTGGCTGCGCCGGCTGTTCGCGGTGATGCTGCCGCCGCTGCTGCACTTCCTCTACCGCTACGGCACGGTGTTCTCCCCGCACGGCGAGAACGCCATCGTGGTCTTCGACCAGCACGACGCCCCGGCCCGGCTCGCGGTCAAGGACTTCGTCGACGACGTCAACATCAGCGACCGCGAACTGCCCGAACTCGACGGCCTGCCGGCCGAGGTGGGCGAGGTGCTGCTGCGGGAGCCGCCGGAGTACCTGTGCCAGTTCCTGCACTCCGGCCTGTTCGTCGGGGTGTTCCGCTACCTGGCGCCGCTGTTCGACGCCCAGCTCGGCGTCTCCGAGGCCGAGTTCTGGGAGCTGCTGCGCGAGCGGATCACCGCCTACCAGCGGCGCTTCCCCGAACTCGGCGAACGGTTCAAGCTCTTCGACCTCTTCACGTCCAAGATCGACCGCCTCTGCCTGAACCGCAACCGGCTGCTGCTGGACGGCTACCGGGACCGCCCCGAGCGCCCGCACGCCGCCGTGCACGGCGAGGTGTCCAACCCGCTGCACCTGGACGGGACGGCCGGGCTGCCCCCGCAGCAGAGCCGGATTGTCACCCCCACGTCGTAGGCTGGGCGGGCCATGACGAACGACTCCGAATCCCAGTCCCTGCCCGGTACCGCCGAGGCCCCGGCACCCGTCTCCCGCGCCGCGCTCCCGGAGCTGCTGCACGCCGCCGTGACGGCCGTCGGGGGCGTCGAGCGCCCCGGCCAGGTGGCGATGGCGGCAGCCGTCGCCGACGCGGTCGGCAGCGGCGAGCACCTGCTGGTCCAGGCCGGCACCGGCACCGGAAAGTCCCTCGCCTACCTCGTCCCGGCGCTCGCGCACGGCGACCGGGTGGTGGTGGCCACCGCCACCCTGGCGCTGCAACGCCAGCTGGTGGAGCGGGACTTGCCCCGGACGGTGGACGCGCTGCACCCGGTGCTGCGCCGCCGCCCGCAGTTCGCGATGCTCAAGGGCCGGTCGAACTACCTCTGCCTGCACCGCGCGCACGAGGGCACCCCGAGCGAGGAGGGCGAGGGCCTGTTCGACCCGGTGGACGCGCTCGGCGGCCCGACCGGCAAGCTCGGCCAGGACGTGCTCCGGCTGCGCGACTGGGCCGACGAGACCGAGACCGGCGACCGCGACGACCTCTCGCCCGGTGTCTCCGACAAGGCCTGGGCCCAGCTCTCGGTCACCTCCCGGGAGTGCCTCGGCGCCTCGAAGTGCACGTACGGGCAGGAGTGCTTCGCCGAGGCGGCCCGGGAGCGGGCCAAGCTGGCCGACGTGGTGGTCACCAACCACGCGATGCTGGCGATCGACGCGATCGAGGGCGCCCCGGTGCTGCCCGACCACGGCCTGCTGATCGTCGACGAGGCGCACGAGCTGGTGAACCGGGTGACCGGCGCCGCCACCGGCGAGCTCACCGTCGGCGCGGTGAACCGGGCGGTCAAGCGGGCCGCCCGGCTGGCCAACGAGAAGGCGGTGGACGCGCTCCAGGCCGCCGCCGAGAACTACCACGGGCTGATGGAGACCGCCCAGCCCGGCCGGGTCGAGGGCGAGCTGCCCGAGTACCTGGCCTACGCGGTCACCGCGATCCGGGACGCCGCCCGCCTGGTCATCACCTCGCTCGGCGAGACCAGGGACAAGGCGCTCACCGACGAGGACGCGGTCCGCAAGCAGGCGATGGCCTCCGCCGAATCGCTGCACGAGACCGCCGACCGGCTGCTCTCCGAGTCCGCCTACGACGTGATCTGGATCGAGCGCAGCGACCGCTTCGGCCCCGGCACCGCCTCGCTCCGGGTCGCCCCGCTGAGCGTCTCCGGCCTGCTCCGGGAGAAGCTCTACAAGGAGCGCTCGGTGGTGCTCACCTCCGCCACCCTCAAGCTGGGCGGCGACTTCAACGGCGTGGCCGCCTCGGTCGGCCTGCCGGGCGAGGGCCGGCTGCCGGACGAGCGGGCGGCCGACGAGCCCGAGCTGGTGCACGGCGAGGACACCCCGCCGTACTGGCGCGGGATCGACGTCGGCTCGCCGTTCTCCTACCCCAAGCAGGGCATCCTCTACGTCGCCAAGCACCTGCCCGACCCGGGCCGCGACCCGGAGCGCCCGGAGATGCTGGACGAGCTCACCGAGCTGATCGGTGCGGCCGGCGGCCGCACCCTCGGCCTGTTCTCCTCGATGCGCGGGGCCAAGGCGGCGGCCGAGGCGCTGCGCGAGCGGCTGGACAACAAGATCCTGCTCCAGGGCGAGGACACCCTGGGCGAGCTGATCCGGGAGTTCGCCTCGGACGCCTCCACCTGCCTGTTCGGCACCCTCTCGCTCTGGCAGGGCGTGGACGTGCCCGGCTCGGCCTGCCAGCTGGTGGTGCTGGACCGGATCCCGTTCCCGCGCCCCGACGACCCGCTGATGAGCGCCCGGCAGAAGGACGTCGAGGAGCGCGGCGGCAACGGCTTCATGGCGGTCGCCGCCACCCACGCCGCGCTGCTGATGGCCCAGGGCGCGGGCCGGCTGGTCCGGGCGGCCGACGACCGGGGCGTGGTCGCGGTGCTGGACCCGCGGGTGGCCACCAAGCGCTACGGCAGCTTCTTCCGGTCCTCGATGCCGGACTTCTGGTACACCAACGACCGCAACCAGGTGCGCCGTTCGCTGGCTGCCATCGACGAGTCGGCGCCGCCGGTCCGCCCGGTGGCCAAGCGCGGCTGACGGCCCGCACGGGAAAGGGCCACCCCGAGGGGGTGGCCCTTTTCGTGTCTCCGTACGACGGGTCAGAGGCGGCGGAGCACCGCGACGACCTTGCCCAGGATGGTCGCGTTGTCGCCCGGGATCGGGTCGTACGCGGGGTTGTGCGGCATCAGCCAGATCTTGCCGTCCTCGCGCTTGAGGCGCTTGACGGTGGCCTCGCCGTCGATCATCGCGGCCACGATGTCGCCGTTCTCGGCCACCGGCTGGCGGCGGACGGTGACCCAGTCGCCGTCGCAGATGGCGGCCTCGATCATCGAGTCGCCGCGCACGGTGAGCGCGAACAGCTCGCCCTCGCCGACCAGCTGACGGGGCAGCGGGAAGACGTCCTCGACCGTCTGCTCGGCCAGGATCGGGCCGCCGGCGGCGATCCGGCCGACCAGCGGCACGTACGAGGTGGACGGGCGACCGGCCGCCTCGGCCGTGTTCGGCCGGGCCACCTCGACGCCGCGGACCTCGTAGGCGCGCGGGCGGTGCGGGTCGCGGCGCAGGAAGCCCTTGCGCTCCAGCGCCATCAGCTGGTGCGCGACCGAGGAGGTCGAGCTGAGGCCGACGGCCTGGCCGATCTCCCGCATCGACGGCGGGTAGCCCCGGCGCTGCACCGAGTCCCTGATCACTTCGATCACCCGGCGCTGGCGCTCCGTCAGCCCGGCCTCGTCGGTGCGGATGCCCGGGGGCCGCCCCGGCAGCGAGCGCGTCGGGACGGTCTGGCCGAGGACGTCGTCCTGGGCGGCGGAGTGCTCGATGGGCTGGCTCCGGCTCATGGTGTGGTCCACGCTCTCCTGCTCAGCGGTGCGCGCGGGGCGCTCCTGCACCGGGATGGAGGTCTTGGCTTCGACGGTGTTCACGGCGGTCCTTCCGACAGGTCTCCCTTTGCCCAGCACAACTGGGTCCCCTATCGAAAGGTTGCGCCAAACACACGTTCGAGTGAATTTATTCGAAGTCGGCTGACTCGATCAAGACTCTGGGTGTAGATCGCTTAAATGTTCGACCTGAGCAGTCTATTTGAAGTGCCGAGAAGTTTTCACCCCGCCCGGCGCGTCAGCTGGTCCGTCACAAGATGTAGGGGTAGGTTCTCGGCTTGGGCCCACCCCTTGTGTCGGGTAGGCTTCTGGAGTCCGTTGTTGCCAGAGAGGGAGTTCCCGATGCACTGCCCCTTCTGTCGGCATCCGGACAGCCGGGTCGTGGACAGCAGAGCCAGTGACGACGGGAGTTCCATCCGTCGCCGCCGCCAGTGTCCCGACTGCAGCCGACGCTTCACCACGGTCGAGACCGCCACCCTGATGGTGATCAAGCGCAGCGGCGTGACCGAGCCGTTCTCCCGGTCGAAGGTGATCACCGGTGTCCGCAAGGCCTGTCAGGGCCGCCCGGTCACCGAGGACGCCCTCGCCCAGCTCGGCCAGCGGGTCGAGGAGTGCGTCCGGGCCTCGGGCAGCGCAGAACTCTCGACACACGACGTGGGCTTGGCCATACTCGGCCCACTCAAGGATCTCGACCTGGTCGCCTACCTGAGGTTCGCCTCGGTGTACCGCGCCTTCGACGATCTCGAAGACTTCGAGGCCGCCATCGCGGAGCTCCGCGCCGAACGGCCTCTCCCCTCGGTGGAGGACGTCGCCGTCCTCTCCGCCACGCCCTGACCAGCTGACGTACACCGGTTGATCCGGGTCTCCGGCGTGCCCGAAAACGGTGCGCCGAACACTGCCGCCCGCCCCTGCGCCCATCTGATAATGGGATATCGGGGGATTTTCCCTGGAGGAGAGCAAGAAGTGACCGATACCACGAGCGGGTCAGCACGCGGGTCGAAGGCTGCCAAGGGGGCCGGCAAGGCTCCGAAGGGCGGGCTGCGCATCGAGCGCATCCACACCACTCCCGGCGTGCACCCCTACGACCAGGTCACCTGGGAGCGCCGGGACGTCGTGATGACCAACTGGCGCGACGGCTCGATCAACTTCGAGCAGCGCGGCG
Source organism: Kitasatospora sp. NPDC002040 (assembly GCF_040296785.1). NCBI lineage: Bacteria > Bacillati > Actinomycetota > Actinomycetes > Kitasatosporales > Streptomycetaceae > Kitasatospora > Kitasatospora sp. NPDC002040. The sequence goes on along the minus strand of NZ_JBEOXV010000016.1, from coordinate 90,055 downwards.
TCGAGTTCCCCGACTCCTGGTCGGTGAACGCGGTCAACATCGTCACCTCGAAGTACTTCCGCGGCGCGGTCGGCACCCCGCAGCGCGAGTGGAGCCTGAAGCAGATCATCGACCGGGTGGTGCTGACCTACCGCGCCGCCGGTGAGAAGAACGGTTACTTCGCCCGCCCGGACGACGCCGAGATCTTCGAGCACGAGCTGACCTACGCCCTCCTCCACCAGGTGTTCAGCTTCAACTCGCCGGTCTGGTTCAACGTCGGCACCAAGCAGCCCCAGCAGGTCTCCGCCTGCTTCATCCTGGCCGTCGACGACTCCATGGAGTCGATCCTCGACTGGTACAAGGAAGAGGGCATGATCTTCAAGGGCGGCTCCGGCGCCGGCCTGAACCTCTCCCGGATCCGCTCCTCCAAGGAGCTGCTCTCCTCCGGCGGCAACGCCAGCGGCCCGGTCTCCTTCATGCGCGGCGCCGACGCCTCGGCCGGCACCATCAAGTCCGGTGGCGCCACCCGCCGCGCGGCCAAGATGGTCGTGCTGGACGTGGACCACCCGGACGTCGAGGCCTTCATCGAGACCAAGGTCAAGGAGGAGGAGAAGATCCGCGCCCTCCGTGACGCGGGCTTCGACATGGACCTCGGTGGCGACGACATCACCTCGGTCCAGTACCAGAACGCCAACAACTCGGTCCGGGTCTCGGACGAGTTCATGACGGCGGTCGAGAACGGCACCGAGTTCGGCCTGAAGGCCCGGATGACCGGCGACGTGATCGAGACCATCGACGCCAAGAAGCTGTTCCGCAAGATGGCCGAGGCGGCCTGGGCCTGCGCCGACCCGGGCATCCAGTACGACGACACCATCAACCACTGGCACACCTGCCCGGAGTCGGGCCGGATCAACGCGTCCAACCCCTGCTCCGAGTACATGCACCTGGACAACTCCAGCTGCAACCTCGCCTCGCTGAACCTGATGAAGTTCCTCCGCGACGACGACTCCTTCGACGCCGGGCGCTTCGCCGCCGTGGTCGAGCTGGTCATCACCGCGATGGACATCTCGATCTGCTTCGCCGACTTCCCGACCGAGAAGATCGGCGAGACCACCCGGGCGTACCGCCAGCTCGGCATCGGCTACGCCAACCTCGGCGCCCTGCTGATGGCCACCGGCCACGCCTACGACTCCGAGGGCGGCCGCGCGCTGGCCGGCTCCATCACCTCGCTGATGACCGGCACCGCCTACCGCCGCGGCGCCGAACTCGCCGGTGTGGTCGGCCCGTACGACGGCTACGCCCGCAACGCCGCCCCGCACCAGCGGGTGATGAAGCAGCACGCGGACGCCAACGCCGTCGCGGTCTCCTACGACGACCTGGACGCCCCGATCTGGGCCGCGGCCACCGCCACCTGGGCGGACGTGCTGACCCTGGGCGCGCAGAACGGTTTCCGCAACGCGCAGGCCTCGGTGCTCGCTCCGACCGGCACCATCGGCCTGATGATGGACTGCGACACCACCGGCGTCGAGCCCGACCTGGCGCTGGTGAAGTTCAAGAAGCTGGTCGGCGGCGGCTCGATGCAGATCGTCAACAACACCGTGCCGCGCGCGCTCAAGCGCCTCGGCTACCAGCAGGAGCAGGTCGAGGCGGTCGTCGCCCACATCGCCGAGCACGGCAACGTGCTCGACGCGCCGGGCCTCAAGCCCGCGCACTACGAGGTCTTCGACTGCGCGATGGGCGAGCGGGTCATCTCCGCCATGGGCCACGTGCGGATGATGGCGGCGATCCAGCCGTGGATCTCCGGTGCGATCTCCAAGACGGTCAACATGCCCGAGGCCGCCACGGTCGAGGAGATCGAGGAGATCTACTTCGAGGCGTGGAAGCTGGGCGTCAAGGCCCTCGCGATCTACCGCGACAACTGCAAGGTCGGCCAGCCGCTCTCGGCCAAGAAGAAGGACGCCCCGGCCGTCGCGGCCCCCGCCGCCGCGGCCGTCCCGGCGCCCGTGGTCGAGTACCGCCCGGTCCGCAAGCGCCTCCCCAAGGGCCGTCCCGGCATCACCACCTCCTTCACGGTGGGTGGCGCCGAGGGCTACATGACCGCCAACTCCTACCCGGACGACGGTCTGGGTGAGGTCTTCCTGAAGATGTCCAAGCAGGGTTCGACCCTCGCGGGCATGATGGACGCCTTCTCGATCGCGGTCTCGGTCGGCATGCAGTACGGCGTCCCGCTGGAGACGTACGTCTCCAAGTTCACCAACATGCGGTTCGAGCCGGCCGGTCTGACCGACGACCCGGACGTGCGGATGGCGCAGTCGATCGTCGACTACATCTTCCGCCGCCTGGCGCTGGACTTCCTGCCCTTCGAGACCCGGTCCGCGCTCGGCATCCACTCGGTCGAGGAGCGCCAGCGCCACCTCGACACCGGCTCGTACGAGCCGATCGAGGCCGAGGACCTGGACGTGGACAGCCTGTCCCAGTCCGCCCCGCTGGCCAACGCCCGCCCGGTCGAGATCACCCCGGCCCCCAAGGCGGCGGCCCCGGCCCAGGCGCACAACTCCACCGAACTGATGGAGATCCAGCTCGGCCTCAACGCCGACGCGCCGCTCTGCTTCTCCTGCGGCACCAAGATGCGCCGCGCGGGCAGCTGCTACCTCTGCGAGGGCTGCGGCTCGACCAGCGGCTGCAGCTGATCCTCGCGCCCGGTAGGGCGTGAAGCTGCCGTTCAGGGCGGTGGGGCCGGGATTCCGGCGCCACCGCCCTGCGGCGTTCGACGGGTTGTGCGGTGGGTGCCGGACCCGGGTCGGTCAGGCCGGGCGGTGCTGCTGCCGGGCCCGTTCGATCTTGTTGATGTGGGTCTCCGCCCATTCGCGCAGCGCCCTGACCGGCTCGGCCAGGCTGTGGCCCAGCTCGGTCAGGGTGTACTCGACCCGGGGCGGGACGGTCGGGTGGACGGTGCGGGTGAGGAATCCGTCGGCCTCCAGCGCGCGCAGGGTCTGGGTGAGCATCTTCTGCGAGACGCCTTCGATCCGGCGGCTCAACTCCGTGTAGCGCAGCGTGCCTTGGAGGAGGGCGTCGACGACCAGGACCGTCCACTTGCCGGCGATCCGGTCGAGTACGTCGCGGGTGGGGCAGTTCGCCGAGTAGGCGTCGGCCGGGAGCCCGGATGATTCCACCACTGTCGTCATGCCCGGGAGAGTAACGCACTTTCAGGTGCCCTCTTCCTGATCGAGCGTCACTCTCCAATAGTGAGTGGCATGACGAACCGCACCGCATCTGTCGCCGACGCCATCCGCACCCGCCGCACCATCCGCCACTACCGGCCGGACCCGATCCCGGACGCCACCCTCACCGCCCTGCTCGACCTCGCCGTCGAGGCGCCCACCAGCTGGAACCTGCAGGACCGTTCGATCGTGGTGGTCACCGACCCGGCCGGTCGGGCGGAGCTGGCCCGCGCCACCGGCGGGCAGCCGCAGCCGCAGGAGGCGCCGGTGGTCCTGGTATTCGTCGCGGAGCCGCAGGCCTGGCGGGAGGACCGCGCCGACGTCTACGAGCGGGCCCGTCGCAGCGGGGCCTGGAACGAGGAGTTCATCGCCGCGTTCGACGCCGAGTCCACGGCCTTCCAGACCGACCTCGACCGGCGCGGCCTGGTGCGGGAGTACGCCGTCAAGGACGCCGTGATCGCGGCCTCCTTCCTGATCCTCGCCGCCACCGAACTCGGCCTGGCCACTTCCCCGATGAACGGCTGGAACGAGGCGGAGGTCAAGCAGGCGATCGGCATCGGTGACCGCGACGACCTCGCCATCGCCCTGCTGGTCTCGCTCGGCCACCCGGCGGAGTCCCGTCCGCACCCGGGCCGCCGCGCCCCGGAACGCAACGTCTTCCGCGAGCGCTACGGGGCCTGAGGCGGTGGCCTGCACCCCGCTGCCGGGCCGGCATTACCCGGGACGTAATCGACCCGGTGCGACCGGCCCGGCAGGCTGGGTGCAGGCCGCCGGGGAGGACCTCGGAGGGCCGCCGACCGCTCGGAGGGTGATCCGTCATGTCCGTGAACTCGCTTGTTGGTGCTGTCCGTTCGACCGGGACCGGGCAGGGGTGGCTGCGTCGGGTGCTGGCGCTGGACGCCGTGGTCACCGGGGGGAACGGGCTGGCCTACCTGGCCGCCTCGGGGCCGCTCGGGGAGCTGCTCGGGATCGACCGGGGGGTGCTGCTGGAGATCGGGGCGTTCCTGCTGCTGTTCGGCGCCGGGGTGGGCTTCCTGGCGAGCCGGCCGGAGCCGTCGGCGGCGGTGGTGAAGGTGCTGGTGGACGTGAACCTGCTGTGGACGGTGCTCAGCGTGGTGGCGATGGCGGTGTGGTTCGAGCCGACCACCGCCGGGCTGGTGTGGATCCCGCTGCAGGCCGCGACGGTGGCCGGGTTCGCGGTGCTGCAGTGGCGGGCGCTGCGCGGAGCCGCCCGGTCAGAGCGCCAGTAGTCCGGCGGCGGTCGGCCGGAAGCCGCACCTGGCGTAGATGCCGGTCAGGTGCGGCTCGTAGTCGACGTGCAGCCAGTGGGCCCCGTGTTCGCGGGCCTGCTCGGCCGCGGCCCGCACCAACCGCACCCCGAGGCCGAGCCGTTGCTCGTCGGGGTGCACGGTGGTGTCCAGGATGAAGGCGTGCGCCCCGCCGTCGCCCACGACGTTGACGTACCCGATCAGGCGGGAACCGCGGTGGGCGCCGACCCAGAGCAGGCTGCGGGTGAGCAGCGGGGCGAAGGCGGTCGGGCGGTGCTCGGGCCAGGCCGCGGCGAAGAGTTCGTTCAGCTCGGCGTCGGTCAGTGCCGGGCGGATCGTGAGGGTGACGGTCACGGCAGCACCTCGCGCAGGTAGGACGCGGTCTCCGGGTCGGCCGGGAGGAAGGTCTCCATGGCCAGCTCGGAGACGGTCACGTCCATGGGGGTGTTGAAGGTGGAGATGGCGGAGAGGAACGAGAGCACCCGCCCGCCGTGCTCGAACCGGAGCGGCAGGGCGAACGGGAACAGTGCGGAGGCGTCCTGCGACTCGTCCTCCAGCGGGGCCGGGTAGGCCCTGACCTCCTCGTACAGCAGGCGCAGCGGTTCGGAGCGGACCAGGGCGATCTGACGCTCCATCTGCTCCAGCAGGTGGGCCCGCCACTGCCGGAGGTTGCGGATCCGGGGGGCGAGGCCGCCGGGGTGCAGGGTGATCCGCATGGCGTTCATGGGCGGGGTGAGCAGCCCGGGGTCGACGCCTTCCAGCAGCAGGGCGATGCCCCGGTTGGCGGCCAGGACCCGGTAGGTGCCGTCGACGATCAGGGCGGGGTAGGGCTCGTGGGCCGCGAGCAGCTGCTCCATGCCGGACCGGAGCGCGTCCAGGGACGGGTCGTCGAGCGGGGTCTCGGCGTAGTGCGGGGCGTAACCGGCGGCCAGCAGCAGGGCGTTGCGTTCGCGGACCGGGATGTCCAGGTGCTCGGCGAGGCGGAGCAGCAGCTCCTGGCCGGGGCGGGCGCGGCCGGTCTCGATGAAGCTGATGTGCCGGGCGGAGGAGTCCGCGCCGAGGGCGAGCTGGAGCTGGCTGAGGCCGCGCCGCTCCCGCCAGTCGCGCAGCAGGGCTCCGGAGCCGGGCCCGGTGGACGTGGTGGTCATGGGGAGACCGTAGCGCGCACGGCCAGGTGTCAACCAAGGTTGACAGAATCGACGTGTCAACCTACGTTGACAGTATGAGCGATTCGAAGCAGCTCGCGGCAGCCGCGAGCAGCCGCGACCCGGCCGTCGGCCTGCGCGCCGTCCGCGCCCTGCGGGACCTGGCGGACCGGCTGGAGGACCTCCAGGTCGGGAACGCGCGCGGCCAGGGCTGGTCCTGGCAGGACATCGCGGTCTGCCTGGGCGTCAGCAGGCAGGCCGTGCACAAGAAGTACGCGAAGCGCGGCTTCGGCGACGAGAGCAGCGGCAGCAGTGGCGGCAGCAGCGCCGCGGACGGAGGCTGAGGAATGTTCGAGCGGTTCACGGCGGCGGCCCGGCAGGTGGTCGTGCAGGCCCAGGCCGAGGCGGCGGAGTTCCGGCACGGCTACATCGGGACGGAGCACCTGCTGCTCGCGGTGCTGGCCGACCCGGCCGACCCGGCGGCGGCGCTGCTGGTCGCCAAGGGGCTGGATCACGACGCGGTCCGGGCGGAGGTGACCCGGCTGATCGGCCCGGGCGAAGGGCACGACGCGGCGGTGCTGGCCACCATCGGGGTCGACCTGGACGCGGTACGGGAGGCGGTGGAGGCCGAGTTCGGGGTCGGGGCGCTGGACGGGCCGAAGGAGGAGCCGCGCCGGCGCGGCTGGTTCAAGAGCGACCACAGCCCGTTCACGCCCCGGTCGAAGAAGGTGCTGGAGCTCTCGCTCCGGGAGGCGGTGCGGCTGGGCGACAAGCAGATCGCGGTCCGGCACCTGCTGCTCGGAGTGCTCCGCGAGGGCGGTGGCCTGGGGGTGAAGGTGATCGCGGACCGGGGGATCGACCCGGCCGGACTGCGACAGGAGTTGGAGGCGCTGTCGGACTGACGGCGCTCGCGCGCGGAGGACTGTTGTCCGTCGTGTGCAGCGGATGTGCAGGGAGCGGACGGTTCGTCAGTTGGCAGGTTGAGTACAACTGGTGAATGGATATGATCTGCTGACCGCGTGTACTGATCAGCCGCACGGAGCGTGCCCGAGGGCACGCTCCGTGCGGTGGTGCGCTGTCGCCTGCCCTGCCACAGCCGTCCGCCCCCGAGGATCAGCCTGATGACAGCCCGCACGCGCCCGGACCGAGGCGCGTCCGACCGCCGCTCCCACGGCAACCCCGCCCGCTGGGCCGCGATCGGCCTGCTGATCGGCGCCGGGGGAGGAGCGGCCGCCGTCGTGCTGACCCCGGTCGACCGGCAGCCGGCCGTGGCCGCCACCGTGGCCGGCGCACTGGTGCTCTGGTGCGGACTGCTCGCGCTGGCCTGCCGCCAGCTCGGCCGCACCCGCCGGACCGCCGCCGAACTCCGGGACGCCCGCGACCAGCTGGCCGCCGCACACGACTACGCCGGCAACCTGTACGCCACCCTGGAGGACACCCACCGGGCCGCCGCCGACCTGCGGACCGCGCTGACCACCGCCCGGGCCGAGCGCGAGGCCGTCCGGGTCGAACTCCGGTCCGCCGAGGCCGCGCTGGCCGAGTCGGAGGCCGAGAACGGGGAGCTGCGCGAGCAGGCCCGACTGGCGGACCAGGAGCGGCACGCCCGCGAGCTGCTGCTCCGGGAGGAGCGGGCCGCCCTGGACCGCCTCGGCGCCGAGGTGCTGCCCGAGGTGGTCGCCCGGCTCCGGGCCGGCGGCTCGGTGGAGACCGCGCTGGCCCCGCACCGGGCGCTGCCGCACGCCGCCCTGCTGCGCACCGTCGCGGCCGAGGTCGGCCGGGGCGAGCGCCGGCGGGCCGCCGCCCTGGCGGTCTGCGCGACCGCCGCCGGACGGGTCCAAGCGCTGGCCACCAGCATGCACGCCGAGCTGCGGGACATGCAGCACCGGCACGGCGAGGAGGTGCTCGGCGACCTGCTGACGCTCGATCACGCCACCGCCCAGGCGGGCAGGATGGCCGACTCGATCGCGGTGCTCACCGGCGCCCGCTCCGGTCGGCGCTGGACCAGGCCGATCGGGGTGGAGTCGATCCTGCGCGGCGCACTCGGCCGGATCGGCGCGTACCAGCGGGTGCGGCTGCACTCCGCCAGCACCGCCGCGGTGGCCGGCTTCGCGGCCGAGGGCGTGATGCACGTGCTGGCCGAACTGCTGGACAACGCCGCCAACTTCTCCGCCCCGCCGGCCGAGGTGCACGTCTACGTCGAGGAGGTGCACTCCGGCCTGGTGGTCACGGTCGAGGACGGCGGGCTCGGCCTCGGCGAGAGCTGGCTCAAGCGGGCCGAACAGGCCGTCTCCGCCGAGCCGTTGGACCTGGCCGAGCTCTCCGCCGGCACCCGGCTCGGCCTGGCCGTGGTCGGGGTGCTGGCCCGCAAGCACGGGCTGCAGATCTCGTTCCGTCCGTCCGCCCGGGGCGGCACCGGCGTGGTGGTGCTGATCCCCGAGCAGCTGATCACCCACCCGGCGCCGACCCGGCCCGAACTCCCGGCCCCGGCACCGGCGGTGGAGGCGGCTCCGGTGCACGAGCGGGCGGACCGGCCGGTCGTCGAGGCCGCCGGGAACGGGCTGCCGCAGCGGCGCCGCGGCCAGACCCTGGTGGCGGCCGAGGCCCTGGCGGCGGCCCAGCCCCTGCCGACCGCCCAGTCCCGCTCAGCTGCGCAGACCCTGACGCCTGCTCAGGCCCCCGAACTCCCCGCACTGTCCGGACGCACCGATGCGGCGGCCGCCGCCGCCCGGTTCGGCGCGTTCCGGCGTGCGCTCCGGCAAAGCCCCGACGACGCTCCCCAGAAGGACGACTCCCGATGAGCAGCACCGACTGCGATCTCGACTGGTTGTTGGAGAATCTGCTGTCCGCCACCCCCGGTACCCGGCACGCCCTGGTGCTGTCGGCCGACGGCCTCAAGCTGTGCCACACCGCCGGGCTGGGCACCGACCAGGCCGACCAGCTGGCCGCGATCGCCTCCGGCATGCAGAGCCTGGCGCACGGCGCGTCGATCGAGTTCGGCGACCGCAGCGGCGGGGTCAGGCAGTCGATGACCGAGTTCCACGGCGGCATCCTGTGCATCGTCGCGGCCGGTGAGGGCGCGCACCTCGCGGTGGTCACCGACGAGAGCGCCGACGTCGGAGTGGTGGGCCACAACATGTACGGCCTGGTCGAGCAGATCGGCACGTACCTGACCGCCCCGGCGCGCGAGACGGCATGAGCACCCGGGTGGGCATACCCGGTCCGGACGACTCGCCGGACCGGCTCTACACCGTCACCAAGGGCCGCAGCCGCCCGCCGGAGCAGGCCTTCGACCTGGTGACCCTGATCGTCACCGAGCAGGAGCCGGCGCCGGGCATGCAGTCCGAGCACGCCCGGATCCTGGAGATCTGCGCCAGCCCCACCGCGGTGGTCGAGCTGGCGGCCGAACTGGCCCTGCCGGTCAGCGTGGTGAAGATCCTGCTGGGCGACCTGCTGGAGAGCGGCCGGGTCACCGCCCGGCACCCCCGGTTCGCGCCCAGCAAGGCCCGGCTGCCCGACCTCGACACGCTGAAGCAGGTGCTCAATGGACTCCAACGGCTCTGACACCGCGCTGCTCCGGGCCCGGGCGTCCGCCCCGCTGCGCAGTACCGCCTCGAACGGCCTGAAGATCGTCGTGGTCGGCGGCTTCGGGGTCGGCAAGACCACCCTGGTCGGCTCGGTGAGCGAGATCCGTCCGCTCAACACCGAGGAGACCATGACCCGGGCGGGGGAGGGCGTCGACGACCTGACCGGGGTGGCCGACAAGCGCTCCACCACGGTGGCCTTCGACTTCGGCCGGATCACCCTGGACGAGCGCCAGGTGCTCTACCTGTTCGGTGCGCCCGGCCAGGAGCGGTTCTGGTTCCTCTGGGACCGGCTGTTCACCGGTGCCCTGGGCGCGGTGGTGCTGGTGGACACCCGCCGGCTGGAGGAGTCCTGGCACGCGATCGACCGGCTGGAGCACCACGGCACGCCGTTCATCGTGGCCAGGAACGACTTCGGCGGCCCCGGCCACAGCCTGGCCGAGGTGCGGGCCGCGCTCGACCTGCCCGCGCACGTGCCGCTGGTGGACTGCGACGCCAGGGACCGCGCCTCCGGCAAGCAGGTGCTGATCGCCCTGATCCGCCACATCGAGCAGTTGGTACTCGCAGAGGAGAAGACCCCGTGACCGAGCCCGCGAACGCCACCCCGCCGCCGGGCTGCCCGGCGCACGCGAACGCCACCCCGCTGTACGGGCCCCGGTTCCAGACCGACCCGGGGCAGCTGTACCAGGAGCTGCGCCGGGTGCACGGCCCGGTGGCACCGGTGGAGCTGGCCGGGGGAGTCCCGGCCTGGCTGGTGATCGGCTACCGCGAGCTCCAGCTGATGACCGGTCAGACCAAGCTGTTCGGCCGGGACTCGACCCGGTGGAACCAGTGGCCGAACATCCCGGCGGACTGGCCGCTCAAGCCGATGATGGCCCCCGTCCCGTCGATCCTGTACGCCGAGGGCGCCGAGCACCAGCGCCGGAAGTCGGCGGTCACCGACGCGCTGGCCGGGGTGGACCAGTACGAGCTGAAGCAGTACTGCGAGGAGGTCGCCGACCGGCTGATCGACGGGTTCGCGGGCCGGGGCGAGGCGGAGCTGGTCGCCGACTACGCGCACCGGCTGCCGCTGTTGGTGCTGTGCCGGATGTTCGGGCTCGACGAGGACGAGGCGCCGGTGCTGATCGCCGGGCTGGTGGCGATGCTGGACGGCGGCGCGGACGCCCAGTCCGGGGCGCAGCGGCTGCTGGACGTGATGCTCGGCCTGGTCCGGCGCAAGCGCGCGGAGCCGGGCCCGGACCTCACCTCCCGGCTGCTGGGCCACGAGGCCGGGCTGACCGACGAGGAGGTGATGCGGGACCTGCGGGTGATCCTGATCGCCGGTCACCAGCCGTGCGCCTACTGGATCTCCAACGCGCTGCGGCTGATGCTCACCGACGACCGGTTCGCCGCCTCGCTCTCCGGCGGTCGGCGCAGCGTCGGCCAGGCGCTCTCCGAGGCGCTCTGGGAGGACACCCCGACCCAGATCTTCGCGGGCCGCTGGGCCACCGGCGACACCCGGCTCGGCGGGCAGCGGATCGCGGCGGGGGACCTGCTGCTGCTCGGCCTGGCCGGGGCCAACACCGACCCCTCGGTCCGGCAGGCCGACGGCACCCCGGCCGAGGGCAACCGGGCCCACCTGGCCTACTCGTACGGCCCGCACAGCTGCCCGTTCCCGGCCCAGGAGACCGCCGAGGTGATCGCCGCCACCGCGATCGAGGTGCTGCTGGACCGGCTGCCCGACCTGCGGCTGGCGGTGGCCGAGCACGCGCTGGTCTGGCGGCCGTCCGCCTGGGTGCGCGCGCTGGTGGCGCTGCCGGTGGCCTTCACCCCCGGATACCTGGCCGGTTGAGAACCCGTTCCCCCGAAGGAGTACGCATGACCGCCCCGATCCTGATGGACCCGCTGGCCACCGACAACGCCGCCGAGGGCGCGCTGCTGCGCGCGGCGGGACCGGTGGTCGAGGTCGAGCTGATGGGGGGCGTCCGGGCCTGGGCGGTCACCCGGCACGCCGCGGCCAGGGCGCTGCTGAACGACGAGCGGCTGGTGAAGAGCGCCCAGCACTGGGCGGCGTTCCAGCGCGGGGAGATACCGAAGACCTGGCCGCTGATCGGGCTCGCGGTGCCGGGGCCGAGCCTGGTCACCACGGACGGTGCGGAGCACCGGCGGCTGCGGTCGATCGTGACCCAGGCCTTCACCCCGCGCCGGGTGGAGGCGATGCGGCCCGGGATCGAGGCGGTGACCGCCGAGCTGCTGGAGCGGGTGGCCGCGGCCGGGCCCGAGGTCGACCTGAAGACCGTCTTCGCCTTCCCGCTGCCGATGACGGTGATCGGCACCCTGCTGGGGGTGCCGGAGCAGGACCACGCCACGATCCGGGACCTGTACGAGCGCTTCTTCAGCAGCGTGAAGGACCCGGCCGAGGTCCCGGCGATCATCGCCGGGCTGAACGCCTTCGTGCAGGGCCTGGTGGCGAAGCGCCGGGCGGAGCCCGGCGACGACCTGACCAGCGCGCTGCTGGCGGCCGACGTCGAGGGCGGCCCGCTGACCGACGCCGAGGCGGCGGCCACCCTGCGGGTGATCATCGCGGCCGGGCACGAGACCACCGTCAACCTGATCAGCAACGCGGTCCGGGCCCTGCTCACCCACCCGGACCAGCTGGAGCTGGTGCGCAAGGGCGAGGTGGCGTGGTCCGCGGTGGTCGAGGAGTCGCTCCGCTGGACGCCGCCGACCAGCAACTTCCTGTTCCGCTTCGCCACCGAGGACCTCCCGTACGGCGATGCGGTGATCCCGGCCGGGGACGCGGTGCTGATCTCCTACAACGCGATCGGCCGGGACCCGGCCCAGCACGGCGTCACCGCCGAGGTGTTCGACGTCACCCGGGATCCGGCCCGGATCCTCTCCTTCGGCCATGGCCCGCACGTCTGCCCGGGGGCGTCGCTGGCGCGGATGGAGGCGCAGATCGCGCTGCCCGCCCTGTTCGCGCGCTTCCCGGGGCTTCGGCTCGCCGTCGCCGACCACGAGCTGCGCCCGAGCCCGTCGATGGTGGTCAACAGCCTGAAGGAACTGCCCGTCCTGCTCTGACCGGTCGCGGCGTGACCCGGCCGCGCAGCACGGCCAGGTCACGACTGCGGCACTGGCCGATGAAGGTCGAACGCACACCTTGGCTCGGGATGACGACTGGGTTAACGTCTTCGAGCCAGCCCGACGGGTTGGGACACACTCCTCTCTCTGGTTCAGCGCCTGTCGTTCGTCTTACTGCTGGCATGTCATGCCCTGGCAAGGAGGACCTCGTTGACCCCCGTCCTGTTCGCGATCGAAGGCCGCCGATGACCCTCCGCCCCCGGCTGCTGGCCGTGCCCGCCGTCCTGGCGCTGGCGCTCACGGCGGCCTGCTCCAACTCCTCCACCAGCGGCACCGGCGGCGGCTCGTCCGCCCCGCTGACCGGCGACTGCGTCAAGTACCAGGCCTACGCGGGGCACTCCGGGACCACGGTGACGATGTTCGCCTCGATCCGCAGCCCCGAGTCGGACTCGCTGGAGAAGTCCTGGGCCGAGTTCAGTTCTTGTACGGGGATCAAGATCTCGTACGAGGGCTCGCCCGACTTCGAGTCGCAGATCCAGGTCCGGGTGACCGGCGGCAACGCCCCCGACCTGGCGATCATCCCGCAGCCCGGGGTGCTGGCCCAGATGGTGAAGACCGGCAAGGTGGTGAAGCCGCCGGCCCAGACCGAGGCCAACCAGGCCAAGTGGAGCCCGATCTGGAAGACCTACGGGTCGGTGAACGGGACCTTCTACGCCGCGCCGATGAGCGCCAACATGAAGTCGTTGGTCTGGTACTCGCCGAAGGCGTTCAAGGCGGCCGGCTACCAGGTGCCCAAGACCTGGGCCGAGCTGATGGCGCTGAGCGGGAAGATCGCCGCCTCGGGTTCCACCAAGCCGTGGTGCGGCGGCATCGGCTCCGGCACCGCGACCGGCTGGCCGGCCACCGACTGGCTGGAGGAGGTCGTGCTCGGCACCCACGGCGGCGAGGTCTACGACCAGTGGGTCAGCCACCAGGTGAAGTTCGGCGACCCGAAGATCGCCGCCGCGATGCAGACGGTGGCCGACTGGATGCAGAACCCGACCTGGGTGAACGGCGGCATCGGTGACGTGAAGTCGATCGCCACCACCACCTTCCAGGACGCCGGGGCGCCGATCCTGACCAACAAGTGCGCGATGCTCCAGCAGGCCTCGTTCTACGCGGCGCAGTGGCCCAAGGGCACCAAGATCGGCGAGGACGGCGACATCTTCGCCTTCCAGCTCCCGGCGGTGAACCCCTCGGTGCCCAACCCGGTCGAGGGCGGCGGCGAGTTCGTGGCGGCCTTCTCGGCCAAGCCCGAGGTGCAGGCGGTGCAGAACTACCTGTCCAGCTCGGAGTGGGCCAGCAGCCGGGTCAAGGTCACCAGCGGCTGGGTCTCCGCCAACCAGGGCGTGGACAAGAGCCTGTACACCGACCCGATCGACAAGCTCTCCGCCGCGGCGCTGACCGACCCCGCCGCGACCTTCCGGTTCGACGCCTCCGACCTGATGCCCGCCGCCGTCGGCGCGGGTGCCGAGTGGAAGGCGCTGACCGCCTGGTTCGCCGAGGGACAGGCCATCCCGAAGGTGGCGGCCGACATCGATGCGGCCTGGCCGCAGCAGTAGTCGTTCGTCACGGGGCAGCGCGGGTCCACCCGCCCGCGCTGCCCCCAACCCCTGTGCCGGGAAGGACCCCTGAATGCCCGCCACCCTGAACGTGGCCGCCTCCGCCTGGACCGATGCCGGGATCAAGTTCGGCAACAGCCTGGGCGCGATCGCCGGGTTCCTGGGCATCCTGCTGCTGATCTTCTTCGTGGCCGGCCGGGCCACCGGCCGGTTCGCCCGGCCGCTGGCGATCCTGGTGATGCTCGGCCCGGCCGTGCTGCTGCTCGTGGTCGGCCTGGTCGCGCCGCTGGTCCGGACGGTCTTCCTGAGCTTCTACAACGCCGACAGCGACCGCTCGGTGGGCCTGCGCAACTACGAGTGGGCGCTGACCACCGACTCGATCCACACCGTGCTGCTGAACACCGCGCTCTGGCTGCTGGTGGCACCGCTCACCGCGACCGGCCTCGGGCTGGCGCTGGCGCTGCTGGTGGAGCGGATGCGCTGGCAGGGGCTGTACAAGTCGCTGATCTTCCTGCCGATGGCGGTCTCGCTGGTCGGCGCGGGGATCATCTGGAAGTTCGTCTACGAGTCCCGCGGCGCGGGCCAGCCGCAGATCGGCCTGCTCAGCCAACTGGCCGTCAGTCTGGGCTGGGAGGACCCGCCGAACTGGATCCTGAGCCAGCCGCTGAACAACTTCCTGCTGATCGCGGTGATGGTCTGGGTCCAGACCGGCTTCGCCATGGTGGTGCTGTCGGCCGCGATCAAGGCGATCCCGGACGAGGTGACCGAGGCGGCCCGGCTGGACGGGGCGCGCGGGCTGCGCCTGTTCTGGTTCATCACGGTGCCGATGATCCGCACCACGCTGGTGGTGGTGCTCACCACCGTCATGATCACCACGCTCAAGGCCTTCGACATCGTCCGCACCATGACCGGCGGCAACTTCGGCACCCAGGTGCTGGCCAACGAGATGTACGCGCAGTCCTTCACCCAGTTCGACGTGGGCCGGGGGAGCACCCTCGCGGTGATCCTCTTCCTCGCGGTGCTGCCGCTGGTGGCCTACAACATCGTCCAGCTGCGCAAGGAGCGTGAGACCCGGTGAGCACTCCGACGACCAGCCCCCCGACGACCGGCGCCAAGGCTGTCCGACGCTCGTTCAGCGGCCCGCTCGGCTCGCTGTTCGTGATCGTGGTGACGGTGCTCTGGACCGTCCCCACCTTCGGCCTGCTGGCCACCTCGCTGCGGCCCAAGCAGGAGGTGGCGACCACGGGCTGGTGGGAGGTGTTCGCCCACCCCGGGCTGATCCTGTCCAACTACCACACGGTGCTGTTCGAGGGCGGCTTCGGCGTCAGCTCCGGGATGATGCCGTTCCTGGTCAACTCGCTGGCGATCAGCGTGCCGGCCACCGTCTTCCCGCTGGTGATCGCGGCGATGGCGGCGTACGCGCTGGCCTGGGTGCGGTTCCGGGGCAGCGACACGGTCTTCTTCGTGATCTTCGCGCTCCAGGTGGTGCCGCTGCAGATGGCGCTGATCCCGCTGCTCCAGCTGTTCTCCGGCGGGGCGCACCTGGGCGGCTTCACCGTCATCCCGCAGGTGGACCTGAGCGGGACGTACGCACCGGTCTGGCTGGCGCACACGATGTTCGCGCTGCCGCTGGCCACCTTCCTGCTGCACAACTTCATCTCGCAGCTGCCGCGCGACCTGATGGAGGCGGCGGTGATGGACGGGGCCTCGCACTTCAAGATCTTCCGGTCCATCGTGCTGCCGCTCTGCACCCCGGCGCTGGCCTCGTTCGCGATCTTCGAGTTCCTCTGGGTCTGGAACGACCTGCTGGTCGCGCTGACCTTCGCCGGCGGCACGCCCGAGGTGGCGCCGATGACGGTCCGGCTGGCCCAGCTCTCCGGCTCCTTCGGCGGCCGCTGGGAGCTGCTGACGGCCGGGGCCTTCCTCTCGCTGATCATCCCGCTGATCGTCTTCTTCGCGCTCCAGCGGTACTTCGTCCGAGGACTGTTGGCAGGATCCGTCAAGGGGTGACGTGCTGACGGGGTGTCATGCCTCGGGAATGTGTGGATTCTGCGGACGCGGCCTCGCTCCAAGCTGTACACCGGTAACGGCATTTAGCCAGTGATGTTGTTATCAGACACTTGGGGTGGGTGTGCGGTACAGGGGAAGACTCTCAGGGCTCTTGGTGGCCCTGCTGACGGCGACGGCGCTCGGCGCGGCGCCGGCGAGCGCGGCCGAGACGGCCACGCTCGGCAACACCACGATCGGTACCGCCACCGACTCGGGCGACTCCAACCATCTGAACGCCTCCCGGTTCGTGATGGGGGCCAAGGGCGGCCAGGTCAGCAGCATGAGCGCGTACGTCGGGCCGGTCGGCACGGCGCCCAACAACCAGTACCAGCTGGCGATCTACCAGGACGCCAGCGGCAAGCCCGGCGCCCTGGTGGCCAACAGCGCGGCCGGCACGCTGACCGGCAACAGCTGGAACATCCTGCCGGTCGCGGCCACCCTGGCCCCCAACACCCCGTACTGGCTGGCCTACAACAGCAACGGGGCGGGCCCGGCGGTCAACAACCTGAAGTACAACACCGGCGGCAAGGGGACCTACAGCAACGCCGGTACCCCGTACGGCAGCTGGCCCGCGAGCTTCGGCGCCTCCACCGCCACCACGCTGGACTTCTCGATCCAGGCGACCTACACCCCGACCGGCGGCGGCACCACCGCCCCGGGAGCGGGGCCCGGCACGGCGGGGCCGGTGCTGCTGGTCACCACGGCGGCCAACCCGTACAGCAAGTACTACGGCGAGATCCTCAAGGCCGAAGGGCTGAACCACTACCAGGTGGTCGACCTCTCGCAGGTCACCCCGGCGCTGCTGGCCCAGCACGACCTGGTGCTGCTCGGTGAGACCCCGCTGACGGACAGCCAGGTCACCGTGCTGACCAACTGGACCAACGGCGGCGGGCGGCTGCTCGCGATGCGGCCGGACAAGAAGCTGGCGCCGCTGCTCGGCCTGACCGCCACGGCGGCCACCCAGGCCGACGCCTACCTGCGGATCGACACCTCGGCCGCCCCCGGGGCGGGGCTGACCGGCGAGACCATGGGCTACCACGGCACCGCCGACCGCTACACGCTGAACGGCGCCACCGCGGTGGCCTCCCTGTACAGCGACGCCTCCACCGCCACCGCCAACCCGGCGGTCTCGCTGCGCGCGGCCGGCTCCGGCCAGGCCGCCGCCTTCACCTTCGACCTGGCCCGCTCGGTGGTGCAGACCCGGCAGGGCAACGTCGCCTGGGCCGGGCAGCAGCGCGACGGCACCGACGGCTACGAGGCCAGCGAGATGTTCTTCGGCACCAACGGCCAGTCGAACTGGAACGACCTGGACAAGGCGCTGATCCCGACCGCCGACGAGCAGCAGCGGCTGCTGGCGAACCTGATCACCCGGATGGACCTGGCGAAGACCCCGCTGCCGCGGTTCTGGTACTTCCCCCGGGACGTCAAGGCGGTGGTGGTGATGACCGGTGACGACCACGGCGTCGGCGGCACCGCGGGCCGCTGGGACTACTACATCTCGCAGAGCCCGCCCGGCTGCGTGGTGGCCGACTGGCAGTGCGTGCGCGGCTCCTCCTACCTGTACAGCGGCGGTCCGATGACCGCCTCGCAGGCGCAGGCCTACTCGGACGAGGGCTTCGAGGTGGGCGTGCACATCACCACCGACTGCCGTCCCTGGGGCACCCCGGCGGCCCTGCAGTCCATGTACGCCAGTCAGTTGAGCGCCTGGAAGGCCAAGTACCCGGCGCTGCCGACGCCTGCGGGCAGCCGCACGCACTGCGTGGAGTGGGACGACTGGGCCACCCAGGCCAAGACCAAGCTGGCCAACGGCATCCGGCTGGACCACGACTACTACTTCTACCCGTCCTCGTTCGTGCAGGACCGGCCCGGCTTCTTCAACGGCACCGGCATGCCGATGCGGTTCGCCGACACCGACGGCAGCCTGATCGACGTCTACCAGGCCACCACCCAGCTCACCGACGAGTCCGGCCAGTCCTACCCGGGCACGGTCAACACCCTGCTCGACGCCGCGTACGGCCCGCAGGGCTACTACGCCGCGCTGACCGCCAACATCCACACCGACTTCGCCGCCTCGCAGACCTCCGACCAGGTGATCGCGGCCGCCAAGGCCAAGGGCGTGCCGGTGGTCTCCGGCCGCCAGCTGCTGACCTGGCTGGACGGGCGGAACGGCTCGGCCTTCACCGACCTGGCCTGGAACGGCAGTTCGCTCGGCTTCAAGATCACCGGCGGGACGAACGGGCTGCGCGCGATGCTGCCGGTGCAGTCCGCCACCGGGACGCTGATCGGGATCAGCCGGGGCGGGCAGGCGCAACCGTACCGGGTGGAGACGGTCAAGGGCGTCGCCTACGCCTTCTTCGACGGCGCGGTCGGCAGCTACACCGCGACCTACGGCCAGGACACCACCGCCCCGACCGTGACCGGGACCTCGCCCGCGAGCGGGGCGCCGGCCGCGCCGGCCACCGGCCCGGTCCGGTTCTCCTTCAGCGAGCCGCTGAACGGGGCGACGGTGACCGGCTCGGCCGTCACCGTGCAGCCCACCGCCGGGGGAGCGGCGGTGGCCGGGACGGTCTCGTACGACTCGACCACCAGCGGGGTGGTCTTCACCCCGGCCGCGGCGCTGCAGCTGACGACCGGTTACACGGCGACCGTGCAGGGCGTCCGGGACGTGGCGGGCAACCAGCTGGCCGCACCGTACGTGCTCACCTTCACCACGGCCGGGCCGCCGCCGCTGACCGTCGGCAACAACGAGATCGGCACCCAGATCGACGACAACGACGCGAACCACCTGAACGGCAGCCGGATCACCACCGGCGCCGCCCCGGTGGCGCTCGACCAGTTGAGCGTGCACGTCGGCGCGGTCAGCCCGGCGCCCAACAACCAGTACCAGCTGGCCGTCTACACCGACAGCGCGGGCTCGCCGGGCACCCTGGTGGCCACCACCGCGCCGGGGACGCTGACCGCCAACTCCTGGAACGCGCTGCCGATCGACGTCACGCTCACCGCCGGGACGTCGTACTGGCTGGTCTACAACAGCAACGGGGCCAGCCCGGTGCTGAACAACATGCACTACAGCACCGGGGCCTACGGCATCGGGGCGTACCTGAGCGCCGCGACGCCGTTCGGGACCTGGCCGAGCAGCTTCGGCACGGCCACCAAGACGGCGCTGGCGTACTCGCTGTTCGGGTCCTACTGACCCGTCAGGTTCTGTCACAGCTCTGCGACAAGGGCGTCGCGGGGATGTTTTGAACCTGTTCAGAACTGGCGTCGAACCCCTAGAGTCACGAGCGGCGCGGCATCCCCGTCCGGATCCGCGCTGCTCGTCGAACTCTGAGGGAGCGTCATGTCCAGTCCCGCGAAGCCGGCTCCGCCGATACCCACCGGCCCCTGGCGGCCACCCGTCGCACCGCCGAAGCCCGCCTGGGTGACCGCGACCGAACCCCGGGTGGCCGCGCAGCCCCGACTGCGGGTGCTGGCGGCGGCGGTGGCGACGGGCCTGATCGCGGCGGTGACCCTGGTCGACGGGATCGGGGCCAACCTGCTGCTGCTCGGCCTGGCGGCCGCCGCGGCGGCCGCCGGTGCCGCGCTGGCGGGCGGACGCCGGCCCCGGCCGTGGACGCTGGTGTGGGCCCTGGTCGCGCTCGCCCTGCTGGCCGTCCCGGTGTTCACCGACGCGGGCTGGCCGGTCGCGGCGGCGGTCGCCGCCGCGCTCGGCGTCGCCTCGCTGGCCCTGCACGGCGGGACCAGGTGGGCCGGGGTGCTGATCGGCCCGCTGGGCATCTGGGGGAACTTCGTGCCGTCCCTCCCCTGGGCGGCCAAGGCGCTGCGCGGCCGGGAGTACCCCGCCAAGGAGAAGGTGCTGCCGGTGCTCAAGGCGGCGCTGGTCGCCGGGGTGCTGCTGCTGGTCTTCGGCGCCCTGTTCGCCAGCGCGGACGCGGCCGTCGCCGACCTGCTGGACGGGCTGACCCCGGACGCCGACATCGGCGAACTGCCGGTCCGGACGGTGCTCTTCGTGCTCGGCCTGGTGTTCGCCCTCGGCGCCGCCCGCACCGCCGCCGCCCCGCGCCGCTGGGACCGGCTGCCGGTCGCGCCCGGCACCGGGCGCGGCCGGATCGAGTGGGCGGTCCCGATGATCGCGCTCAACCTGCTCTTCGGCGCCTTCGTGGCGGTCCAGGCCGTGGTCTTCTTCGGCGGCTACGAGGCGGTCATGAGCAAGCCCGGGCTGCTCCCCGCCGAGTACGCCAGGCAGGGCTTCTGGCAGCTGCTCTGGGTCACCGTGCTCACCCTGGCCGTGGTCGCGCTCGCCCAGCGCTGGGCACCCCGGGCGACCGCCGCCGACCGCCTGCTGGCCAAGATCCTGATCGGCCTGCTCTGCGCACTGACCCTGGTGGTGGTCGCCTCGGCGTACTACCGGATGCACCGCTACGTGGAAGCCTTCGGCCTGACCCGGCTGCGGATCTCGGTCACCGGCGCCGAACTCTGGCTCGGCGCCGTCCTGGTGCTGGTCCTGGCCGGTGTCCTGTTCGGCTCCCGCCGCTGGCTTCCGCGGGCCGTGGTGCTCAGCGGCGTGCTCGCGGTCGCGGTGTTCGGGCTGATCCGCCCGGACGCGCTGATCGCCGAACAGAACGTCACCCGCTACGAGAAGAGCCGGACCATCGACGTCGGGTACCTGCGCGGCCTCTCCGCCGACGCGGTGCCCGCGCTGGACCGCCTCTCCGGCGACCTGCGCACCTGCGCCCTGCAGCGGATCGACACCGAGCTGGCCTCCGGGAACCGGGCCTGGTGGGCGACCAGCCTGGCCGGGAGCAGGGCGGCCGGGATCCTGTCCGACCGCCCGGTCCGGTCGGACCGGGGCGAGGCCTGCGCCCGGGCCGGGGTCAACCTGGACGACGCTCGGTACTGAGGCCTCCGGGCCCGTGACGTGGCGGTCGCGGGCGTGCCGGGGGGCACGTCCGCGACCGTCGGGACAGCAGTGGGGGTGTCGTAGGCTGAAGGCGCAGACCGCAGCCGCGGGCACCCCTCGCCCGCCCCGCCGGATTGGAACCCCGATGCCGTACGAGCCGCCCACCCACTCGGTCGAGCGCTCGCTGCGCCGGGCGGGGGCCCAGGTGGTCGCCGGGCTGGACGAGGTCGGCCGGGGCGCCTGGGCCGGGCCGGTCACGGTCGGCGCCGCGGTGACCGGGCTACGCAAGGCACCGGAGGGGCTGACCGACTCCAAGCTGCTCACCGAGAAGCGCCGCACCGGGCTGGCCCCGGTGCTGGCCGACTGGGTCACCGCCTACGCGCTCGGCCACGCCTCACCCGAGGAGTGCGACGAGCTCGGCATGACGGCCGCGCTGCGGCTGGCCGCGACCAGGGCGCTGGAGGCCCTGCCGGTCCGTCCGGACGCGGTGATCCTGGACGGCAAGCACGA
Source organism: Kitasatospora sp. NPDC002040 (assembly GCF_040296785.1). NCBI lineage: Bacteria > Bacillati > Actinomycetota > Actinomycetes > Kitasatosporales > Streptomycetaceae > Kitasatospora > Kitasatospora sp. NPDC002040. The sequence continues at coordinate 68,741 of NZ_JBEOXV010000016.1, read as the reverse complement.
CTACCTGGGCGGCCCGTGGCGGGTCCGGACGGTGATCAAGGGCGACCAGTCCTGCGTCTGCGTGTCGGCCGCCTCGGTGCTCGCCAAGGTGGAGCGGGACGCGATGATGGCCGAGATCGGCCTGGAGCACCCGGAGTTCGGCTTCGCCGACAACGCCGGCTACCCCTCGCCGGTGCACCGCGCGGCGCTGGAGGAGTACGGCCCGACCGGGCAGCACCGGCTGTCCTGGTCCTACCTGGACGCGCTGCCGAGGTGGAGCCACCTCAAGCGCAGCCGGTTCGCCGAACCGGCCGACGAGCAGCTCTCGTTGGGCTTCTGAGCCCTGGTCCGGCGGGACGGACCGTCCGTTGGCCCCGGGTTCGCCGGGAGTTGGGCCGGGGGGCGACGGTTCGGGTCCCAATGATTGCCGGTCGGTTCCAACTGGTGGGGCGCCCGTGCGCATTCGACCGGCATTTGATAGACATCGGGCATGCCTGTCTTCCCCGAGGAGCCGGAGATTCACGAGAGTATCCCGGGCCCCGGCGTTCCCTTTCCGCGAGAGTCGGACGCACGAGCCCCCCGCCCATCTGTCCCCGCTGCCGCCCGCCCGGTGCCGGGCCCGCGTCCGGCCGCACCCAGGCCGGGGCCCCGGCCCGGTCCGCCGCCGGCCCGACGTCCGGGCGTCCCGGTGCAGTTGGTGCCGGCCACCGCGCAGGACGCGGTCGGCCGGGCCGACGACACCGTCGACCGGCTGCTGGAGTCCGGCCGCCGGCCGGAGCACGTCCTGGTCCTGACGGTCGGTGAGCCGCACCCCTGGCAGCAGCACGAGCTCACCTTCGGCGAGGAGCGCTACTGGGCGCAGCTCACCGAGGGCGGCGACGTCTTCTACGCGGACGCCGCCGCGACCCGGACGGTCGGCCGCGAGGTCGTGGTCCTGGTGGTCAACTCCCGGGCTGCGGGTGACCGGTTGGCCGGTACCGCCCGCGCGGCGCACGCGCTGGCGAAGGAGCTGCTGGTGGTCTGCGGCGACGCGGACAGGGTGGCTCCGCTGTTCCCCGGGGCGAGCACGCCCGTCCCGGCCTGAACCGTGCTGCGGCGGCCCCGGGGCCGGGGTCGCCGCAGCACAGCGCCGGAACCGGTCAGCCGATGGTGATGCGGAACAGCTTGTCCGCGCCGTCGGCCGCCCCGCCGTTGTTGTCGGCGTTGGTGGTGGTGAGCCAGAGCTGGTCCGCGCCGGGCACCTTGGTGACCGTCCGCAGCCGGCCGTAGGTGCCGACGTAGTAGGAGGTCGGCGTACCGACGGTCTCGGTGTCGCCGTTGATCGGGATCCGCCACATCCGCTCGCCGCGCAGGGCGGCCAGGTAGACCACGTTGCGGACGATCGCGATCCCGCTGGGCGAGGCCACGTTGACCGCCCAGGTGGCCTTCGGGTTGGTCATCCCCGCCGTGCTGCAGGTGCCTTCGCAGGTGGGCCAGCCGTAGTTGGCGCCGGGCTTGATCAGGTTGAGCTCGTCGAACTTGGAGTCGCCGAACTCGGCCTCCCAGAGCCGCCCGCTGCGGTCGAAGGCGAGGCCCTGCGGGTTACGGTGGCCGTAGCTGTACGCGTAGTTGCCGAACGGGTTGCCGGGGGCCGGCCTGCCCTCAGTGGTGAGCCGCAGGATCTTGCCGTTGAGCGAGTTCTTGTCCTGCGCCCGGGCGCCGGTCTGGGCGTCGCCGGTGGAGGCGTACAGGTACCCGTCCGGGCCGAACGCCAGCCGCCCGCCGTTGTGGTAGCGGTTCTTCTGGATGCCCTGGAGCAGCACGGTGTAGCCGCTCAGCGCGGTGCCGTCGTAGTTCATCCGGACGATCCGGTTGCCCTCGGCGGCGGTGTGCATGAAGTAGACCCGGTGGTTGGCCGACCAGGCGGGGTCGACCGCGACGCCGAGCAGGCCGCCCTCGCCGTCGGTGGTGACGGCGTTGGGCACGGTGCCGACCTGGGTGCGGACCCCGGCCGGGGTGACCTTGAAGACCTTGAAGCTGTCCCGTTCGGTCACCAGCGCGGTCTTGCCGTCCGGCATCCAGAACACGCCCCAGGGGATGGTCCACCCACCGGAGAGGGCGGCGGGCGAGCCGGGAACCCCGCCGTCGGAGGAGCAGGCGCCGGTGGTGAACGACGCCGCCCCCGACGGCGCCGAGGAGCCGCCCGCGGTGTCCCTGGCCACCACGGTGAGGGCGAACGGGGCGTCACAGGCCAGCCCGGTCACGGCGGTTGAGGTGGCGGGCGGAGTACCGGTGACGGTCTTCACCACGGCGTTGCCGCTGCGGATCTCGTACGCCACCACGCCCTTGTCGTCGGTCGAGGCGGCCCAGGAGAGCGTCGCCCCGGTGGAGTTGACCGCCGAGACGGCCGGGGTGCCCGGGGTGCTGGGCGGCGGGTCGCTGCCGGCCGGGGTGGTGCAGTCGACCGCGACGCTGGCGGCCGAGGCGTTGCCGGAGGCGTCCCGGGCGATCACGGTGAGGTTGTAGGTGGTGTTGGGGGTGAGGCCGGTGAGTTCCTTGGCGGTGCTGGTGCCGGGGGCCTCGCCGATCTTGTTGCCGTGCTCGTAGAGGTCGTAGGCGCTGACGCCGACGTTGTCGGTCGAGGCGCCCCAGGAGAGGGTCAGGCCGTTCGGTCCGACCGCCGAACAGCTGGGCGCCCCGGGCCTGCTGGGCGCGGTGGTGTCGGCGCCGGCGCCGACCTGGAGGCGGTCCAGGTTGGGACCGCCGTTGGCGGTGGTGGCGGTGGCCCGGACCTTGTTCGCCCCGGCGGTCAGGTTGGCGTTCACCGTCCGGGTGGCCCAGGTGTCCCAGTCGGCGGTGGGCGGGAAGGCGACCCCGGTGGCGACCACGGTGCCGTTCACCGCGATGTCCATCGGCCGGTCGGCGGTCCCGGCGTTGGCGTACCGGAAGGCGAGTCCGGCACTGCCCGCGGTGGCGGCGCTGACCGTGAACTCGACCCAACTGCCCACCACGTTGCTGTAGTCGACGAAGCCGGTGCCGGTCCAGCCGGTGTGGTTGGCGGCCACGGCGGCCTGGCCGGTCGCGGCGTCCTCGGCCTGGTAGTCGGCGGTGGGCGCGGTGACGTCCAGGTCGAGGGCGTCCAGGTTGGGCAGGCCGGCCGCGCTGGTCGAGGTGAGGCGGATCCGGTTCGTCCCGGCGGAGACCGGGGCGGTGACGGTGGAGGTGGCCCAGTCGTCCCAGGTCCCGGTGGACGGGAAGGAGCGGGCCGCCGAGACCACGGCGCCGTTCACAGCCAGGTCACCGGGGCGGTCCAGGGTGGTCCCGTTGGCGTACCGGATCGCGATCGCGGCGGTGCCGGCCGTGCTCGCGGTCACCGTGAACTCGACCCAACTGCCCACCACGTTGTCGCCGTTGACGAAGCCGGTGCCCGAGTACCCGGTGTGGTTGGACTCCACCGCGCCGAGCGAGACGGCCGCGCCCTCGGCCTCGTACCTGGTCGGCGCGGCCGAGGCGGTGGTCGGTACCGTGACCAGGCCGACCACCAGCGCGGCAGCGGCCAGGCCGCCGACTCCCCTGAGGAGACGCATCGTCGGCCCCTCAGCCCTTGTACTGGACGACGATCTTGGTGAACGCGTACGGCGACTGCGCGATGCCGCTGCACGCGTCGGCGTCCGTGCCGCTGCCGCACTGGCGGTCCCGGTTGACCGACCAGAACGCGAACCGGGCCAGGTGGTGCTGCTGGGCGTAGGCCAGGATGGTCTTGAAGTCGCCGGTGGTGACGGTCTCGCCCGGCTCGTCGGTGATGCCGTTCATCGAGGAGACCCCGCTGTGCCGGTAGGCCTCGTCGTCGCTGTAGCCGTAGGCGCTCTTCACCGAGGCCTTCAGGCCCTCCAGTGCGCTGACCGTGGCCTGCCCCATGGTGCCGGTGTGGCCGCCGAAGTCGAACGGCATGATGATCCAGCCGTCGTTGGCCAGTCCGGCCTTCGCACCCCGCTTGATCAGGTCCTTGCCGGTGGCGTCCGGCCCGCTCGGGGTGGTGCCCATGGTCACGTACGTGACGATGCCGGGGTTCTTGGTCTTGACGATCTTCAGGGCGTCGACCACCCGCTGACGGACCGCCGCGTTGGAGAACTCGGTGTCCTCGATGTCGATGTCCAGCGCCTTCAGGCCGTAGGCGTTGATCACCTTCTGGTACGCGCCGGCCAGTGCGGTGGCGCTGCTGCACTTCTCGCCGAGCTTGTTGCCGCTCCAGCCGCCGACCGAGATGACGATGTCGCCCCCGGCCGCCCGGATCGACTTGATCGCCGCCTCGTCGGAGCCGCCGGTGAGCGGACGGCTGCCGTCCCACTTCGGGTTGCAGCCGCCGTCGGAGAGGACGAAGGCCAGCGTGAACCACTTCACGCCGGTGGCCGCCATCACGTCGGTCGGCTTCTGCGGGTTGCCCCAGCCGAGGTACTCGTACGGGGCGGCGGCCATCGGCCCCGGGCCGGCAGCGGCAGCTGCGGTGGGCACGGCGGCGGTCGCGGCGGTGGTGGGGGCCAGGAGAAGGACGGCGGAGCTCAGGGCGGCGGCCAGCAGCACGCTGGTGGTGCGGCGGGGAGCGGAACTGGGCATGTCTGCTCGCTTCTTGGGTCTGGTGCGGGGGAAGTGCCGGACGTGGCGCCGGACTTGAGGGCACCGTTCAGAATCGAGCCCTGAGCGCGAGCGGTCAAGAGTCATGGTTAGGAAAGTTTCCGATTGGTTGCTCCCGGTCGTTGCCGCCACCTGGGGTCCGGGTCTTGACGGATAAAGTAATGCTCTCTAACTTAAGGGCCCCGCCATCTCGCAGCACAGCTCGGAGGCTCCCCGATGTCCCCAGGTCTCAGCCGAAGAATCGGCCTCTTCCAGGCCACCACCATCAACATGAGCCAGATGTGCGGCATCGGACCGTTCGTCACCATCCCGCTGATGGTCGCCGCGTTCGGCGGGCCGCAGGCCGTGATCGGCTGGATCGCCGGCGCCGTCCTGGCGCTCGCCGACGGCCTGGTCTGGGCCGAACTCGGAGCCTCGCTGCCCGGCGCCGGCGGCACCTACGTCTACCTGCGGGAGTCGTTCCAGTACCGGACCGGCAAGCTGATGCCGTTCCTGTTCGTCTGGACGGCGATGCTCTTCATCCCGCTGATCATGTCCACCGGCGTGGTCGGCTTCGTCCAGTACCTCGGCTACCTCTGGCCGGACCTGAGCACCGGCCAGGGCGACCTGGTCGGCCTGGCGGTCTGCGCACTGGTCGTGCTGCTGCTCTGGCGCCGGGTCGAGAGCATCGCCAGGCTCACCACGGTGATGTGGGGCGTGATGATCCTCTCGGTCACCGCCGTCATCCTGGCCTGCTACACCAACTTCAGCCCCAGCCGGGCCTTCGACTGGCCCGCCCACGCGATCGAGCTGACCCACGGTCAGTTCTGGATCGGCTTCGCGGCCGGCCTCACCATCGGGATCTACGACTACCTCGGCTACAACACCGCCGCCTACCTCGGTGCCGAGGTCAAGCAGCCCGGGCGGGTGATGCCGCGCGCGATCGTGTTCTCGATCATCGGCATCATGGCGATCTACCTGCTGCTCCAGATCGGGGTGCTGGGCGCGATGGACTGGCGCGAGATGCTCGACCCCGACTCGGCCGCCTCGAAGTCGGTCGCCTCCGCCGTCCTGGAACGCACCTGGGGCAAGGCGGCGGCCGAGGTGGTCACCGTACTGATCCTGCTCACCGCCTTCGCCTCGGTCTTCACCGGGCTGCTCGGCGGCTCCCGGGTGCCCTACGACGCGGCGCGCGACGGCGTGTTCTTCCGCGCCTTCGGCCGACTGCACCCCCGGCACGGGTTCCCGGTGCTCGGCCTGCTCGCGATGGGCGCGGTCACGGCCGGGGGCTTCTTCTTCAGCCGGCACATCGGCACCAGCGCCGACCACCCGCCGCTGACCGTCCTGATCAACCTGCTCACCACCGTGATGGTGATCGTCCAGGCGCTGTCCCAGATCGTCGCGCTCTCGGTGCTGAGGCGCCGTCAGCCGAACCTGAGGCGGCCGTACCGGATGTGGCTCTACCCCGCGCCGAGCATCCTCGCGGCCGTCGGCTGGCTGGTCATCTACGGCTACGCAGACCGGAACGCTCCCGGCTTCCACCCGATCGAGCTCTCGCTGCTCTGGGTCGCGGTCGGCTGCGGCGCCTTCCTGGTCTGGGCCCGGAAGGAGGGCACCTGGCCGTTCGGGCCGAAGCAGGTGCGGGAGGAATTCCTGACCGCCCAGCTGGAGGAGGAGCAGGTCAGGGCCTGACTCCGGCGCAGGACCTGACTCGGGGGTGGGGCCTGGCTTCGGGGTGGGGCCGGGTGCTGTTCGCGGCGCCCGGCCCCGGCGATTTGGGGCAGGCCGGGAGCCGGATCGCCGGGAACCGGGAGCCGGGACGGCTCGGGTCAGGCGGTGGCGATCCGGCGCAGCGGTTGGACCTGAGCCGCCTGGCCGGGGCGGCCGAGGCCCTGGGGCTGGGCCTGGTGCCGGCCCTGGCCCCCGCTCTGGGACGGGCGCGGCGCCAGCTCGGTGACGGTGTGCACCGGGCCGTCCACCCAGGAGCCGGAGTGCGGGTTGCGGCCGCTCCGGCCGTCCCCGAGCGACTGCCAGCCGCTGGGCGTCAGCGCGATGTACGAACCGCAGCGCAGCCCGTGCAGGGCCGCCGCGTCCCGCAGGGCCCACATCCATGCACCGTCCTGCTGGGTCCAGCCCGGGGCGCCCTCGCGGCAGCGCAGCAGCACGGCCGTCCGGTGCGGCCTGGCCCGGCGGAGGTCGTGCGGGGTGACCTGGCGGAGGTGGGCGAGGATCTCGTTCCGGTGCTGCCAGCCGTCCTCGGTGTGCTGACGGGAGGCGAACGAGGCGGAGGCGGTGACCTGGTGCAGCGCGTCCAGTACCGCGACCACGGTGGTGCCCGGCTGCGGGAGGTGCCGCTGGTGCAGCTCGGCCACGAACTCGCGCGGCGCCCGGAGCAGCGGGATGTCGGAACCGCTCCAGCTCTCCAGGTCGAGCGTGCGCCTGCGGTCGGACGGGGATCTCCCGGAGAACCGGTGTCGGTCGCTGCCGCTGATCACGATCCTCCTCCCGGCCCGCCGCCCGTGGTTCGCAGGGCGCGCGGACGTGTCTGCGTACGCCGAAGGCCGGGTCCGTCGGACCGGGCTCTGGGTACCTCCCAATTCTCGGGTCAGATGGGGGCGAGCGGCAACGATGAAATGACGAACGCCGCCCGAATGCCGATGGTCTGCCGGATATATTCCACCGCGAACCGGCTGCCATTCGGCTGACGGTGGACCGGATCTGTCAGGTCGGACACACCCCGGCCGCCCGCACGGACCCGAACGGACCCGGACGGGGCCCCGCCGCCGGGCTCGGGCCGGGACGGACCGGGCGGGTCACGGGGCAGGTCGGGACGGACCTGGCAGGTCACGGGTCAGGCCTGGACGGCGAGGGTGAGCGGGAGGACTCCGGCCGCCCCGGCCTGGCGGAGCAGCCGGGCCGCGACCGTGACCGTCCAACCGGAGTCGACCAGGTCGTCCACCAGCAGGACCGGACCCGGTGCGGCCGCGATCGCCTCCTTCAGCCCGGGCGGCACCAGCAGGGCCCCGGCGAGCGAGTGCAGGCGCTGCGCGCTGTTGCTCCGGGCACCGCGCGGCGGCTGGCCGCCCGCGTACTCCAGCCGGCCGAGCAGCGGGAGCCGGCCGACCTCGGCCAGCCGGGCGCCGAGACTGCCGACCAGCTGCGGGCGACGGGCCGAGGCCATCGTGACCACGCCGACCGGCCGGGCCGACCTCCCGCCGTCGGCGTCCGCCGGGCCGGCCCAGCCGCCCGGACCGCGGGCCCAGTCGGCCAGCACGGTGACCATCGCGTCCAGCACCTCGGCCGGGACCGGGACGTCGGGTGCGTCGTCGGCCAGCAGCGTGCGCAGCCGGGTGCCCCAGCCGATGTCGGAGAGCCGCCCGAGCGCCCGGCCGGTCTCGGCCTGCTCACCCGCCGGGATGCGGCCCTTGAGCGGGACGCCGATCGCCTCCATCCCGGTCGGCCAGAGCCGGCGCGGCTCGAAACTGACGCCGGGTCGGCCGAGTGCGGCCCGGGCCGCCGTGTCGGCCTCGGCCGAGATCTCGGCGCTCGGCCGGGTGCCCGCGCAGTTGTCGCACCGGCCGCAGGGGGCGGCCTGCTCGTCGTCCAGCTGGCGGCGCAGGAACTCCATCCGGCAGCCGGTGGTGGCGGCGTACTCGCGCATCGCCCGCTGCTCGGCCTCGCGGGACTCGGCGACCTTCGCGTAGCGCGCCGCGTCGTACGCCCAGGGCTGCCCGGTCGCCGTCCAGCCCCCGCGCACCCGGCGGACGGCGCCGTCCACGTCGAGCACCTTGAGCATGGTCTCCAGCCGGGCCCGGCGGAGGTCGACCCGCGGCTCCAGGGCGGCGGTGGAGAGCGGGCGGCCGGCCTCGGCGAGGGCGGCCAGCGTCCGCCTGACCTGCTCCTCGGCGGGGAAGCCGAGCGAGGCGAAGTACTTCCAGATCGCCTCGTCCTCGCGGCCGGGCAGCAGCAGCACCTCGGCCCGGTCCACCCCGCGGCCCGCGCGGCCGACCTGCTGGTAGTACGCGATCGGGGAGCCGGGGGAGCCGAGGTGCACCACGAAGCCGAGGTCGGGCTTGTCGAAGCCCATGCCGAGGGCGGAGGTGGCGACCAGGGCCTTCACCCGGTTCGCCAGCAGGTCGGCCTCGGCGGTGCGGCGCTCGGCGTCCTCCGTCCGGCCGGAGTAGGAGGCGACCGGGTAGCCGCGCTCGCGGAGGAAGGCGGTCACCTCGTCGGCGGCGGCCACCGTCAGGGTGTAGACGATGCCGGAGCCGGGCAGCTCGGCGAGGTGGTCGGCCAGCCAGGCCAGCCGGTGCGCCGGATCGGGCAGCTGGAGCACGCTCAGGCTGAGGCTCTCCCGGTCGAGCGGGCCGCGCAGCACCAGTGCGGTGCCGTCGCCCGCCTCGCCGTGGGCACCGGTGCCGAGCTGGTCGGCGACGTCGGCGGTGACCCGGGCGTTGGCGGTGGCGGTGGTGGCCAGCACCGGGACGCCGGGGGAGAGCTCGGCCAGCATGGTGCGCAGCCGGCGGTAGTCGGGGCGGAAGTCGTGGCCCCAGTCGGAGATGCAGTGCGCCTCGTCGACCACCAGCAGGCCGGTGGACGCGGCCAGCTTGGGCAGCACCTGGTCGCGGAAGTCGGGGTTGTTCAGCCGCTCGGGGCTGACCAGCAGCACGTCCACCCGCCCGGCCGCCACCTCGGCCTGGATCTCGTCCCACTCCTCGGGGTTGGCCGAGTTGATGGTGCGGGCTTGGATGCCGGCCTTGGCGGCCGAGTCGACCTGATTGCGCATCAGGGCGAGCAGCGGCGAGACGATCACGGTGGGGCCCGCCCCCCGGGCCCGGAGCAGCGCGGTGGAGATGAAGTACACGGCGGACTTGCCCCACCCCGTCCGCTGCACCACCAGCGCCCGGCGGTGGTCCACCACCAGGGCCTCGATGGCCAGCCACTGGTCCTCGCGCAGGACGGCGGCCGGGCCGGCCAGCTCACGGAGCACGGCCTCGGCCTGCGCCCGGACGGCGGCGCGGTCGGGAGTGGGGGCGGGGTGCTGCAGTGGCTGGGTCATGGCTCATGGATACAGGCTTGGGGCGACAGACGGCGAACGGCGCCCTGGGGAAGTCGCCAACCCATTGATCAGTAGATCATCTGAATGAGTGTCATTTGTCCGCTTCTGTCGGCATGTTGTGGCTACTCCGAACGGGTGTACTGATGCTGGACCCCCTCGGTTGTCCACAGGGAAAGGGCTCCGGCCGGGCGGAGAGGCCGTGCGGCGGCAGGCTTCCCCCCATGAACGGCAACGAGGAACACCTCATCCAGTCCGCCACCGGTCCGCTCTCCGGCCAGGTCCCGCTCCAGCTGCGCGGCCCGGCCGACATGGCCGAGATGCTGCCCTACCTGCTCGGCTTCTTCCCGGACGACAGCGTGGTCGCCGTCGGCCTGCAGGGGCCGCTGCTCCAGCAGGGCGGGGTGATCCGGCTCGACATCCCGGCCGATCCCGCCGAGTGGCCCTCGGCCGCGGTCGACACGGCCCGGTTGCTGGTCACGCTCTCCGAGCGGCGGGACAGGCCGCCCGAGCAGGTGCTGCTCTACCTCTGCCGGGATGCGGCGCGGCCCCCGGGCGGGAGCCCGGCGGGAGGTGGCACCCCGGGGGCGGCCGACGGGTCGGGGCCGGTCGACGGGGCCGGGGTGCTGGCGGGGCTCCGACCGCTGGCGGATCAGCTGGCGCAGGCGTTCCGGGCCGCCGGGGTGCTGGTGAAGGAGTCGCTGCTGGTCTCGGACGGGCGCTGGTGGTCCTTCCTGTGCGGCGGGGAGGGCTGCTGCGACCCGGCCGGGGTGCCGATCCGCTCGGTCCGGCTGCCCAGTCCGATCGCCGCGGCCGCCGCCTTCGCCGGCGTGGCGCCCCGGGGCAGCCGGAAGACGATCGCCGCCGGTCTGGCCCCGATCGGGCCGCCGGAGGACGAGCCGGTCCGGGCGGCGATCGAGTGGGCCGGGCCGCAGCTGATCCACGAGCTCTCCGGCCCCGGCGGGCGGCCCGCGACGCTGGAGCGGACGGCCGTGCTGCTGGCCGAGGCGGTGGCCGAGTTCGGCAGCGGGGCCAGGGAGCTGGACCCGTCCCGGGCGGCCCGGCTGCTGGTCGGCCTGCAGGACAAGCTGGCCCGCGACCGCGCGGCCGAGTACGCCGAGCCGGACGAGCTCGTCCCGGCCCAGCGGCTCTGGCGCTACCTCGCCCGGCACTGCGTCCCGCCGTTCGAGCACTGCGCCGCGCCCCCGCTGACGCTGCTGGCGTGGACGTCCTGGCTGGCGGGGGACACCGCGACGGCCCGGGTCGTGCTGGCCCGGGTGCTCGACCTGGACCAGGGGTACACGCTGGCCCAGCTGCTCTACGAGTCCCTCAACGGGGGCCTCCAGCCGAGCGAGCTGCACGACCGGGTCCGCCAGGAGCGCCGGGCCCGGGAGCAGCTCGCGGGCCTGCGGCTGTCGGACGTGATCCTCCCGCCGGACAACCCCGGGCCGCCCGCTGCCCCGCCCCCGCCGTTCGTGCCCCCGCCGCGGTTCGAGCCGCCCGAGCCGCCCGCCGCCGCACCCCCGGCCGGGGCGTCCGCGCCCCCGACACCCCGTCGGGACCACCCGGCCCCACCGGATCACGCCGACGGCCGGCCCGGCCGACCGCGGGTGCCCCGCCAGGCCGGGGCGGACGATCCCGGGCGGTCCGGCCAGCCGCCCTCCTCCCGGCAGGGCCGCCGGAAGGCCCGCCGCTCCGGCCGGGCCACCGGTGGTGGCGGTGGCGGCAGCAGCGGTGGCCCCGCGTTCGACCTCTCGGAGGAGGCGGGCCCGGCCGCCGTCCGGGCCGCCCGGCGGTCGCACCGCCCGCACCGCTCCCACCGGGCCAGGCGGGCGAGATGACGGAGCGTCGGTTCGGCCCGCCGTCCGGGCCCGGTCCGGAGGCCCTACAGCTCGCCGCGCGCCATCCGGATCAGCCGGTCGAGCACCGCGCCGCCGCTCACCCGCAGCCCGTCGTGCTCCCACTCGTTGGTGACCCAGGCCCGCAGGCCCCGGACGGCGTCCGCGGTGGCCAGCGAGTCGGCGGTGTCGACGTACATGTCGTCGTGGTAGACCGCTGCCACCACCGGCACCTGATTGGCCGCCAGCCGCTCCGGGGAGTACAGGTCGGGCCAGTCCGACTGCTCCGCGAGCAGCTGGGCGGTCTCCCGCAGCGCCTGCAGCGCGGGGTCGGTGTCGAACAGCGCGGGGTAGATCATCTCCCCGGTGAAGAGCACCGTCCGCCCCTCCTGCAGCGCCGCCTCGGCGTCGAACTCGGGGAACTCCTTGCGCACGCGCTCGGCCGCCCACTCGGTCCCGGCCGGGTCGACCGAGCGCTGCCCGTAGATCGACTCGTGCAGCACCGCGTACAGCGGCCCCTGGGCGAAGGAGAGTTGGGCCTGCACCCCGGCCAGGAAGAGGTCGGAGAGCTCCGGCCCGCCGACGCCCTCGATCCAGGCGTCCTCCAGCAGGTAGTGCAGGACGTGGGAGCCGCTCCCGGTGCCGAGCAGCATCCCGAGGCCCTGGAAGGCCTCCACCGTGAGCAGGCCGCCGCCCGGCAGCTCGGCCGGCCGGTCCAGCAGGTGCGCGGCGATCCGCTGCACCGCGGCGACGTCGTCCGGGTAGCGGGCGTAGTGCGAGGCGTTCTTCCGGGCGACCCGGGGGTAGGCGGCCCGGTAGACGTCCTCGGCCGAGCTGCGCAGGCCCGGCAGGCCGCCGGTCACGAACGCCTCCTGCAGCCCCTCGGGCGCGAGCGAGAGGTAGGTGAGGGTGCAGAAGCCGCCGAAGCTCTGGCCCAGCAGGGTCCAGCGGCCGGCCTCCCCGAGCAGCCGACGGCGGATCAGTTCCGCGTCCCGGACGATCGAATCGGCCCGGAAGTGCACCAGGTAGTCGGCCTGCTGCCGGGGCCCGCCCCGCCGGGCGAGGGTCTGGCGGGTGGCTGGAGTGGAGCGGCCGGTGCCGCGCTGGTCGAGCAGCAGCACCCGGTAGTCCTCCAGCGCCCGGACCAGCCAGCCGTCCCGGCCGATCGGCCTGTTCGCCCTACCGCCGGGGCCGCCCTGGAGGAACAGCAGCCAGGGCAGATCGTCACCCTCCCGACCGGAGGCGACCACCTCACGGGCGTACACCTCGATCTGCTCGCCCTCGGGGGCCTGGTGGTCGAGCGGCAGCTGGAAGAGGTGGTCGACGGTGACAATCCCGGGCAGCCGGCTGGCGGTGGACATACAACTCCTCGGTACGTGCTGGTCACAGGGCGCTGAGCGGTGGCCGCTCACAGTGTTCCCGGTGCGACCGCCGTCGCCAACGCACCGTATCCTGACGCAGGCGAAGGGACGGCCGACCGGGGATCGGGCCAGGTCACTTCGGCTGCGAACGACTCGGGGGTCGTCGCCGGACGCCGCTGCGGCGGCCGTTCGGGACGGTGTGACAACCGCTGGAGCAGGCGATGCGCCTGCCGATGGCGGCCGGATCGGCGTGACCTGGGGGAGGGGCGGTGCGTTCAACCTGCTGGGCATATGCGCCGGCCGACCGAGGCAACCCCGGACGGCGAGTGCCCGGGCGCCGGAGTCCATGGTGGAGCCGGTGTCGGCGTCGGAGCAGCGCGGCTCACGGCGAGGGCGGACTCGGCCCGACCACCCGGGACCGCAGCACGGGCTCCGGCCCGGTTCGGCGTTTTAAGGCCGGTCCGCCCGCCGCTCCGGCCCAGCAGTACCCGCCCGTGATCGAGCACGTGCCCGGCCGACCGGCTGCCCAGCCGTCGACCGGCCGAAGAAGGAGAGCCTGGTGACCGACCCGAGGCCGCCCCGGGACACGCCGCCGCCCGCCGGGTCTGCCGCACCGTCAGGTCCCGCCGGGCCCACCCCTTACCCCGCCCCCGGAAGCGGCACCGGCTTCCCGGCGCAGGTTCCGGCCCCGGCGGCCCCGCCCGTGCCGGCCTGGTCCGGAGCGGCCCCGGCTGCTCCGCCGTTCCCTCCGCCGTTCCCGGCCACCCATCCCGGAGCGGTACCGCCCGGCCCAGTCGGCCCGCCCCGGGCCCCGTCCGGTCCGCCCGCTGCGCCGTCCCTGGCGCCGCCCGCCGCGCCCGGCCCCGGCCAGCCGCCGCGCCCGCCGGTCCAGGGCCGCCCGCAGCCCGTCTCCACCCACGCCACCGTGCTGTGCGTCAGTGCCCCGGCGATGGCCGCCTCCGGGCCGGACGGCCAGCTGCGCGGGCAGGGCCTGCACGGTTTCTACCGCGCGGGCGTCCGCACGCTGGCCCGGATGGAGCTGCGGCTCGGCGGGATGGAGCCGATGCCGCTCCAGGGCACCCTCACCTCGGCGGCCGAGGCCCGCTTCGTCGGCGCCGTCCGCCTCCCCGGCGACCCCGACCCGGACCCGACCCTGACGGTCGAACGCCTGCGCCACGCCAAGGGCGTGGAGACCGTGACGGTACGGAACACCGGCAGCCGTCCGGCCCGCATACCGCTGGAGATCGCCCTCGGCACGGATCTCGGTCTGCTGGCCGAGATCGCCGCCGGTCAGCGGTCGGCCGACCTGCCCGGGCAGGTCCAGTCCGCCGGGCTGCGCTGGGCCGGTCCGCGGCACAGCGCCACCGTCACCGCCCGGCCCTCGCCGCACGCCGTGCTGGCCGGGGCCGGGGTGCTGCGCTGGGACTTGGAGGTGCAGCCCGGGGCCCGCTGGTCGGTGGAGCTGGGCACCGAGCTGGAGACCCTCACCCCGGAGGGCGTACGGCCACCGACCGGCCGGGGCGCGGGGGTTCCGCTGCCCTGGTCCGAGCCCGAGGTCCGGTGCGACGACCCCCGGGTGGAGCTGCTGGTGCCGCGCTCGCTCGATGCGCTCGGCAGTCTGCTGGTCGCCGATGCGGACCGGCCGACCGACCTCTACGCCGTCTCCGGAGCGCCCTGGCGCTTCGGGCTGACCGCCGCCGACGCGCTCTGGGCGGCCAGGCTCGCCCTGCCGCTTGGTACCCGCCTGGTGGCCGGCACGCTCCGTGCGCTGGCCCGCCGCCAGCCGACCGCCGGTCCGCAGTCCGGGGTGATCCCCGGCGTGCTCCGGCACGCCGGGCCCGAGCTGCCGCCGTCCTGCACGGCCACCGAGGCGACCCTGCTCTTCGTCACCGTGCTGGCGGAGGCGTGGCGTTGGGGCCTGCCGCGGGCGGAGGTGGCCGAGCTGCTGCCGGCCGCCGAGCGGGCGCTCGGCGCGCTGCGCGCCAACATCACCGACGACCGTCCGGCATTCGACCGGCCGGCACCTGACCGCCCGGCGGTCGGCCCCGAGGGTCCGGTCGGCTTCGTCACCGACCTCGGCCGGACGGCCGAGGAGCGGGCGGCCCGTCCGGTCCCGGCCCGCTGCGAGGTGCAGGCCCAGGCCCACCGGGCCGCCCTGCACGGGGCCGAGCTGCTGGAGGCCTTCGGCCGTCCCGGCGCGCAGGAGTGGCGCGACTGGGCGGCAGGTCTGCGGGAGCGGTTCCGGGAGCAGTTCTGGCTCGACGACCTGTCCGGCGGCCGCCCCGCGGCCGCCCTGCTGGCCCCGGGCCGTCCGCTGCCCACCGTCGCGTCCTCCTTCGTCCACCTGCTGGATCTCGGCCTGGCCGGGGACGGCGGTCGGCACCAGGGTCTGCTCGACCGGGAGCAGACCAGGATCCTGGCCCAGCGCCTGGTCGCCCCGGAGTTCGACTGCGGCTGGGGCCTGCGGACTCTCAGCACCAAGTCCCCCCGGTTCAACCCGCTCGGCCACCGCAGCGGCGCCAGCCGGGTGCACGAGACGGTGCTCGCCGTCACCGGCCTGGCCGAGGCCGGATTCGAGCGGGAGGCCAGGGTCCTGCTGGACGGCCTGTTGGACGCGTCCACCCACTTCGAGGGCCGGCTGCCCGAGATGTACGCGGGGGAGCAGCGGGTGACGGGGTGTCCGCCGGTGCCGCACCCCGCCGCCTGCCGGCCGGCGGCGCTCTCCGCCGCAGCCGTCGTCCACCTGGTGACGGCTCTGGCAGGGGTCCGTCCTGACGTTCCGGCAGGCCGGGTCACCGTCCGCCCGGCCAGCACCGCCCCGCTCGGGGAGCTCGAGCTGGGCGGCCTGCGGGTGGCGGGCGAGCCGTTCTCGGTCCGGGTCAGCCGGATCGGCGTGGCCGTGGTGGAGGAGGCGTCCCCGGAGCTCCAGCTCGGCGCCCGCTGACCTGGCGCCTGCTGAGCATGCGCCCGTTACCGGGCCGGGCGACAGCCCGGCCCGGCCCGGGAGCGGCGCTGCCGATGCGCGTCCGGTCGTACCTTTCGGGCCATCCGACGGAGTGCCTGACGCCACCTGTGCTTATCGTCAGACGGACGACTATGATCGTCGCCATGTCGCGTTATGACCCGTCGGCCTTTCCCCCGTTCGCTGTCACGGTCGACCTGGTGGTGCTGACGGTGCGGGAGCACGCGCTCTGTGCCCTGTTGGTCCGGCGAGGCGAGTCCCCGTTCCAGGGCTACTGGGCGCTGCCCGGCGGCTTCGTCCGCCCGGACGAAGGCCTCGCCGAGGCCGCCTCCCGTGAGCTGGCGGAGGAGACCGGCCTGCGCGCCCACTCCGCGCCGGGCCCCGGCCCGGGCACTGCGGCCGGCGCCCACCTGGAGCAGCTGGCCACCTACGGGCACCCGCAGCGCGACCCCCGGATGCGGGTGGTCAGCGTGGCCCATCTGGTGCTGGCCCCCGACCTGCCGACGCCGCAGCCCGGCGGCGACGCCAGCAGCGCCCGCTGGGCCCCGGTCGGCGACCTGCTCGGCCCCGCCCCGGTCGAGGGCGTCCCGCTCGCCTTCGACCACGGCAGGATCCTCGCCGACGGCGTGGAGCGGGCCCGGTCCAAGATCGAGTACTCCTCGCTGGCCACCGCGTTCTGCCCGCCCGAGTTCACCGTGGGCGAGCTGCGCCAGGTCTACGAGGCGGTCTGGGGCGTGGTCCTCGACCCCCGGAACTTCCACCGCAAGGTGACCGGCACCCCGGGCTTCCTGCTGCCCACCGGTGGGACGACGACCCGTCAGGGCGGCCGCCCCGCACAGCTGTTCAAGGCGGGGGGCGCCACCGTGCTCAATCCGCCGATGCTCCGCCCCGAGTCCTGATCGCGCCCGAACCCGCCGCTGTCCCCTGATCGGGTGAGCTGGACGGCCACGCCGTCCAGCTGCGTCCGTAATGCCCGATTTCTCGCCCGGCTCGCCCTACTGTGCAGGCTCGGGGCCAGCGGTGCTCCGTGGCCCCGGTCGGCCGAGACATGGGAGCAGGCAGCGATGATCCAGATCACCGGACTGACCAAGGTCCACCGCCGGGGCCGTGCCCCGGCCCTGCTCGACCTCACCTTCGACGCCCGCCCCGGCGTGGTGACCGCCCTGCTGGGCGCGGAGGGAGCGGGCAAGACCACCGCCCTGCGGCTGATGGTCGAACTGGAGCGCGGCCACGGGATCACCCTGTTCGACGGCAGGACGTACCGCAGCCTCCGCCGCCCGGAGCGGGAGGTCGGCGTCGTGCTCCCGGGCAGCGGCGACGCCGTGCTCGGCGGCGGCCACCCGGGCCTGCGGGCCCGCACCCACCTGCGGATGCTGGCGGGCGCGGTCGGCGTCCCGGCCGCCCGGGCCGAGGACCTGCTGGAGCAGACCAGGCTGGCCGGCGTCGCCGGGCACCGGCTGCGCTCCTTCTCGCCCGGCATGCACCGCCGACTGGCCCTCGCCGTCGCGCTGCTCGGCTCGCCCGGGACTCTGCTGCTGGACGCCCCGACCGAGGGGCTCTCGCCGCGCAACGTGGAGTGGTTCCACTCCTTCCTGCGCTCCTTCACCGTCTCGGGCGGCACCGTCCTGGTGACCACCCGCACTCCCCAGGAGGCCTCGGCGCTGGCCGACCGGGTGGTCACCCTGGACCGGGGCAGGCTGCTGGCCGACCAGCCGGTGGCCGAGTTCCGCCGCACCAGGCTGCACCCCGAGGTCTCGGTCCGCGGTCCGCAGATGGCCCGGCTCGCCGACCTGCTGACCGAGCAGGGCCACCAGGTCCGCCGGGACGGCGGCGCGGGCATCGCGGTCAGCGGCCTCGGCCGCACCGAGATCGGTGAACTCGCCTACCGCCACGGCATCCTGCTGCACGAGCTGGCCGACCGGGTGGTCGAGCAGCCCGTCCCGTACCCGTCGCTGCCGGCCGCCTCCGGGCGCTCGGGGCACGTCCGGCTCGGGACCCCGGACGGCGGGGGCGGCCGGCTTCCGCAGCCGGCCGAACCCGGGTCCGCTGCTCCCGCCGAGCGCCCGGAGGAGCAGACCGCCACCCTGGTCGCCCAGTTCAGCGCAGCTCCCGAACGCCCGCTGCGCGCCGCCACCCTGAGCGGCCCCCAGCTGTTCCGCGACGAGTTCTCCGGGGCGGGTCCGGCCTCCGGCCCGACCCCCGGCCCCAACGCCCATGCCACCCCCCGGCCGACGGCCGGGCCCGACCACCGGAGCGAGTGACCGTGCGCGTACTGGCATACGAGGTCCGGCGGTTGCGCGGCCTCCGGTCCACCTGGCTGATCCTCGCCACCGTGCTGCTGGCCGATGCCGCCGTCGTGGCCGTACTGGCCCGGCAGTTGCCCGCCGGACAGCTCGCCCCGGTCGCCGCCGTCCGCTGCCTCACGGCGGTCGTCCCGCTGCTGCCGCTGCCGATCGCGGCCCTCGGCGCGGGCGCCCTCGGCGCCCTCTCGTACGGTCACGAGGTCCGCTACCCGGGCCTGCCGGCCGGGCGGGTCACCTACCGCCGCAGGCTCGGGCTGATCGCCGCCAAGCTCGCCGTGACCGGCGTGCTCGCCCTGCTGCTGGCGGCCGCCACCGTGCTGCTGGACGCCGCGGTGCTCCGGCTGGCACCCGCTCCCGGGGCCCGGGTCGCCGAGCTGTTCGATCCGGCCTCGGCCGGATCCGCCGAGCTGGTCCGCCCGTTGCTCTTCTTCCTCGGCCTGACCGCACTGGCGGGCTGGGCCGGTCTGCTGATCACCTCGGTGGTGCGCAGCGCGGCGGCCGGCCTGCTGATCCTGTGCGCCGTCCCGGCCCTGCTCGAACCGGCGCTCTCGCTGCTGCTCCGGCAGAGCGGCCGGGTCTGGCCGGTCCAGCTCCGCGAGCTGCTCCCGTTCCAGTACGGGCTGGACCTGGTGCGCGGCGCCGATCCCCAGCAGCTGGCCGCCGCACCGGCGTTGGACGGCACCCTGCTCGTGGCCGTGCTGGCCCCGGCCGCGCTGTTGCTGGTGGCGGGCCTGCTGGTCCAGCTCCGCCGCCGGGCACTCTGACCCGTCGCGGGCCGGCCGGGACCGGAGCCGACCGCCGTTCCCCGCAGGCTCGATGACGACTCGTCACCAGGAGCGATGGCACGAGGGCGAATTAGGAGCTTCTGCCTGATAAGAAGTCAATTATCCGGTGACGGGCGA
Source organism: Kitasatospora sp. NPDC002040 (assembly GCF_040296785.1). Lineage (NCBI taxonomy): Bacteria > Bacillati > Actinomycetota > Actinomycetes > Kitasatosporales > Streptomycetaceae > Kitasatospora > Kitasatospora sp. NPDC002040. Next base: position 49,750 of record NZ_JBEOXV010000016.1, on the reverse strand, counting down.
TCACCCTTTCGTGTGCTTTTCACGAGAATTCTCAAGCCGGGCCCGCCGATCGCCGACAAAGGACCTGTGAGTACCCTTGCGCACCCCACCATGAACACGGCTCGCCCGTCCGACGCAGTCGGCCCCGCCGAGCTGGACCGCTTCTCCTACGCCGAACGGCCCACCCCGCCCGCCCCCCGCTGGGAGGGCGCCGAGTCCGACCTGCGGGTCGGCCGGAAGACCACCAGCAGCCGGGGCCGTGGCCTGCACGGCCAGCTGGTCCAGCAGCTCGGCCAGATGATCGTCTCCGGCGACCTGGGCGCCGACCGCCCGCTGGTGCCGGAGGAGATCGGCCAGCGGTTCGAGGTCTCCCGCACCGTCGTCCGCGAGTCCCTCCGGGTCCTGGAGGCCAAGGGCCTGGTCAGCGCCCGGCCGAACGTCGGCACCCGGGTCCGCCCGGTCAGCGACTGGAACCTGCTCGACCCCGACATCATCGAGTGGCGCGCCTTCGGGCCGCAGCGCGACGAGCAGCGCCGCGAGCTGTTCGAGCTGCGCTGGGCGATCGAGCCGCTGGCCGCCCGGCTCGCGGCCGGCCACGGCCGGGAGGACGTCCAGCAGCGGCTGACCGAGCTGGCCGAGGTGATGGGCCACGCCGCCGCCCAGGGCGACCTGGTCAGCTACGGCCGGGCCGACCTCGAACTGCACGCCCTGATCCTGCAGATGGCGGGGAACCGGATGCTGGAGCACCTCTCCAGCATCGTCGGCTGCTCGCTCCAGGTCTCCGGCGGCCCGGCCACCGCCTGCGAGCGCCCGTCCGACTCGGCGGTCAGCCTGCACGTCCGCCTGGTCGACGCGCTCGGCACCGGCGACGGCACCGCCGCCGACGCCGCGGTCCGCGCCCTGCTGACCGTGCACCCCGAGATCGAGCACTCCGTCCCGGCCCCGCGCGAGCACTGACCGGAGGGGTCCGACCAGGTCGAACACCCCCGGGGCGGTCGAACGGAACCTCGACCCGGGGCCCGAAAGGCAACGATCCGAGTACGGATACGCGTCGGTACCCAATGGCCCTTCAGCCGTCTTCACCTGCGGCTGAAGGGCCATGGCCGTTCTTCGGCCGTGATCGGGGCGGTCCGGGGCCTGCCGATGTGACCGGCGCCACCAAGGGCATGCGTAACACTTGAGGGGCAGCGGCGATGTGTACGGAGCGGAAGCAACTCCGGAATACCAGCACCGTGTCAGAATGCTGTGTTGGTCTGCGGCGCCGCTGCCGTCCTGCACACCCCAGTCCCCAAGCCCGAGCCGGTCGGAACCGGGCCCGCGCCGATCGCGCGCGGCCGCTCCTGTCGGCTCGGCTGCCGGTACTGGTGTCGAGTTAACTCATCGTCCGAGAGGTTGTTCGTGTCGGCCAGCACATCCCGTTCGCTCCCCCCCGAGATCGCCGAGTCCGCGGCTCTGCTGGCGCTCATCGAGCGGGGCAAGGCCCAGGGGCAGATCGCCGGTGACGACGTGCGTCAGGCTTTCGAGGCGGACCAGATCCCGGTCACCAAGTGGAAGAACGTCATGCGCAGCCTCAATCAGGTTCTGATTGAGGAGGGTGTGGACCTCATGGTCAGCGCGGCGGAGCCCACCGCCGCCAAGCGCAAGAGCGTCGCGGCCAAGAGCACCACCAAGCGCACGGCGGCCAAGGCGGTCACCACCCGTCCGTCCGCCCCGACCAAGCCGCCGGTGCGGATCGCCCCTTCGGCGAACCCGGTCGCGGCCCCGGTCGTGGCCGAGGTCCGGGTGGTGGAGAGCCTGGAGACCGACGCCGTGACCGGCGAGGTCAAGGTCGTCACCGCCAAGAAGGCCGCCGCTCCCGCCAAGAAGGCGGTGGCCAAGAAGGCCGCCGCCCCGGCGAAGAAGACGGCTGCCAAGAAGACCACCGCCAAGAAGGACGGCGACGAGCCGGGCGCCGAGGAAGAGCTCGACGACGTCGCGCTGCCCGGTGACAAGGCCGACGGCGAGGAGCCCGAGGAGGAGTCGAAGGGCTTCGTGCTCTCCGACGACGACGAGGACGACGCCCCGGCCCAGCAGGTCGCCGTCGCCGGTGCCACCGCCGACCCGGTCAAGGACTACCTGAAGCAGATCGGCAAGGTCCCGCTGCTCAACGCCGAGCAGGAGGTCGAGCTCGCCAAGCGGATCGAGGCCGGCCTGTTCGCCGAGGACAAGCTGTCCGCGGCCGACAAGCTCGCCCCGAAGCTCAAGCGCGAGCTGGAGATCATCGCCGAGGACGGCCGCCGGGCCAAGAACCACCTGCTGGAGGCCAACCTCCGCCTGGTGGTCTCGCTGGCCAAGCGCTACACCGGCCGCGGCATGCTCTTCCTGGACCTGATCCAGGAGGGCAACCTCGGTCTGATCCGCGCGGTCGAGAAGTTCGACTACACCAAGGGCTACAAGTTCTCGACCTACGCCACCTGGTGGATCCGGCAGGCGATCACCCGCGCCATGGCCGACCAGGCCCGCACCATCCGCATCCCGGTGCACATGGTCGAGGTCATCAACAAGCTGGCCCGGGTCCAGCGCCAGATGCTCCAGGACCTGGGCCGCGAGCCCACCCCGGAGGAGCTGGCCAAGGAACTCGACATGACCCCCGAGAAGGTCATCGAGGTCCAGAAGTACGGCCGCGAGCCGATCTCCCTGCACACCCCCCTCGGCGAGGACGGCGACAGCGAGTTCGGCGACCTGATCGAGGACTCCGAGGCGGTCGTCCCGGCCGACGCGGTCTCCTTCACCCTGCTCCAGGAGCAGCTGCACTCCGTCCTCGACACGCTCAGCGAGCGTGAGGCCGGCGTGGTCTCGATGCGCTTCGGCCTGACGGACGGTCAGCCGAAGACGCTGGACGAGATCGGCAAGGTCTACGGCGTGACCCGCGAGCGGATCCGCCAGATCGAGTCCAAGACCATGTCGAAGCTGCGCCACCCGTCGCGTTCGCAGGTCCTGCGCGACTACCTGGACTAGGAAAGACCAGTCCCGAAGGGCTCGGAGCCGCACCGGCTCCGGGCCCTTCGGCGTACCCGGGGTCAGGGAACCCGTCAGCCGACGCCGCGTCAGATCGCTCGTCCGGGTGCTGTCGGCGCGCGCAGCAGCACGGTGCGTGATCATTCGACTACGCTGTGCCGGTTGCTGCCGCCGACCCACCTGGAGACTCCGGTGCCGCCCATGCTGGACGCCCGCCCGACCCCGCCGTCGACCCGGCTCCACCGCCGGGGGCTCGCCCTGGCGCTGCTCGCCACCCTGCCGGCCTCGCTGTTCGCGCTCGGTGCGGCCACACCGGCCCAGGCGCAGCGCAGGATCGTCGGCGGCCAGGGCGCCAGCACCCAGGACCTGCCCTGGATGGTCGCGTTGGCGAGCCGGCAGCAGTACGGCAACGCCCGCTCCGGCCAGTTCTGCGGCGCCGCGCTGATCTCGCCGACCAAGGTGGTCACCGCCGCGCACTGCTTCTTCGACGAGTCCAGTGGCAAGCAGGTCAAGCGCCCCGGCCTGCGGGCCGTGATCGGCCGGGACGACCTGGCCGGCAAGGCCGGACACGAGGTCGACGTGCGCGGGATCTGGGTGCACCCGCAGTACGACTTCTCGCGGAACCTGAACGACGTGGCGGTGCTCACCCTCGCCGAGTCGCAGGGCGACCGTCCGGTGATCGAGCTGCTGAACCAGGGCGAGACCGAGCCGTACGCGCCCGGCACCCGGGCCACGGTGTACGGCTGGGGCGACACCAAGGGTGACGGAAGTTACTCCCGCACCCTGCGCAAGGTGGAGGTGCCGGTGGTCTCGGACGAGGTCTGTCACAAGGCGTACTCGCACGGTGCCGACGGCGCCTACGACGAGCACGTGATGGTGTGCGCCGGCGAGGCGAAGGGCGGCAAGGACGCCTGCCAGGGCGACAGTGGCGGCCCGCTGGTGGTCGCGGGGAGGCTGGCCGGGCTGGTCTCCTGGGGCACCGGCTGCGCGGATTCCAGGTACCCCGGGGTGTACACCAGGGTGGCGGCGGTCTCCGATGAGGTACGCTCCGTGCTCTGACGAGCACGCTCCGACATACCGTCAGGTGAGACGGCATCGGAGAGACGACGGAGCCGGACGGACTGCCCTGCTGGGGGCAGCCGCCCGGCTCCGCCGGTCAGCTCTGCGCGCTCGCCTGTGCGAGCGGCGAACTCAGCGTTCGTCCTCCGAGGCGTTGGTGCTCGGCTCCGTGAGGCGGCCGCTCTCGTCGTGTATCTCGACCGAGATCTTCTTGAGCTCGGGCTCGAACTTCCGCCCGTGGTGGGCGCAGAAGAGCAGCTCTCCGCCGCTCGCGAGTACGACGCGCAGGTAGGCCTGGGCGCCGCAGCGGTCGCAGCGGTCGGCCGCGGTGAGCGGGCTCGCAGGGGTCAGAACAGTAGTCACGTCGCCTCTTCTCTAGCTCGACGAGCTGTCGTACCAGGGTCAACATCCAACCAGGCCGAAAACGTTCCCGCTCGTGGCTTTTCTTCTCTGAGGATTCTGCTGTGTTGTTGCTGAGGACGTGCCCAAGGCGCCGGCGGTTCATGCCTACCGAATCCCAGGACTCGCCATTCGGCTCGAACTCCCGATCGGTCGGGGGTCGAGGTCCGCGTAGCATAATCCTCTGCTGGGTTGGAGCATAAGCCCCGTCCCCGACACCGGTAGCCTGCATATCGCCTGCTCCACCGGCTGCCCCGCAGTCGACGGTCCGCCAGGACCCGTGGTGGCGGGAGGAGATGGCGTTCCGGTGCCGCCGGATCCGGCGAAAGTCTTGTTCGCGCAGCGCGTACAAGCTGCGCAGGCCGCCCCGGATGTGTCTCAGGCATTGGGAACACTGTGGGGGTTCGGCCGGGGAAGCACCGGGCCGGAAGTCAGACGAGTCAGAACGTCATTGAGGAGTGCACACCGAGTGAGCGCCGATCCGAACGCGTCGTCCGCCCTGCTGGCCGGGGACGACGGCTCCAACTACACCGCTCGGCACCTGCTCGTCCTGGAGGGGCTGGAGGCGGTCCGCAAGCGCCCCGGCATGTACATCGGCTCCACCGACAGCCGCGGGCTGATGCACTGCGTCTGGGAGATCATCGACAACGCGGTGGACGAGGCGCTCGGCGGCCACTGCGACAAGATCGAGGTGGTGCTGCACGAGGACGGCTCGGTCGAGGTCAGGGACAACGGCCGCGGCATCCCGGTCGACGTGGAGCCCAAGACGGGGCTCTCCGGCGTCGAGGTCGTGATGACCAAGCTGCACGCGGGCGGCAAGTTCGGCGGCGGCTCGTACGCCGCCTCCGGCGGTCTGCACGGCGTCGGCGCCTCGGTCGTCAACGCGCTCTCCGCCCGGCTGGACGTCGAGGTGGACCGCACCGGCCACGTCCACGCGATCAGCTTCCGGCGCGGCACCCCCGGCATCTTCACCGAGCTCAGCCCGGACGCGCCGTTCGAGGCGGGCAGCGGGATGACCAAGAAGGGCAAGGCCCCCCGCGGGAAGACCGGTACCCGGATCCGCTACTGGGCCGACCGGCAGATCTTCCTCAAGGAGGCGAAGCTCTCGCTGGAGACGCTGCACGCCCGGGCCCGGCAGACCGCGTTCCTGGTCCCCGGCCTCACCATCGTGGTGCGTGACGAGCGGCTGACGGAGAGCGACAAGGTTCAGCAGGACACCTTCCGCTTCGACGGCGGGATCAGCGAGTTCTGCGAGTTCCTGGCCCCCGACAAGCCGGTCTGCGACGTGCTGCGGCTGCACGGCGAGGGCAGCTTCAAGGAGACCGTCCCGGTCCTGGACGAGCTCGGCCACATGACCCCGACCGAGGTCACCCGTGAGCTCGGGGTGGACATCGCGCTGCGCTGGGGCGCCGGTTACGACACCACCCTGCGCTCCTTCGTGAACATCATCGCCACCCCCAAGGGCGGCACCCACGTCACCGGCTTCGAGCGCTCGCTCGCCAAGACGGTCAACGAGGCGCTGCGGGCGGGCAAGCTGCTCCGGGTCGCCGAGGACGACATCACCAAGGACGACGCGACCGAGGGCCTCACCGCCGTGGTCACCGTCCGGCTGGCCGAGCCGCAGTTCGAGGGCCAGACCAAGGAGGTGCTCGGCACCTCGGCCGCCAACCGGATCGTCGCGGCGGTGGTGGCCAAGGAGTTGAAGGCCTTCCTCACCTCGGTCAAGAAGGACGAGAAGATCCAGGCCCGGGCGGTGCTGGAGAAGGTGGTCGCGGCCGCCCGCACCCGGGTGGCGGCCCGTCAGCACAAGGAGGCGCAGCGCCGGAAGACCGCGCTGGAGACCTCCTCGCTGCCGGCCAAGCTGGCCGACTGCCGCAGCGACGACGTCGAGCGCAGCGAACTCTTCATCGTGGAGGGCGACTCGGCGCTCGGCACCGCCAAGCTGGCCCGCAACTCGGAGTTCCAGGCGCTGCTGCCGATCCGCGGCAAGATCCTGAACGTGCAGAAGGCGTCCGTCGCCGACATGCTCAAGAACGCCGAGTGCGCCTCGATCATCCAGGTGATAGGAGCGGGCTCGGGGCGGACCTTCGACATCGATCAGGCCCGCTACGGCCGGGTCATCTTCATGGCCGACGCCGACGTCGACGGCTCGCACATCCGCTGCCTGCTGCTGACGCTGTTCCAGCGCTACATGCGGCCGATGGTCGAGCAGGGCCGGGTGTTCGCGGCCGTCCCGCCGCTGCACCGGACCGAGCTGACCAGCCCCAAGCGGGGCCAGGAGAAGTACCACTACACCTACTCCGACGGCGAACTGCGGTCCACCCTGCTGGAGTTCCAGCGCAAGGGGATGCGCTGGAAGGAGCCGGTGCAGCGGTACAAGGGCCTCGGTGAGATGGACGCGGACCAGTTGGCCGAGACCACCATGGACCCGCGCCACCGCACCCTGCGCCGGATCAACCTGGGCGACCTGGAGCAGGCCGAGAAGGTCTTCGACCTGCTGATGGGCAACGACGTGGCGCCGCGCAAGGAGTTCATCGTCGACTCGGCGGCCACCATGGACCGTTCGCGGATCGACGCCTGAGCGGCGGGTCGTGGTGACCGGTCGTCCGTGGGTGATCGGGGTCGATGTCGGGGGCGGTGGCGTGCGGGTGGCCGCCGCCCCCGGGCACGACCGGGCGGTGGCCGGGGTCGAGCTGGCGGTGCCGACCCGGCTGGGCGGGCAGGGGGTCGACGCGGGGGCGCTGCTGGAGGTGCTGCTGCCCGCGCTGACCGGCCTGCTGGCGCGGGTCGGGGCGGAGCGGGCGCCGAGCCTGGCCATCGGGGCGACCGGGATGGCGCTGCTGGGGCGGGAGTTGGCCGAGCGGCTGCCGGGCCCGCTGGCCGCGGCGGTCGGGGCCGAGCGGCTGACCCTGGCGAGCGACGCGGTGACGGCGTACGCGGGCGCGGTCGGCGCCAGGCCGGGCGTGGTGGTGGCGGGCGGCACCGGGCTGGTGGCGCTGGCCACCGACCTGGGCAGCGGTTGGCACCGGGCGGACGGCTGGGGGCAGTTGCTCGGCGACTGCGGCAGCGGCGCCTGGATCGGCCGGGCCGGCCTGGCCGCCGCGCTGCGGGCGGTGGACGGCCGCAGCGGGGGCTCGGCGGAGCTGCTGGCCCGGGCCGAGCTCCGGTTCGGGCCGGCGGCGGAGCTGCCCGCCGCGCTGCAGCCCCGACCCGACCGGGCGGCGCTGCTCGCCTCCTTCGTCCCGGACGTCGGCGCCGCCGCCGAGCAGGGCGACCCGGTGGCCCGGTCGATCCTGGAACGGGCGGCCGGGGAGATCGCCGACTCCGCGCTGGCGGCCGGTCGGGCGGCGGGGCTGACCGACCCCTGGCCGGTGCTCACCGGCGGGCTGTTCCGGCTGCCGCTGCTGCACCGCGCGGTGCAGGACCGGCTGCCGGGCACCCGCCCGGCCGAGGGCCCGCCGCTGCTGGGCGCGCTCCGGCTGGCCGTGGCCGCGCTGGACGGGGTCCGGCCCTGGCCGGTCGTGCCGCCGTTGCTGGACGTCCGCGTGCTCTGATTGACGGATCGTCATCCCGTCGGTTCGCTCACCTGATTGAGTGAACGTATCTGCAAAGCCGCCCCGAACGCCCGCGCGCCGGTTCCATGCTGGAACGGTCCAGGCAGACCGGAGGCACGCCCTCCGGTGCCGAAGCCGACCGTGGAGCAGCCGTGGCCCAACAGGAGATCGCACCGCAGCAGAGTGTCGGCCGGGCCGAGGTGTACCGGTCGGTGCAGGAGAGCGACGCGTTCCAGGAGATCCGGCGCGGCTACCGGGGGTTCGTCTTCCCGGCCACCGCGGGCTTCCTCGGCTGGTACCTGCTCTACCTGGTGGCCCAGACCGCCGCCCCCGGCCTGATGCGCCACCAGGTGGCCGGGCCGGTGAACGTGGCCTGGGTGCTCGGCCTGCTGCAGTTCTCCTCCACCTTCCTGCTCACCTGGCTCTACGCCAGGAACGCGCGCACCACCCGGGACGCCGCCGCGCTGGAGCTGCGCTGGGACACCCAGGACCAGCTGCGGTGAACAGTTCCCAACACGGCCTGGCCGTGGCCCTGTTCGCCGTCATCGTGCTGGTCACCCTGGGCATCACGCTGTGGGCCGGCCGCCGGGGCCAGGCCGCCGAGGAGTTCTACACCGGCGGCCGGGAGTTCAGCCCGCTGCAGAACGGCTTCGCGCTCTCCGGCGACTACCTCTCGGCCGCCTCCTTCCTCGGCGTCACCGGCCTGATCGCGCTCTACGGCTACGACGGCGTGCTGTACAGCATCGGCTTCCTGGTCGCCTGGCTGGCGGTGCTGATGCTGGTCGCCGAGCTGGTCCGGAACGCCGGGCGGTACACCCTGGCCGACGTGCTGGCGCTGCGGATGCGCCAGCGGCCGGTCCGGGCGGCGGTCGGCAGCGCCAGCGTGGTGGTCACCCTGCTCTACCTGGTCGCGCAGATGGTCGGCGCGGGCAGTCTGGTGGCGCTGCTGCTCGGCACCGGCAACGGCTCGGCCAAGACCTGGGCCATCGTCGGGGTCGGTGCCCTGATGATCGTCTACGTCACGGTGGGCGGGATGAAGGCCACCACCTGGATCCAGATCATCAAGGCCGTGCTGCTGGTGGCGGGCTCGCTGCTGCTCACCGCACTGGTGCTGATCCGCTTCCACGGCGACCTGGCCGAGCTGATGCGGGCCGCCGCCCGGGGCAGCGGCGCGGGGGAGGCCTTCCTCCAGCCCGGGCTCAAGTACGGGACGGGGGCGGCCAGTCGGCTGGACTTCTTCTCGCTCGGGCTGGCCCTGGTGCTCGGCACCGCCGGGCTGCCGCACATCCTGTCCCGGTTCTACACCGTGCCCACCGCCCGGGCCGCCCGCCGCTCCACCATGTGGGCGATCGGGCTGATCGGCGGCTTCTACCTGATGGCCATCGTGCTCGGCCTGGGCGCCGCCGCCCTGGTCGGCAGCGCCGCCGTCCGGGCCGCCAACCCGGCCGGGAACACGGCCGTCCCGCTGCTGGCCCAGGTGCTCGGCGGCGGCGCGGCCTCCACCGGCGGGGTGCTGCTGTTCGCGCTGATCTCGGCGATCGCCTTCGCCACCATCCTGGCCGTGGTGGCCGGGCTGACCCTGGCCTCCTCGGCCGCCTTCGCGCACGACCTGTTCGCCCGCGCCTGGCGCCGGGAGAACGAGCGTCAGGTGACGGAGCGCCAGGAGGTGGTGGTGGCCCGGATCGCGGCCGTGGTGATCGGGGCGCTGGCGATCGTGCTCAGCCTCTTCGCTCAGCGGCTGAACGTCGCCTTCCTGGTCGGCCTGGCCTTCGCGGTGGCGGCCTCGGCCAATCTGCCGACCCTGCTCTACTCGCTGTTCTGGCGTCGCTTCACCACCCGTGGCGCGGTCTGGTCGGTGTACGGGGGCCTCGTCCCGGCCGTGCTGCTGGTGCTGTTCTCCCCGGTGGTCTCCGGCTCGCCGACCGCCGTGTTCCCCGCGCTGGACTTCCACTGGTTCCCGCTGGAGAACCCGGGGCTGGTCTCCATCCCGCTCGGCTTCCTGGCCGGCTGGCTCGGCACCGTCACCTCCCGGGAGCCGGCCGACCCGGACAAGTACGCCGAGCTGGAGGTCCGGGCCCTCACCGGGGCGGGGGCGGCGTAGCCCGACCGGCAACCGGCGGGTCGGCCCTGGGCAGCACGTACCGGTGCTCGGGGCGGCCGGTGTCGCCGTAGCGCAGGCTCAGCCGCAGGCGGCTGCCGCGCTCCAGCTGCTTGAGGTAGCGCTGCGCGGTGGAGCGGCTCAGCCCGGTCCGGTCGGCCACCTCCTGGGCGGAGAGCGGCCGGCCCGCCTGCCTGAGCACGCCGAGCACCAGGTCGGTGGTGGGGGCGGAGTGGCCCTTGGGCAGGGCGGTCGCGGGGGAGGCGGCGCTGCGCAGGGCGGCGTACATCCGGTCCACCTCGTCCTGGCAGGCCTCCCGGGCCGCCGGGCCGGCCAGCACGTGCCGCAGGTCCGCGTAGCCGACCAGCTTCTCCCGCAGCCCGGCGAAGCTGAACGGCTTCACCAGGTACTGCAGGGCGCCGTGCTGCATCGCGGCGTGCACGGTGGAGACGTCCCGGGCGGCCGTCACCATCATCACGTCGGAGCCGATCCCGGCCTCCCGCATCCGGCGGACCAGGGCCAGCCCGGTCTCGTCCGGCAGGTGGTGGTCGAGCAGGACCAGGTCGACCGGGGTGCGCTCCAGCGCGGCCAGTGCCTCGCCCGCGCTGTGCGCCTTCCCGGTCACCCGGAAGCCGGGCACCTTGGCCACATAGGCGGCGTGCACCTCGGCCACCCGGAAGTCGTCGTCTACCACGAGCACGTCGATCATGCGGTCACCACGGCGTGCAGGGCCTCGGGCAGTTCGACGCCGAAACGCGCGCCGCCGAGCGGTCCCTGATCGACCGCCACCCGACCGCCGGAGCGCTCCACCAGCCGTCGGACCAGCGCCAGGCCCAGGCCGCGCGGGCGGTGCGCGGGCGCCGCCTTGTCGGTCCAGCCCTCCTCGAAGATCCGCTCCCGCAGCTCGGGCGGGACACCGGGGCCGCTGTCCGCGACCTCGATCAGCAGCGCGTCGCCGCGGGCCCGCAGGGCGACCGTGACCACCCCGCCGGAGAGCACGTCCAGGGCGTTGTCGACCAGGTTGCCGAGCACGGTGACCAGCGCGCGCGGGTCCACCGCCGCGTCCGGCAGATGGCTGTCGGGGGTGATCTCCAGCCGGCTGCCGCGCTCGGCCGCGACCGCCGCCTTGCCCGCCAACAGGGCGGCCACGTGCGGGTCCTGGACCTGCTCGGCGATCCGGGCGGCGACCGCGGCGTGCGAGCCCGACTGCTCGGAGATGAACTCGGCCGCCTGCTCGTGCCGCCCGAGCTCCAGCAGGCCGAGCAGGGTGTGCATCCGGTTGGCGTGCTCGTGGTCCTGCGCCCTGAGCGCCTCGGTCAGGCTCCTGGTGGTGTCCAACTCACGCACCAGTGCCTCCAGTTCGGTCCGGTCCCGGAGGGTTACCACGGCGCCGTCGTGCTCGGTGGCCATCCGGTTCACCACCAGCACCCGGTCGTCCCGGACGGCGGGCAGGTCGGTGCCCGCGATCCGGCCGGTCAGCACCTCGGCCAGCCGGCCCGGCGGCAGCAGTTCGTCGATCGCCCGCCCGGTGCAGTCCGCCGGCAGCGCCAGCAGCCGGACCGCCTCGTCGTTGGCGAGGCGGACCCGGCCCCGCCGGTCGAGCGCGACCATGCCCTCCCGGATGCCGTGCAGCATCGCCTCCCGCTCGACCAGCAGCGCCGCGATGTCCGCGACCGCGATGTTGTGCGTCCGCCGCTTGAGCCGCCGGGCCAGTACCAGCGTCGCCAGCAGCCCGGCCGCCAGGCCCGCGCCCGCGCAGAGCAGGATGCCGGTCACCATGCTGAGCAGCCGGCGCCGGATCGAGTCGTCGCTGATCCCGACCGAGACCTCGCCGACGATCCGGCCGTCCGCCAGCCGCAACGGCACCTTGCCGCGTGCCGTCCGGCCGAGGGTGCCCTGCTGGATCGCGGTCACGCTCTCCCCGCGCAGCGCGGGCTCCGGGTCGGTGCTCACCCGGAAGCCGATCCGCGCGGGGTCGGGGTGCGAGAGCCGGGTGCCCTCCAGATCGGTGACCACCACGAAGCTCGCACCGGTGGCCAGTCTGATCTGCTCGGCGTTGCGCTGGGCGGCCACCGCGTCCCGGTTCGCCGCGGCCCGGGCGATCACCTCGTCCGCGGCGGTGGACTGGGCGATCGACAGGGCGCGCTGCTTGGCGTCGTGGTCCAGCTCCCGGCTCACCGGGGCCAGGAACAGGCCGGCCGTCACGGCGGTGACGCCGACCGTGACCACGGTCTGGCTCAGCAGCAGTTGGGCGAAGACCCGGCGGGGCCAGTGCGGACGCATCGTCGCGGGTCTCCTCTCGAGGATGTGCGGGGACGTAAGGGGTGGGTTCGGGCGGGATCGGGTGGGATCGACACCATATGTTTCCGGGGGGTTTCTGTCAGCCCCGCTCCGCTGTTGTAGCGGAAGCAAAACGAGCAGAACAGCCCTCAACGCACGGAAGCCGCAGTACGCCCGCAAGGGTGCCGCCGCCACCCGCCGCACTCCTAGCCTCCGGGGCAGACACAGACCCCGGCGACGGCGCCGGGACCTCGGAGGTGGATATGAACGGGCTGACAACCACAGCCCCGGCGATCGAGTTGACCGGTGCGACCAAGCGGTTCAGGACTCCCTCGGGCAGCCTGCACACCGCCGTCCGGGACCTCGATCTGACGGTGGCCCCGGGGGAGTTCGTCGCGGTGGTCGGCCCGACCGGCTGCGGGAAGTCCACCGCGCTGACCCTGGTCAGCGGCCTGGAGGAGCCGACCGAGGGCGAGGTGAGGGTCCACGGCGAGCAGGTCGAGGGGATCAACGGCCAGGTCGGCTTCGTGTTCCAGCAGGACGCCGTCTTCCCCTGGCGGACAGTGCTCTCCAACGTGATGGCGGGCCCCCGGTTCCGGGGCGTCCCGGTGGCCGAGGCCCGCGAGCGGGCCCGCGACTGGCTGGCCCGGGTCGGTCTGGCCGCCTTCGAGGACCGCTACCCGCACCAGCTCTCGGGCGGCATGCGCAAGCGCGTCGCGCTCGCCCAGACCTTCGTCAACGACCCGAAGATCCTGCTGATGGACGAGCCCTTCTCGGCCCTCGACGTACAGACCCGGGCCCTGATGTCGGACCAGCTGCTCGACCTGTGGGCCGGTACCGGCTCCTCGGTCGTCTTCGTCACCCACGACCTGGACGAGGCCATCGCGCTGGCCGACCGGGTGGTCGTGATGACGGCGGGCCCGGCCACCGTCAAGCAGGTCTTCACCGTCGACCTGCCCCGCCCCCGCACCGTCGAGGCGGTCCGCCTGGAGCCCCGCTTCGTCGAGCTCTACCGCGAGATCTGGGCCTCGCTGGGCGAAGAGGTCCGCATCACCCGTGAGAGAGGAGCGGGCAATGCCGCTTGAGACCACGGCCGCCCCCACGGCCACCGCACCCCCCGTCACCACCCGCACCGCCGCCCGCCAACGCGCGGCCCAGAAGCGGAAGTTCACCGTGTACGGGGCCCGGGCCGGCGTGCTGGTCGCCTTCCTCGGGCTCTGGGAGCTGTGCGCCAGGACCGAGGCCATCGACCCGTTCAACTTCTCCCAGCCGTCCCGGATCTGGGCCCAGATCTGGCAGTGGGTCACCCACGGCACCGCCCAGGGCTCGCTCGGCGAGCAGATCGGCTACACCCTCTACGAGGCCCTCACCGGCTGGGTGATCGGCGTCGTCGGCGGCGTCCTGCTGGGCATCGCGCTCGGCCGGATCCGCTTCCTGGCCGACGTGTTCGGCCCGTACATCAAGGTCCTGAACGCGATCCCCAGGATCGTGCTGGCCCCGATCTTCCTGATCTGGTTCGGCCTCGGCCCGGCCTCCAAGGTCGCCTCCGCCGTGGTGCTGGTCTTCTTCCCGGTCTTCTTCAACGCCTTCCAGGGCGCCCGCGAGGTCGACCGCAACCTGATCGCCAACGCCCGGATCCTGGGCGCCGACAACCGCCGGCTCACCCTCCAGGTGGTCATCCCCGCCGCCACCACCTGGATCTTCACCAGCCTGCACGTCAGCTTCGGGTTCGCGCTGATCGGCGCCATCGTCGGTGAGTACATCGGCGCCACCAAGGGCCTCGGCCTGCTGGTCGCCGCCGCCCAGGGCACCTTCAACGCCGCCGGGGTGTACGCCGCGATGACCATCCTCGCCGTGGTCGCCCTGCTCACCGAGGGGCTGCTCACCTTCGGCGAGAAGCGGCTCTTCCGCTGGAAGCCGGCCGACTCCGGCGACGGCCGCTGACCCTCCCTCACCCCACCCGCAGAGATAGGCATTCCCCCATGCGCAGAACCGCCGCCGCCGCCCTCGCCGCCGCGCTGCTCCTCTCCCTCACCGCCTGTGCGAACGACGCCGCCTCCTCCACCCACGCCGAGGCCGGACAGACCGTCGACGGCCCCAAGGTCAAGATCATGGTCGGCGGGCTGGACAAGGTCATCTACCTGCCCGCGATGCTCACCCAGCGGCTCGGCCACTTCGCCCAGGCCGGCGTCAACGTCGAGCTGCTGAGCGAACCCGCCGGCGTCAACGCCACCACCGCCCTGCTCGCCGGGGACGTCCAGGGCGCCGTCGGCTTCTACGACCACACCATCGACCTCCAGGCCAAGGGCAAGAGCGTCGAGTCGGTGGTCCAGTTCTCCCAGGCCCCCGGCGAGGTCGAGGTGGTCTCCGCCAAGCAGGCCGACGCGATCAGGACCGGCGCGGACTTCAAGGGCAAGAAGCTCGGTGTCACCAGCATCGGCTCCTCCACCGACTTCCTCACCAAGTACCTCGCCGTCAAGAACGGCGTCGCCGTCAGCGAGTTCAGCCCGATCGCGGTCGGCGCCGGTCAGACCTTCATCGCCGCCATGCAGCAGGGCAGCATCGACGCCGGCATGACCACCGACCCGACCGTGGCCGCCATCCTGGCCAAGAACCTCGGCACCGTGCTCTACGACATGCGCACCCCCGAGGGCTCCCGGGCCGCGCTCGGCGGGCTCTACCCCTCCTCCTCGCTCTACATGAACACCGACTGGGTCGAGAAGAACAAGGACACGGCCCAGAAGCTCGCCAACGCCTTCGTGAAGACCCTCAAGTGGATGTCCACCCACACCCCCGCCGAGATCGCCGCCCAGATGCCGGCCGACTACGCCCAGGGCGGCGCCGAACAGTACGCCGAGGCGATCAAGGCCACCCTGCCGATGTTCACCACCGACGGCGTGATGCCGCCCGAGGGCCCGAAGACGGTCCTGGCCGTCCTCGCCGCCTTCCACCCGGACGTCAAGGGCAAGGAGGCCTCGATCGACCTCTCGAAGACCTACACCAGCGAGTTCGTCACCAAGGCCGGCTGACACCCGCCCGCCCCCGGCACCGACCCGGTCGGCGCCGGGGGCTATGGTCCGTCCGCATGACCACCACCACCGCCCTGGTCGACACCACCGTGGCCGGCTCCCTGCTCGCAGGGCTGCTGCTCGGCACCCGGCTGTTGCGCCGACCGGCCGGACCGGGCGCCGGAGGCACCGTCGCCCCGGAGGTGCTGCTCGCCGGAGTGACCGCCCTGATCTACCTCAACCAACTGCTCTGCGCCGCCTACCTGCTGCGCGTGCAGGGCGGGGACACCACCTTCGTCACCCGCTACCTGCCGCCCGGCTGGTTCGCCCAGCCGGACGGCAACCCGCTGGTCCGCCTGGTCGCCGACCACCTGCCCGCCCCGGCCCTGTTCGCACCCACCGTGCTCCGGGTCCAGGCCTTCCTGGAACTGCCGTTCGTGCTGCTCGCCTACGGGACGGTGCTGCGCCGGCTCAGCCCCGCGCTCTACCGGACGGTGCTCGGCTCCCGGGCCCTGGTCCGGTCGGCCGCGCTCTCGTACACGGTGGTCTTCGGCGTGGTCGAGTGGGACCTGCGCAACCCCTGGACCGTGCAGGACCTGGTGATCCGGGCCGTTTCGGCGGTGCTCACCGCGCCGCTGCTCAACGCCCTGGCCCGGCGCGAACCCGGCGCCGACCGGGAGCCCGGGGCCGCGGGCCTGCTGCTCTTCGCCGCCTCGCTCTGGGCCGTCGGCACCCTGGTCATGGTGGTCTACGACACCGCCCTGCTCTACAACCTCGGCCACCTGGGCGGCCGTTGGCCCGAGGCTCTGCTCGCCCTGCTGGTCCTGGCGGCCACCGCCCGCCGGCAGGGAGCCGGCCCGGCCGGGGGCCGGGGCACGGCCGCCCTGGACGCGGCACTGCGCCGCTCGCTGACGCTCTTCCTGGTGCCCGCACTGGCGATCCGCTACGGCGTCACCTTCGGCACCCCGCTGCTCGCGGCGGGCGGGGCCCTGCTGACCGGCGCACAGGCACTGTGGCACCGCCGGGTCCGGGCCGGGCTGCTCCCGCTCGTGCTGGGCGGAGCGGCCGGACTGGCGGCGGCCTACCTGGCGGTGCTCCTGGTCACCGACACGTACTACGAGAGCGCCCTGCTGCGGGCCATGGCCACCGCGCTCGTGGTCACGACGCTCGGCTGCGCCCTGGCCGACCGGCTCAGGCCTGAACGGCTGTCAGCTCACGCAGTGAACTGACGTCCATCCGGGCCGGGGTGGCCGGGCTCTTGCCGCAGCTCTCCGCCCGGGGCGGCTCGCTGACCCCCTGCACCACCTCGACCAGCCAGGAACGGCCGTCGGTGTGCCGCACCGTCACCGACCAGGCGCCCTTCGCCGTGTCCTGCTGCACCAGGGTCAGCGCGTCGGCGTCCGTCTCCCCGGTCAGCTCCCGGACGGCCTGCTCCGCCGCCTGACCCGGCCGGTCCCAGTACGAGCGCCCGCGCGCCCACTCCGTCACGGTGTGCCCCGCGGCGGTCGCCGCCAGCACCTCCTTGGCCCCCGTCGGGGACAGCCGCCCGTACGCGTAACCGAACGGCAGCACCAGCATGGTGGGGGAGAACCGGTGCCCGCCCAGATGGGTGACCTCCCAGACCTCCGCGTGTCCGGCCGCCGCCAGCTCCGCCGCCAACGGGCGCCCCAGCAGCGCACAGCAGCGGTCCCGCCGGCCGTTGGTGCACACCAGCGCCAGCGGGTCGCCCCGGTGCGCGGTGCCGAAACCGCCGTGCTCGCCCGCGCCGAGCGCGGCGAAGTCCAGCGCCAGCAGCTCGGCCGGATCGGCCACCGTCGTCCGCCGCACCCAGGACGCACCCGGCGCGGTGTGCGCCACCACCACCTCGTGCCGGGCCGTCGGCAGACAGTCGGCATGCCGCCCGGGGCGGCGGATCAGCGCGATCCGCACCCCCGTGCCCTCCGCCGCCGCGTCCAGCGCCCGGCCCAGCCCCGGATCCAGATGGCTCTCGGTCAGGGCCTTCGCACCCCACGGACCGGCCTGCTCGACCAGCAGCCAGGTCGCCGCGGTGGCCGCAGTGGCAGCCAACGGCTCGGTAAGTTCGCGCGACAACGTTGCACAGGTGCTCACACAGGCAAGGCTACCTTCGGAGCCTTCGGCCCACGGTGCACCCGCAGGGGCCCGGGGAACGGCGACGCCGACCTCTCGACACTACGGCCAGGGGCTCGGGGAACCGCGAGGCCGACCTCGTCATAGGTCACCCGTGCGCAGGTGGTCAGGCACTTGCAGTTTGACCCGCACGCCAGACATCCTCGCCGTTCCCCGAGCCCCTGGCTGCGCCATGGTCGGGCACCCTGCAGAGAGCTGCGCGCCTAGGTGGCCGGCCCCGCCACCACCGCGACGGTGCCCGTCACCGGTGTGCCGGAGCCGTCCCGGCGCGGATCCCGCTCCGGCAGCTCCACCGGAGCCCCCGCCACCGTGGCCGCCCGGGCCGGCGCAGGGCCCGCCCAGGCGAAGGCCAGCGCGTCCTCGCCGCGCAGGAACCGCTGGATCCGGACCCCGCCCGTGGCCCGCCCCTTCCGGGGGTACAGCTCGAACGGCGTGACCTTCCAGCTGGTGTGCTCACCACCCGTCAGCGTCCCCGAGGCGGCCGCGACCGAGACCACCACCGCGTCCACCGCCGGATCCACCGCCGTGAACGAGAGCACCCGGGCCCCGTCCGCCAGCTTCACCCCGGCCATGCCGCCCGCCGGGCGGCCCTGCGGCCGGACCTGCCCCGCCGGGTACCGCAGCAGCTGGGCGTCCGAGGTGATGAAGACCAAGTCCTCCTCACCGGTGCGCAGTTCGACCGCGCCGATGACCGAGTCGCCCTCCTTGAGGGCGATCACCTCGAACTCGTCCTTGTTGGCCGGCCACTCCGGCACCACCCGCTTCACCACACCCTGCACCGTGCCCAGCGCCAGCCCCGGCGAGGACTCGTCCAGCGTGGTCAGCCCGATCACCCGCTCGCCGTCCTCCAGCCGGAGGAACTCGCTCACCTGCGCCCCGCCCGCCAGCGACAGCGTCGGCGACGGCGGCAGCGCGGGCAGG
Source organism: Kitasatospora sp. NPDC002040 (assembly GCF_040296785.1). NCBI lineage: Bacteria > Bacillati > Actinomycetota > Actinomycetes > Kitasatosporales > Streptomycetaceae > Kitasatospora > Kitasatospora sp. NPDC002040. Next base: position 31,307 of record NZ_JBEOXV010000016.1, on the reverse strand, counting down.
TCGATCACCGGCAGCCGCAGCGCCCGCCCGGCCGAGGTCACCACACCCACGTCACCCCGTGCGGTGGCCGACACCGCCGCGACCACCACGTCGTGCTTGGCCCGCGAGTCGGACAGCTCCACCGGCTCGCCGTCCGCCAGCCGGGCCAGCAGCCCGGTCGAGGAGAGCAGCACCCGGCACGGGTCGTCCGCGACCTCCAGCGGCACCGACAGCGTCGCGGCGGGCACCGCGCCCGCCTCCAGCAGCACCGTCCGCCGCTCGGTGCCGAACTGCTTGGACACCGCCCCGAGTTCGTTCGACACCACGCTGCGCAGCTTGGTGTCCGAATCCAGGATCTCGCTCAGGTCCGCGATCTCCGACAGCAGCTTGGCCTGCTCCGCCTCCAGCTCCACCCGGTCGAACCGGGTGAGCCGCCGCAGCGGGGTGTCCAGGATGTACGCCGTCTGCGTCTCCGACAGGGAGAAGCGCTCCATCAGGCGCTCCTTGGCCTGGGTCGCGTTCTCGCTCGACCGGATGATCGCGATCACCTCGTCGATGTCGACCAGCGCGACCAGCAGGCCCTCGACCAGGTGCAGCCGCTCCTGGCGCTTGCGCCGCCGGAAGTCGCTCCGCCGCCGCACCACGGTGAAGCGGTGGTCGACGTAGACCTCCAGCAGCTCCTTCAGGCCCAGCGTCAGCGGCTGGCCGTCGACCAGCGCCACGTTGTTGATGCCGAAGGTCTCCTCCATCGGCGTCAGCTTGTAGAGCTGCTCCAGCAGCGCCTCCGGCACGAAGCCGTTCTTCACCTCGATCACCAGGCGCAGACCGTGCGCACGGTCCGTCAGGTCCTTGACGTCCGCGATGCCCTGGAGCTTCTTCGAACCGACCAGGTCCTTGATCTTGGCGATCACCTTCTCCGGACCGACCGTGAACGGCAGCTCGGTGACCACGATGCCCTTGCGCCGCGCCGTCACCGCCTCGATCGAGACCGTCGCCCGGATCTTGAACGTGCCGCGCCCGTTCTCGTACGCGTCCCTGATGCCGGACAGGCCGACGATCCGGCCGCCCGTCGGCAGGTCGGGGCCCGGCACGAAGCGCATCAGCGTGTCGAGGTCCGCCGTCGGATGCTTGATCAGATGCCGGGCGGCGGCCACCACCTCGGACAGGTTGTGCGGCGGCATGTTCGTCGCCATCCCGACCGCGATGCCGGTGGCGCCGTTCACCAGCAGGTTCGGGAAGGCGGCGGGGAGCACGGTGGGCTCCTGCTCGCTGCCGTCGTAGTTCGGCCCGAAGTCGACCGTGTCCTCGTGGATCGACTCCACCAGCGCCATCGAGGCGGCCGTCAGCCGCGACTCGGTGTACCGCATCGCGGCCGGCGGGTCGTCGTTGCCGAGCGAACCGAAGTTCCCGTGGCCGTCGATCAGTGGCAGCCGCATCGAGAACGGCTGCGCCATCCGGACCACGGAGTCGTAGATCGAGGCGTCGCCGTGCGGGTGCAGACGGCCCATCACCTCGCCGACCACGCGTGCGCACTTCACATGCGCGCGGTCCGGGCGCAGGCCCATCTCGTTGGCCTGGTACAGGATGCGCCGGTGCACCGGCTTGAGGCCGTCCCGGGCATCGGGCAGCGCACGGGAGTAGATGACCGAGTAGGCGTACTCCAGGAAGGAGCCCTGCATCTCGTCCACCACGTCGACATCGAGGATGCGCTCCTCGAAGTCTCCGGGCGGCGGGGTGGGCGAACTGCGGCGGGCCATCGCGGCGGGGCTCCCTTGCGTCTCTGACGGTACTTCGGTAACTGTCCGGGGGGCTGCTGGGGTACGGCGCCCCCCATTGTGGACCCTCGCACCGACAGCCTCGGTCAACCCCCTCCTTGCTGGCGCACTTCCGCCCGTGGCGAACGCCCGGCTGGCGCGGGCACATCCAAGCGTCTCGCGCGTTGCACCACAATGAGGGGACGGCATTCCAGCCGCCCGGACCGACTATTCGAAGACGGGAAGGACCCAGCATGGCCAACCCGGCCCCCGCCTCCACCCGAGGCCTCGCCATCACCGAGCACCGCCTGGCCAACGGCCTGCGCGTGGTGCTCTCCGAGGACCACCTCACCCCGGTGACCGCCGTCTGCCTCTGGTACGACGTCGGCTCCCGTCACGAGGTGAAGGGGCGCACCGGCCTGGCCCACCTCTTCGAGCACCTGATGTTCCAGGGCTCGGCGAACGTGTCCAACAACGGTCACTTCGAACTGGTCCAGGGCGCCGGCGGCTCCCTCAACGGCACCACCAGCTTCGAGCGCACGAACTACTTCGAGACCATGCCCGCCCACCAACTGGAGCTCGCGCTCTGGCTGGAGGCCGACCGGATGGGCTCGCTGCTGGCCGCACTCGACGACGCCTCGATGGAGAACCAGCGCGACGTCGTCAAGAACGAGCGCCGCCAGCGCTACGACAACGTCCCGTACGGCACCGCCTTCGAGAAGCTCACCGCGCTCTCCTTCCCCGACGGCCACCCGTACCACCACACCCCGATCGGCTCGATGGCCGACCTGGACGCGGCCACCCTGGAGGACGCCCGGGCGTTCTTCCGGACGTACTACGCGCCCAACAACGCCGTGCTCTCCATCGTCGGCGACCTCGACCCCGAGCAGACCATCGCCTGGGTCGAGAAGTACTTCGGCACCATCCCCGCCCACGACGGCAAGCAGCCGCCGCGCGACGGCGCCCTGCCCGAGGTGATCGGCCGTGAGATCCGCGAGCTGGTCCAGGAGGACGTTCCCTCCCGGGCGCTGATGGCCGCCTACCGCCTGCCGCACGACGGCACCCGCGAGGCCGACGCCGCCGACCTGGCCCTCACCATCCTCGGCTCCGGCGAATCCAGCCGCCTCTACAACCGCCTGGTCCGCCGCGACCGCACCGCCGTCGCGGCCGGGTTCGGCCTGCTCCGGCTCTCCGGCGCACCCTCGCTCGGCTGGCTCGACGTCAAGACCTCCGGCGACGCCACCATCGAGCAGATCGAGACCGCCGTCGACGAGGAGCTCGCCCGCTTCGCCGCCGAGGGCCCCAGCGCCGAGGAGCTCGAGCGCGCCCAGGCCCAGATCGAGCGCGAGTGGCTCGACCGGCTCGCCACCGTGGCCGGCCGCGCCGACGAACTCTGCCGCTACGCCGTCCTGTTCGGCGACCCCAAGCGGCTCAACGACGCACTCGGCAAGGTCCTCGACATCAGCGCCGAGGAGGTCAAGGCCCTGGCCGCCGCCCGCCTGCGACCCGACAACCGGGCGGTCCTGGTCTACGAGCCGACCACCACCGACGACACCGCCGACGCGGCCGAGACCGAGGACGAGGAGGCGGCGGCATGACCGACCCCACCCCCACCATGACCTTCCACCCGCAGCCGACCGCGGGCACTCCCACCCCCTGGGCCTTCCCCGCGCCCGACCGCACCACCCTGGCCAACGGCCTCACCGTGCTGCACTGCCACCGCCCCGGCCAGCAGCTGGTCGCGGTGGAGATCCAGCTGGACGCCCCGCTGGCCGCCGAGCCGGACGACCTGGACGGCATCGCCAACATCCTCGCCCGCGCCCTCAGCGAAGGCACCGACACCCTCACCGCCGAGCAGTACGCCGGCGAGCTCGAGCGGGCCGGTGCCACCCTGGACGCCCACGCCGACCACCCCGGCATCCGGGTCTCGCTGGAGGTCCCCGCCTCCCGGCTGGAGCGCGGCCTCACCCTGCTCGCCGACGCCCTGCGCGCCCCCGCCCTCCCCGAGGACGAGATCGAGCGCCTGGTCGCCAACCGCCTCGACGAGATCGTGCACGAGCAGGCCAACCCGGCCCGCCGCGCCGCCAAGGCCCTCTACGCCGCCCTGTTCGAGGAGGCCGACCGGCTCTCCCGCCCGCGCAGCGGCACCGCCGACACGGTCAAGAACATCACCCGGGCCGCCGTGCTGGCCTTCTACACCGAGCACGTCCGCCCCGGCACCGCCACCGCCGTGGTGGTCGGCGACCTCACCGGCCTCGACCTCACCGCGCTGCTCGAAGCCACCCTCGGGGGCTGGACCGCCCCCGTGACCGCCGCGAGCACCCACGCCCCGGTCACCGCCGACGACCGCGGCCGGGTCGTCATCGTCGACCGCCCCGGCTCCGTCCAGACCCAGCTCCTGATCGGCCGGATCGGCCCCGACCGCCACGACCCGCTCTGGGCCGCCCAGATCCTCGGCACCTACTGCCTCGGCGGCACCCTCACCTCCCGCCTGGACCGGGTCCTGCGCGAGGAGAAGGGCTACACCTACGGCGTCCGGGCCTTCGCCCAGCCGCTGCGCTCCAACGCCGCGGGCTCCGGCCGCGCCCTGCTCGCCATCAGCGGCTCGGTGGACACCGCCTCCACCGCCCCCGCGCTGGCCGACACCTGGACCATCCTGCGCACGCTCGCCGCCGAGGGCCTGACCGACGCCGAGCGCGACGAGGCGGTCCAGTTCCTGGTCGGGGTCGCCCCGCTCAAGTACGAGACGGCCGGTTCGGTCGCCGCCACCCTGGCCGACCAGGTCGAGCAGTTCCTGCCCGACGACTACCAGGCCGAGATCTACCGGCAGCTCGCCGAACTCGGCACGGCCGCCGCCACCGACGCCGTGGTCGCCGCCTTCCCGCCGGACCGGCTGGTCACCGTCCTGGTCGGCGACGCCGCCCAGTTCGCGGACCAGGTCAGGGAGTTGGGGATCGGCGAGGTCACCGTCATCAGCTGACCCGCAGCTCGCCCGACGGCCCGACGGAGTGTCAGCTCCGTCGGGCCGTCCGCGTTTATTCCATTGCCGCGGTGTTGCCTCCTGTGGCTAGATAGCACCCGTCGCCCGGTCGGGCGGCCACACACAGGAGAGGAGGCGGTCACCATGCGGGTCGAGCGAACCAGCTCCCTGAGGCGACCGTACTTCCCCTGTACCGCTCGCACTCGCTGAGCACCCTCGCCTTCCCCGAGCCACGCCGGAAGCTTCGCGCGGCACCCCCATAAGCTTGGAACCAGCCGACCCCTGGAGGTCGTTCACCATGTCGTACACCGAAGTCCCCGGCGTCCGGGTCCCGATCCGGATGTGGACCAACCCCTCGACCGTCGAGGGCCAGGCCATGCAGCAGCTGCGCAACATCAGCTCGCTCCCGTGGCTGCACGGCCTCGCCGTGATGCCCGACGTCCACCTGGGCAAGGGCGCCACCGTCGGCTCCGTCATCGCCATGAAGGGCGCGGTCTGCCCGGCCGCGGTCGGCGTCGACATCGGCTGCGGCATGAGCGCGGTGAAGACCTCGCTCACCGCCAAGGACCTGCCGGACGACCTGTCCCGGCTCCGCTCCAAGATCGAGCAGGTCATCCCGGTCGGCCGGGGCCTGCACTCCGACCCGGTCGACCCGAAGAAGCTGCACGGCTTCGCGACGGCGGGCTGGGACGACTTCTGGAGCCGCTTCGACGGCATCGCCGGCGAGGTGAAGTGGCGGCGTGAGCGGGCCGCTCAGCAGATGGGCACGCTCGGATCAGGTAATCACATGATTGAGCTGTGCCTTGATCTGAACGGTTCTGTTTGGTTGATGCTGCATTCGGGATCGCGCAACATCGGCAAGGAGCTGGCGGAGCATCACATGGGTGTGGCGCGCGGGCTGTCGCACAACCAGGGCCTGGTCGATCGCGATCTCGCGGTGTTCATCTCGGACACCCCGCAGATGGCGGCGTACCGCGAGGACCTGTTCTGGGCGCAGGAGTACGCCAAGAACAACCGCGCGGTGATGATGGCGCTGTTCAAGGACGTCGTTCGGCGCGAGTTCCCCAAGGTGAAGGTCGCCTTTGAGGAGGAGATCAGCTGCCACCACAACTACGTTGCGGAGGAGCGGTACGACGGCGTCGACCTGCTGGTCACCCGCAAGGGCGCGATTCGGGCCGGCACCGGCGAGTACGGCATCATCCCGGGCTCGATGGGGACGAGTTCGTTCATCGTCCGTGGCCTCGGCAACGAAGCGGCCTTCAACTCGGCCTCGCACGGTGCGGGCCGGAAGATGAGCCGTACGGCAGCCAAGAAGATGTTCACGACGCGGGACCTGGAGGAGCAGACCAAGGGTGTCGAGTGCCGCAAGGACAGCGGCGTCGTCGACGAGATCCCGGGCGCTTACAAGTCGATCGAGAAGGTCATGGAGCAGCAGCGTGACCTGGTGGAGATCGTCGCGCAGATCAAGCAGGTCATCTGCATCAAGGGCTGAGGTCAGGCCAGGGTGTGCGGGGAGCGCACCCTGGCCTGCTGCGGTCCCAGGACGCGCCAGCGCCGCATTTCGCAACTGCTCACCGTGCGGTTCAGGAGGGCAGCCGCCGCCGCAGGGTCGGGGGTGGCGAGCAGGAGCTCGGTCTCCTCGGCGGTCCAGGACCGCTTGCGCACCTTCTTCATGCCGACGGGTCGTACCCAAGCCGCGACCTGACCCGCAGCGGCCTGCTTGCGCGGCAGTGCGAGACAGCCGGGGTAGTAGAGCTCGCGGATCAGCAGTACGGCCTCCTCGCGGGTGAACAGCACGTTGTGGATGTCGTCGCGCCTGTTGCGCCGCACCGTGCGGGGCATGTCGGTGAGGCGTTCCGCATAGGCGCAGAAGTACCGGGCCATTGCCTCGCTCGCTGTGGTGAGACTGATGAACGGCAGGTCCTGCGCAGTGCGCCCGACTGATCCGTCGGCGTCCACGATGCCTCGGATGTAGTCGCGCTCCGAGTGGCTGCCGGTCGGCGCGGCGACGCTCAGCGATTTCCGGCCGCTCGGCAGGCCAAGGGCCTGGAGCCGTTCGCGGAACTCCAGTGCGCAGACCGACCAGACCACCGAGGTGTGCTCGGCCGCGAAGTTGGTGCTGCGGGTGCGATAGCTGATGGTGCTGTTGTGAGGGCAGATTCGTTGGAACTCCTCCAGCAGCGGGGCGTCCCGAGCGGACAGCTCCACCGTGAGCCGGCCTTTGCGGCCCGGTCCCCGGCTGAGGTGGCCGTCGGCCTGGATGAAGCCGAACATGTAGGCGTGCTCGGGTCGTTCGAGGTCGAAGTCGTTCATGTGGCACAGCGTGCGAGGCAGGCGGCCGGGACGTCCCGGACATCAGGTCGGACCATCCGATCGGATGGATTGGCTAAAGTCGAAATGTCCGATTCTCCGTCAGGCTGCCCCGCCTGGGCAGAATGGCCGCGTGGACTACCAGCAGCTTCTGCACGACGTGATGGACACCGCCCTGCGCGCGCCCGAGCGCGGCCGGCCCGCCGACTACATCCCGGCGTTGGCGGCCGTGGACGGGGCGGCATTCGGGATGGCGATCGCGACGGTGGAGGGGGAGGTGTACGGGGCGGGGGACTGGGAGACGCCGTTCTCGGTGCAGAGCGTGTCGAAGCTGTTCACGCTTGCCCTGGCGCTCGCGGAGGGCGGGGACGAGTTGTGGAAGCGGGTGGGGCGGGAGCCCTCGGGGAATCCGTTCAACTCCTTGGTGCAGCTGGAGACCGAGCACGGGATCCCGCGCAATCCGTTCATCAACGCGGGGGCGCTGGTGGTGACGGACCGTCTGCTGGAGCTGACGGGGGACGCGGTGGGGGCGGTGCGGGACTTCTTGCGGGCGGAGTCGGGGAACGACCTGATCGAGGTGGACGACGCGGTGGCGTCCTCGGAGGCGCGGCACGGGCACCGGAACGCGGCGCTGGCCCACTTCATCGCCAGCTACGGCAATCTCCGCAACCCGGTCGACAGCGTGCTGGCGCACTACTACGCGCACTGCGCGATCGCGGCGAGCGCGCGGGACCTGGCGCTGGTGGGACGGTTCCTGGCCTCGCACGGGGTGCGGGCGGACGGCTCGCGGCTGCTGACCCGTAGTGAGGCGAAGCGGGTGAACGCGGTGCTGCTCACCTGCGGGACGTACGACGCGGCGGGGGAGTTCGCGTTCCGGGTCGGGCTGCCGGGCAAGAGCGGGGTCGGCGGCGGGATCCTGGCCGTGCTGCCGGGGCGGGGCGCGGTCTGCGTCTGGAGCCCGGGGCTGGACCAGGCCGGGAACTCGGTGCTGGGCGTGGCCGCCCTGGACGCGCTGACCACCGCCACCGGGTGGTCCGTGTTCTGAGCGGGGTGGGCCGGGGTCAGACCGCGCAGGCGGCGATCTCGCGCCACGCCAGCCCGAGCCGGCGGTAGAGCCGGATCGCGGCGGTGTTCCAGGAGTCGACCAGCAGGGCGGCCCGCCCGCTGCGCCGCAGCTGGGTGTCGAGCACCAGCCGGCAGGCGGCCTCCGCGTGGCCCCGGCCCCGGCCGAGCCCGGGGTGGGCGGCGACGCCCGCCAGCAGGCCGACCTCGGGGGAGCTCCAGGCGTCGGCGGCGATCGCGGTGAGCCGGCCGGCCTCGTCCCGGACGCCGGCCCAGGCGGTGGCGCCGGGGCGTGCGGGGTGGGCGTACGAGGTGGCGAAGTGCTGGTCCAGCAGGGTGGCGGCCTCGGGCAGTTCGGCCGGGGTGAGCCAGGCGGCCGCGGACGGGGGCCCCGGCGTCAGGGCGGCGGTCTCCATCCAGCCGAAGCTGCCGAGGTACCGGTGGCCGAGCTGCGGGGCGAGCGGGGCCAGCAGTGCCTGGTCGCCGATCGGGCGGTGGCCGGGGCCGGTCAGGTCGAGGACGGCCCGGACCAGCGGCACGGCGTCGGCCAGCGGGCCCCGGACGGCGATCCGGTCCCGGCCGGAGAGCGCGGGCGAGGCGACCGCGACGGCACCGCCGTGCGTGAAGGCGGAGACGCCGCCGCGCAGCCCCTGGGCGGCCCAGAGCAGCAGGGCGTCGTCCTCGGCGGCGGTCCGCAGGTCCTCGGCGGTGTGCAGTTCGATCACGGTGCGGAAGTCTGGCAGAGCATGGCGAAGGGGCGGCACCGGAGGTCTCCGGTGCCGCCCCTTCGGGCCGGGTGATCAGGCGGCGGGGAGCTCGTCCAGGCCTTCCTGGACCAGCTTCGCCAGGCGGTCCAGCGCCGCGTCGGCGCCGTCGGCGTCCGAGCTGAGGACGACCGGGTCGCCGCCCTGGGCGCCGAGGCCCAGCAGCGCGAGCATGGAGGCGGCGTTGACCGGGTTGCCGCCCTCCTTGGCGATGGTGACGGGCACGCCGACGGCGGTCGCCGCGCGGACGAAGACCGAGGCGGGACGGGCGTGCAGGCCCTCGGGCCAACCGATGGTGACGCGGCGCTCAGCCATGAGACGTGCCTTTCAGGTGGTGCTGTGGAGCTATGTTGTCTAGACCATTGTGGCACGCAAACAGCGAGGTCGCGCCGCCACGGGACTTCTTGGTGGCCAAGGTCCCACCCTGCCCCGCCGACCGGCCTCCCGCCACGCGGCTCGCCGCTGACCTGCGGCGCAAGGACCCCGTATTGCCCACCGCGCGCCCGGGTCCGCCCGGCTCCGCAGCGTCTAATCTGACGCTGTGGAAGACTCCGGCCCCGGCGCGCCGCACACCGACGAGCACAGCTACCCCCAGCACTGGGAGGCCGACGTCCTGCTCCGGGACGGCGGCACGGCCCGGATCCGGCCGATCACCGAGGCCGACGCGGAGCGGCTGGTCGAGTTCTACGAACAGGTCTCGGACCAGTCCAAGTACTTCCGCTTCTTCGCGCCCTACCCCCGGCTCTCCGACAAGGACGTCCGCCGGTTCACCCACCACGACTACGTGAACCGGGTCGGCCTGGCCGTGGTGGTCCGGGACCGCTTCATCGCCACCGTCCGGTACGACCGGATCGACCGGGACGGCCGCCCCTCGGCCACCGGCACCGACGCCGAGGTGGCGTTCCTGGTGCAGGACGCCCACCAGGGCCGGGGCGTGGCCTCCGCCCTGCTGGAGCACATCGCCGCGGTCGCCCAGGAGCGCGGCATCCGCCGGTTCACCGCCGAGGTGCTGCCGGAGAACCGCAAGATGGTGAAGGTCTTCACCGACGCGGGCTACACCCAGCAGCGCTCCTTCGCCGACGGCGTGGTGCACCTGGAGTTCGACCTCGAGCCGACCGACTCCTCGCTGGCCGTCATGCGGGCCCGCGAGCACCGCGCCGAGGCGCGCAGCGTGCAGCGCCTGCTGACACCCCGTTCGGTCGCGGTGATCGGCGTCTCGCGCGGCCCGCAGTCGGTCGGCCGGGCGCTGCTGCGCAACCTGCGCGGCTTCGACGGCGAGGTGTACGCGGTGAACCGCAACGCCCCGCCCGGCACCGACATCGACGGCGTGCCCACCCACCGCTCGGTACTGGAGATCCCGGGCCCGGTCGACCTGGCGGTGGTCGCGGTGCCCGCCACCGCCGTCCCCGGGGCGGTCGCGGACTGCGGTGCGCACGGGGTGCAGGGCCTGGTGGTGGTCACCGCCGGGTACGCCGAGACCGGCCCGGAGGGGCGGGACCGCCAGCGCGCGCTGGTGCGGCAGGCCAGGGCGGCCGGGATGCGGGTGATCGGCCCGAACGCCTTCGGCCTGCTGAACACCGACCCGGAGCACCCGCTGAACGCCTCGCTCGCCCCGGTGCTGCCCGAGCGCGGCCCGTTCGGCCTGTTCTGCCAGTCCGGCGCGATCGGGGTGGCGCTGCTGGAGGCCGCGCACCGCCGGGGCCTGGGCGTGTCCTCGTTCGCCTCGGTCGGCAACCGGGCCGACGTCTCCGGCAACGACTGGCTGCAGTACTGGGAGGAGGACCCGGCGACCAAGGTGGTGCTGCTCTACCTGGAGTCCTTCGGCAACCCGCGCAAGTTCACCCGGATCGCCCGCCGGCTGGCCGCGGGCAAGCCGGTGGTGGTGATCAAGGGGGCCCGGCACACCGGCAGCCTGCCGCCGGGCCACGCCGTCCAGCCCGCCGCCAGCCGGCTGCGCGACGCCACCGTGGACGCGCTGTTCCAGCAGGCCGGGGTGCTGCGGGTGGGGACCATCACCGAGCTGTACGACGTCGGCGAGCTGCTGGCCCACCAGCCGCTGCCGGCGGGGGACCGGGTGGCCGTGGTCGGCAACTCCGACTCGCTCGGGCTGCTCACCCACGACGCGCTGCTGAGCGCCGGGCTGCACCCGCGCTCCCCGGTCGACCTGACCACCGGCGCCACCGGCGAGAACTTCCGGATCGCGCTCGACACCGCGCTCACCGACCCGGCGATCGACTCGGTGATCGCGGTGGCGATCCCGCCGATCGCGGCCCAGGGCCCGACCCCCGACCTGGGCGCGGACGAGCCCGAGTTCGCCGACGCCCTGCTCGAAGCATCCGGCCGGGCAAGGGAGTTGGGCAAGCCGCTGCTGCTCGCCCATCTGGCGCTGACCGAGCTGCCGGAGCGGCTGCGGGCGGGCGGCATCCCGGCCTACCCGGCGCCGGAGCGGGCCGTGCACGCGCTGGCCCAGGCGGTCCGGTACGCGGACTGGCGGCGCCGCACCGCCGAGGCGGAGCAGACCGCCCGGGTGCCCGAGCTCGGCCGGATCGCCGAGACCGAGGCCCGCGCCCTGGTGGAGGCCGCCCTGCAGACCCGCACCGCCGTCGCGGCCAGGACCCAGCCCGGCGGCGCGCGGATCACCCTGCCCGAGGCGGAGACCGCGGCGCTGCTCGGGCACTACGGCATCGACGTGCAGGCCGTGCTGCCCGCCCCCGACGAGGAGAGTGCGCTGCGGGCGGCCGCCGCCCTCGGCTACCCCGTCGCGCTCAAGGCCACCGCAGAGCACCTGCGGCACCGCCCGGACCTGGGCAGCGTCCGGCTGGACCTGACCGGTGAGCCCGGACTGCGGCGGGCCTTCCGGGAGTTGGACGCGCTGCTGGGCGGTGCGGCCAGGGCCGCGCTGGTGGTGCAACGGCTGGCCCCGCGCGGGGTGGACACGGTGATCGGCGCCACGGTCGACCCGGCGGTCGGCGCGATCCTCTCCTTCGGCCTGGCCGGCGCCCCGGCCGAGCTGCTCGGCGACGTCGCGCACCGCCTGGTTCCGGCCACCGACCAGGACGTGGCCGCGCTGATCCGGGAGGTGCGGGCGGCGCCGCTGCTGTTCGGCTGGCGCGGTGCGGCACCGGTGGACACGGCCGCGCTGGAGGAGCTGCTGCTGCGGGTCTCCCGCCTGGTGGACGACCTGCCGGAGGTGGCCTCGGTGGACCTGGAGCCGGTGGTGGTGGCCCCGAACGGCCTTGCGGTGCTGGGTGCCCGCGTGCGAATCGCCCCGCTCCCGGTCCGCAGCGACCTGGGGCCGCGCGCCATGAGCACCCTGTAACCTTCCTTGGTTGCGTCCGACCGCGGACGCCCTCGGGCAGAAGCTCGGCGCAGTGCCACCCGCTTCGTCCGCGGGACATGCCAGGATGGAGCTATGGCGAAGACCGGTACCACGACCACGCAGGACCTGCGCTCGGCGATCGAGCGCAGTGGCTACTACCCGGCGCTGGTGTCCGAGGCCGTGGAGTCGGCGGTGGGCTCCGAGCCGATCGTCTCCTACCTGGTCCACCAGGAGACCACCTTCGACGCCAACGAGGTCCGCCGGCACGTCACCGTGCTGGTGCTGACCTCCTCCCGCTTCGTGGTCAGCCACACCGACGAGCAGAACGGCGACGCCGCGACCCCGGTCCCGTACGCGACCACCTCGACCGAGTGCGTCCGGCTGGACCGGATCGGCTCCGTGGTGCTCAGCCGGATGGTGGCCAACCCGGAGACGTACACCCCCGGCACGCTGCCGCGCGAGGTGGTGCTCACGATCGGGTGGGGTGCGGTGCAGCGGATCGACCTGGAGCCGGCCGGCTGCTCCGACCCGAACTGCGAGGCCGACCACGGCTACACCGGTTCGGCCACCGCCGACGACCTGTCGCTGCGGGTCAGCGAGGCCGGCGACGGCCCGGAGACGGTGGCCCAGTCACTGGTCTTCGCCCGCGCGCTGTCCGAGGCGACCATCGCCAACCGGGGCTGACGGGCCCCCATGACGACGCACCTCGGGTACGACGCGTTCGAGATCCTCGACCCCCTGGACGCCCCCGCGCCGCAGTACGGCACCGGTTCGCTGGCGGACCTGCTGCCCGCGGTGGCGGCCGGGCTCGGCGTGTCCGGGTTCGAGAGCGGGCTGGCGCTGGCCCCGGCCGACCGGGTCTGCGTCTTCCTGGTGGACGGGCTGGGCTGGGAGCTGATCAAGCGCCACCCCGACTACGCCCCGTTCCTCAACTCGCTGATCAACGGCGGCGGCCGCTCGATCACCGCCGGGTTCCCGTCCACCACCGCGACCTCGCTGGCCTCGGTCGGCACCGGTCTGCCGCCGGGCCTGCACGGCCTGGCCGGCTACACCGTGGCGGTGCCGGGGCGGAACCAGCTGATGAACCAGCTGCGCTGGCAGCCGCCGGTGCCGCCGCGGGAGTGGCAGCCGTACCCGACCGTGTTCGAGCGGGTGCACGCCGCCGGGGTGGCGACCGCGCAGGTCTCCTCCCCGCTGTTCGCGCAGACCCCGCTGACCCAGGTGGCGCTCTCCGGCGGCTCCTTCCTCGGCCGCACCACGGGCGAGGAGCGGATGGACCTGGCCGCGCAGTGGCTGGCCGAGCACGACCGGGCCCTGGTCTACACGTACGTCAGCGAACTCGACGGCGCCGGGCACCGGTTCGGGGTCGACTCGGACGAGTGGCGGATGATGCTGGACAAGGTGGACCGGCTGGCCAAGCGGCTGGCCGAGCAGCTCCCGCCGCGTTCGGCGCTGTACGTCACCGCCGACCACGGCATGATCGACATCACCCCCGAGGACCGGGTCGACTTCGACGAGGACTGGGAGCTGAGCGCGGGCGTGGCCCTGCTCGGCGGCGAGGGCCGGGCCCGGCACGTGTACGCGGTGCCCGGCGCGGCCGCGGACGTCTTCACGGTCTGGAGCGAGGTGCTGGGCGACCGGATGTGGGTCGCCACCCGGGACCAGGCGATAGCGGCGGGCTGGTTCGGCCCGGCGGTGGACGAGCGGGTGTACCAGCGGATCGGCGACGTGGTCGCGGCCGCCCGCGACGACATCGCGGTGATCGCCTCGCGGAACGAGCCCGGCGAGTCCTCGATGATCGGGCTGCACGGCTCGATGACCGCGGTGGAGCAGCTGGTGCCGCTGCTCGAAGTCCGTGCCTGAACCTGACGACCGATCGAAAGGCCTCCGCTCCACCCATGGCTGAACTGGTGTTCTTCTCGGGCACGATGGACTGCGGCAAGTCGACGCTCGCGCTCCAACTCGACCACAACCACGCCGCCCGCGGCCGCCGGGGCATCATCTTCTCCCGGCACGACCGGGCCGGGGCCTCCACCATCTCCAGCCGCCTCGGCCTGCAGGCCGAGGCGGTCGAGGTGGCCGACGGCTTCGACTTCCACGCGCACGTGGTGCAGCTGCTCTCGGCCGGCGGCCGGGTGGACTACCTGATCTGCGACGAGGCCAACTTCTACACCTCCGAGCAGGTCGACCAGCTGGCCCGGGTGGTGGACGAACTCTCCATCGACGCCTTCACGTTCGGCATCACCACCGACTTCCGCACCAAGCTCTTCCCCGGCTCGCAGCGGCTGATCGAGCTGGCCGACCGGGTCGAGGTGCTCCAGGTCGAGGCGCTCTGCTGGTGCGGCGCCCGGGCCACCCACAACGCCCGCACCGTCGGCGGCGTGATGGTGGTCGAGGGCGCCCAGGTCGTGGTCGGCGACATCGCCAAGAACGAGGGCGAGGTCGGCTACGAGGTGCTCTGCCGCCGCCACCACCGCCGCCGCCTCACCGCCGCCACCGCCCGCGCCTCGGTGCTCTCCCCGGACGTGCTGCCCTTCGGCGAACGGGCCTAGAGGCCTAGAGCCCGACCGGCTGGGGCGCGACCACGGAGAACCGGCCGCCCTGCGGATCGGTCAGCCGGGCCACCCGGCCCCGGTCGGTGTCGTGCGGCGCCAGCAGGACCCGCCCACCCAGCCGGACGGTCTGATCGGCCGTCAGATCCGGGTCGGAGACGGTGAAGTGGACCCGCCAGCGCGGCGGCCCGTCCCGCAGGTCGCCCGGACGGACGGTGCGCTCGGGGTGCCCGCCGAAGACCGCGTCGTAGAAGACCCCGGCACTGCGGTCGGGGGTCAGCAGCTCGGCCCAGGCCGGTGCCCCGGGGACGTCGACCAGCTCCCAGCCCGGGTGCTCCTCGCCCTGCCAGAGCCCGAACACCGCACCGGAGACGTCCGCCGCGATCGCCAGCCGACCCGCGTGCTCGGCCTGCAGCGGCCCGACCGCCACCGTGCCGCCGCACTCGCGGACCCGCTGCGCCACGTCGTCGGCCCGGTCCACCGCGAAGTACGTGGTCCACTCGACCGGGTAGCCGGTGCCGGGCGGGGTCACCCCGAGCCCGGCCACCTTCGCACCGTTCAGGGTGGCCCGGACGTACGCCCCGAGCTGGCTCGGCCCCGGCTCGAACTCCCAGCCCAGCAGGGCACGGTAGAACTCCTTCGCTCCCTCCAGGTCGTCCGTCATCAGGCTCACCCAGCAGGGCGTGCCCTGGGCCAGTCGGGCCTTCACCGCAGTCATGGCGGACCTCCTCGGGAGCGCGTCGCAGGAGAATGCTTCCACCGCCGACGGCGTGTCGTCCCGCCCTGGCCCGGCGAGCCGGGCAAAGACCGTACAAAGAGCGGAGTCGCCCGGTGAAGAGGTGAAGAATGGCCGGTATGACCTCACCTCTGATCACGGTCGACGAACTGGCCGCCGCCCTCGCCGCCGACCGGCCCCCGGTGCTCCTTGACATCCGCTGGCAGCTGGGCGGCCCGCCCGGCGCCGAGGCGTACGCGGACGGACACCTGCCTGGTGCCCACTACCTGGACCTGGACCGGGAGTTGGCCGCCCCGCCCGGCGCGGCCGGCCGGCACCCGCTGCCCGACCCCGAGGTGCTCGGCGCGGCGCTGCGCCGGGCGGGCGTCCGGGCCGACCGGCCCGTGGTGGTGTACGACGCGGGCCCGGCCACCTCGGCGGCCCGGGCCTGGTGGCTGCTGCGCTGGGCCGGGCACGAGGACGTCCGGGTGCTGGACGGCGGCCTGGCGGCCTGGCGCGCTGCCGGCCGGCCGGAGTCGGCCGGGCAATCGGCCGCCGAGCCGGGCGACTTCAAGCCGGAGCCCGGCGCGCTGCCAACGGTCGACGCCGCCGGTGCGGCCGAACTGGCCGTCGCGGGGCTGCTGTTGGACGCCCGGGCGGGGGAGCGCTACCGGGGTGAGGTGGAGCCGGTCGACCCGCGGGCCGGGCACATCCCCGGCGCGGTCAGCGCGCCGACCACGGAGAACCTGGCCGCCGACGGACGGTTCCTGCCCCCGGCCGCGCTGGCCGAGCGGTTCCGCGCGCTTGGCGTGGACGGGGCCTCGGAGGTCGCGGTCTACTGCGGCTCGGGGGTGACGGCGGCGCACCAGCTGCTGGCGCTGACCGTGGCGGGGCACCCGGGTCTGGCGCTCTACCCGGGCTCGTGGAGCGAGTGGTCCGCCGACCCGGCGAACCCGGTGGCGACCGGCGCCTGAGAACGGCTGAGGGCGGGTCGACCCGACCCGCCCTCACCGATCCGTCCGCCTGCCTACTCCTGCTTCTTGCGCCTGCTGCCGAAGACGATCTCGTCCCAACTCGGCACCGTGGCCCGCCGCCCGGGCCGGACCCCGTCCGCCTCGGCCTGCCGGTCGGTGGTGCCGACCAGCCGCTCGCGGTGCGGTGAGACCGCCCGCGGCATCAGGATGTCCGCGTACGCCGAGCCGGCTCCGACGCTGGCCGCCGGGGCGGCCTGCTCCTCGACCTCTTCCGGCTCCTCGGCGATCACCGGCTCCACCACGGGGACGGAGAGGTCGCCGCGGTAGGCGGGCACCACGTCGAGCAGGCTGGTGAGCGAGTCCCGGTTCTCGGCCGTGGCCTCCCGGACCTCGCGCGCCTCCCGGGCCATGATCCGGTCGGGCAGCGCGGGCCGCTCGATCATCGGGCGGGCCGGCCGGTCCTGGGGGAGCCGGGCGATCCGCGGGATGAACGGGAAGACCTGCTCCTCCTCGCGCTCGACGTTCTCGCCGATCAGCGCGCGGGCCTCGTCGTCGTTCGGCTGGACCAGGCGGCGGGGCGGGTCGTACGTCCAGCTCGCGGTACGGGTCTCGCCGTCCGCGCGGTAGGAGAGGAAGACCTCCCAGGTGCCGTCGTCCCGGCGCCAGGAGTCCCAGTTCTCGGCGTCCTTCTCGGCACCGCGCAGCGCCAGCCGCTCCGCGACCGCCTCGCCGAGCTGGGGGCCGGTGGACTCGCCGTGCCGACGGATCGCGGTCTTGCGGGCCCGCTCGGCCATGAAGGCGCGCTCGGCCAGCACCGGACCCTCGAAGCGACGGACCCGGTCCACCGAGATGCCCGCGGCCTGCGCGACCTCCTCAGCGGAGGCACCGGCTCGTATCCGGGCCTGGATGTCACGGGGGCGGAGGTGGCTCTCGACCTCGATCTCGATCTGGCCGAGGCGCGGACGGTCACCCCTGATCGCGGCGCGGAGGCGCTCGTCGATGGGGAGGGTGTACTCCGTGCTGTCGGCAGCCTTGAGCACCAGCCGTGTGCCGTCGTTGCTGACGGCCACGACGCGCAGTTCGGGCACGGTTACCTCCCGGGTGGTGCCTGCCGACGTCACCTGCGTCGCTGCTCCCGTACTGAGTGTGGCCTGCCCACTCGCGACTGGCCACAACCTTGCAGAGTTACTCGGCGTGTCGGACTTTCGTCCGCCCCCGCCGTTGTGGCACGGTTGCCTGTTTGCCACGTCGTCGGTCGACGCTGCGCCCGGGATGCCCCGGCCGCCGTCTGATGGACAGTCGGCACTGATGACCGAAGGCTCAGGCTCCACGAACAGTACTCCATTCGTGGCATCCGGAGGGGCGGCTCGCCGCTCAAGTCTCCCGCGATTCACGGGAATCTCAAGGGTGGGCACTCCAATGGCCGACGGTCGATCAGCGCGCGGTGATCATCTTCACATATATCGACCGCCGAGAACCAGATTTTCGCCCGTTGTGTCCTTCTTTGTGCAAGATGGAGGGACTTTTCCCCTGACAAGCCGTACCGACCGAGGGATGTTGATGCCCCAGCAGCGCGCACCGCAGACCGTCGCCGAGCAGTCCGCCGACGAACCGAAACGGATCGATCTGAGCGTTGCTCAGGTGGCGGCGAGCGCCCTGGCGACCATCGTCGGCGCACTGCTCGCCTCCGAACTCGGGGTCTACGGCACGATCATCGGCGCGGCCGTGGTCAGCATCGGCGCCACCACCGGCGGGGCGGTCTTCCAGCACCTGTTCCGGCGCGGCGGCCAGCAGCTGCGGCAGGCGGTCGACCGGGTCGGCACCGGTAAGCAGCCGACGGTGCCGGACGCCCTGCCCGAGAGCACCGAGCTGTCCTCGGAGTGGAACGAGCCGCAGACCGTCCGGGCCAAGCGGCGCTGGACCTGGAAGACCTACCTGGCCGTCTCCGGTCTGGTCTTCGCGCTGGCGATGGGGCCGATCCTGGCGTTCGAGCTGGCCACCGGCCAGCCGGTGTCGGCCACCGTCAAGGGCGAGAGCGGAACGGGCACTTCCCTGGGCGGCACGGTGGAGAAGCCGCCGGCCGGCACCCCCTCCACCACCCCCTCGGACGACGGGCAGCCCTCGTCGCCGAGCGGGTCACCGTCCGGCAGTCCGAGCCCGACGCCCTCCGGCACCCCGAGCGGTTCGCCCTCCGGTTCGCCGAGCGGCAGCCCGAGCGCGAGCCCGTCCCCCTCGCCGGGCGGGTCGCCCTCCGGCACCCCGTCGGGGACCCCGGGCAGCACCCCGTCCGGCAGCCCCGCCGCCGGCGGCAGCTCCGGCGACGCGGCGACGCCCGGTGGCACGCCGTCGCCCTGACGGACGGTCAGTCGCCGAGCACCCGGCGCAGGTAGTCGTTGGCGAACAGCCGGCCCGGGTCCACTTTGTCGCGCAGCGCCGTGAAGTCCCCGAAGTGCGGGTAGACCGAGGCCAGGTACTCCGCGTCCCTGGTGTGCAGCTTCCCCCAGTGCGGGCGGCCCTGGTGAGCGGTCATCAGCTTCTCCACCTCGGTGAAGTAGCCCTGCTCGGCGGTGCCCCGGTAGAGGTGGACGGCGATGTAGACGCTGTCCCGGCCGTTCGCGGTGGAGAGCCAGAGGTCGTCGGCGGGGGCCACCCGCACCTCCACCGGGAAGCTGATCCGCCAACCGGAGCGCTCCACCAGCGTCTTGAGCTCACGCAGCACGGTGGTCGCCGCGGCCCGCGGCACGGCGTACTCCATCTCGATGAAGCGCACCTTGCGCGGGCTGGTGAACACCTTGTACGCGGTGTCGGTGTACGTCCGCTCCGACCAGGCCCGGCTGGCCAGCTGGGCGATGGTCGGGATGGCGGCGGGGAACCGGCGGCCGACCTTGCAGGCGCCCTCCCAGACCGTGTTGGAGAGGAAGTCGTCGTCCAGCCAGGACCTGAACCCCGGCAGCGGCGCGGCCGGGCCCTGGCTGCGGTTGTTCCGCTTCACCGAGCAGCGGTCGGTGTGCGGGAACCAGTAGAACTCGAAGTGCTCGTTCACCGCGGCCAGGTCGTCGAACGCGGCCAGTACCTCCTCGAAGCCCATCGGCCGCTCGTGGGCCGTGAGCAGGAAGGCCGGCTCCACCCCGAAGGTCAGCGCGGTCACCACGCCCAGCGCACCCAGCCCGAGCCGGGCGCCCTGGAACAGTTCGGCGTTCTCGGTGGGGGAGCACTGCTGCACGGTGCCGTCGGCGAGCACGATCTCGACCGCCCGGATCTGCGCGGCCAGCGAGCCGGAGTCGCGGCCGGTGCCGTGGGTGCCGGTGCTGGTCGCCCCGGCCACCGTCTGCACCTCGATGTCGCCCATGTTCGTCAGCGCCAGACCGGCCGCCGCCAGCAGCCGGTTCAGCCGCGACAGCGGCAGCCCGGACTCCACCGTCACGGTGCCGGCCTCGCGGTCCAGCTCCCGCACCGCCGTCAGCCCGTCGGGCCGGACCAGCACCCCGTCACCGGCGGAGGCTATCGACGTGAACGAGTGCCCCGAGCCCACCGCCTTCACCGTCCGCCCCTGCCCGGCCGCCTCCCGCAGCACCTCGGCGAGCTCCGCCGCCGAGCTCGGCGCCACCACCCGGCTGGGCCGGGCGCTCTGGTTGCCGGCCCAGTTCTGCCAGCCGACCGATGTGCTGCCCTGCGGCATGGGGGTGCCTCCTGCTCCGTACGTACCGGTGAGTAGGGGGGAGCGTAGCCACTGAACGGCCCGGAAAACAGGGCAGGCGCCCCGCCGTCTGCGGCCGGGGGCCCGGGGAACTCCCGGCAGAGGTCACCGGTGCGCAGCCGGAAGCGTCAGACGTGCACCGGCTCGGACCCGGTCAGCCCGGCCCGGAGCCGCGGCAGCCCGGCGACCGCGACCACCATCCCGAACGCCGCCGCGACCACCGGCACCCAGTACCCGGCCGGCGCGCCCCCCGCGTCGACCACCAGCCCCGCCGCCGAGGACCCGAGCGCCACCCCGAGGGCCAGCCCGGTGGTGGTCCAGGTCATCCCCTCGGTCAGCTTGGCGGCCGGGATCAGCCGCTCGACCAGCGCCATCGCGGTGATCAGGGTCGGTGAGATGGAGAACCCGGCGACGAACAGCGCCGCACTGATCGCGACGAGCCCGCCGACCCCGTGCACCAGCTCGCCGACCAGCAGCAGCGGCACCATGCTGGCCGCCATCAGCGCGGCCCCGACCGGGAACCGCGTCGCCATCGAACCCTTGAGCTTGAGCGTCCCGAAGATCACTCCGGCCAGGCAGGAGCCGAGCGCGTACACGGCCAGCACCAGACCGGTCCAGCTCTTGTGCCCCTGCTCCGCGGCGAACGCCAGCGTGACCACCTCGACCGAACCGAAGACCGCTCCGGTCGCCACGAAGGTGACCACCAGGACCTGCAGCCCGCCCGACAGGATGGCCGGTCCGCCGGTGTGGTGCTCGGCCGGGTGCACCGGCGGCTCGGTCCGCCGCTGGGCGGTGAACAGCAGCACGCCGACGGTCAGGAACACGCCGGCGAGCATGATCCCGGCCTCCGGGAAGACGCTGGTGGCCAGGGTGATCGAGAGGATCGGGCCGATGATGAAGCAGATCTCGTCCACCACCGCCTCGAACGAGTACGCGGTGTGCAGCTTCGGCGGCTCGGAGTTGTAGAGGTGCGCCCAGCGGGCCCGGACCATCGACCCGGTGCTGGGCATCACGCCCATGCCGAAGGCGCAGACGAACAGGGTCCAGGTCGGCGCGCCGGAGCGGGCGCAGAGCAGCAGCCCGACCGCCGCCGCCACGGTGACCGCGGTCGCGGGCAGGGTCACCCGGCGCTGTCCGTGCCGGTCCACCAGCCAGGAGACCGCGGGGCCGAGCACCGCCGCCGCGCCCGCCATGGTGCCCGACACCCAGGCGGCCAGACCGTAGGAGCCCCGGAGCTGGGAGAGCATGGTCACGATGCCGATGCCCGTCATCGAGATCGGCATCCGGGCTATGAAGCCGGCGAGGGAGAAGGCCAGGCTGCCGGGGGCGGCGAAGATCTGGCGGTAGCTGGAGAGCAAGGGGGCTCCGCTGGGTGCTGGTAAGGAACGTCGGTCGCATACACAGCTTACGTACTCCGGCAACGGGGTTTCCGCACCCCGGACTTGACCCGGAGTCCGGTGCCGCAGGTGGCAGGATCGGAGCCATGTCCGACTCGCACACCCTCATCCACACTGCCGCCTCTGCGGACCCGGCGCCCTTCGACGCCCTCCTGCTGCTCTCCTTCGGCGGGCCGGAGGCCCCCGAGGACGTGGTGCCGTTCCTGGAGAACGTCACCCGGGGCCGGGGCATCCCGAAGGAACGGCTGGCCGAGGTCGGCAAGCACTACTTCCTGTTCGGCGGGGTCAGCCCGATCAACGAGCAGAACCGCGAACTGCTCGCCGCCCTGCGCAAGGACTTCGCCGGCCACGGCCTGGACCTGCCGGTCTACTGGGGCAACCGGAACTGGGCGCCGTACCTGACCGACACGCTGCGCGAGATCGCCGCCGACGGCCACCGCCGGGTGCTGGTGCTGGCCACCAGCGCGTACGCCGGGTACTCGGGCTGCCGGCAGTACCGGGAGAACCTCGCCGACGCGCTCGCCACGCTGGCCGAGGAGGGACGGCCGACCCTGGAGGTGGCCAAGCTCCGGCACTTCTACAACCACCCCGGTTTCGTCGGCCCGATGACCGACGCCACCCTGGCCGCGCTCGCCGAGCTGCCCGCCGGGGTGCGCGACGGCGCGCAGCTCGCCTTCACTACCCACTCCATCCCGGACGCCATGGCCGAGACCTCCGGCGCCCCCGACGACCCGGCCCGGGGCACCCCCGGCGGTGCGTACGTCGCCCAGCACCTGGAGGTGGCGAGGCTGGTCGCCGAGGCCGTCGCCACCGCCACCGGCGTGGCCGACCGCCCCTGGGAGCTGGTGTTCCAGAGCCGCAGCGGCGCCCCGCACATCCCGTGGCTGGAGCCGGACATCTGCGACCACCTGGAGTCGCTGAAGCAGGCCGGGGCCCCGGCCGCGGTGATGGTGCCGATCGGCTTCGTGTCCGACCACATGGAGGTCAAGTACGACCTCGACACCGAGGCGACCGCCAAGGCCGCCGAACTCGGCCTCCCGGTCAGCCGGGCCGCCACCGTCGGCGCCGACCCCCGGTTCACCGCGGCCGTCCGGGAGCTGGTGCTGGAGCGCGCCGCCGTCGAGCGCGGGGCGGCCGTCGAGCGCTGCGCGCTGGGGGCGCTCGGCCCCAGCCACGACGTCTGCGCCGTGGCCTGCTGCCCCAACCCGCGCACCCCCCGGCCGGCCGCCGCCCAGCTCTGACACCCCGCCACCCCTGCCGGAAGGAATCCCCGTGCCCGACCCCGCCCTGCTCGACGAACTGCTCGACGTCGCCCTGGAGGCCGCCGGCCGGGCCGGCGCCCTGCTCCGCGACGGCCGCCCCGCCGACCTCGGCGTGGCCGCCACCAAGAGCAGCCCGGTCGACGTGGTCACCGAGATGGACCTCGCCTCCGAGAAGCTGGTGCTGGAGTTGATCAGCACCCGCCGCCCGCAGGACGGCTACCTCGGCGAGGAGGGCGCCGACCGCCCCGGCACCAGCGGCGTCCGCTGGGTGGTCGACCCGCTCGACGGCACCGTCAACTACCTGTACGGGCTGCCCTCCTGGGGTGTCAGCGTGGCCGCCGAGCTGGACGGCGAGGCGGTGGTCGGCGTGGTCGCCGTCCCCGCCAGGGGCGAGCTGTTCCACGCGGTGCTCGGGCGCGGCGCGTACCTGGACGGGGCACCGATCCGCTGCCGTCCGGCGCCGCCCTGGGGGCAGGCGCTGGTCGGCACCGGCTTCAACTACGTCCAGTCGGCCCGGGTCCGGCAGGCGGAGGTACTGCTCGCGCTGATGCCCGAGGTCCGCGACATCCGCCGCGCGGGCGCCGCCGCGGTCGACTTCTGCGACGTCGCGGCCGGCCGGCTGGACGCCTTCTACGAACGCGGCCTGCAGCCCTGGGACCGGGCGGCCGGCGTCCTGATCGCCGCCGAGGCCGGCGCCCTGACGGGCGGCGACGACGGCCTCACCTACACCGCCCCGCCCGGCACCTTCGAGCGGCTGGAGGACCGCCTGCGGACCCTCGGCGCCTGAGCCGGGCGGGGCAGTGCAGAAGCCCTGGCACACGGGGAGTGCCAGGGCTTGGTGGTGCGTCCTGCGGGTGGATCAGGCGGCGGCGCGGTGCATCTCGCGCACCGGGTCGATGCCGTGGTCGGCGGCGAGCCTGCGGAGGTCGTCCAGTTCGGACTGCTCGACCTCGGCGAGGAACTCGTCACCGGACTCGAGAGCGCGGTGCAGGTCTGCTTCGGCGTTCCGTATGCGCTGAATGATGCCGGCGGTGAAGGCGTCCATTCTGGCCCCCTTGCTGTGTCGGACGGGCACGGTCCGGCGTTCCCCGGTCCGGGCTCCGGCGCCAACGGAAATGCCCCAGCCGGTGGTGCTCTCCCCGGCTGGTGCGTGGCGGCCTGGGGCCGTCCGTGGACTCCGATACCCGTGCCGGTGCGGATGAACGCACGGCGGGTGGTGACTGCGATCGGCGCTTCGGCCCGATCGCCGGTGTGAACCTGTCCTCCCCACCCCTGTGGGCGGGAAACCTGACTCACCGAGAAAGTTGCCCGCGTCACAGTCCGTTCACGGAACCATCGCCCGTTCGAGGCACCGCTTACCGCTGCTTTACCGGTCCACCAGGCAGGATATGAGTACCGTCGGACTGGGGTGCCCGACCTCGGCCGCCCCCTGTTCCGTGCCCGCGCGCCCCACGGCCCGCACGGGTGAGCACCACGGTGGGCCGCAGCTGGAGAAGGGACAACCACCGTGCGGGTTCTCGTCGTGGAGGACGAGCAGCTGCTCGCCGAAGCCGTCGCCACCGGCCTGCGCCGCGAGGCCATGGCCGTCGACGTGGTCTACGACGGCGAAGCCGCGCTGCAACGGATCTCGGTCAACGACTACGACGTGGTGGTGCTGGACCGCGACCTCCCGCTGGTGCACGGCGACGACGTCTGCCGCAGCATCGTGGAGCAGGGCCTGGCCACCCGGGTGATCATGCTGACCGCCTCCGGCGACATCAGCGACCGGGTCGAGGGCCTGGAGATCGGCGCCGACGACTACCTGCCCAAGCCGTTCGCGTTCAGCGAGCTGGTGGCCCGGGTCCGGGCGCTCGGCCGCCGCGCGACCGTGCCGCTGCCGCCGGTGCTGGAGCGCGCCGGGATCTCGCTCGACCCGGGCCGCCGCGAGGTGCTCCGGGACGAGAAGCCGGTCCAGCTGGCACCCAAGGAGTTCGCCGTGCTGGAGGTCCTGATGCGGGCCGGCGGTGCGGTGGTCTCGGCCGAGCAGCTGCTGGAGAAGGCCTGGGACGAGCACACCGACCCGTTCACCAACGTGGTCCGGGTCACCGTGATGACCCTGCGCCGCAAGCTCGGCGACCCCGCCGTGATCGTCACCGTGCCGGGCTCCGGCTACCGGATCTGATCTGCCCCGGCACTCAGCACCCCGTACCTGGACCGCACCCGAGAGGACTGCCATGACCACCCCGCCCCCCGCCGGCGGGGCCTCCGGCGCGCCCGCCGGCGCCCCGGTGCCGCCGCGCCCCAGCCGGCCCCCAGCCCTGCCCACGGCCCAGCCGACGCCCCAAGTGGTGCGCGGGGAGGGCCTGTTCAGCTGGCTCCCGCTCCGCCCGACCATCCGGATCAGGCTCACCCTGCTGTACGGCGGGATGTTCCTGATGGCCGGGGTGCTGCTGCTGATGCTGATGTACTTCTTCGTCCGGCAGGCGTTCTACGACATCTCGCTGCCGCCGCTGAAGCTCGGCAACGACGTGGCGATCCGGACCGAGGACGGCACCACGATCACCGCGGCCAACTTCGAGCAGTGGCTCCGCCACTTCCAGAGCGTCCAGGCCGAGGCCGCGCTGACCACCCTGCTGCGCAAGTCGCTGACGATGCTGGTCTGCCTCGCGGTGATCGCCTTCATCCTCGGGTACGCCCTGGCGGGCCGGGTGCTGCGCCCGCTCAACCGGATCACCAGGACCGCGCGCGAGGTGGCCGGCTCCGACCTGCACCGGCGGATCGACATGGACGGCCCCGACGACGAGCTCAAGGAGTTGGCCGACACCTTCGACGAGATGCTGGAACGCCTGGACCGGGCCTTCGACTCCCAGCGCCGCTTCGTCGCCAACGCCTCGCACGAGCTGCGCACCCCGCTGGCGATCAACCGGACGCTGCTGGAGGTCCAGCTCTCCGACCCGGGCGCCTCGGCCGACCTGCAGCAGCTCGGCAAGACCCTGCTGGCCACCAACGAACGCAGCGAGCAGCTGGTCGAGGGCCTGCTGCTGCTGGCCCGCAGCGACAACGAACTCACCGACCGCCGCCCGGTCGAGCTCTCCGAGGTGGCGCTGCGCGCGATCGAGCAGATCCGCCCGGAGGCGGCGGGCCGCGAGATCGAGCTGAGGTCCGAGCTGCA
Source organism: Kitasatospora sp. NPDC002040 (assembly GCF_040296785.1). Lineage (NCBI taxonomy): Bacteria > Bacillati > Actinomycetota > Actinomycetes > Kitasatosporales > Streptomycetaceae > Kitasatospora > Kitasatospora sp. NPDC002040. The sequence goes on along the minus strand of NZ_JBEOXV010000016.1, from coordinate 5,391 downwards.
CCCGGCCCCGGTGAGCGGCAACGGCGTGCTGCTGGAGCGGATCGCGCTCAACCTGCTGCAGAACGCGGCCCGGTACAACACGCCCGGCGGCTGGGCCGAGATCACCACCGCCCCGGCGCCCGGCGGAGGCGGCGAGCTGGTGGTCAGCAACACCGGACCGGTGGTGCCCGGGTACGAGCTGGAGCACATCTTCGAACCGTTCCGCCGGGTGAAGGGTGCGGACCGCACCCGGAGCGACAAGGGGGTCGGCCTCGGCCTCTCCATCGTCCGCTCGGTGGTCCGGGCGCACGGCGGTGCCATCGAGGCCACCGCGCGGGCCGGCGGCGGCCTCACCATCCGGGTCCGCATCCCCGGGTCCTAGGGCCCGCCCGCCGGGCCGCTGCCGGTCCTTCCGGCCCCGTTTCGCCCGTATTTCGCTCCGTGCGCAGAGCATCCCGCTCCGTCCCCGAGCCGCTCCCGCCAGGCCGGTCGCCACGACATAAGCCCTGGCGGGGGCGGCTTGTCTTTTTCCGTCGGGACAACTTACGGTGTCGTAACCTACGGAGCCGTAAGGTTGGCCGTAGCCACCCGGCCAGACGCGACCCCGTCGTCCCTGCCCCGCCCCTTCAGGAGCACCGCCGTGACCATCGCACCCGAGCAGCGCACCGCCGCCGCCCCCACCGCCGCCCCGCTCGCCACCGCCGGCTGGACCGACGCGCGATTGATCATGGCGCTCGAGGAGGTCGTGGAGACCGAGCTGAACCGGCACCTCAAGGTGGCCAAGGAGTGGATGCCGCACGAGTTCGTGCCCTGGAGCCAGGGCCGCGACTTCGACGGCGTGCTCGGCGGCGAGGCCTGGTCGCTGGACCAGTCCAAGGTGACCCCGCTCGGCCGGGTCGCCCTGGTGGTCAACCTGCTGACCGAGGACAACCTCCCCAGCTACCACCACGAGATCGCCACCATGTTCGGCCGCGAGGGCGCCTGGGGCACCTGGGTGCACCGCTGGACGGCCGAGGAGGGCCGGCACGGCATAGCCATTCGCGACTACCTGCTGGCCACCCGCGCCGTCGACCCGGTGGAGCTGGAGCGGGCCCGGATGACGCACATGGCCGAGGGCTTCGAGTCCGACAACGCGCACAGCATGCTGCACTCGGTCGCGTACGTCGCCTTCCAGGAGCTGGCCACCCGGATCTCGCACCGCAACACCGGCCACTTCTCGGGCGACCCGATCTGCGACCAGCTGCTCGCGAAGATCGCCAACGACGAGAACCTGCACATGGTCTTCTACCGGAACCTGCTCAAGGCCGCGCTGGAGATCGCCCCGGACCAGGCCATGCGGGCCATCGCGGACGTGGTGATCGACTTCCGGATGCCCGGCCACGGCATGCCCGGCTTCGAGCGCTCGGCGGCCCAGCTCGCCATCGGCGGCGTCTACAACCTCCGGATCCACCACGACGACGTGCTGCAGCCGGTGCTGCGCCACCTCAAGGTGATGGAGCTGACGGGCCTCGGCCCGGCGGGTCTGCAGGCCCAGCAGGAGCTCGGCGTCTTCCTCGGCGGCCTCGACGCGCAGGCCACCAAGTTCGACGAGCGGCAGGCCGCACTGCTCGCGCGGCGGGCCGCGAACGCCGCGAAGAAGTAGTTCCAGCCGGGTCGATTTTCGGGATTTTGCCCGAAAAGTTCAGTCTGTGAGGAAGCTCACACGAAGTCGCCCGACACGTTCGGATGATCTCTCAGGGTGATCACCGGTTCGGGCTGCCCGGTCGCTCGCGGTGACCGGGCGGCGGCCCGGGCGATTTGTCGACCTGTCGTCAACTCGGCTTCGGGGCTGGCGAGTTGGGTGCCGTTCGATGGCCCGACAGCCACGCACCGTAGTGGTCCGAACGGTCGGTCGGCCGGTCGGGGGCAGCTCTCCGTGAGGCCGTTCGGACCGCGCAGAGGGGTCCTGAAGAGGCCGTTCGAGGATGTCGATTGAGTAACAGGGCTTGAAGTAAGGCAAAATCTCCGCCTCGGGTCGGGCACAAGACCGGCCCCCCATGCGTTACGTGCGCTGGAGATACCGCACACCGCACACACCCAGAGGGGGAGAGCGAACAATGGCAACGGACTACGACACCCCGCGCAAGACCGACGACGATGTCAACGAGGACAGCATCGAGGAGCTCAAGGCTCGTCGGAACGAGAAGAGCACCAGCTCGGTCGACGTCGACGAGTTCGACGCTGCCGAGGGCCTGGAGCTCCCGGGCGCGGACCTTTCCAACGAAGAGCTCTCCGTCCGGGTGCTGCCGCGCCAGGCCGACGAGTTCACCTGCATGAGCTGCTTCCTGGTGCACCACCGCAGCCAGCTCCACGGCGAGAAGAACGGGCAGCCCATCTGCCAGGACTGCGGAGCCTGAGCCCCGGGCGGGAAAGGCCCGGCCCGTCGGTTCCCGTCGGTCCGGCACACCGCCCCGCCCGGCCTTGGGCAGCAAGGCCGGAGGCAGCAGTAGCGGCCACCCCGGCGGCCGCTCCAGCACCACCGCGCGACCGGTCCCACCGATCGCGCAGCAGTACCGGAAACACAGGGACGGTCCCGCGTGCACCTGCGCGGAGCCGTCCCTCCGGCGTTTCCGGCCGGCCGGTTTTTTAGCTGGTCCGGCCCCGGGCCTCGGCCAGTGCGTCGGCCAGCCGCTGCGGCGAGCGGGTCGACAGGTAGACGTACGGCGTCGGGTCGGCCGGGTCGGTGATCTCGACCCGCAGCGCGGTGGGCACGTAGCTGCGCAGCAGCATGAAGGCCCGGGGATCCGCCTTCACGGTCCGCCAGGCCACCGTCTCGGCCGGGTTGAGCACCTCGGCGGTTCCCAGCACATCGGCCGGGATCCGGGCCTGTCCGGCCACCAGGGAGCCCTGCACCACGCGGATCCGGGCCGAGCCGTAGCTGCTCAGCGCGGCGGCCCCGGCGACGATGCCGACCACCAGGCCGCCCAGCGCTCCGACCGCACTGAACCGCAGCATGATCAGCGCCAGCGACAGGCCGAGCGCGACGGGGAGCAGCCACCAGCTGCGGGGGACGGTAAGGCGTTCGTCGTACATGCCCCCATTGTGTGTGCCGCCACGCGGGTGCCGGCCCCCGCCTCCCCGGAAATCGACCGGTGCGCCCCGTACTACTCGCGGGTAAGGTCGCGGCTGTGAACGGACCCGCCGCCTTCCCGCCTGCGCAGCAGGGCTCCGACGAGCCCCCCGCCCGCGCCACCGCCCTGCCGTCGACCACGCCCCCGGCCGACGCCGTACTGCCGCCCCGGGCGCCCGAGGCACCCGCCCCCGGCACCTCGCTGGGCTCGCACTACGACCACTGCTTCGGCTGCGGCCCCCAGCACCCGCAGGGCCTCCAGCTCACCGCCGTGGCGGGCGAAGGGCTCGACGTCACCGCCGAGTTCACCGTCCGCCCCGGCCACCAGGGCGGCCCCGGCCTGGCCCACGGCGGCGTGCTGATGACGGCCATGGACGAGACCCTCGGAACCCTCAACTGGCTGCTGCACATGGCCGCCGTCACCGGCCGGCTGGAGTGCGACTTCGTCCGCCCCGTCCCGGTCGACTCGGTGCTGCACATCCACGCCCGGGTCACCGGCGTGAAGGGCCGCAAGATCTACAGTGCGGCCGAGGGGCGGATCGGCGGACCCGACGGACCCGTGGCGATTCGGGCGCAGGCGCTCTTCATCCAGGTGAAACTGGAACACTTCACCACGCACGGGCGTCCCGAGGACATCAAGAAGGCCTTGGACGACCCGGACCTGTTCAAGCGTGCCCGAGCCTTTGAGGTGAACCCTTGAGTACCACCGCCCGCCCGCCGGTCGACGTCCTGATCACCCGTTTCGATCCGGAGCTGCCGCTGCCGTCGTACGAGCACCCCGGTGACGCCGGAGCCGACCTGCGCACCACCGTCGACGCCGAGCTCGCACCCGGCGAACGCGTCGTGCTGCCGACCGGTGTCGGCATCGCCCTGCCGGACGGCTACGCGGCCTTCGTGCACCCGCGTTCGGGCCTCGCAGCCCGGTGCGGAGTTGCACTGGTGAACGCCCCGGGGACGGTCGATGCCGGGTACCGTGGTGAGATCAAGGTGATTCTGGTAAACCTCGACCCGCGCGAGGGAGTCAGCTTCCGCCGTGGAGACCGAATCGCCCAGCTGGTGATCCAGCAGGTCGAGAAGGCGAGCTTCCACGAGGTGGCGGAACTTCCCGGTTCGGCACGTGCCGAAGGCGGGTTCGGGTCGACCGGAGGTCACGACAGGGTTACCATGCCCGCGCCAGCGCAGTAGCCGAGCAGTAGTCGAGCAGGTATTCGCATCGGTCTTGGACCGGGAAGGACAGTGACCGTGTTCCGTCGCCGCCAGAAGAGCGAGGACGCTGTCGAGCAGCTCGCCGACGACGCCATCAGCGCCGACGAGACGGCCGATGACGTCGAAGGCTCCGCCGACTCCGAGAACGAGAACGCCGCGGACGCCGACCCGGCCGACCGGGTCGGTCTGCCGCCGGCCCCGCGCCCGGACGGCCCGTGGGACGTCTCCGAGCTGGAGAACCCCGAGGAGGGGCGGGTCGACCTCGGCGGTCTCCTGATCCCCGGTGTGGAGGGCATGGAGCTGCGGGTCGAGGTGGCCGGCGACGCGATCGTGGCCGCCACCCTGGTCCTCGGCAACAGCGCCATCCAGCTGCAGGCCTTCGCGGCCCCGAAGTCCGAGGGCATCTGGGGCGAGGTCCGCGAGGAGATCGCCTCGGGCATCACCCAGCAGGGCGGCCTGGTCGACGAGGAGGAGGGCCCGCTGGGCTGGCACCTCCGGGCCCAGGTCCCCGTACAGCTGCCGGACGGCACCCAGGGCGTCCAGCTGGTCCGCTTCGTCGGGTGCGACGGACCGCGCTGGTTCCTCCGCGGTGTGATCTCCGGTCAGGCCGCGGTCCAGCCGGAGATGGCCGGGATCCTGGAGCAGGTCTTCCTGCAGACCGTCGTGGTCCGCGGCGAGACCCCGATGGCCCCGCGCGACCCGATCGTGCTCAAGCTCCCCGAGGACGCGCAGATGGTCGCCGACGGCGGCGCCAGCGTCGTGGACGCCGGCAGCTCCCGCTTCGGCGAGGCCTCGCTGGACCCGTTCGCACGCGGTCCGGAGATCACCGAAGTCCGCTGATCGCCTGCTGATCGCCTCCGTCCGGTACGCCGGACGGAGGCGATTTGCTTGTGGGGCGGCGATGCCCGTACAGTTCCGGAGTCGCACCGAGAGGGGCGAAGAAAAGCGAGTCGGCTGAATGAAACTCCGGAAAACGGAGCGGAAAACGTCTGATAAGCTCGGAACACGAAAGAACGAAGCGCCCGGAGGGTCCGCCTGATAAGCGGCTCGAAGGAAGTGTCCGTTCCTTGAGAACTCAACAGCGTGCCAAAAGTCAA
>NZ_JBEOXV010000015.1:0-158912 GCF_040296785.1 Kitasatospora sp. NPDC002040 | reverse complement strand
CACCTGCACCCGTGTGGCGTCCACCCCCAACGTGTACCAGTGATATTGCCTGTACGACAACCTCCCCCCCCACCCCACGCCCCCCGCCCGGCGGTTGCCGGGCGGGGTCCGTGCGTTGCGGCAAGGCGTCAGGCCTTGGTGATCTCCTCGAGCTCCTCGTCGCTCTCGCGACCGGGGGTCGGGAGGTTGAACCGGGCGATCGCCCAGCGGAACAGCACGTAGTACAGGACCGCGAAGACCGCACCGAGCGGGAAGATGATCCAGCCGTTGGTCGACTTGCTCCAGGCGAGCACGAGGTCGATCAGGCCGGCCGAGAAGGTGAAGCCGAGGTGCACGCCGAGGGCCCAGGTGACGGCCATCGAGATGGCGGTGAGCACGGCGTGGATCACGTACAGCGCCGGGGCGATGAAGACGAAGGCGAACTCGATCGGCTCGGTGACACCGGTGACGAAGGAGGTCAGCGCGAGCGACATCATCATGCCCATCACGGCGGCGCGGCGCTCGGGGCGGGCGGCGTGCGCGATGGCCAGGGCGGCGGCGGGGAGCGCGAACATCATGATCGGGAAGAACCCGGACATGAACTGACCGGCCGTCGGGTCACCGGCGAAGTAGCGGGTCAGGTCGCCGTGCACGACGGTGTTGTCGCTCTTGGTGAAGTCACCGGTCTGGAACCAGGCGAAGGAGTTGACGAACTGGTGCATGCCGACCGGCAGCAGGCCGCGGTTGACCAGGCCGAACGCACCGGCACCGAGTGCACCGGCACCGATCAGGGTGTTGTTCAGGCTGCCGATGGCCTCGCCGACCGGGCCCCAGCCGAGGCCGAACACGACGCCGACGCCGGTGCCGACGAAGGCCATGATGATCGGGACCAGGCGGCGGCCGTTGAAGAAGCCGAGCCAGTCGACCAGCTTGGTGCGGTGGTACTTCTGCCAGAGCACCGCGCTCAGCAGACCGATCACGATGCCGCCCAGGACGTCCGGGTTCTGGAACGTCGCGGGCTTGTCCTTGCCGGGCAGGACCTCGTACTCGGTGATCGGGAACGCGGTCAGCACGTTCTTGTAGACCAGGTAGCCGACCAGCGCGGCGAGCGCGGTGGAGCCGTCGGCCTTCTTGGCGAAGCCGATCGCGATGCCCACCGCGAAGAGCAGCGGCAGGTTCGAGAAGACGGCGTCACCGGCGGAGTGGAACACCGCGGCGACCTTGCCCCAGCCGAGGCCGTCCTTGCCAAAGACGTCGTCCGCGCCCAGGCGGACCAGCAGGCCCGCGGCCGGGAGGACGGCGATCGGGAGCTGGAGGCTGCGGCCGATCTTCTGGAGGCCCTGGAGCAGGTTCTGCCCGAACTTCTTGGCCGGGGACGGCGTCGGTGCCGCGGCGGGCGGCGATGCCGGTGCGGTCGTGGTCATGGGGGTGGTTCCTCACGGCAGGGCGGATCGGTCGGGGGAGGAGCATCGGGGGCCGAACCGCGAACTGGTCTACACCACTAGTGGTGTAGACCAGTTTTCTAGCACGCATGGAGGGGGGTCGGTAGCCCTGGAAGCCGTGCAGGTGGGAAGCGCTATGAAATCGAAACCTTCTTAATGATTAACGATCTTGGCTACTCGCCGTAATCGCCATTTTGGCGAGTTGCGCAACAAAAAGGCCCGCTCCCGGCGGCGGCTGCCGTCGGGAGCGGGTTTCGGATTGACGCCGGGTCAGTCCTTGGTGATGTCCTCGATCTCCTCCTCGGGCTCGCGGCCCGGGGTGGTGAGGTTGAACCTGGTGATCGCGAACCGGAAGAGCAGGTAGTACAGCGCCGCGAAGCAGAGCCCGAGCGGGATGATCAGCCAGGGCTTGGTGGCGAGGTTCCAGTTCAGCAGGTAGTCGATCAGGCCGGCCGAGAAGCTGAAGCCGTCGTGCACGCCGAGGGCCCAGGTGACCGCCATCGAGAGGCCGGTGAGCAGGGCGTGGATCACGTACAGCGCCGGGGCGATGAACATGAAGGAGAACTCGATCGGCTCGGTGACGCCGGTGATGAAGCTGGTCAGCGCGACCGAGACCATCATCCCCATGACCGCCTTGCGGCGCTCCGGGCGGGCGCAGTGGGCGATCGCGATGGCGGCGGCCGGGAGGCCGAACATCATGATCGGGAAGAACCCGGACATGAACTGACCGGCCGTCGGGTCACCGTGGAAGAAGCGCGGGATGTCGCCGATCCAGGTGTGGCCGGAGGCGTCGGTGAAGCTGCCGACCTGCTGCTGGAAGAAGGTGTTCAGGAACTGGTGCATGCCGATCGGGATCAGCAGCCGGTTGGCCACGCCGTAGATGCCCGCGCCGGCCGAGCCGAGGCCGACCAGCCAGTCGCTGGCGTTGGTCAGGCCGGTGCCGATCGGGCCCCAGGCGAGGCCGACCACCACGCCGACCAGGGTGCCGACGAAGGCCATGATGATCGGGACGAGCCGGCGGCCGTTGAAGAAGCCGAGCCAGTCGACCAGCTTGGTGCGGTGGTACTTCTGCCACAGGATGGCGCTCAGCAGGCCGATCACGATGCCGCCGAAGACACCGGGGTTCTGCGGCTTTCCTGCGGGCAGCGCCTCGGTGATGGTGCCGGCCATCGGAAAGGCCGTCAGCACATTGTGGAAGACCAGGTAGCCGACCAGCGCGGCGAGCGCGGTGGAGCCGTCGGCCTTCTTGGCGTAGCCGATCGCCACGCCCACGCAGAAGAGCAGTGGGAGATTGCTGAAGACGGCGTCACCGGCGGTGGCGAAGACGGTGGCGACCTTGCCCCAGCCGAGGCCGTCCTTTCCGAACACGTCGTCCTGCCCCAGGCGCAGCAGGATGCCGGCCGCGGGCAGCACGGCGACCGGCAGCTGCAGGCTGCGGCCGATCTTCTGGAGGCCCTGCATCAGGCCGGCACCCGGCTTCTTGGCGGGTGCCGCCGCGGGGGCGGTCGTCGTACTCATGGGCGGTCCTTCGGCGGTGGGCGACTTTGCGCACCGATCGGCCGGGGGGCCGATTGGTCTACACCAGTTCGCGGTGCAGCCCTTTTCTAACACGCATCCGACAAGGGATTGAAAAAAATCCGACACCGAACGGACCGGGATTGTTTAACGGAATTCCGGCAGGGCCTTTGGTCCTTTTCCGGATATGCCGAAGGGCCCCCGGGTCAGTGGTCCGGGGGCCCTTTCGGACGGAGCGTCAGGCCTTGGTGACGTCCTCGACCTCGTCCTCGTCCTCGCGGCCGGGGGTCTTGAGGTCGAATTTGATGATGACGAACCGGAAGAGCACGTAGTAGACCACCGCGAAGCAGAGTCCGATCGGGATGATCAGCCAGGGCTTGGTGGCCAGGGTCCAGTTGATGACGTAGTCGATCAGGCCGGCCGAGAAGCTGAAGCCGTCCTTCACGCCGAGCGCCCAGGTGATCGCCATCGAGGCGCCGGTCAGCACCGCGTGCACCGCGTACAGCGCCGGGGCGATGTAGGCGAAGGAGTACTCGAGCGGCTCGGTGACGCCGGTGACGAAGGAGGTCAGGCCGACCGAGAGCATCAGGCCGGTGATCTCCTTGCGCCGGTGCGGCTTGGCGCAGTGGGCGATCGCCAGTGCGGCGGCGGGGAGCGCGAACATCATGATCGGGAAGAAGCCGGAGGTGAACTGGCCGGCCGTCGGGTCGCCCGCCAGGAAGCGGTTGATGTCACCGTTCACCACGGTGCCGTCCGGCTTGGTGAAGGAGCCGAACTGGAACCAGAGGAAGGTGTTCAGCAGCTGGTGCATACCGACCAGCAGCAGGGCGCGGTTGGCCAGACCGAACAGTCCGGCACCCCAGGCGTCCAGGTCGGAGAGCCACTCGCTGAACGAGGTCAGCGCGTCGCCGATCGGCGGCCAGACCCAGAGTGCGATGCAGGCGATCGCCAGGCCCATCAGGGCGGTGATCATCGGGACCAGGCGGCGGCCGTTGAAGAAGCCGAGCCAGTCGACCAGCTTGACCCGGTGGTAGCGCACCCAGAGCCAGGCCGACAGCAGGCCGATCACGATGCCGCCGAGCACGCCCGGGTTCTGGTAGACCGCGTTCGTGCCCTTCTGGGTCGCGAAGTCCACGCACTGGTTGCCGAGCAGCTTGGTGCCTGCGGCGCAGTCCTCCGGGAAGGCCTGGAGCACCGCGAAGTAGACCAGGAAGCCGGCCACCGCCGCGAGCGCGGTGGAGCCGTCGGCCTTCTTGGCCATGCCGATCGCGACGCCGATGCAGAAGAGCAGCGGCAGGCCGAGGGTGGAGCTGAGCAGGGCGCCGCCGGCGGAGGCGAACACCTTGGCCACGTTGTCCCAGCCGAGGCCGTCGGCCCCGAACACGTCCGGTTGGCCGATCCGGTTCAGCAGGCCGGCGGCGGGCAGCACGGCCACCGGTAGCTGGAGACTGCGGCCCATTTTCTGGAGGCCGCCGTAGAGGCCGTGCCACCACTGTTTCTGCGGAACCGCGGCGCCTGCCGAACTCATCATCGTCCTCCGAGTGCCGGATGTGTCCGGGCCCGGAACACCGGCGGGCGTTTCCGCGTTGTCCGAAGTGCACCTAATATTGGTGTAGACCACTTGCGGAGCAGAGGCGGGCGCGCCGGGTCCAAGGTCCTACTGATCGTCATCCTGTGGTGAAGATCGGGAGCGCGCGCGCGGTGCTGAGCCAAAAGTGGACTAACGTGGCAAGTCGGTCGAAGTCGGGCGATGCTGGTCGCGCGCTGTTGTGGGCGCGGCAACTGAGTCCGCGTCACCTTTCCGACCACAGCCACCAGCACCGAGCGGTACGGCACCGGGCAGAGCTGCCGGGGGCCGAGACAGAGGGAGAAAGACATGGCCAGCAAGGCTGAGAAGATCGTCGCCGGTCTCGGCGGGATCGACAACATCGAAGAGGTCGAGGGCTGCATCACCCGCCTGCGCACCGAGGTCAAGGACGCCTCCCTGGTCAACGAAGCCGCGCTGAAGGCCGCCGGCGCCCACGGCGTCGTCAAGATGGGCACCGCGATCCAGGTCGTGATCGGCACCGACGCCGACCCGATCGCCGCCGACATCGAGGACATGATGTGAGCTGAGACCCACCGGTCTCACCAGCTCCGGCCCGTCACCCCGTCAGGGGGTGGACGGGCCGCAGCGTTTCCCGGGCCGTGGTGAAGAGCGGCTAGGCTCGGTGGCTATGTCACGCATCGACGGCCGCACCCCCGAAGACCTCCGCCCGATCACCATCGAACGGGGCTGGAGCAAGCACGCCGAAGGCTCCGTCCTGGTCTCCTACGGCGACACCAAGGTGCTCTGCACCGCCAGCGTCACCGAGGGCGTCCCGCGCTGGCGCAAGGGCAGCGGCGAGGGCTGGGTCACCGCCGAGTACTCCATGCTCCCGCGCGCCACCAACACCCGCGGCGACCGCGAGTCGGTCCGCGGCAAGATCGGCGGCCGGACCCACGAGATCAGCCGCCTGATCGGCCGCTCGCTCCGCGCCGTGATCGACCACCGGGCGCTCGCCGAGAACACCATCGTGCTCGACTGCGACGTGCTCCAGGCCGACGGCGGCACCCGCACCGCGGCCATCACCGGCGCGTACGTGGCGCTGGTGGACGCGGTCTCCTGGGCCCGGGACAAGAAGCTGCTCCGGGCGAAGGGCCAGCCGATCACCGGCGGCGTCAGCGCGGTCAGCGTCGGCATCATCGACGGCGTCCCGATGCTCGACCTCCGCTACGAGGAGGACGTCCGGGCCGAGACCGACATGAACATCGTCTGCACCTCCGACGGCCGCTTCGTCGAGGTCCAGGGCACCGCCGAGGGCGCGCCGTTCGACCGCGCGCTGCTGGACCAGCTGCTCGACCTGGGCACGCTGGGCTGCGCCGAGCTGGACGAGATCCAGCGCAAGGTGCTGGAGGGCTGACCGGGTGTCAGCCCGTACGGGCTCCGGGAGCGGCCGCTGTACAGGCGGGGCCCGGAGCCCGTACGGTTCGGGCCGTCAGCCCGGTCCGGGAACCGGTGGCGGCCGGGCCGTCGTCCTCCTGACCGCCGGACCTCGCCCAGCGTCTCCCACGGAGGACTCCCGATGCCCCTCAGCATCCACCGTTCCGCCACCCTGTCGGTCGCCGCGCTCGCGCTCCTGCTGCCGCTCGGCGTGGGCTGCTCGGCGGCCCAGAAGGCGCTGGACTGCGGCAACACGGCGGTGCGGATCAGCACCGACTTCGCCAACGTGAGCTCCGCCTTCGGCAACGCCGCCGACGACCCGCAGGCCGCCGGGCAGGCGCTGCAGAAGCTCAAGACCGACCTCGACGAGCTGGGCCGCAACTCCAGCGACACCGACGTCAGCAAGGCGATCACCGACCTGCAGACCCAGGTCGAGAAGACCCAGCAGGCGATCGACGCCAAGCAGATCCCCGACCTCAAGCCGCTCGGCGACGCCGCGTCCAACCTGACCAAGGCCTGCACCGGCTGACACGCCCTAGGCTGGTCGGCATGACTACCCGACGCCTCGTCCTCGCCACCCGGAACCAGCACAAGGTCGCGGAGCTGCTCGCCATCCTCGGCGCGGCCGGGCTCGACGTGGAGCTGGTCGGCGCCGACGCCTACCCGGAGATCCCGGACGTCCCCGAGACCGGCGTGACCTTCGCCGAGAACGCCCTGCTGAAGGCGCACGCGCTGGCGCGCGCCACCGGTCTGCCGGCGGTCGCGGACGACTCCGGGCTCTGCGTCGACGTGCTGAACGGCGCCCCCGGCATCTTCTCCGCCCGCTGGGCCGGCAAGCACGGCGACGACCGGGCCAACCTGGACCTGCTGCTGGCCCAGCTCGGCGACATCTCCGACCCGCACCGGGGCGCGCACTTCGCCTGCGCCGCCGCGCTCGCCCTGCCGGACGGCACCGAGCGGGTGGTCGAGGGCCGCCTGCTCGGCACCCTGCGCACCACCCCGGCGGGCGACGGCGGCTTCGGCTACGACCCGATCCTGCAGCCCCTCGGCGAGACCCGGACCTGCGCCGAGCTGACCGCCGACGAGAAGAACGCCATCAGCCACCGCGGCCAGGCCTTCCGCGGCCTGGTCCCGGTGGTCCGCGAGCTGCTCGGCTGACGCCCCGTCGGCCGGACGCGAAGGGCCCCGCATCCTCGGATGCGGGGCCCTTCCGTTGTGCGGCCTGAGGGACTTGAACCCTCACGAGGTCACCCTCACGGGCTCCTAAGGCCCGCGTGTCTGCCAATTTCACCAAGGCCGCAGAGACAGCGTGCCGTCATGCTACTTCGCCCGCTGCCGAGCCTGCACCCGGCTTTGCCGACGGCGGGTCGACCGGGCCGCCGCGGGTCGTCCCCGACGGCTGCATGGAGCGATACCCAAGAGTTGACCAAGTCGTCACGGTCCTTCCCGTCCGCCAAGACCCCTTCGGGCGGGCGGACTTACCAGCGGGTACGAACGGCCCCCGGGATACACGGCCAACAGGTGCACGGAAGATGAAGGAGTGATGAGAATCACGATCATTCCCAGGTCTCGGTTGACACTCGATTGGTACAGACCTATTGACCTATGTGGTTCAGACCACATAGCTTCGCGCCAACCTGCAGCGCGGCAGTCGGGGTTCTGACCGGTCGTCAGCTGCGGGCTGTCCGACCTCCCCCACTGCGCGCCCCCACAGCGCGCGCCGGCACTCTCCCCTGGAGGACCGAGTGTTGATCCGATCCACGACGGAGCAGCGTCCCACCGCTGCGGGCCGTCAGACGTCCGGCAAGCGGGTGGCCTTCGCCACCGCTGCCGCCGCGGTGATGGCCGGTCTGCTGGTCGCCACGCTCGGCACGGCGCCCTCGCAGGCCGCCGCTGCTGTCGACAACCAGTCCTGTCGCCCCGACGGCATGTACACCACGCCCGGCGTGGACGTGCCGTACTGCAACGTCTACGACACCGAGGGCCGCGAGAAGATGGGCGCGGACCACCAGCGCCGCATCATCGGCTACTTCACCGGCTGGCGCACCGGCAAGGACGGCACGCCCGCCTACCTGGTGAACAACATCCCCTGGGACAAGGTCACCCACCTGAACTACGCGTTCGGGCACATCGACGGCAACAACAAGCTGTCGGTCGGCGACGACACCCCGACCAACGAGGCCACCGGGATCACCTTCCCGGGCGTCGCCGGGGCCGAGATGGACCCGACGCTGCCGTACAAGGGTCACTTCAACCTGCTGACCAAGTACAAGAAGCAGTACCCGAACGTGAAGACCCTGATCTCGGTGGGCGGTTGGACCGAGACCGGCGGCTACTTCGGTGCCGACGGCAAGCGGGTCAACTCGGGCGGCTTCTACTCCACCACGGTCAACGCGGACGGCTCGGTCAACCAGGCCGGCATCAACACCTTCGCGGACTCGGCCGTCGACTTCATCAAGAAGTACGGCTTCAACGGCGTCGACATCGACTACGAGTACGCCACCTCGATGAAGGACGCGGGCAACCCGCTCGACTGGACCACCGCGAACGCCAAGCGCGGCTCGCTGGTCAAGGCGTTCGACGCGCTGCTGAAGACCCTGCGCGAGAAGATGGACCGGGCCGGCGCCGCCGACGGCAAGCACTACATGGTGACCGTCGCCGCTCCGTCCTCCGGGTACCTGCTCCGCGGCATGGAGACGTACCAGATGGCGAAGTACCTGGACTACGTCAACATCATGTCGTACGACCTGCACGGCGCCTGGAACAAGTACGTCGGTCCGAACGCCTCGCTGTTCGACGACGGCAAGGACGCCGAGCTGGCCGCCGCCAACGTGTACGGCACCACGCAGTACGGCGGCATCGGCTACCTGAACACCGACTGGGCGTACCACTACTTCCGCGGTGCGATGACGGCCGGCCGGATCAACATCGGTCTGCCGTACTACACCCGCGGGTTCAAGAACGTCACCGGTGGCACCAACGGCCTCTGGGGCACCGCCTCGACCAACACCTGCCCGGCCGGCGCCGGTCTGACCACCTGTGGTGACGGTGCGGTCGGCATCGACAACATCTGGAACGACAAGGACACCAACGGGGTCGAGTCCCCGGCGGGCTCCAACCCGATGTGGCACGCCAAGAACCTGGAGAAGGGCATCGTCCCCGACTACCTCTCCAAGTACGGCGTGACCGACACCGCGCTCCAGGGCACCTACACCCGCAACTACGACTCGACCCTGGTCGCGCCGTGGCTGTGGAACGCGCAGAAGAAGGTCTTCCTCTCCACCGAGGACGAGCAGTCGGTCGGCGCCAAGGCCGACTACGTGGTCAACCAGGGCATCGGCGGCGCGATGATCTGGGAGCTCGCGGGCGACTACAAGTGGGACGCCGCCAAGAACCAGTACGTCCCCGGTTCGACCCTGACCTCGCTGATGTACGACAAGTTCAAGTCCGCCTCGGCGTACGGCGCGAAGCGCTCCACCATCGCGCTGCCGCAGCAGACCCTGCCGATCGACGTCCAGTTCAACAGCTTCGCGCTGGGTGACTCGAACTACCCGATCAGCCCCAAGCTGCAGATCACCAACAACTCCACGGTGACCCTGCCGGGCGGGACCGAGTTCCAGTTCGACTACTCGACCTCGGCCCCGGGCAACGCCAAGGACTCCTCGGGCTTCGGCCTCACGACGATCCGTCAGGACCACACCGGCAACAACGTCGGCGGCCTGAAGGGCGTCTACAACCGGGCCTCGGTCAAGCTCCCGGGCTGGCAGTCGCTGGCCCCAGGTGCGTCGCTGACCATGGACTTCACCTACTACCTGCCGATCACGACCCCCAGCAACTGGACGGTCAGCGTCGGCGGCACCCTGTACGGCCTCACCGGCGACCTGACCCGGGGCAGCAGCGGCGCGACCTCCTCGCCGTCCGCCTCCCCGAGCAGCAGCCCGTCCTCCTCGCCGAGCAGCTCCCCGTCGAGCAGCCCGTCGTCGAGCCCGAGCAGCTCGCCGTCCTCCTCGCCCAGCAGCAGCCCGAGCAGCAGCCCGACCACGCCCGGCACCTGCACCGCGCCGAGCTGGGCGGCCGGCAACATCTACGCCACCACGGGTACCAAGGTGTCCTGGAAGGGCCACCAGTACAGCAACAAGTGGTGGACCACCGGCGAGGACCCCTCGACCACCGGTCAGTGGGGCGTCTGGACCGACCTCGGGGTCTGCTGACCTGACGGGGTAATGGACGGCGGTGGCGGTGCACCCGGTCGGGGGGTGCACCGCCACCGCTTCGTTGTGCTCCGGACGTGTTCCGGGTTGTGCTCCGGACGTGCTGAGGAGCCGTCAGGCCGCGTCGACCTTGAGGTCGCGGAGGAGCTTGGCGACGTGGCCGGTGGCCTTGACGTTGTAGAAGGCGTGCTCGACCTTGCCCTGCTCGTCGACGATCACGGTGGAGCGGATCACGCCGACGTAGGTGCGGCCGTAGTTCTGCTTCTCGCCGTAGGCGCCGTAGGCCTCCAGCACCGCGTGGTCCTCGTCCGACAGCAGGGTGACCCGGAGGTTCTCGGCCTCGCGGAACTTCTCCAGCTTGGCCGGCTTGTCGGGGGAGATGCCGATCACGTCGTACCCGGCGCCCGCGAAGACCTCCAGGTTGTCGGTGAAGTCGCAGGCCTGCTTGGTGCAGCCGGGGGTGAGGGCGGCGGGGTAGAAGTACACGATCACCTTGCGGCCGAGGTGGCCGGCGAGGGAGACCAGGTTGCCGTCGGCGTCGGGCAGGGTGAAGGCGGGGGCGGTGTCGCCGGGCTGAAGGCGCTCGCTCATGGTGGGGCTTCTCCTCGTGCGGACTCGTGGGTCGTACCGCTCGCCAACCTACCCCCGTTGGTGGGTGGCACTGCGCGGGCCGGGCGGGGAGCTGACAGACTGACACCTGTCGTAACGGACGAGAGAAGTGAAGGGGTGGCCCGAGTGGGCAAGGCCGGCACAGACAAGGCGGCGCGGACGACCGCCCAGATCGAGGCGGACATCGCGCGGACCCGCACCCAGCTCGCGACCACCCTGGACGAGCTCGCCGTCCGGGTGCACCCGAGCACCATCGCGGCCCAGACCCGGGCCAAGGTGCTCGGTGCGGTCGAGCAGAAGGCCGGGCGTGCCTACGTCGCGGCCAGCGGCGCGGTGGAGCAGCTGAAGGCGCAGTTCACCGACGAGAAGGGGCAGCCGCGCAAGGAGCGGATCGTCCCGGCCGCGCTGGTGGGCGTCGGGGTGCTGCTGCTGGTGGCGTCGGTGCGGCGGCGCAAGCGCGCCTGAGCGCAACAGCGGGAGGGGCCGGGCCCGTGGCGGTCCGGCCCCTCCCGCATGCCGGGCCAGCGTCACGCCGTCCGCCCCGGGCGGGTACCGTCGGGGGCGTGAACGTAGAGGACGAGGTGACCCGGCACGACCGGCTCGGCGCGAAGCTGCCGATCAAGATGCTGCACGACCGGGTGCTGGTGAAGACCGAGGGCAGCGAGGGCGAGCGCCGCTCGACCGGCGGCATCCTGATCCCGGCCACGGCGGAGCTGTCGAAGCGCTGCACCTGGGCCGAGGCGGTGGCCGTCGGCCAGAGCGTCCGCTCGGTGGAGCCCGGCGACCGGGTGCTGTACGACCCCGAGGACAAGCTGGAGGTCGAGGTGCGGGGCGCCACCTACGTGCTGCTGCGCGAGCGCGACCTGCACGCGGTGGCGGCGACCCGGTTCGGCGACACCGAGGGCTCGACCGGCCTGTACCTCTAGGGGGTGGGCAGCGGTTCCCCGCTCGCGGACGTGGTCGGGCTCGGGGTGGGGACCGGGGAGGGCGAGGGGCTCGGGGTCCGGCTCGGGGTGGCCGACGGTGAGGGGCTCGGGGTCGGGGTCGGGGTGGGGGACGGCGTCGCCGACGGGGTCGGCGAGGGGCTGACGGTGGGTGAGGCGGGCTCGCTGGGGCGGGTGTTGCCCCGGCTGGGCTGGAGGTCGAAGTCCTGGACCGGGGTGCCGCGGAGCGCCCCGGTCATGTAGCTGGTCCAGATCTCGGTCGGGAAGGCACCGCCGTTGATCCGGTTGAAGCCCGCCGTGCCGGCCAGTGAGAGCTTGGCGTGGGTCTTCGGGTCCTCCCGGAACAGGCCGACCGTCGTGGCCAGTTCGGGGGTGTAGCCGGCGAACCAGGCGGAGCGGTTGTTGTCGGTGGTGCCGGTCTTGCCGGCCGCGGGGCGGCGCAGGCCGAGCGCCCGGGCGCCGGTGCCGGCCGGGCCGACCACGTCCTGCAGCACGTCGGTGACGGCGTCCGCGGTACCCCGGTCGACCGCCTCCCGGGCCGGGTGGGCGGGCAGTTCGGGCAGGTCGGAGTAGCCGCCGGAGCGTTCCAGCCCGAGCACCGCCCAAGGGGTGATCGCCTGGCCGTGGTTGGCCAGTGCGGCGTACACCGAGGCCAGGTCGATCGCGCTCGGGGTGGCGGTGCCCAGGGTCATCGAGGTGTTGGCCGGGTCCATCCCCGGCACGGTCTCCGGGAGGCCGAGCCGGACCGCCGTCCGCCGGACACTGTCGAGCCCGGCGTCCACGCCCTGCTGGGCGTAGACCGAGTTGATCGACTTCATCATGGCGTACCGCAGGGTCACGGAGCCGTAGTCGACGTCGTCCTCGTTCGGCGGGGCGTAGGCGGTCGGTCCGCCGACCACCGGGCGGCGGCTGGCGCCGTCGTACAGGGTCCGGGTGGTGATCGGGCGGCCGTCCTGGGTGGTCCGGTCGCCCGCGAGCCCGGCGGCCAGGTCGATCGGCTTGAAGGTGGAGCCGACCTGGTTGTCCTGCCGGAGCGCGTCGTTGTACTGCTGCTTGGCGTAGTCGGGTCCGCCGTAGACCGCGACGATCTTCCCGCTGCCCGGCTCGATCGAGGCGCCGGAGACCCGGACGTCGGTGTCGGTCTCCGGGCGGACGGCCGGGTCGAGTTCGGCGGTCAGCTCCTGCCGGACGGCCTGCACGAAGGCGTCCTGCCTGGCCTTGTCGAAGGTGGTGGTGATCCGCCAGCCGCCGGCCTTCAGGGTGGCCGGGTCCAGCACCCCGGTGCTGGTCAGGTAGTCGTCGGCGACGCCCACCAGGTAGCCGGCCTGGCCGCTCAGACCGGTGGCGGGCTGCGGGTCGACCGGTTCGGGGAAGACGGTGGCGGCGCGGGTGGCGGCGTCCAGGAAGCCGAGCGCGACCATGCCGTCCAGGACGTAGTTCCAGCGGGTGATCGCCCGGTCCCGGTTGACGGGGGTGGTGTTCCGGACGTCGTACGCGCTCGGTGCCTGCAACAGGGCGGCCAGATAGGCGCCCTGAGCGGTGGTCAGCCGGGAC
The DNA here is from genome assembly GCF_040296785.1 of Kitasatospora sp. NPDC002040. Taxonomy (NCBI): domain Bacteria; kingdom Bacillati; phylum Actinomycetota; class Actinomycetes; order Kitasatosporales; family Streptomycetaceae; genus Kitasatospora; species Kitasatospora sp. NPDC002040. Next base: position 145,696 of record NZ_JBEOXV010000015.1, on the reverse strand, counting down.
ACGTCCTCGCCATAGTAGGCCTTGGCGGCGGTCTGGATGCCGTAGGCGTTGCGGCCGAAGTAGCTGGTGTTGAGGTAGCCGGCCAGGATCTCGTCCTTGCTCCGCTGCTGGTCCACCTTGAGCGCGATGAACAGCTCCCTGACCTTGCGGGCCAGGGTCTGGTCCTGGGTCAGGTAGTAGTTCTTCACGTACTGCTGGGTGATGGTGGACCCGCCCTGCATGCTCTTGCCGTTGGCGGCCGCGTTTCTGATGTTCTGCCAGGCGGCGCGGGCCATGCCGCGCAGGTCGATGCCCTTGTTCCGGTAGAAGGTGCGGTCCTCGGCGGAGACCACCGCGTGCTGGGTGTCCAGCGGGATCTGCCGGATCGGCACGTCCTGCCGGTTGACCGTGCCGGTGCGGGCCAGCTCGGTGGTCCCGTCGGCGTAGTAGTAGACGTTGCTCTGCGCCACCGCCTGGGTGTTGGGGTCGGGCACCGGGACGATCAGGTAGAGCGTGACGAAGCCCGCGAGGCCGAGCAGGACCAGCCCGAGCAGTCCGCCGACCATCATCCGCCAGGTCGGTACCGCCCGGCGCCACCAGGGCAGGGCCCGGCGCCGGGTGCGGCGGGCGGTGCGCCTGGCCCGGCGGCGGTCGCGCCGGGAGCCCTCGGCCCGGTCCTCCGACTCGAGGGTGTCGGGCGCGGGCGGCTGGTCCGGCTGCTGGCTCATGGGGGGATTATGTGGGAATTGACGGTGGATCAGCCGGTTTGACGAGGCGTGGCCGCGCAATTCGGCTGCGCTCCGGGCGGACCGGCGCTACGTTGAAAGGTGACAACCGCATAGCGCAGCAGGATTGACGCAGCTCCGCCCGCAGCCTCCGGTACCCCCGGGGGTCAGCCGGTCGGGGCCGTTCGAGGCTGCCCCCGGCACCGGCCGGGGCCGCCGCCGAACTCGCTCCGGCTGTGCACTCCTGCCTGCCCAAAAGTCGACAAGGAGACAAAGTGCAGCTCGCGCAGCAGCTCCGGCCACCGGATCGGACCGCCTCGGCCCGGCTCTACCTCGCGGTGGCCGCCGGCTCGTTCCGCCGCCACTCCACCTACCGGGCCGCCACCCTGGCCGGGGCCTTCACCAACACCGTCTTCGGCTTCATCCTGGCCTACACCTTCCTCGCGCTCTGGCAGGCCAGGCCCGGCCTGGGCGGCTACGACACCGCCCAGGCGGTCACCTACATCTGGGTCAGCCAGTCCCTGCTGATCACCGTCGCGGTCTGGGGCGGCGGCTTCCAGGACGACGTCCAGGAGCGGTTCAGGAGCGGGGACATCGCGATCGACCTGTACCGGCCGGTGGACTTCATGGGCTGGTGGCTGGCGGCTGACCTGGGCCGGGCCGCGTTCCACCTGCTCGGCCGGGGCGTGGCACCGACCGTCGTCGGGGCGATCGCCTTCGACACCCGGCTGCCCGGCTCGCCGCTGGTCTGGGCCGCCTTCCTGCTCTCGGTGCTGCTGGCGGTGGTGGTCAGCTTCGGGCTGCGCTTCCTGGTCGCGCTCACCGGCTTCTGGCTGCACGACTCCGAGGGCATCCGCTCGGTGATGGTGGTGATCGCGCTGTTCTTCTCCGGCACGCTGCTGCCGGTGGCGCTCTACCCCGGCTGGCTGGGCGAGTTGGCGACGGTGCTGCCCTGGTCCGCGCTGGTGCAGATCCCCACCGATGTGCTGCTGGAGCGCCGGTCCGGCCTCGGTCTGCTCACCGGGCTCGCGTTCCAGGCGAGTTGGGCCGTGGTGCTGCTCGGCCTGGGCCGGGCCTGCCAGCTGCTGGCGACCCGCAAGGTGGTGGTCCAGGGTGGCTGAGAGCCTGGTGGTGCGGACGGGCTGGGCGCTGCGCTCGTGGTGGCTGGTGGCCTCGATGTGGAACCGCTCCAGCATGGCCTACCGGGCCTCGTTCGTGATGATGCTGATCGCCAGCACCGTCGTCACCGCGCTGGACTTCGTGGTGCTGCTGCTGATGTTCCAGCACACCGAACAGCTCGGCGGCTGGTCGTTCCCCGAGGTCGGCTTCCTGTACGGGACCTCGGCCTTCGGGCTGGGCATGGCCAACCTGCTGGTCGGCTGCGTGGACGCGCTCGGCAACCGGATCCGCACCGGCACCCTGGACACCATGCTGATCCGGCCCGCCGCAGCGCTGTCCCAGGTCTGCGCGGAGCGGTTCACCCTGCGCCGGGTCGGCCGCCCGCTCCAGGCGCTGGCCTTCCTGGGCTGGTCGATGACCCGGCTGGAGGTGCACTGGACGGCGGGCCGGGTGCTGCTGCTCCCGGTGCTGCTGGTCTGCGGCAGCGTCATCTTCGGTGCGGTCTTCATCGGCTTCGCCACCGTGCAGTTCTGGTGGGGCGAGGCGGCCGAGTTCCAGAACGCCTTCACCTACGGCGGGGCCACCGTGCTCCAGTACCCGCCCACCATCTTCGCCAGGGAACTGGTCGCCGGGCTGGTCTTCGGCCTCCCGCTGGCCTTCGTCAACTGGCTGCCCGCGCTGTACATCCTCGGCAAACCCGACCCGCTCGGCCTCCCGGTCGCGCTCCGCTTCGCCTCGCCGGTGGCCGCGCTGCTCTGCGTGCTGGCGGCCGGGCTGGCCTGGCGGACCGGCCTGCGGGCCTACCGCGGCACGGGCAACTGACACCACCTGAACAGGAGTCGGACATGGCACTGATCGAACTCGAGGACGTCCGCCGGGACTTCGTGATCCGGACCAGGACCGGCCGGCTGCGCCGGGAGAAGCGGGTGGTGCACGCGGTGGACGGGCTGAGCTTCACCGTCGGCGCGGGCGAGTGCGTCGGCTACATCGGCCCGAACGGCGCGGGCAAGTCCACCACCATCAAGATGCTCACCGGCATCCTGGTGCCCACCGCCGGGCGGCTCCGGGTGGCCGGGGTCGAACCGGCCCGGGAGCGGGTCGGGCTGGCCCGCCGGATCGGCGTGGTCTTCGGCCAGCGCACCACGCTCTGGTGGGACCTGCCGCTGCGCGACAGCTACGAACTGGCCCGCCGGATCTACCGGATCCCGCCCGACCGGTACCGGGCCAACCTGGCGCGCTGCGTCGAACTGCTGGACCTGGGAGCCCTGTTGGACACCCCCGTCCGGCAGCTCTCGCTCGGCCAGCGGATGCGCGGGGACCTGGCGGCGGCGCTGCTGCACGACCCCCAGGTGCTCTACCTGGACGAGCCCACCATCGGCCTGGACGTGGTGAGCAAGGCCAGGGTGCGGGAGTTCCTCCGCGAGGTGAACCGGGCCGAGGGCACCACTGTGCTGCTCACCACCCACGACCTGACCGACATCGAGCAGCTCTGCGGCCGGGTGATGGTGATCGACCACGGCCGGGTGGTCTACGACGGCGGCCTGGACGGGCTGCACACGGCCGGACGGAGCGAACGCACCCTGGTGGTCGACCTGGCCGAGGCCGGGCCCGCGATCTCCGTGCCCGGAGCCCGGGTGGTCCGGGTCGAGGGCCCCCGGCAGTGGCTGGCCTTCCCGGCCGAGCAGAGCGCCGCCCCGCTGGTCGCGGCGGTGGCGGAGCGCTACCCGCTGGTCGACCTGTCGGTCCGGGAGCCGGCCATCGAGGACGTGATCGCCCGGATGTACGCGGAGGTGGCGATCGGCTGACCCGTTCGACCGCCGTCACTCGTCCGGGTGAGCGCGGTGACTCCGGGGTGTCGGCGGCAGTTGACACTCCGGATCACCGGACGGGGTTTGTGAGGGGTGCAGGCGGATGGCTCAGCTGGTCGGGGAGTCGGTGCCGGTCCCGCGGTCCGAGGCGGTGCCGGTGGCGCGGCCGGTGATCGGCGAGGCGGAGATCGCCGCGGCGGTCCGGGTGCTGCGCAGCGGATCGGTGGTCCAGGGGCCCGAAGTGGCGGCGTTCGAGCGGGAGTTCGCCGAGCTGGTGGACGGGCGGCACTGCGTGGCCGTCAACTCCGGTACGTCCGCGCTGCAGTTGGCGCTGGCGGCGGTCGGCATCGGACCCGGTGACGAGGTGGTGGTGCCGTCGTTCTCGTTCGCCGCCACCGCCAACGCGGTCCGGCTGGTCGGCGCCGAGCCGGTCTTCGCCGACATCGACCCGGACACCTTCTGCCTCGACCCGGCGGCGGTGCGGGCCGCGATCGGCCCGCGCACCGCCGCCCTGCTCCCGGTCCACCTGTACGGGCACCCGGCCGCGATGGGCGAGCTGACCGGGCTGGCCGACCGGCACGGCCTGGCCCTGGTCGAGGACGCCTGCCAGGCGCACGGCGCGACCCTGGCCGGGCGGCCGGTGGGCGCGTTCGGCACCGCCGGGTGCTTCAGCTTCTACCCGACCAAGAACATGCACGCCCTGGAGGGCGGCATGGTCACCGTCGCGGACCCCGCGCTGGCCCGCAGGCTCCGGCTGCTGCGGAACCAGGGGATGGAGCAGCCGTACCGGAACGAGATCGTCGGGGCGAATCTGCGGATGACCGATGTCTCGGCGGCGGTCGGCCGGGTCCAGCTCGGGCGGCTGCCCGCGGCCACCGAGCGCCGCCGGGCCCACGCGGCGCTGCTGGACCGGGAGTTGGCCGGTACCGGACTGCGGCTCCCGGTGGCGGCGGCGGGCGCGCGGCACGTCTACCACCAGTACACCGTCCGGGTGCCCGGCCAACGGGAGGAGTTCCGGCGGGAGTTGGCCGGGGCCGGGGTGGCGACCGAGGTGTACTACCCGGTGCCGATCCACCGGCTGCCGCCCTTCCCCGGGCGGTGGGCGCTGCCGGAGACCGAGCGGGCGGTGGCCGAGGTGGTCTCGCTGCCGGTGCACCCCACGCTGTCGGCCGAGGAGCTGGACCGGGTGGTCCGGGCGGTGCGGCATGCGGTCTGACGGCCGGGAGCCCGGCCGAGGGCGGCCGCTGCGGGCCGGGCTGATCGGACTCGGCGCGATGGGGCGCAACCACGCCCGGGTGCTCGCCGGACTGGACGGGGTCGAGCTGGTCGGGGTGGTCGACCCGGCGGGCGGCACCGTCCTGGGCGGCGCACCCGTGCTGGCCGAGCTCAACGACCTGCTCGCGCTGGGGATCGACTACGCGGTGGTGGCCTGCCCGACGGCCCAGCACGAGGGCGTCGGCCTGCGGCTGGCGGTGGCGGGCGTACCGGCGCTGATCGAGAAGCCGCTCGCGCACGACGCCAGGGCCGCCCGCCGGCTGGTCGAGGCGTTCCGGGGCCTGGTCGCCGGGGTCGGCCACGTCGAGCGCTACAACCCGGCGCTGCAGCAGCTCAGGGCCCGGCTGGCGAACGGCGAACTCGGCGAGGTCTACCAGGTCTCGACCCGCCGTCAGGGCCCGTTCCCGAGCCGGATCGCCGACATCGGCGTGGTCAAGGACCTGGCCACCCACGACATCGACCTGACCGGCTGGATCACCGGCCAGCCGTACGCCTCGGTGGCCGCCAGGACGGTCCGCAAGAGCGGCCGCCCGCACGAGGACATGGTGGCGGTGGTCGGCACGCTGGCCGACGGCACCATGGTCAGCCACCTGGTCAACTGGCTCAGCCCGCAGAAGGAGCGGTACGTGGCGGTGACCGGCGAGCGCGGCTGCCTGGTCGCCGACACGCTGACCGCCGACCTCACCCGTCAGGTGAACGGCGCGGTGGCCACCGAGTGGGACACCGTCCGCGCGTTCCGGGGGGTCGCCGAGGGCGACGTGATCCGGTACGCCTTCCGCAAGCGGGAGCCGCTGCTCAGCCTGCACGAGCAGTTCCGCGAGGCGGTGGCCGGGCGGCCGGCCGAGACGGTCGGGCTGGCCGAGGGCCTGCACACCGTGGAGGTGGCCGAATCGGTGCTGGCCGCCGCCGGACGACAGAACCTGTTGGGAGTACCGACCCGATGACCGAGCAGCCCGGATCCTCTGCGCCCTCCGAGCCCTCCGCGCCCGATGTCACCGTGGTGGTCGCGGTCTACAACACCATGCCGTACCTGACGGCCTGTCTGACCTCGCTGGCCGAACAGTCCATCGGTGCGGACCGGATGGAGGTGGTCGCGGTCGACGACGGCTCCACCGACGGCAGCGGCGCCGAGCTGGAGCGGTTCGCCCGGGCCCACCCCGGGCTGTTCCGGATCGAGCGGCAGGCCAACTCCGGCGGCCCGGCCGCCCCCACCAACCGGGCGACGGAACTGGCCCGGGGGCGCTACGTGTTCTACCTCGGCGCCGACGACTGGCTCGGCCCGGAGGCGCTGCAGCGGCTGGTCGCGATGGCCGACCGGTACCGCTCGGACGTGGTGCTCGGCCGGATGGTCGGGGTCGGCGGCCGGCACGTCCCGCAGGGCATCTTCGACCGCACCGAGCCCTCGGTCGGCTTCACCGACTCCGCGCTCGCCTGGGCGCTCTCCGACACCAAGCTGTTCCGCCGCGAGCCGCTGGTGCGGCACGGCCTCCGCCGCCGCGAGGACCTGCCGGTCTACTCCGACCAGCCGTTCACGCTGCAGGCGCTGCTGCTGGCCGGGCGGATCTCGGTGCTGGCCGACTACGACTGCTACCACGCGGTGCTCCGCGCCGACCGGGGCAACACCACGGTGCGCTCCGACCACCGCGACCGGCTGCGCGGGCTGGCCGAGATCCTCGCCGTCACCGACCGGCTGACCGAACCGGGCGAGGTGCGGCGGGCCCTGCACCTGCGCCACTTCGGCTGGGACGTCCCGCAGTTGCTCCAGGCCGGGCTGCTCGCGCTGCCCCTGGCCGAGCAGCGGCAGGTGATCGCCGGGGTCGGCCTGCTGGTCGCCGAGTACTGCACGGTGCTGGACGCGCTCGGGGAGCCGGAGCGGCTCCGGCTGGAGCTGGCGGCGGCCGGGCGGCACCGGGCGGTGCTCGGCCTGATCGAGGACGAACTCGGCCGGGGCGAACCCCGGTTCGCGCTGCCCCGGCAGCTCTGGCGGGAACTGGTGCCCGAACGGGCCCGGCGCGAGCTGCGCCGACGGCAGGGCTGGCGGAGCTTCGCCAACCGGATCGGTGGGAGTTGACGGTGGGTCGGACGATCTGTGTGGTCGGGCTGGGGAAGATCGGGCTGCCGCTCGCGGTGCAGTGCGCGGGGAAGGGGCACCGGGTGCTCGGCGTGGACACCGCGCCCGGGGTGGTCCGGCAGGTGAACGAGGGCCGGCCGCCCTTCCCGGGCGAGGCCGAACTGGCCGAGCGGCTCGAGCTCGCGCTCAGCAGCGGGCAGTTGACCGCCTCGGTGGACACCGCGGCGGCGGTGGCCGAGGCGGACGCCGTGCTGGTCGCGGTACCGCTGCTGACCGGCCCGGACGAGCAGCCCGACTTCGGCCTGCTGGACGCCGCCACCGCCGCCGTCGCGGCCGGGCTGCGCCCGGGCACCCTGGTCGGCTACGAGACCACGCTCCCGGTCGGCACCACGGCCGGCCGGCTGGCCACGGCGCTGGCCGAGGGCTCGGGCCTGCGCCCCGGGGCCGACTTCGCGCTGGTGTTCAGCCCCGAACGGGTCTCCTCGGGGCGGGTCTTCGCCGACCTGCGGCGCTACCCGAAGCTGGTCGGCGGGATCGACGAGCGCTCCACCCGGCAGGGCGTCGAGTTCTACCGGGACGTACTGGACTTCGACCCGCGCCCCGACCTGCCCCGCCCGAACGGGGTCTGGGCGCTCGGCTCGGCCGAGGCGGCGGAGTTCGCCAAGCTCGCCGAGACCACCTACCGGGACGTCAACATCGGCCTGGCCAACCAGTTCGCCCGGTACGCCGACCGGATCGGGGTGGACCTCGGCGAGGTGATCGAGGCCTGCAACTCGCAGCCGTACAGCCACCTGCACCAGCCGGGCGTGGCGGTCGGCGGCCACTGCATCCCGGTCTACCCGAGGCTCTACCTGTGGGGTGACCCGTCCGCGACCGTGGTCCGGGCCGGCCGGGCGGCCAACCTGGCGATGCCCGGGTACGCGGTCGGCCGGCTGGAGCAGGCGCTCGGCGGGCTGGCCGGAGTCGCGGTGCTGGTGCTCGGCGCCGCCTACCGGGGCGGGGTCAGGGAGACCGCGCACTCCGGCGTCTTCCCGCTGGTGGACGCGCTCTGGGCGGCCGGGGCCAGGCCCTATGTCGCCGATCCGCTGTACCGCGCGGAGGAGTTGACCGCGCTCGGCCTGCCGCCGCACCGGGGCGAGCCGGTCGGGGCGGCGGTGGTGCAGACCGACCACCCCGAGTACCGGACCCTCGGGGCGGCCGACCTGCCGGGCGTCCGGGCGCTGCTCGACGGCCGCCGGATCACCGACCCGGACCGCTGGCCGGGCGTACTGCGGATCGTGCTGGGCGCTCCCCTGGCCTCGCCCTGACGGGCTGTCACTCGCCCGGGTAGCGGACCCCGATCTGCGCCCGGACGGCATCCAGGGTCCGCATCACCGCGAGCGTGCCGTCCAGCGGGACCAGCGGCGACTCGGTCAGCCCGGCCCGCAGGCAGCGGACCACCTCGGCCGCCTCCAGCCCGAGCCCGTGGACCGGGCCGCGCTCGAACCCGACCTCCTCGGCGGGCTTGCCGTCCCGGTGCAGGACGAAGCCGTCGGCGTGGAAGAAGTCGGTCGGCAGCTCGATCCGGCCGGTGCTGCCGTGCACCGAGGCCCGCTGGCCGTACTCGGCCACCAGCGAGCAGCTGAGCAGCGACAGCGCGCCGTCGGCGTGGCCCAGCACGACGGCGGTGTGCTCGTCCACGCCCTCCGGGGTCAGCACGGCCACCGCCGTGACCTGCTCGGGCTCGCCCAGCAGCAGGTGGGCGAAGGAGACCGGGTAGACACCGAGGTCCAGCAGGGCGCCGCCGCCTGCCGCCGGGTCCCGCAGCCGGTGGCCCGGGTCGACCGGGGTCGGGAACCCGAAGTCGGCGTGCACCGCGCGGACCCGGCCGATCGCGCCGTTCCGGACCAGCTCGGCGACCCGGCGGACGGCCGGGTTGAGGTACATCCACATCGCCTCCATCAGGAAGCGGCCCTCCGCCCGGGCGGTGCCGACCAGCTGCTCCGCCTGACGGAGGTTCAGGGTGAACGGCTTCTCGCACAGCACCGCCTTCCCGGCCGCCAGCATCAGCGCGGTGGCGTCCAGGTGGGCGGCGTGCGGGGTGGCCACGTAGACCACGTCGACGTCCGGGTCGGCGGCCAGCTCGGCCCAGGAGCCGTACGCCCGGGGGATGCCGAAGCGGTCGGCGAAGGCGCGCGCCGGGCCCTCGGCCCTGGAGGCCACCGCGGCCACCTCGGCGCCGGGGACGGTGAGCAGGTCCTCGGTGAAGGCCGCGGCTATCCCGCCGGTGGCGAGGATGCCCCAGCGGATGGGTCGGTCGGAGCTGGTCATGGGGCGGGACACCTCTCGAAAGGTCCGGCGCGGGCTGGCCTGGCGCGAGCCAGTGTCCCTGATCTGTCCCGGAGAAGCTCGTGGCATCGTCGGATGATCGGGCCGGGCGGGGCAGACTGTCGGTGTGAGCGTCGATCAGAAGGTCCGGCCCGGGGTCGGCTTGGGAGTCAGCTTCACGGCGGCCGACGAGGAGAAGCGGCGTGGCGTCCGGCGGATGAAGCTGTTCGCCACCGGCCTGTTCGGGCTGGCCACGGTGGTCTTCGGCCTGGCCACCTGGGCCGATTCGGCCGGGGCGGGGGCCTGGGCCGGGTACGTCGCGGCGGCGGCCGAGGCGGGCATGGTCGGTGCGCTGGCGGACTGGTTCGCCGTCACCGCGCTGTTCCGCCGCCCGTTCGGGCTGCCGATCCCGCACACCGCGATCATCCCGACCAAGAAGGACGCCTTCGGCCAGTCGCTCGGCGACTTCGTCGGCGACAACTTCCTCTCCGCCCCGGTGGTCCGGGACCGGCTGGCCCGGATCGGGATCGCCCGCCGGCTGGGCGAGTGGCTGGCCGCGCCGGGCAGCGCCGAGCGGGTCACCAGCGAGGCGGCGGCCGCACTGCGCGGGGTGCTGGCGGTGCTGAACGACGACGACGTGCAGGCGGTGGTGGCCGAGGCGGTCACCCGGCGGGCGGCCGCCACCTCGGTGGCCGAACCGGCCGGCCGGCTGCTCGGCAAGGTGGTCGCCGAGGGCGGCCACCACGGGGTGGTGGACCTGGTCGCCGTCCGGGTGCACGACTGGCTGACGGAGCACCACCAGGACGTGGTCGAGCGGGTCACCCGCAAGAGCCCGGGCTGGACGCCGAAGTTCATCGACCACCAGGTCGGCGAGCGGGTGCACAAGGAGCTGATGCGCTTCGTCACCCACATCCGGGACGACCCGCAGCACCCGGCCCGGGGAGCGATCGACAACTTCCTGGCCGAGTTCGCCACCGAGCTCCAGGAGGACCCGGAGACCATCGCCCGGGTCGAGCGGGCCAAGGGCGACCTGCTGGCCCGGCCGGAGGTGCAGGAGCTGATCGCCAGCTCCTGGTCGGCCGTCCGCACCCTGGTGCTGACCGCCGCCGAGGACGAGCAGAGCGAGCTGCGCCGCCGGATCCGGGACGGGCTGCGCTCGTTCGGCCGCCGGCTCGCCACCGACCCGAAGCTGCAGGCGAAGACCGACGGCTGGCTGCAGGACGCGGCGCAGTACGTGGTCGAGACCTACCGGGCCGAGATCACCTCGCTGATCTCGGACACGGTCGCAGGCTGGGACGCGGACGACGCCTCCCGCAAGATCGAGGCCAACGTCGGCCGGGACCTCCAGTTCATCCGGATCAACGGCACCGTGGTCGGCGCGCTGGCCGGGCTGCTGATCCACACCGTGGCGACCGCACTGGCGGGTTAGCATGACGCGTCTGCGTCGTACGAAGGAGAACGAAGTGGTGACCCAGGGCAAGCGCGGCATCGAGGCGTTCATCGCCGGGATGCCCAAGGCGGAACTCCACGTCCACCACGTCGGCTCCGCCTCCCCCCGGGTGGTGGCCGAACTGGCCGCCCGGCACCAGGGCCTGACCAAGGTTCCGCTGGACCCGGCCGCGCTGGCGGAGTACTTCACCTTCACCGACTTCGGCCACTTCATCGAGGTCTACCTCAGCGTGGTCGACCTGATCCGCGATGCCGAGGACGTCCGGGCGCTCACCTACGGCGTGGCCGAGGACATGGCCCGGCAGAACATCCGCTACGCCGAGCTGACCGTCACGCCGTACTCCTCGGTCAGCCGGGGCATCCCGGACGTGGCCTTCATGGAGGCGATCGAGGACGCCCGCAAGGCCGCCGAGAAGGAACTCGGCGTGGTGCTGCGCTGGTGCTTCGACATCCCCGGCGAGGCCGGTCTGGCCGCCGCCGAGGAGACCGCCCGGCTGGCCGTCGACCTGGCGCCCGAGGGCCTGGTCAGCTTCGGCCTGGGCGGCCCCGAGATCGGGGTGCCGCGCCCGCAGTTCAAGCCCTACTTCGACCGGGCCCGCGCGGCCGGTCTGCACAGCGTCCCGCACGCGGGCGAGACCACCGGGCCCGAGACGGTCTGGGACGCCCTGCGGGTGCTCGGCGCCGAGCGGATCGGCCACGGCACCCAGGCGGTCAAGGACCCGTCGCTGCTGGACTGGCTCGGTGAGCACCGCATCCCGCTGGAGGTCTGCCCGACCTCCAACATCGCCACCCGGGCGGTGGAGCGGATGGAGGAGCACCCGATCCGTCAGATGGTCGACGCGGGCCTGCTGGTGACGGTCAACAGCGACGACCCGCCGATGTTCGGCACCGACCTGAACACCGAGTACGCCGTCGCCGCCCGGCTGCTCGACCTGGACGAGGCCGGGGTCGCCGGGCTGGCGCGGAACGCCGTCGAGGCGTCCTTCCTGGACGCCCCCGGCAAGGCCCGGATCATCGGTGAGATCGACCAGTACCTCGCCGGGTGGGACCGGGGCTGATCCGCCCGGGCCCTAGGGCGCGTGCGGGAGGCGGACCGTGCTGCCGGTGGCGGCGGAGTTGCGGGCCGCCTCCAGCACGGTGAGGGTCGCGACGGCGTCGCGCGGGTTCACCGGGGGCGGGGTGCCGTCGGCGAGGGCGGCGGCGATGCCCGCGTAGTAGGCCGGGTAGTCACCGGGCTCGGTGGGGCAGGGGGCTGACGAACCGTCGGTGCCCAGTACGCCGTACCGGTCCGGGGCCTCGGTGCCCCACGGGGCGCCGGAGCCGGGCCGCCGGCCGCTCCGCAGCGCGTTCTCCTGCGGGTCCATCCCGAACTTCACGTACCCCGCGCTGTCGCCGAGCACCCGCAGCCGGGGCCCGCCGAGCGCGGTGACGGCGCTGGTCCACAGGTGCGAGCGGACGCCCGAGAGGTGGGTCAGGGCCAGGAAGGCGTCGTCGTCCACGGCCGCGCCGTCCCGGCGGATGTCGATCTCGGCGTAGACCGACCCGACCGGACCGAACAGCGTGAGCGCCTGGTCGACCAGGTGACTGCCCAGGTCGTACAGGGTGCCGCCGACCTCGGCCGGGTCGGCCAGCTCCCGCCAGCCCGCCTTGGGCTTGGGCCGGAACCGCTCGAACCTGGACTCGAACCGGTGCACCCGGCCGAGCGCGCCCTCCTCCACCAGCCGGCGGGCGGTCAGGAAGTCGCCGTCCCAGCGGCGGTTCTGGAACACCGAGAGCAGGGTGCCGGTGCGATCCGCCAGCCGGCACAGCTCGGCCGCCTCGGCGGCGGTCGCGGCCAGCGGCTTGTCCACCACGGTCGGCAGCCCGGCGGTCAGTGCGGTGCGGGCCAGCGGGACGTGGGTGCGGTTGGGCGAGGCGACCACCACCAGGTCGAGCCGGCCCTCGGCGGCCTCCTCGAACAGCTGCTCGGGCGTGGCCAGCGGACGGGCGTCCGGGTGCTCGCGGTGCAGCTGGGCCCGGCGGTCGGGGTTGGCGGTGACCACGGCGTCCAGCCGCAGCCCCGGGGTGGTGGCGATCAGCGGGGCGTGGAAGGCGGAGCCGGCCAGGCCGTAGCCGACCAGACCGACGCGGAACGGGGGGCGGGGCTCGCTGCTCATGCCCTCACTCAACCACGGCCCCCGCTCCGGGCGGGTGCGACGCGTACGGCCGACCGCGGGTACGGCCGACCGGGTGCGGTGCGGGGGTGCGGGGCGGTGGCGTGATTCGGACTGCGGGCCGCTGTGGGGTGGCGGCCCGCAGTCCGGGTCCGGGGTCAGCGGGCGTGCAGGCCCGCGGTGCGGCGGCGGCGGTGCATGACGGCGACGGCGCCGCCGGCCAGGATGAACGAGCTGCCGACCGCGGCCATCAGACCGGTGGAGCGGTCGGTGCCGGTCTGGGCCAGCTCCTGGGTGGTGCCGGCCGGGGCGGCGGCCGCCGGAGCAGCGGCAGCCGGGGCGACCGCGGGCACGGCCGCGGCCGGTGCGGCGGCGGGCGCGAGGGCCGGGGCGGCGGCGTGGTCGTGGTGCTCGGTGGTGTCCGAGGCGGCGACGACGGCGGCCGGGGCCGCGGCGGTGCCGCTGCCGTCGAAGGCGACGTCGGAGCAGGTGTAGAACGCCTCCGGGCTGTCCGAGCGCTGCCAGATCGCGTAGATCATCTGACGGCCGGTCTTACCGGTCGGGATGGTCACCGGGAACGAGTAGTACCCGTTCACCACCACCGGGTCGGTGATGCTCGCGAACGGGGTGGTGTCCAGGTTCGACCAGCTCAGCGGCAGGCTCGGGTTGTAGCTGCTGTTGGTCAGGAAGAGCTGGAAGGTGCCCCGGTGCGGCGCGGTGGCCCGGAACTTGAAGGTGGTGCTGGCGCCGGCGGTGAGGTTGGTGGCCGGCCAGTCGGTGCGGGGCAGGTCGAGACCGACGAACTCGGCGGCGTTGGCGCTGCACAGGCGGCCGTCCGGGATCAGCTGGCGGTGGCGGCCGGCCGCGTCACCGATCCGGACGCCGTTCCAGTCGTACATGGCCTGGGTGCCGCCGTAGGCGATGGCGGCCTTGCAGGCGGCCGACTTGGGCTGCTCGGGGCCCTCCAGGTAACAGCCGTAGACCCGGCTGAGCGGGTTCTGCAGCGAGCCGTGGGCGGTGGCGGTGCCGGCGCCGAGCGCGGTGGTGGCCAGCGCGGTGCCGGCCAGTGCGACGACGACGGCGGTGCGACGAATACTCATGGTGGGGGTACTCCTTCAGCGGTGGGGGTCGCTGACAAGTACGCTAGCCAGGCGCCGCTTGGCAGTTGACGGGCCTTCAGATTGTTAGGAACCCTTTAAGACTCCCTTGAGGCGGACATGAGGACGCGCCCGAGGGGCGGATCGGGGCGTCCGGTGGGCGGGACGTGCTGCCGTCGGGCAGGTGTGCGGATTAGGCTGTGCCCCGTTGGGGCAGCGCAGTATCCCTGGTGGGGCCCTCCGGGGCCGGCACCTCACAGCAATCCGCACGACCTCGCACCACCTCGTACGACTTCGGGAGACACGCACGTGGCAGAGCGCAAGCCCATCGAGTCCTGGCTGACCGACATGGACGGCGTCCTCATTCACGAGGGCACGCCGATCCCCGGCGCGGAGGAGTTCCTCCGCCGCCTGCGGGAGTCCGGCAAGCCGTTCCTGGTGCTGACCAACAACTCCATCTACACCCCCCGGGACCTCAGCGCCCGCCTGGCCGGGATGGGCCTGGAGGTGCCGGAGGAGTGCATCTGGACCTCGGCCCTGGCCACCGCCAAGTTCCTCAAGGGCCAGCGCCCCAACGGCACCGCGTACGTGATCGGCGAGGCCGGTCTGACCACCGCGCTCTACCAGGCCGGCTACGTGCTGACCGACAAGGACCCGGACTACGTCGTCCTCGGCGAGACCCGGACCTACAGCTTCGAGGCGCTGACCAAGGCGATCCGCCTGATCAACGCGGGGGCCCGGTTCATCTGCACCAACCCGGACGAGACCGGCCCCTCCACCGAGGGCGTGCTGCCGGCCACCGGCTCGGTCGCGGCGCTGATCACCAAGGCGACCGGGGTCGACCCGTACTTCGTCGGCAAGCCCAACCCGCTGATGATGCGCGAGGCGCTGAACAGCGCGGGCGCCCACTCCGAGAGCGCCGTGATGATCGGCGACCGGATGGACACCGACATCGTGGCGGGCATGGAGGCCGGCATGGAGACCATCCTGGTGCTCACCGGCCTGACCGCCGAGGCGGACGTGGAGCGCTTCCCGTACCGGCCGACCCGGGTCTTCAAGTCGATCGCCGACGTGATCGAGCTGATCTGACGACCCGGTCGTCGCCCGTGCCGTCGCCGTCTGTGCCCCTCCGGTCCCGTGCCGACCTGAGGGGCACAGACGTGTCGGTGGGAGTGTGTAGCGTTCGGGGTGTCAGAGGTTGTGGTGCGGTGAGAGGCAGTGGGCTGTGACGGAGCTGGTGGAGACGGTGGCCGGGTTCGAGGTGCCGGAGTCCTGGCGCGGGGCGCTGGCAGGGGAGTTGGCGAAGCCGTACTTCGGCGAGCTGGCGGCCTTCGTGGCGGAGCAGCGAGCCGAGCACCAGGTCTTCCCGCCCAGCGGGCAGGAGTTCGCGGCCCTGGCGGCCACCCCGTACGACCGAGTTCGGGTGCTGGTGCTCGGTCAGGACCCGTACCACGACGACAACCAGGCGCACGGGATGAGCTTCTCGGTGCAGCCCGGCGTCAAGACCCCGCCCTCGCTGCGGAACATGTTCAAGGAGCTGGACGCCGACCTCGGCATCCCCGCCCCTGACAACGGCTACCTGATGCACTGGGCCGAGCAGGGCGTGCTGCTGCTCAACGCGGTGCTCACGGTCCGCGCCCACGAGGCCAACTCGCACAAGGGCAAGGGCTGGGAGAAGTTCACCGACGCGGTGATCACGGCGGTCAGCGACCGGCCCGAGCCCTGCGTCTTCGTGCTCTGGGGCAACTACGCGAAGAAGAAGCTGCCGCTGATCGACACCTCGCGGCACGTGGTGGTGCAGGGGGCGCACCCCTCGCCGCTGTCGGCCCGGCTGTTCTTCGGCAGCCGTCCGTTCTCGCAGATCAACGAGGCGCTGACCGGCTTCGGCAGCGAGCCGATCGACTGGCGGGTGCCGAACCTGGCCGAGCAGGGCTGACGGTTCGTTCCCCCGGGGCTGGGTTGTCAGGGGCCGGGCGGTTGTCCGGGTGCCGGGCGTTCGCCCGGGGTCGGCACCGGCTGTGCGAAGCTGGTGCCGATCTTGGGGCGCGCGGTTCGGGGCCCTGCTCGGGGGAGTCGGGGGGTTCGTGGTGCGTCGGCAGCTGTTCGCGCTGGTGGGGATCGGGCTGATGCTGGCGGGGGCCGGCTGCCGCTCGACGGCCGAACCGGCGCCCACGGCAGTGATGGCCACCGGGGTCTCACCCGCCCGGCCGACTGCTGCCCAGCCCGGCTTCTACATCTCCCGGGACACGGCGGCGGCCCGGCAGGCGGCCGGCCTCGATGCCGCCCGGGCCGGAGCGCTGGGGCGGATCACCGAGCAGCCCTCGGCGCTCTGGCTGACCGGCCCGACCGCCCGTGACCAGGTCGCGGCGCTGACCGCGCGGGCCGCCCCGACCGGGCAGCCCGTCCTGCTGGTCGCGTACGCCATCCCACAGCGGGACTGTGGCCTGTACTCGGCGGGCGGCATGGCCGACGGCGCGGCGTACCGGAGCTGGATCGACGGCGTGGCCTCCGCGCTGACCGGCCGCTCCGCCTGGGTGGTGCTGGAGCCGGACGCCGTCCCGCAGACACTGCAGGGCTGCGGCCCGGCGGCGGCCGAGCGGTACGAGCTGCTCGCCCACGCGGTACGGGAGTTGAAGCGGAACCCGGGGGTGCGGGTCTACCTCGACGCGGGCAACGCCGGCTGGGTGCAGGACCGCGCCGCACTGGCGGACGGGCTGCGCCGGGCGGGTGTCGGGGCGGCCGACGGCTTCGCCTTGAACGTCTCCAACTTCTTTACCACCGACCAGAGTTACGAGTACGGCCGACAGCTCTCGGCGGTGCTGGGCGGCCGCCCGTTCGTGATCGACACCAGCCGCAACGGCAACGGCGCGCTGGGCGGCGAGAGTTGGTGCAACCCGCCGGGGCGCGCGCTCGGCCGGACGCCCACCACCGACACCGGCCGGAGCGGGCTGGACGCGCTGCTCTGGGTGAAGAACCCGGGGGAGTCGGACGGGGACTGCGGGCGGGGCGAGCCGAAGGCGGGGGAGTTCTGGACGGAGTACGCGCTGCGGCTGGCGGGCTTCACGGGCTGACGCGCTGTTCGTTCGTCTGCTTGTTCGTTTGCTTGTTCGTCTGGGGGCCGGGCCCGGCCGCCGAGGGAAGCGGTGCCGGGCCCGGGTGAGGGTGAGTCAGAGAAGCCTCGGGCTGGTGGCGGCCTGCACCTCGTCGAAGGTGTGACCGGGGGCGACCTCGACCAGGCGGAGGCCCTCGGGGGTGACGTCGATGACGGCCAGGTCGGTGACGATCCGATGCACCACGCCCCGGCCGGTGGCGGGCAGGGACAGCTCGTCGACGATCTTCGGGGAGCCGTCCCTGGCGGTGTGCTCCATCACCACGATCAACCGCCGGGCGCCGTGCACCAGGTCCATCGCGCCGCCCATGCCCTTGACCATCTTGCCGGGGATCATCCAGTTGGCCAGGTCGCCGGCGGCGGAGACCTGCATCGCGCCGAGCACCGAGACGTCGATCCGGCCGGCCCGGATCATGCCGAAGGAGAACGCCGAGTCGAAGTACGCGGCGCCGTCGGCGACGGTGACCGTCTCCTTGCCCGCGTTGATCAGATCGGGGTGCTCCTCGCCCTCGTACGGGTAGGGGCCGACGCCGAGGATGCCGTTCTCCGAGTGCAGCACCACGTGCACACCGGGCGGCAGGTGACCGGGGATCAGGGTGGGCAGGCCGATGCCGAGGTTGACGTACTGGCCGTCGCGGAGCTCGCGAGCGGCCCGGGCGGCCAGGGCGTCGCGCGGGTCGAGGGTGGTGGTCATGGCTCAGCTCCCCTGGGGGGTGGTGGAGTTGGTGCTTACGGGGGCGTTGGGGGTGAGGGTGTGGGTGGACCGGAGCTGGACGGTGCGGCGTTCGATCCGGCGGTCGGCGGGGTCGGCGGCGACCACCCGGTCGACATAGACGCCCGGCAGGTGGATCGCGTCGGGGGGCAGCTCGCCGGGCTCGACGATCCGGTCCGCCTCGACCACGGTGATCCGGCCCGCGGTGGCACACAGCGGGTTGAAGTTGCGGGCGGCGGCGTTGAAGACGCAGTTGCCGTGCCGGTCGGCCACCTCGGCGCGGACCAGCGCGTAGTCGGCCGTGATCGCCTCCTCCAGCAGGTAGCGCCGACCGCCGAACTCCCGCACCTCCTTGGGAGGTGAGGCCAGCGCGACGCTCCCGTCGGCGGCGTACCGCCAGGGCAGGCCGCCCTCCTCGACCTGGGTGCCCACGCCGGCCGGGGTGAAGAAGGCCGGGATGCCCGCGCCGCCGGCCCGCAGCCGCTCGGCCAGGGTGCCCTGCGGGGTGAGCTCGACCTCCAACTCGCCGGAGAGGTACTGCCGGGCGAACTCCTTGTTCTCCCCGACGTAGGAGGAGGTCATCCGGGCGATCCGGCCGGCCCGCAGGAGCAGGCCCAGGCCCCAGTCGTCCACGCCGCAGTTGTTGGACACCACCCGCAGGCCGGAGGTGCCCGCCGTGACCAGGGCGTGGATCAGCGTGCTCGGGATGCCGCACAGGCCGAAGCCGCCGACGGCCAGCGTCGCGCCGTCGGGGATGTCCTCGACCGCGCGGGCGGGGGAGTCCAAGACCTTGTCCAAGGGAGTCACCTCATGAGGGGGATCGGGGCGGTGCCGCAGGTGTCGGGACCGTGCGGCGCCCACCACCTTCACCGCAGCCCCCGGGGGCTTTCCATGGCGGCCGTGGCCATGGGGGTGGCCGGTCCCATGGCGGTCGGGCACATGAGCCGGGGTGCGGCCCGGGGATATGGCTGCCTTTCACATAGCGAAGGCCGTTGCTGCGTCGTCCCGTCACATGTCGCGGGCCGGGGCCCGCACCTACGGTTCCGGCATCCACACCGCCGTGTCGTCAGGAGTCGGCCATCATGCGCAGTTCTTCCAGCATTCCCAGACCCGCAGCTCAGCCGGGGCGGGCGTCCGCCCTGCCGACCGATCGCCGGGTGGGGCGGCGGCTGCTCGCCGCAGCGGTGGGCGGTCTGCTCGTGGTGAGCGCGGTCGGCTGCGCCAAGGCCGGTACGGCGGGCAGTACGGCGGGTGACGCCGGTGGTGGCAAGAACCCGGTGAAGGTCGGGCTGGTCTACTCGAAGACCGGGCCGCTGGCGGCCTACGGCAAGCAGTACCTGGAGGGCTTCAAGGCCGGTCTGGACTACGCGACCAAGGGCACCGGCGCGGTGGACGGCCACAAGATCGAGATCGCCGAGCAGGACGACGCGGGCGACCCGGCCAAGGCGGTCTCCGCCGCGAAGGATCTGATCGGCAAGGGCCACAAGATCCTGGCCGGCTCGACCGCCTCCGGGGTGGCGCTCCAGGTCGGCCCGATCGCCGCCCAGAACAAGGTGCTCTTCATCAGCGGCCCGGCCGCCGCGGACAAGGTCACCGGGCTGAACAAGTACACCTTCAGGTCGGGGCGGCAGTCCTACCAGGACATCCGCACGGCGGCTTCGTTCATCGGGGACGCCAAGGGCAAGAAGGTCGCGGTGCTGGCCCAGGACAACGCTTTCGGGCAGGCCAACGTGGCTGCGGTGAAGGCGGTGCTGGGCGGCCAGGGCGCAACGGTGGAATCCGTGCTCGCACCGCCGAGCGCGACCGACCTGACGCCGTTCGCCACCCAGGCCAAGTCGGCCAAGCCCGACCTGCTGTTCGTCGCCTGGGCGGGGGAGACCGCCTCCGCGCTCTGGACCTCGCTCAACCAGCAGGACGTCTTCGCCTCGACCAAGGTGGTGACCGGCCTCGACCTGGCCGCCTCCTACCCGCTCTTCGGCCCGGCGGCCGAGAAGATCTCCTTCCTGAACCACTACTTCGACGGCGCGGCCGGCACCGAGGTCGAGAAGGCGATGACCGCCGCGGTGGGCAAGGCCGGTGGCAAGCCGGACATCTTCACCCCTGACGGTTTCACCGCCGCGCAGATGGTGGTGCACGCGATCGAGGCCAACAAGGGCTCGGCCGAGGACACCGACGCGCTGGTGAAGTCGCTGGAGGGCTGGAGCTTCGACGGGGTCAAGGGGAAGCTGACCATCCGGGCCGAGGACCACGCGCTGCTGCAGCCGATGTTCCAGGTGAAGCTGACCGGGACCGGCGCGGCCGCCAAGCCGACAGTAGAGCAGACCCTCACCGCCGACCAGGTGGTACCCCCGGCCACCCCGATCGCGGGCTGATCCGGATGTCGAACCGTGCAGCCGCGGCTGCGGTGGCGGTAGCGGCCGGAGCCGCAGGCGCTCCGGCCGCCGTCGCAGGAGCCCCGGTCGATTCTGTGCTGCGGCTGCACGGGGTGGGCTGGTCCGTGCGGGGCGTGCCGATCGTCGAGGACGTCTCCTTCGACGTGCACGAGGGCGAGTTCATCGCCTTCATTGGCCCGAACGGTGCGGGCAAGACCTCCCTGTTCAACCTGATCTCCGGGATCTACCCGACGACGCACGGAACCATCGAGCTCGACGGCGCGGACATCACCGGCGAGTCCGTGCACGGCCGGGCCCGCCGGGGCCTCGGCCGGACCTTCCAGACCTCCTCGCTCTGGAGCGGGATGACGGTGGCGGACCACGTCAGGCTGGCCGCCCAGGCGGCCGCCGGGCCGGGCGCCTCGTACCGGATCTGGCGCCGGGCCGGCCGGTACGCCGACCAGGTCGCCGAGACCCTGGAGCGGACCGAACTCGCCCACCGGGCCGACACGTTGGCCAGCGCGCTGTCGCACGGTGAGAAGCGGAAGCTGGAGCTGGCCGTCCTGCTGGTCTCCGACCCCCGGCTGATCCTGCTGGACGAGCCGATGGCCGGAGTCAGCGCGGAGGAGGTCCCGGCCCTGACCGCGCTGATCTGCTCGGTGCACCGGGACCTCGGCCGCACCGTGCTGATGGTGGAACACCACATGGACGTCCTGCTCGGCCTCGCGGACCGGCTCGCCGTGATGCACCACGGCACGCTGCTCGCGCTCGACACCCCTGCCGCGGTGATGGCCGACACCACCGTGCAGCAGGCCTACCTGGGAGAGGGACTGTGACGGACTCCTCCTTCCTGGCCTCCGGTCAGACTGCCTCCGCAGAAGCGCTGTTGAGCGTGCGGGACCTGCGGGTGGTGATCGACGGGCTGCACATCCTGCACGGGGTGGACCTGGACGTCGCCCCGAGCGGCGTCACCGCCCTGCTCGGCCGCAACGGTGCGGGCAAGACCACCACGGTCAAGGCGATCATGGGGCTCGTCCCCCGGACCGGGAGCCTCCGGTTCGCCGGCACCGAACTGGTCGGCCTGCCCACCCATCTGGTGGTCCGCCAGGGCATCGGTTACGCCCCCGAGGACCGGGGGATCTTCGCCGGGCTGACCGTGGCGGAGAACCTCCGGCTGGCCGAACGGGACGGCGCTCCCGCGTACGACCTGGTGCACGAGCTCTTCCCCGAACTCAAGCAGCGGGCCGGTCAGTTGGCCGGAACGCTGTCCGGTGGGCAGCAGCAGATGGTGGCGATCGGACGGACCCTGCTCAACGGCAACCGGCTGATCATCGCCGACGAGCCCACCAAGGGCCTGGCGCCGAAGATCGTGGCCGAGGTCGCCGACGTGCTGGAGCGGGCCGCCGCGACGGTGCCCGTCCTGCTGGTCGAGCAGAACCTCGCCCTGGTCCGCCGGTTGGCCGGCACCTGTGCCGTACTGGCCGACGGGCGGACCGCCCACCGTGGCGGCACGGCCGAGCTGCTCGCCGACGAGGAGGCCGCCCGCCGACTGCTCGGTGTCGGCCGCCCCGCCGTGACCGTCACCGCGACTGCCGCGACCGCCACCGCCCCCGCCGCTCCTGAATCCGCTGCGGTCGCGGCACCCTCTTCCGCCACTGTCACCACGGAGGTGGCTCCCTGATGGACACTGTCGTCCTCCTCACCTGCACCGGGCTCGGACTCGGTGCGCTGTACTTCCTGGTCGCCTCCGGGCTCTCGCTCATCTTCGGTCTGATGGATGTGCTCAACTTTGCCCACGGGGCGCTGCTCTCCGTGGGTGCGTACGCCACCTGGTGGGCGGGCACCGAGGGCGGGATGAGCTTCTGGCTCGCGGTGCTCTTCGGTACGGCGGTCGGGACGGTCGCGGCCGTCCTGCTCGAACTGGTGCTGATCCGTCCTCTCTACAACCGGCCGCGCGACCAGATCCTGGCCACGGTCGGTGTCGGTCTCGCGGTGCCCGCGCTGCTGATGGGCATCTGGGGTGCGGACTCCCGTCCCTTCCCCCAACCCGCCGCGCTCTCCGGCACGGTGGGGCTGTTCGGTGCGATCGTCCCGGTCAACCGGTTCGTGCTGCTCGCGGCGGCCGTGCTCGTCCTGGTGGCACTGCGCCTGTTCCTCAGCCGGACCCGGTACGGCCTGGTGGTCCGGGCGGGGGTGGAGGACCGCGCGATGGTCACGGCCCTCGGCATCGACGTCCGCAAGGCCTTCACGCTGGTGTTCGCGATCGGTGGGGCGGCCGCCGCACTGGGCGGCGCGCTGAGCGGTCTCTACTTCGGCTCGGTCCACCCCGGCCAGGGGACCAGCCTGCTCATCTTCGCCTTCGTGGTGGTGGTGATGGGAGGTATGGGCTCCGTCACCGGAGCGGCGGTGGCCTCCGTCGCGGTGGGCCTGGTCCAGCAGTTCGCCAACTACTACACCGCTGCCGGGCTCGGCGACCTCTCGGTCGTCGTGCTGCTGGCCGTACTGCTCCTGGTACGACCGCGCGGACTGACCGGGAGGCTCGCGTGAGCACCAACACCTCAACCACGAGCACCGGAAGCGCCGCTGACGGCAAGTCTGCAGCACCCGGCGCTGATCGCACCATCCCTCGAACAGGTGAATCAATCACTCAGCGCTCGACAGTGATGCACAGAGCGCTACGCTGGTGGCCGATCGCTCTGCTGATCCTGTTCCTTGTCGCCCCATACAGTGCGCTTCCCATCCCGGGGCTGCTCGACGGCCCGCTCGGCAGTCCCGGAAGTCTGCAACTGATCGCCCTGTGCCTGGTCTACGGGGCCCTCGCCACCGGGTACGACCTCCTGCTCGGCCGCACCGGCCTGCTCTCCTTCGGCCACGCGCTCTACTTCGCCACCGGCCTCTACGCGACCGACCTCGCCATGCTCGAACTCCGACTCCCGTTCGTCGCGGCCGCCGTGTTCGGCATCGGCTGCTCCATCAGCCTCGCGCTGCTGCTCGGCTCGGTCAGCCTCCGGGTGACCGGCATCGGCTTCTCGATGGTGACGCTCGCCTTCGCCCAGGCCGGCTCGATCCTGGTCCAGCGCAACCCCGGCGGGGTGACCGGCGGTGAGGAGGGGCGAGCCGCTCCGGTCGACCTCCTGCCCGACAGCCTGGTCGGGATCGAGAACACCGCGAACCTCTACTGGATCGCCCTCGGCTACCTGGTGCTGACCCTCGCCGTCGTCCACTGGGCCGTCAGTTCGCCCACCGGGCGGGTCTGGGAGGGCATCAAGGAGAACGAGCGCCGGGTCGAGGTGCTCGGCCTGCGGCCCTACGGCTTCAAGCTGGTGGCCTTCGTCATCGCCGGTGGCCTGGCCGGCGCGGGCGGTGTGGTCTACCTGCTGCTCACCGGTGGCGCGACCCCGCAGGCGGCCACCTCGGACGCGACCCTCGCACTGCTCGTGATGGTGGTGCTGGGCGGTTCCGGCACCCGGTGGGGCCCGCTGCTCGGCGGTGTCCTCTACACCTGGGCCGGCCATCGGCTGGGGGATCTGGCCAACTCCTCGGCCATCGCGGACCTTCCGGCTGTGCTCCGGGTACCGCTCTCGCAGCCGCTCTTCTTGCTCGGAGCACTCTTCGTCGCGGTGGTCTACCTGCTCCCCGGGGGCCTGGCTAAACTGCCAGCCCGGGTCCGGGCCACCCGCTCCGGTGGCGACCGCGTCGGTGCCCCCGGGCCGGCCCACTCCCTGGAAGGTGGCACCACTTGAGCTCCGGACCCGCCCGCTACGAAGAGCTGACCGTCCCCGTCCCGGGTGGTGACCTGACGGCGCTCCGGTGGCCGGCCACCGACCCCGACGCCCCGGTCGTGGTCGCTCTGCACGGCATCACCGCGAACGCCCTGGCCTGGAGCGAGGTGGCCCGTTGCCTGGCCGGCCGGGCCACCCTGATCGCCCCCGACCTGCGCGGTCGGTCCGCGAGTCGGACGGTCACCGGACCGTACGGCCTGGCCCGGCACGCCGACGACGTCGCCGCGCTGGTGGCGGCGCTCGGCCTCGGCCGGGTCCGGCTCACCGGCCACTCGATGGGCGCCTGGGTCGCCGCGCTCACCACCGTCCGGCACCCCGAGCTGGCGTCCTCGCTGCTCCTGGTGGACGGGGCGCTCAGCTTCCCGCTGCCGCCCGGGGTGACCGAGGACGCCGCGCTCGGCGCGGTGCTCGGCCCGGCGCTGGCCCGGCTGTCGATGACCTTCCCGAGCCGGGACGCCTACCGGGCGTTCTGGCAGCAGCACCCGGCCTTCACTGGGGAGTGGCCGCCCGGGTTCGACACCTACATCCAGCGGGACCTGATCGGTACCGAGCCCGAACTCCGGTCCTCCTGCGTGCTGGAGGCGATCGAGCAGGACGGCCGGGAGGTCCTGCTCGACCAGGAAGCGGCTGCGGCGGTCCACCGGTTGCCGCTCCCGGCCGAACTGCTCTGGGCCGAACGCGGTCTGATGGACGAGCCGCAGGGCCTGTACGACCCGAAGCGGATCGAGCTCGCCGGGCTCGACCCGGACCGGGTCACGGCGACTCCGGTGCCCGACAGCAACCACTACACGATCGTGGCGGGGCCGGCCGGGGCCGAGCAGATCGTCCGACGGCTGCTGGCCGGCTGACCCGCCGACCGGGCTGATCGCCGACCGCCGACCGCGCGGCAGCGGCGGTCAGCCCGCCGAACCGAGGAAGGCCTCCCAGCCCTCCGTCGGAGCCTTGCCGACCCCGAGCGTCCGCAGCTTCCGCAGTGTCGACTGGTCCTGCACCTCGAGCCACTCGACCAACTGACGGAACGACACCAGCCGGACCTCCGGCTTGCCCGCGATCACCTTGAGCGCCTCCTCGACGGCGTCCATGTAGATGCCGCCGTTCCACTGCTCGAAGTGGTTGCCGATGAACAGCGGCGCACGGTTGGAGTTGTAGGCGCGGTCGAAGCCGGCCAGGTAGGCGTCCTTGGCCTGGGCCCGCCAGGCGTCGTACTTGGCCGGGTCGCCCTTGGTGCTGCCCGCGGACTGGTTGGCGAGGATGTTGTAGTCCATCGACAGCACCTGGAAACTGTGCCCGGGGAACGGGACGGACTGGAGCGGGAAGTCCCAGATCTTGCCGTCCTGCACCTTCTGCGGCCAGATCTGCAGTCCGCCCGGCGAGCTGGAGTCGTACTTCCAACCCAGCTTGGCCGCCGTCGGGAGCAGCGCCTTCTGGCCCTCCAGACACGGGGTCCGGGCGCCGATCAGCTCCTTCTTGTAGTCGAAGGGCAGCGGATCCACGTCGGTGAAGCCGGTGTTGGTCTTCCACTGGGTGACGAAGGAGACGGCCTGGTCGATCTCGCTCTGCCAGTCCTCGGGGCTCCACTTGTTGACGCCGTTGCCGTCGGAGCGGGTGGAGCAGAAGTGCCCGTTGAAGTGGGTGCCGATCTCGTGCCCGGCCAGCCAGGCCTGGCTGATCAGCTTGATGGTGCTCTTCACCGCGCCGTCGGAGAGGAAGGGGATGTCGGAGGCACCGACCGAGTGCTGCGGCGGGTGGTAGAGGTTCGACTTGCTCTTCGGCAGGGTGTAGATGCCGGAGAGGAAGAAGGTCATGGAGGCCTTGTACTGCTCGGCCAGCTTGAGGAACCGTGGGAACTGGTTGTCGTCGGTGCCGCCGGCGCCGTCCCAGGAGAAGACCACGAACTGGGGCGGCCGTTCACCGGCCTTGAGCTTCTCGGGCTTCGGCTGGTTGGGTTGCGCGCCGGTGTCCGAGGTGGAGCCGTCCCCGATCGGCTTGCCCTTCACCGGTGCCGTGCTCGAGCTCCCGCTCGCACCAGGGGTGCCCGGGGCGGAGCTGCTCGACCCCGAGCCGCCGGTCCCGGATCCGGAGCCGCTGTCGTTGCAGGCGGCCACCGCTCCGAGAGCGGCAGTGGCGGCGGTGGCACTGAGCACGGTCCTGCGCGAGATGCTCCCCATGGTCTCCCCAGCCGTAGTGCGTCCGACAGTCCGCCTGTGCGGAAAAATCGGATATTGATGGATATTTCATCGTCAGCATGCCATGCGGGATGAAGGCACTTCAAAGCCCCTTCACTGCGGGACAACACGCAGCCAAGGGGCGTCAGGCTCCACGATAGGAGGACTGTTGCAGTCTTGGGACAGTTCTTCGGAACGCCGCCCGATCGGATGGCCGAGTGGCTGGCCGAGCGATGACCGGGCGGTGCAGGAACGACCGGTACGGGGGCCGGAGCGGCGAGCCGGGGGAACGTCAGGTGAGCGCGAGCTCGCGCCGGCGACGGCGGACCAGCCGGGCGACCGCGGTGCTGATCGCGGTGGCCGCGACGCAGGAGACGACCAGGCTGAGCCAGTCGGTGTTGAACCAGTGGCTGTTCAGCCAGCCGAGGCTCACGATGTACGCGGCCCAGATCAGTGCGGCCAGGGCCGACATCCGGAGGAACCGGCGGGTGGAGTCGGCGGAGTGCCCGACGGCCAGGTCCAGGACGGTCCGACCGGCCGGGACGAAGCGGGCCACGATCACCACGGCGGCGGCCGTTCGACTCGTCTGCCCGGTGAAGTAGCGCTGCAGCCGTTCGACGCTGGCCGCCAGTTCGGGGCGGTCGTCGAGTCGGCGCTGGACCCTGGGTGAACCGCGCCGGGCGAGATTCAGCAGAACGAAGTCGCCCAGGAAGGACGCCAGGGCGACGCCGGCCGCGAGCATCAGCGGGGCGCCGGCCACATCGGTGGTGTTGAGCACGGCGAGGATCACCAGCGTGCCGCTCGGCAGGAAGGGCAGGAAGGCGTCACCGAGCACGGCACAGAGTGCCAGTACACAGATCCATACCGGCCCGACTAGCGCTGCGGCGTCCAAGGCGATGCTCCCTCAACAAGTCGCCTGGAGGGATCCCAGGTGGCTACGGGGGTAAACGCTAGCGGGTTGACGTTTCATGCCATGAAGCACCCCCGTGTGTCGCGCATCACAGCGATCCGCTGTGCGGCCGGGCGAGTCGGCACCTGGGGCGCCGGGAGGGTGGTCGGCCGTATCAGGAAAGTGCTCGGGAATGGCGTAAGCCCCTGAGGCGGGGTGCCGCTCCAGGGGCTCACGGGGGTCCAGCGGCACTGGTCCAGCCCGCCGACCTTGCAGGGGGGTGAGGGCTCCGATGTGCTGCCCCCACTGATCGGAAAGCCTGCCGGAAGGCGTTCGGCGGCGCGAGTCCTACGCCTGGCGACTTCTGGCGCTGGCGTTAACTCGCCAACTCACCGTGCCCGCTGTCTGACCGTCAGTGCGCGAAGCGGCGCGGCGGCGGGTCCGGTGGCGGCGGACGCCGGAGGGTGCCCGGCGCCCGCCGGGGCCACGCACATCCGCGGACGGGCACGTCACACCCCGGGTCCGGAGGGAACAGCGAACCGTCCGTCCGGGTTGGTGGAGTCTCGACGGCAGGAACGGACGGCCCGCACCTCGCCAGAAGGGAGACCCCCGGCATGACCTCCGAGGACGAACCGCAGGCGAGTGCACCGCCGGCCCCGCCCGCCGACCCGATCCGGGACCCGATCCGCGGCGTGATCCGGGGCAGTGCCCCGGCCCCGCTCTCCATCCTCGACCTGGCGACGGTCGGCGCCGGGTACTCGCCGAGCCAGGCGCTGACGGCCACCACCGAGCTGGCCCGGAACGCCGAGCGCTGGGGCTACCACCGGTTCTGGGTCGCCGAGCACCACGGCATGCCCGGCGTCGCCAGCTCCACCCCGGCGGTTCTGCTGGCTCACCTCGGGGCCCACACCAGCACGCTCCGGCTCGGTTCCGGTGGCGTGATGCTGCCCAACCACGCGCCGCTGGCCATCGCCGAGCAGTTCGGCCTGCTGGAGTCCCTGCACCCGGGCCGGATCGACCTCGGCCTCGGCCGGGCCCCCGGTACCGACCAGGCCACCGCCCGCGCGCTGCGCCGGGGCCTGGAGGAGGGGCCGGACGAGTTTCCGCACCAGCTCTCGGAGCTGCTGCACTTCATGGACGGCGACTTCCCGGACGGGCACCCGTACGCCAGGCTCAGTGCCGTTCCCCGGGGCGACGGCCGACCGCCGGTCTGGCTGCTCGGCTCCTCCGGCTTCAGTGCCCGGCTCGCGGGCCGGCTCGGCCTCCCGTTCGCCTTCGCGCACCACTTCAGCGCGGCCAACACCGTCCCCGCGCTCGACCTCTACCGCTCCTCCTTCCGCCCCTCGGCGGTGCTGGACGAGCCCTACGCGCTGATCGGGGTCAGCGCGGTGGCGGCCGACGACGAGCCGCAGGCCAGGCGGCTGGCCCGTTCGGCGGGCTTGGCCATGCTCCAACTGCGCCGCGGCACTCCCGGGTTGATCCCGAGCCCGGAGACGGCGGCGGAGTACCCGTACAGCCCGGCCGAGGCCGACTTCATCGACGACTGGCTGGCCAACGTCGTGCTCGGCGCCCCGGGCGACGTCGCGGACGGGCTGGAGTCGCTGCGGAAGCGGACCGGGGCCGACGAGTTGATGGTGACCTCGCACATCCACGGCCACGAGGCCCGGCAGCGCTCCTACGGCCTGATCGCCCAGGCGTACGGGCTGACGCCTTCCCGCTGACCGTCGGAGAACCCCCAGAGCCAGGAGCCGACGCCCCGTCAGGCCGAGCGGACGCGACCTTCACGCAGTATGGCCGCGATCCGCTCGGCCTCGCCGGGCCGGGCGAAGTACCAGCCCTGGGCGGTGTCACAGCCGGTGAGCCGCAGGCGTTCGGCCTGGGAGGCGTTCTCGATGCCTTCGGCCGTCACGGTCAGCCCGAGCGCATGCGCGAGCTGGACCATCGCACCGACGATCTGCTCGTCCGCGTCGGTGCGGCGGAAGCGGCTGTCCGGGCGCCCGCCCGGGGCCGGGTCACGGAACCCCTCGATGAAGCTGCCGTCCAGCTTGAGCACGTGGACCGGCAGCCGGGAGAGGTAGGCGAGGTTGGAGTACCCGGTGCCGAAGTCGTCGATGGCGATCCGGATGCCCATGTCCGCCAGCGCCTGGAGCGCCTGGACCGGGCGGCCGCCGGGGCCGAGCACCGCGCTCTCGGTGATCTCCAACTGGAGCAGCCGGGCGGGCAGGCCGGTGAGCTTCAGCGCCTGGGCGACGTCGGCCACCACGTCCGAGTCCCAGATCTGGCGGGCCGCCAGATTGACGCTGACGAAGGCCTCGGCCTCGGGGAACTCCAGCAGCCAGCGCTTGGCCTGCCGGCAGGACTCCTCCAGCACCCACTTGCCGAGCGGCACGATGGCGCCGGACTCCTCGGCGAGCGGGATGAAGCGGTCGGGGGAGAGCGTCCCGTACCGGGGATGGCGCCAGCGGACCAGGGCCTCGGCGCCGTGCACGGTGCCGTCGGCCAGCCCCACCAGCGGCTGGTACTCGACCGTGAACTCACCGCGCTCCAGCGCCGGTCTCAGCGCGGTGGCCAGTCGCTGCCTGGTCAGCTGGTGGGCGCCCCGGTCCGGGTCGTAGAGCGTCCAGCGGGCCCGGCCGTCGGCCTTGGACCAGTACAGCGTGGCGTCGGCGTCCTTGAGCAGGTCGGTCGGGGTGGTCTCGACGATCCGCCGTTCGACCACCCCGACGCTCGCGGTCACGGCCAACTGCTGGCCGGCCACGTGGAAGGGCTCCGCCAGCAGTTTGATCAGATCGGCGGCGAGCGCGGTCAGCTGCTCGCTCCCGGCGCTGTCGCAGACCAGGACGGCGAACTCGTCCCCGCCCAGTCGGGCCACCAGCCGCCCGCCACCCGGCCCGTTGCCCTGCCCGTCGCCCCGGGCGAAGCCGTGCTCCAGCCGGGCCGCCACCGCCACCAGCAGCTCGTCCCCGGCATGGTGGCCGAGCGTCTCGTTGATCGCGGCGAAGCCGTCCAGGTCGAGGTAGCAGAGGCCGACCCGCCTGCCCGGGTCCGCCGGTTCACCGTCCCCGGTCGGGTCGGCCGCCTCCGCCGCCCCGGTGCGGGGCCGGGGCTCGGCGAAGTCGTCGCCACCGTCAGGACCGCGGTCGAGCGAGCGCGGGAGCCCGCTCGACGACGGCTCGGCCCCGGGTCCGAACTCCGCGTTGAGCCGCTCGAAGAAGAGCGTGCGGTTCGGCAGCCGGGTCAGCGGGTCGTGCATGGCCTGGTAGGCCAGCTGGTCCCCGAGCAGCCGCTGCTCCGTCACGTCCTCGACCATGGCCAGGGTGTACATCGGCTGCCCGGCGCCGTCCCGGATCAGAGAGATCGTCACATTGCTCCACACCACGCGGCCTTCGCGGTGCTTCAGCTGCTTCTCCACCCGCAGGCGGTCGCGTTCGCCGCGGACCAGCTCCAGGTAGAGCCGTCGAGGGGTGTCCTCGGGGTCGATGATCTCGTGGATGTGTGTCCGCACCAGGTTCGGCGCCTCATGGCCGATCATGGCGGCGAAGGCCGGGTTGGCCTCGATGATCCGGTCGTCCGAGCCGATCAGCGCCATGCCGATGCCGGCATCGGCGAACGCGGCGCGGAAGCGGGACTCGCTGGCCTGGAGTGCGTCGACCAGCGCGTCCGGGCCGTGGTCGGTGCCGTGGTCGGGGTCGCTGCCGCTGTCGCGCAGGCCCAGCGGTGCGGAGCAGACCGGGCAGAGACGGTCGGCCCCCTCGTTCCGACCCGGCACGGCATGCTCCCGTCCGCTGCTGACGCTGCTCCGGCCGACCGCACCGCAGTGGCCGGCTCACCGCTCTGTCGGGCCCTCGACGTTCGGTCGGCGTTCGGTGCGCGGATCGCTGGGTGGAAAGCGTTCGGCAAGGAACCAGGGCTTTGCGGTGATCATAGGACGCGCGTCGTTGAGGCGGCGACCGCCGCCAGGGTGATTCGTCGGGTTTCACAGCAACCGTGCCGGTACGTGACGGCGCCCCTGGTACGCATCGTGAGATGCGTACCAGGGGCGCACGCGCCCCCTGCCGTGCTGCTCATCAGACAGAACTACCGGTAGTAGTGCCGTTCTGACGCGGAGTCGGCGGAGTCCGGGGCGGGGACGGAGGCGGCGAGGCCGGCTCCGGAGGGTCAGCCGAGCGTCGCGGTCAGCGTGATGGTGGTGCCGGTCAGGGCCTGGCTCACCGGGCAGTTGGCCTTGGCGTCCTCGGCGGCCTTCACGAAGTCCGCCTCGTCCAGACCGGGGACCTGGCCGACGACGGTCAGGTGGATACCGGTGATCCCGGTGCCCGGCTGGAAGGTGACGTCGGCCTTGGTGTCCAGGGCGGTGGGCGGGGTGCCCGCGCCGGCCAGGCCGTGCGAGAGGGCCATCGAGAAGCAGGCCGAGTGCGCGGCCGCGATGAGCTCCTCGGGGCTGGTCTTCCCGTTCGCCGCCTCCGCACGGGCGGGCCACGAGACCGGGAACTGGCCGATGCCGGAGGAGTCGAAGGTGACCTCGCCCTGGCCTTCGAGCAGGTTGCCCTTCCAAGCGGTGTGCGCGGTACGGGTGGTTGCCACGATCAGGTACCTCCTGTGGTGATGGACTGGTGGTCCGTCAGGTCAGGTCATGCCGCGTTCAGCCTACGTGCCGGGTGGGGCGTGAAGTCCCGGAACCGGCTACCGGTCCACCGGGGTGTCCAGATGCCGGACGAGGTGACGGACTGAAGGATGGCGCGGTGGTTGCCCTGTTAGATTGCCAGGGCCCAGTCAGCTAGCTCCGGAGCCACCCCGATGACTGATCAGCCCACGAACTCCTCCGCCACCCCCGCCGGTTCCACGGCCGCCACCGGCGACGCAGCGGACGGGAACGGCGAGATCGCCGAGGCGGTCCGGTCCGAGCTGGTCAGCCTGCGGGAGAGCATCGACAACATCGACGCCGCCGTGGTCCACATGCTGGCCGAGCGGTTCAAGGCGACCCAGCGGGTCGGCCGGCTCAAGGCCGAGCACAAGCTGCCGCCCGCCGATCCGGCCAGGGAGCGGGCCCAGATCACCCGACTGCGTGAGCTCGCCGCAGGGGCGCACCTCGACCCGGTGTTCGCGGAGAAGTTTCTGAACTTCATCATCGCCGAGGTGATCAGGCACCACGAGGCGATCGCCCAGTCCTGAAGCGGGTCGGACGCCCGCGACACCTCCCGCCCGGCCCCTGTTCCGCCCCCGTTTCGGCGGCGGCGGCCAAATGCCTGATTTCGCGACAGTTCCAATGCGGCGTTAGCGTGCTGTTCTCCCCGGATCTCCCCGGAAAGGCAGGACAGCGATGGCCAGGCAGTACCGGTCCAGGCAGGACGCCGCGAAGCGGGCCCTCCACCCGCAGGCTCCCAGCATGCAGGCGGCCTGATCCGTGACCCTTCCCCAAACCGGCCCGGCGGTCGAGATCCCGGACCAGCAGGCCGAGTCCCATGCACAACCCCGGTCCACCGCCCCCGGTCGGCGCCGTCGACTGCCCTGGTGGGCCGAGTTCCCGGCGATGATCGTGCTCGGCCTGGTGATCGCACTGGCCATCAAGACCTGCCTGTTCCAGGTGTTCAGCATCCCGTCCGGCTCGATGGAGAACACCCTGCGGATCGGTGACCGGGTGGCCGTCAACAAGCTGGCGCCGCTGTTCGGCTGGGAGCCCGCTCGGGGCGAGCCGGTGGTCTTCAAGGACCCGGGCGGTTGGCTGCCGGTGCAGCCGACCAGCAGCGGCACGCTCGGGGACGTGGTGGGCAGCACGCTCAGCTTTGTCGGCCTGCTGCCGCCGAAGGACGACAACTACCTGGTCAAGCGCGTGATCGCGACCGGCGGCGAGACCGTCCAGTGCGCCGGCAAGAACCTCACGGTGAACGGGAAGACGATCGCCGAGCCGTACCTGCACCCGGGCGACGACTCCTGCGCGGGGCTGGACTTCGGCCCGGTCACCGTCCCGCAGGGGTACGTCTGGGTGGAGGGCGACCACCGCAGCGACTCCGCCGACTCCCGTTACCACCAGGGCGGACCGGGCGCCGGTGCCGTCCCGGTGGCGGACGTGGTCGGCCCGGCCGCCGCCGTGGTCTGGCCGCTCGGCCACCTGGACTGGTTCGGCTGGGCAGGCAAGTGAGGCCGAGCCGACTGGGCAAGTGAGGCCGAGCCGGTTGTGCGAGTGGGGCCGAGTCGGCTGACCCCGGTTCAGTGCTGTCGGCCCGCCATGCTCTGCTCGGTGGCGGGCCGGGCCGTCTCCGGGGCGAGCTCGGCGGGCCGGCTGGTCTGGGCGGCGAACGCACCGATCAGGACCAGCAGACCGCCGATCAGCTGCCAGCCGCCGAGCCGTTCGCCGAGCAGGAACCACGCGGCGACGGTGGCGACCACGGCCTCCAGGTTGGCCACCACCGCGGCGACGGCCGGTGAGAGGAACTGCACCGAGACCACGCCGGTCAGATAGGCCAGCACGGTGGCGACCAGCACCATCCAGGCGGCGGGCAGCGCGGCGGGCAGCACCCGGCCGTTCATCACCACGTCGCCGCCGAGCACGCTCCAGTCCGCCGTCCACGGCTGGGTGAACGCGGTCAGGGCGACGGCGCCGATCAGCAGCCCGTACGCGCTGATCGCCATCGGGTCCACCGGCTTGTCACCCTGCCGCCCGGCGTCGGCGAGCAGGAAGTAGCCGACCTGGCAGCAGGCGGCGCCGAGCCCGAACAGCACCCCGAGGGTGTCGAAGGCCAGGCCGTGCCAGACCTCGACCACACAGGCCAGACCGGTCACCGCGACCCCGGCGCCGATCGTGGCGGCGCGGGAGACCGGCTTGCGCTGGACGAACTTGAGGTAGCCGAGCAGCAGCAGCGGCCCGAGGTACTCGATCAGCAGCGCCACCCCGACCGGGATCCGGGAGATCGAGGCGAAGTAGCAGGCCTGGACCCCGGCCACGGCGAGCAGCCCGAAGCCGATCATCAGGCGCGGCCGCCGCCGGAACGCCGCCCGGTGGCGGTACGCCAGCGGGAGCAGGACGACCGCGGCGCCGGTGACCCGGAGCCAGACCACGTGCAGGGGCGAGAGCCCGGCCTCGATCAGCGGCTTGGCCGTCGTGCCGGAGCCGCCGAAGGCGAGGGCCGAGACCAGGGCCAGCGAGAGGCCGAGCGTCCGGAGGGAGAGCCAGGAGGGCCGGGGGAGCGGCGATGAGCTGTGCACCGACGCATTGTGCCAGCCCGAACGGCTTTCCGGTAAGGGGTGTCCACGCCGGACGGTCCTGCCGCTGCGAGCGCGGGGACCGACCCCGTCAGCCCGCCGGCCGGCCGGGTCAGCCGGTCAGGGCCGACTGTCGCTGGGCCGTGCCGGCGTCAGCTCCGTTCCCGTTCGGCTCCTCGGTCGGGTTCGGCGCCGTCGGGGTCGGTGTCGGGGTGGGCGTGGGCTTGGGGGTCGGCGTCGGAGTGGGCTTCGGCTTCGGCGTGGGCGTGGGCGTCGGGGTGGACCGGTCCGGGGTGGCCGGGGTCTGCGGTGCTGACGGGGTGTCGGACGGGGTCCCCGCCGGGGTGGTCGCCGGGTCGGTCGAGCCGGACGGCGTCGAGGACGGAGTGGACGAGGGGCCGGTGGAGCGGGTGCGGTCGGAGGCCCCACCCGGGAAGTCCGTGACGGGCTTCCCGTCCAGCGCCGCCTTCATGTAGGCGGTCCAGATCCGGGCCGGGAAGTTGCCGCCGGCCGCGCCGGAGGCCCCGCCGGTCCCGTCCAGCGAGACCTGCTTGCCACTGGCCGGATCCTGGCCGAACAGGGCGACGGTGGTGACCAGTTCCGGGGTGTAGCCGGCGAACCAGACCGACCTCAGGCCGTCGGTGGTGCCGGTCTTCCCGGCGGCCGGCCGGTCGAGCTCCTGGGCCCGCCATCCGGTGCCGCCCGGGTCGCTCACCACGCCCTGGAGCATCGAGGTGACCGTCTGGGCGGTCTCCGCGCTGATCACCTGGGTGGTCTTCGGGGCCGGCAGGGCGACGTTCTCGCCCTCGTGCTCCAGCGACTGCACCAGCCACGGGGTGGTCTGCTTGCCGCCGTTGTCCAGGGTGGCGTACACCCCGGCCATGTCCAGCACGCTCGGGGTGGAGGTGCCGAGCGAGATCGAGGCGTTCGCCTCCAGTCCGGGGGTGGCGGCGGGCAGGCCGAGCGCGACGGCGGTCTCCCGGACCTTCTCCAGGCCGGTGTCCTGGGCGAGTTGGGCGAAGGCCGAGTTGACCGACCAGTCGGTGGCCTGCTGCAGGGTGATCTGCCCGTAGCTCTTGTTGCCCTCGTTCGGCGGTGCGTACGCCTTGCCGCGCCCGCCCTCCACCGGCCGGTTGCTCCGGCCGTCGTACACGCTCTGCGGGGTGATGGTCTGTCCGGACTGGGTCTTCGCGCTGTTCTCCAGCGCGGCGGCCAGCGCGATCGCCTTGAAGGTCGACCCCGCCTGGTAGTCCTGCCGGGTGGCGTTGTCGATCCAGTGCTTGGTGGCGTCCTGCCCGCCGTACAGGGCGACCACCGCCCCGGTCTTCGGGTCGAGCGAGACCGCCCCGGCCTGTGCGGCGGCGTCCACCGCCCGGGTGTCCGGCCTGAGCTTGTCGGTGAACTGCTGCTGGACGGCTGCGCCCATAGCCTGCTGCCGCTTGGGGTCCACGGTCAGCTTGATGGTGTACCCGCCCTCGGCCAGCTGGGCGTCGGTGAGCACGTTGTGCGCGATGAGGTACTCGGTGGCGGCGTTCACCAGGTAGCCGGCCTGGCCGGACACCCCGGGGGCGCTCTTGGGCTCCTTCACCTCGGGGAAGGTGATCGCGGCCCGCTCGGCGGCGGAGAGCCACTTCTCCTGGACCATCCCGTCGAGCACGTAGTTCCAGCGGTTGGTC
This sequence comes from Kitasatospora sp. NPDC002040, assembly GCF_040296785.1. Lineage (NCBI taxonomy): Bacteria > Bacillati > Actinomycetota > Actinomycetes > Kitasatosporales > Streptomycetaceae > Kitasatospora > Kitasatospora sp. NPDC002040. Next base: position 109,808 of record NZ_JBEOXV010000015.1, on the reverse strand, counting down.
GCGTTCTGCTTGCCGGTCGGGGTGGCCGTCGCGACGTCGTACGCGCTCGGCGCGTTGAGCAGCGCGGCCAGGTAGGCGCCCTGCGCGGCGTTGAGCTGGGAGGCGTCGATCCCGTAGTAGGCCTGCGAGGCGGCCTGGATGCCGTAGGCGCCGCGCCCGTAGTAGGAGGTGTTGAGGTAGCCGGCCAGGACGTCGTCCTTGGTCTCGGTGGCGTCCACCTTGAGCGCGATGAACAGCTCCTTCACCTTGCGGCTGACGGTCTGCTTCTGGCTCAGGTAGGTGTTCTTGACGTACTGCTGGGTGATCGTCGAGCCGCCCTGGGTGGACCCGCCCTTGGCGCTGTTGAACGCGGCCCGGACCAGGCCCTTCACGTTGACCGCGCCCTCCTGGTAGAAGTTCCGGTCCTCGGCGGCCATCGCGGCGTGCCGGGCGTCCTCGGAGATCTTGTCCAGGCTGACGTTCTGGCGGTTGGTCTGCCCGGTCCGGGCCAGCAGGCTGCCGTCCTGGTAGAGCCAGGTGTTGCTCTGCGCGGTGGCCAGCGCGTGCGCGTCCGGCACCTTCACCACGGCCAGGCCGACCGCGAACAGGCCGACCCCGAGCACTCCGCAGACCAGCGAACCGGCCAGGGTCACCCGCCAGGTGGGTATCAGCCGGCGCCAGCCGGACCGGCGGGGGCGGCGCTTGCCGGGTTTGCGGGGGCGCGGGTGGGGACCGTTCGGGGCACTGCGGGGCAACGGGGAGGCCTTTCCTGCGAGACCTGTGACGGTTGCTCACGCGGTCGGGATTGGAGACGATCCCACCCAGCCTGCCCCGAACGGTATGTCGGATGTTAGGGACCTTTGTCCCGTTTTCTCTTACCCCGGGTTTACGGCGACGGCCACAGCCGTCGCTCTAGCGCGGGAGCTCGCCCTCGATGTGCACCCGGGCAACGCTGTCGTAGAAGCAGACGTACCCGGCGATCTCCGCCACCGCGTCGATCGGCTCCGGGTAGTACCAGGCCACGTCGTGCCGGTCGTGGTACGACCAGTACGCGGCCTCGCCCTTGAACGGGCAGGTGGTGTGCGTCGCGCTCGGCTGGAACAGCGTCAGGTCGACGTCCTCCGGCGGCAGGTAGTAGCGGACCGGCAGCCCGGTCTCGAACAGTGCCAGCGGACGGGCCGACTTGGCGACCTGGGCGCCGTCGATCTCCACGGTGACGGTCTGCTCGGGGCGGACCAGTTCGATCCGGTGGCCCGGTGCGGGGTTCGGCATGGGTGCTCCTCTGTCGGGTGCTCTCTGTCTCCATTGGACAGCCAGCCCGCCCGTCGCGGGGCCGAAACGACCGAAGGCCCCCCACCTGAGTGGAGAGCCTTCCGTCTGTCTGTGCGCCGCCAGGGACTCGAACCCCGGACCCGCTGATTAAGAGTCAGCTGCTCTAACCAACTGAGCTAGCGGCGCCTGTCTGACGCCGAGAACAATACACGTTCCGAGGGGAAGCTCCGAATCGGTTTCCCTGCGCCTGCCGGGGACGGCCCACCCCGGTGACTAGGCTGGCCGGATGCCCAGCCCCGCAGCCCGCCGCCCCGGTTCCGCAGCTCGTGAGCAGGGCGGTGAACAGGGCCGTGAGCAGGGCCGGGCGACCGGCCCGGCGGCGAGGGCGACCAAGGCGACCGCCGTCCTGTTGCTCCTGAGCGCCCTCGCCTACACGGCGTGGGTGCTGGAGGTGGTGCTCAGCACCGGGCTGGACCCGGTGCAGACCTACGTCAGTGAACTGGCGGCCGAGGACCAACCACTCGGCGGCCTGTTCCGGGCCACCGACCTGGTCGCCGGGCTGGCCGTGCTGGCGGCGGCGGGTACCGCGCTGTGGCGGCCCGGTCCGTACCGGGCGGGACGGCGGCCCTGGGCGGTGGCGGGCTGGTCGGCCCTGGCGCTGTTCGGTGCCGCCACGGCGGTGGACTCCCGACTGCCGCTGAGCTGTACGCCGACCGCGGACCCGGAGTGCGCGGCCCGGGAGACGGCCGGCCTGGTCCCGGCCACCCACACCGCGCACGCGGTCAGCAGCAGCCTGGCCATGGTCGGTGCGATCGGCGCCGTCGTCCTGCTGACCGTGGCGGCCCGGCGGTACGGCTGGTGGCCGCCGCTGGCCCGGTACGGGCCCTGGCTGGTGGCGGCCGAGCTGCTCGCGACGGTCTGGAGCCTGGGGGCGATCGCCGCCTTCGAGGCCGGGCACGGCACCTGGACGATGGGCGCGGGGCAGCGCTCGCAGATCCTGCTGATCGCGGTCTGGCTGGCGGTGCTGTCCAGGAGCGTGGCCACGGAGCCCAGAAAGACGGCAGAGCCCACGGCCGTCGCCGAGCCGGAGCGCCCCCGGTGACCGCCCCGCGCTTCGTCCGGGTCGACGGCCGGGCCGTGCACGTCCGGGTCTCCGGCCGAGGTCCGGTGGCGGTGCTCAGCGGTGGCCTCGGCTGCTGCTGGTTCGACTGGGACCCGGTGGTCCCGCTGCTCGAACCGCACCGGACGGTGATCCGCTTCGACCGCCCCGGCTTCGGCCTGAGCGAGGCCGTCCCCGGTGCGCCCACCGCCCGGGGCGAGGCGGCCCGGATCGCCGCCGTCCTGGACGGGGTGCCGACCGCCGGCGCGGCGGACGGAGCCGCCACGGTGGTGGGCCACTCGATCGCCGCGTTCCACGTGGAGGCGTTCGCCCGGCTCTACCCGGCCAGGACGGCCGGGCTGGTGCTGCTGGACGGCAGCACCGAACCGGCCGCCCGTCCCGCCCGGGCCCCGGCCCTGCGCGGACTGACGGTCCGTTCGCTCGGCGCGCTGGCCACCGCCACCGCCGTGCCGTACCTGTTCGGCCCGGCCGCCCGCCGGCTGGTCGGGGCCGCGACCACGCTCGGGCACCGGGACCCGGCCCCGGCCGATGCGGTCCGGCGCTGCTACCGCACCAGCCGCTCGCTCCGGGCCGCGCTCGCCGAGAACACCTACTACCCGGACGTGGCAGCCGAGTTGAACGCGCTGCGCCGGACCGCCCCGCTCGGCGGCACCCCGGCGATCGTGCTGGCCGCCTCAACCAGCCGGACCGGCCGGAGCGATCAGGCCGACCAGGACGGCCGGACCAGCCGCTCCGGCCGGAGCGACCGCGCCTGGCTGGAGCGGCAGCGGGAGCTGGCTGCCCGCCTCGGCGCGGAGTTCCGGATCGCCGCCCCGGCCGGTCACCTGCTGATGTACGACCGCCCGGCCGAGGTGGCGGCGGCGATCCTGGACGCGGCGGGCTGAGTCAGCGCCGCAGCACCTTGCGCGCCAGCAGGTTGCCCGTCAGCTGGGCGATCTGGACCAGCCCGATCAGCACCGCCACCGTCACCACCATCACGGAGGTGTCGAACCGGAGGTAGCCGTACGTCATGGCCAGGTTGCCCACCCCGCCGCCACCCACCGTCCCGGCGACCGCCGAGAAGTCGATCAGCGCGACCAGGATGAAGGTCAGCCCGAGGATCAGCGGGCCGAGCGCCTCGGGCACCAGCACGGTGAGGATGATCCGGACCGGTCCCGCGCCCATCGCGCGCGCGGCCTCGATCACCCCGGGCTCGACCGCGACCAGGTTGTTCTCGACGATCCGGGCCACCCCGAAGGTGGCGACCACCACCATCGGGAAGATCGCCGCCTCGGTCCCGATCATCGAGCCGGTGACGGCCCGGGTGAGCGGGGCCATCGCGACGATCGCGATGATGAACGGCACCGGCCGGACCAGGTTGATCAGCAGGTTGAGCAGCGAGAACACCGCCCGGTTCTGCAGCAGGTTCCCCTTCCGGGTGGCGTACAGCAGCAGGCCGAGCACCAGCCCGAGCGCCGAGGAGAGCAGCAGGGTGACCAGCACCATGTAGACCGTCTGCCCGGTCGCGTCGGCCAGTTTGGGCCAGAAGACGTTCCAGTCGACCTTCATGCCGCCATCACCTCCGTGCCCTCCCAGACAGCCAGGAAGGCGGTCAGATCCCGTTCCTCGCCGTGTAGTTCGAGCGTGATGCTGCCCAGCGGCAGCTGCCCGACCTCGCTGATCCCGCCGTGCACCAGGGCGAAGTCCAGCCGGTGCTCGCGGAGCAGCCGGGAGAGACCGCGCCCGAGGTCGCCGTCGTGGGTGAACGGCACGGTGAGCAGCCGCCCGGTGTGCCGCCCGCGCAGCCGCTCCAGCGCGGCGCCGGCCGGGCGGTCCGGCAGGACGGAGTGCACGAACGAGGCGGTGGTGGGGTGTTGGGGCCGGGCGAAGACCTGGTAGGCCTCGCCGGTCTCCACCAGCCGGCCGCCGTCCAGCACCGCGACCCGGTCGCAGATCCGCCGCAGCACGTCCATCTCGTGCGTGATCAGCACGATGGTGACGCCCAGTTCGGCGTTGATCCGCCGGAACAGGTCGAGCACCTCCAGGGTGGTCTCCGGGTCGAGCGCCGAGGTGGCCTCGTCGCTCAGCAGCAGCTTCGGCGAGGTGGCCAGCGCCCGGGCGATGCCGACCCGTTGGCGCTGCCCGCCGGAGAGCTGCTCGGGGTGGCGGGTGGCGTACTCGGCCAGGCCGACGAACTCCAGCGCCTCCAGCGCCCGTTGCCGGACGGTGGCCCGGGAGAGCCCGGCCAGCTTCAGCGGGTAGGCCACGTTTCCGAGCACGGTACGGGACTTGAACAGGTTGAACTGCTGGAAGACCATGCCGATCTCGCGCCGGTGCGCCCGCAGCCGGCGCTCGCTCAGCCCGGTCAGCTCGACCCCGTTCAGCCGGACCGAGCCGGAGGTCGGGCGCTCCAACTGGTTGACCAGCCGGAGCAGGGTGCTCTTGCCGGCGCCGCTGTGGCCGATCACGCCGAAGATCCCGCCGTCCGGGACGGTGAGGCTGACCCGGTCCAGGGCGCGGAAGTCCCCGTACTCCTTGGTCACCTCGGCGAACTCGATCACCTCCCCTTCACCTGCTTGGCCAGTCGGTCCAACTCGGCCTGCAGGGCGGCCCGGTCGAGGTCGCTGGGGACGCTGGCGCCCTTGGACTCCTCGGCCGCGGCGGCCTGCACCTCGGGGGAGTGGTAGAGCTCGGCGATCCGCAGGTAGGTGGCGTTGTCCCGGTCGGTGGCGCGGGCCGCGATCACGTTGACGTACGGGCGGGTGGACGGGTTCTTCGGGTCGTCCCGGAAGATCGCCTGCTTGACCTCGTACCCGGCCTGGCCGGCCACCCCGGAGTTGATCACGGCGGCGGCGGTGTCCTGCAGGCTGCGCGGGGTCTGCTGGGCGTCCACCGGCACGATGGTCAGGTGCTTCGGGTTGGCCGAGATCGACTCCGGGGTGCCGTACAGGCCGGTGTCCGGCTTGAGTTCGATCAGCTTGGCCTGTTCCAGCACCCGCAGCGCCCGGCCCTGGTTGGACGGGTCGTTGGGGACGGCGATCTTCCCGCCGTCCGGGATCTGGTCGACGCTCTTGTGCTTGAGCGAGTAGAGGCCGAGCGGGGAGACCGAGGTGGCGCCGAGCGGCACGATCGCGGTGCCGTTGTTGGCGTTGAACTGGCTGAGGAAGGCCAGGTGCTGGAAGGCGTTGAGCTCGATGTCGCCGGCGGCCAGGGCCTTGTTGGGCAGCGCGTAGTCGTCGAAGGTGACCAGCTCGATGTGTATGCCCTCGGCCTCGGCCTTCTGCTTGAGCACGTCCCAGTCGGAGCTGGCCCCCGAGATGCCGATCCGGACCTTCCCCGAGCCCGCGCTGTCGGTGGAGCAGGCGGTGAGCAGGGTGGTGGAGACGGCGATGGCAGCGGCGGTGGCCGCGAGCCGGACAGGGAAGGAGGGGTGTTCCATGCCTTGAATCCAAGCGTGGGAAAACCGGATGACCTTCAAATCGAAGGTATATTTCACATCAGTTCAAGAGATTGAAACATCCCGTACGGGTCCGCCCCCACCGCCCGCAGGCCCGTACGGGAGCAGCGGCCGTCAGCCGGTCAGCGAGGTCCAGAGCGTCAGCGGCCGGTCCGCGACCGACTCCTGGTCCGGGTGCCCGGCACCGCTCCGGATCGAGATGATCCGGTACCTGTCCTGGTGGAACACCCAGAACAGGCTGAAGCCGTTGACCAGTTGGAGGTCGGGCACGGCCAGGAACTCGTCCACCCGGCTGATCCCGGCCAGCGACTGCCAGAGCGACAGCGAGCGGTCGCCGCGCTCGATCACGTCGTTGTGCGCGCTGCCGTCGGCGATCGAGATCAACCGGTAGACCTGCTGGCCCATGAAGGTGTGGAAGACCCAGTACCAGCTCTTGCCGTTCTGCCGCTGCTGGTCCGGCACCGGCAGGAAGGCGTCCACCTGCTGGATGCCGTTGAACGAGGCCCAGGCCGTGATCGCCCGGTCGCCCCGGTCGACGGTGCCGGCCTGGTCCGGCGGCAGACCGGACTCGGCCCGGTCGGCGATCGAGACCAGCCGGTAGACCTGGCGGCCCTCGGTGGTGTGGAACAGCCAGAACCGGCTGCGCCCGTTCACCCGCTGCTCGTCCGGCACCGGGAGCACCGCGTCCACCCGGTCGACCCCGGTGTAGAGCTGCGGCCAGGTGGAGAGCGGCCGGTCGGCGCGCTCCAGCCGGTCGTGGTGCTCGTTGCCGTCCGCGATCGAGACAGTCCGGGCGACCGGGCCCGAACTGCCCGTCCCGTAGGCCCAGTACCAGCTCTTGCCGCCCTGCCGGTAGAGGTCGGGGACGGCGAGGAAGGCGTCGGTCGGCCGGACGGTGCTGGGCAGCTTGTCGGTCAGCCGCCCCTCGCCGAGCAGCCGCAGCGTGGTCAGCGACGGCGCGAAGCCGTACACCGAGCCCTCGGTGCTGACGAACTGGTGGAACGTCAGCTCGGTGGAGGCGCCGGGGGACTCCCAGGTCACCGTGCCGGTCGGGCCCACGTCCGGGTCCGGGCCGGGCTTGTTGGCCCGGTTGGGCGGGAAGTCCGCGTTGTTGATCCAGGACTTCTGGATGAACTCGAACTGCTCCACCAGGTCGGACTGGTAGCTGACGAAGAGCAGCCCGCGCGGGTCGTCGGGGCCGCCGGGCCCCTCCGAGGCCGGGTCGAACGGAGCGCCGTACGGCGAGCCCCGGCGCATGATCCGCCGACGGTCCATCACCGGGTTCTCCGGGAAGGGCTCGGTGCCCGGGCTCTCCTGCAGGCCGTCCCGGGGGTTGGTCTTGCGCAGGTGGGAGAAGAGCGGGGTGGTGAAGCCCTCCGGGTCGCTCCGGAAGCTGATGTCGTTGTCCTCGCCGGACAGCGCGTTGAACGGGCGGTCCGCGTTCGGGCACTTGGCCACCGGGGTGCCGGAGCGCCAGCGGCCGACCACCCGGGCGGCCAGCCACTCGGGGGTGGCCTCGTCCGGTACCACCTTGGCCTTCTTCAGCACCTTGAGCTGGGTGGAGATCTGCGCCCACCAGCCGGGCACGTCCTGGGCCAGCCGGCGGACCACGTGGAAGCTGCCGTTCTCCGCCCACTCCGGCATCTCGTCGTAGCCGAGGCCGCCGATCCTCGGCTGCCCGACCACGAACTCGCCGGCCGGGATCAGCCGGGTGCCGGGCTTGCCCTTCTCGTACTCCGGCCGCACCGGATCGGGCTCGTCGAAGCCCTGCACGGCGGGCTCGCTCACCCCGTCCTTGAAGCCGAAGTGCTCCTTGCCCCGGCGGGTGCCGGTCAGGGTCGCGCCGTTCTGCTGGAACACGATCACGATCCTGGCCTGGGCGGTCGCCTCGCGCTGCGCGGTGACGGCGGCCTGCAGGTCCCCCAGGGTGTCTGACGCGATGGTCAGCACGGCGTGCACGGCCTGGCCGCCCTTGCTGTCCCCGAACAGCCAGTTGGCCGGGGCGCTGTCGCCGACGTCGCCCAGCGCCCGGTTGTCCGAGCCCTGTTTGAAGGCCTCCAGCGTGCCGCCCTGCCGCACCGTGGGCAGCGGGTCCTTCCCGGTCAGCTCCCTGATGCCCGCGTAGGTGAAGCTGACGTTCATCCAGGTCGCCCTGAGCCGCTGCGGATCGTCGCCGCCCGAGGCCTGCCTGGCCTTTCGGAACGCCGCGTTGAAGCTCGCGACCTGTCGGGTGGTGGAGATCTGCGGCTCCAGCTGCCGCACCCATGTCCTCGCCCTCGCCGCGTCCTCGAACTTGAGGAACAGCAGGGTCATCTGGTCCTTCTTGAAACCCGCGATCACGTCGCCCTGGATGTCTTCGCTCTCACGCAGTCTCAGCTCACTCGGCATGCTGCCTCCCGGTGGTGGTGTGGTTGCACAGCGCACCGGCGACGCTACGGTATGTACGCGAACGGCAATAGGGCCTGCGGTCGGATTGACCCGACCGGACGAATCGTCGGACCGGCTCACCCGGCTGCCCGCCCCGGAATGACAGTCAGTCGCAGCGGCACCAACACTGAGTGACGGCGCGTCGGTCCGTCCTCCGGCCTCCGCCCCCAGTCCCGGCTTCGCTAGGAGACCCATGTCCCGCAGGAATCCGCCCGTCCCCCGGCGGCTGCTCACGGCCGCCCTGGCGGTCTGCGCCGCCTCCGCACTCGCCGTCGGAGCGGCCGGACCGAGCGCCGCCCACGACCACGACCGGTCCGCCGACACACCCGCCCGGGCGCCGGCGCAGTCCGATCCGGGCGAGGCCGCGGTGCTCGGCGACGAGCACGCCCAGGAGCACGCCGAGGCCAGGCGGATGCTGGCGGCGATCGGCGACTACCCGCAGACCACCAGGACCGAGCGGCTCAAGGCGCTGGGCGAGTCCCAGGCCGCGGCCAACCAGGGCTTCGACCCGAGCCAGTTCGGCCGGTTCCGGGAGTACTTCCCGTCGCCGGACTTCGCCGCGCACGTCGCCCTGCTGCCGACCGGCAAGGTGCTGCTGTTCTCGTTCGAGCGGATCGAGAAGAACCCGGAGAAGGAGCCCGCCCCGACGGGCACCATCGGCAAGGAGAACGCCGGCCGGGCCTACCTCTGGGATCCGGCCAAGGGCACCGGCACCAGCGCCTTCACCAAGGTCACCCCGCCGGTGGTGAACATGCCGGACGGGCTGAACCAGCCGCGCCCCGCACCGTTCTTCTGCGCCGGGCACTCCTTCCTGCCCAACGGCATGGTCGGCGTCTTCGGCGGCAACCTGGGCGGCAACGGCGGCAGCGGCGCCAAGCTCTCGCTGGTCTTCGACCCCTGGCAGGAGGTCTGGTACCAGAACAAGGACATGGCGGTCGGCCGCTGGTACCCGAGCGTGGTGACCGGTATGGACGGCCGGCAGCTCATCATGTCCGGCCAGTCCGAGCTGGGTTGGGGCACGCCGACCGCGATCGTCGAGCGCTTCCCGGCGCTGGACCGGAGCGTCCCGGTGGCGAAGACCGACCGGCCGGAGGGCTGGTCGGTCGGGAGGTTCAAGGCGGACGCACCGTTCAAGCGGGACTACCCGCACCTGTTCTCGCTCCGCGACGGCAAGATCTACGGCCTCGGCCGCGGCCCCGACCAGCAGTGGACCTTCGACCTCAACTCCGAGACCAGGAGCAGCCTTCCGGCCCGCCCGGACAACCCGCCCGCCCCCGGCGCGATGACCCCGCCGCAGGGCTTCGGCCGCAACTACGGCTCCGCCGTCCCGCTCCCGGCCGGCTTCCGCGGTCCGGACTCGGTGCTGGTGCTCGGCGGCGACCGGGACGACCCGAACACCTACCAGCTGGTCGGCGGCCAGTGGAGCAAGCAGCAGCCACGCGCCTTCGGCCGCACCCAGGACGACACCCTGCTGCTCCCGGACGCCACCCTGCTCACCGTGAACGGCGCCTTCGACATCCGCGACTACGGCAACGGCGGCTACAACCCCAACGCGGACCTGAAGTACCGGCAGACCGAACTCCGGGACGAGAACGGCAACTGGAAGCTCGGCCCGGCCCAGCGGCTGCCGCGCGGCTACCACTCCAACGCCCTGGTGCTCCCCGACGGCCGGGTGATGGTGACCGGCGACGAGCTCCAGCAGCTCGCCAACGACCCGGACATCAACGACGACATGAACGGCAGCATCGAGATCTACGAGCCGGCCTACCTGCACCAGGGCAGCCGCCCCGTCCTCGGTACGGTGTTCAACCCCTCGGTCGGCTACAACGAGCGGATCACCGTCAGCAGCACCACCGCGAACGACGTCACCCGGGCCGTGCTGCTCGCCCCGACCACCTCGACCCACTCGGTCAACACCAGCCAGCGGCACCTGGAACTGAGGATCAAGAGCCGGTCGAGCGGCTTCCTGGAGTTCCAGGCCCCGCCCTCGGCGGCGGCCGCTCCGCCCGGCTACTACATGCTCTTCCTGCTCAACGAGGAGGGCGCGCCCAGCAACGCCGGCTGGGTCCAGCTGAAGCCCGCCTCCGGCGGCCAGACCCCCTGACCCGCCCTTCCACCGCTGCGGCCCGCCGTCCACGACGGCGGGCCGCAGCAATGTGATCTGCACCCAAAAGGCCACGTGAAAGGCCCAAATATGGTAGCGGATCAGCGTGTTGAGACTCCGTCAGGGTGATCGGAAAAACCGGCTATGCTACTCCCGCCCAGCCCGCCCAACCCATGACAAGTCAGGGTGGGCGAGGACCGGAAAGGCCCCTCCCAGGCCGGTACGCGGCTCATTATGGTCCGTACACCTTCCGACAGTTGAGGACGCTGATGCTTGGTGCTGGAGAGACGCCCGGAGATCGGCGCCCCGCGCGCGCCCTGGGATGGCTCCTGCCCACGGTGCTGACCGCGGCAGCGGCCGCGATAGCCACCTTCCTGATCGCCGAGGAAGCCAGGGCGGCGGTCGCCTGGTGCGGTGCGGTGGCCACCCTGATGGTCGGGCTGGTGGCGGCCGAGGCGGCCCGCCGGGGCCGGGCGCTGGACGACCTGCGCGAGCGGGCGGACCGCCAGGAGGCCGAGCTCAGGCGGCAGTTGGCCGCCCAGGAGGCGGAGACCGCCCAGCTCGCCGAGGAGCTGCCGAAGGCGGTGGCCCGGCTGCAGGCCGGTGAGTTCCTGGAGGACGTGCTGCGCGAGGCGTCCCCCGGCGACAGTTCGCCCGGCTTCCAGCAGGCCAGGCAGGCGGTGCTGCGGACCGTCCTGGAGGCGGTCGACGCCGAGGAGGGGCTGCGCGAGTCGGCCCAGCGGGCGTTCGTGAACATCGCCCGCCGGGTGCAGGCGATCGTGCACCGCCAGGCGCAGGACCTGCGCGAGATGGAGGACCGGCACGGCACCGACCCGGCCGTCTTCGACGACCTGCTCCGACTCGACCACGGCAACGCCCTGGTGGGCCGGCTGGCCGACTCGATCGCGGTGCTCGGCGGCGCCCGCCCCGGCCGCCAGTGGAGCAAGGGCGTTCCGCTGTACAGCGTGCTGCGCGGTGCGATCTCCCGGATCCTGGACTACCAGCGGGTCGAGCTGCACCCGGTCTCCGAGGTGGCCGTGATCGGCACCGCGGTCGAGCCGCTGATCCATGCGCTGGCCGAGCTGCTGGACAACGCCACCCGCTACTCGCCGCCGCACACCGACGTGCACCTGACCGCGGTCGAGGTGCAGACCGGCATCGCGATCGAGATCGAGGACGGCGGCCTCAGCCTGAGCGAGGAGGGCCGGGCCCGGGCCGAGCGGATGCTCCGCGAGGCGCAGGAGGGCATCGACCTCAACGACCTCGGCGAGACGCCCCGCCTCGGTCTCGCGGTGGTGGGCCGGCTGGCCCAGGCGTACGGCTTCCAGGTCTCGCTCCGCCCGTCCGCCTACGGCGGCGTGCGCGCGGTGCTGATCGTCCCGCAGGACCTGCTCACCGCCACCCCGGCGACCACTGAGCGGGCGCACGGCATCGGCGTGGCCTCCGGGCCGCGTCGGGCAGTACCGGCGGCGGCCCGCCCGGCCCTGGCGGCCCGGCACGCGGCCGCCCCGGCGGCCGTCCGGCCGTCGTCCGGGCCGCAGCCCTGGGCCGCCGAACAGGCCCCGGCGGTCACCGAGCGGGCCGCCAACGGCCTGCCCCAGCGCCGTCGGCACGCCGCCGCGGCGACCCGGCCGGTGCTGACCCCGCAGGCCGCCCCCGTGGCGGAGCCGGCCCAGCCCGGGATGTGGCTGGCGGCCTTCTCCGACGGAGTGAACGGCCAGCCGGGCCACCACAGTGACGAGTCCTCAGGTAAGGGTGAGCAGTGATTCAGCAGCGGGCCAACATGGACTGGATGCTCAAGGAACTGGCCGAGGGCGTACCGCAGACCCGGCACGTGGTGGTGCTGTCCTCGGACGGGCTGCGGATGGCGCAGTACGGCACGGACACCGACACCGCGGACCGGCTCTCCGCCGCCTGCGCCGGACTGCAGAGCCTGGCCACCGCGATCGGCTCCGAATTCCCGCACGGGGACGGCCGGATGCGGCTGGTGGTGATCGAGACCAGTGGCGGTTTCTTCTACCTGATGGCGGCCGGCGCCCGGGCCTACCTCGCGGTGCTGGCCGACCAGGGCGTGGACGCCGGACTGATGGGCCAGCGGATGCGCGACCTGGTGGCCCGGATCGGTGAGCACTTGAGCACAGCCCCGCGCCATGGTGAGCAGGTCGCATGACCGACCCCGGCGCGGACTGGGAGGCGGGTAATCCCGAGCGGCTGTACGTGATCACGCGTGGACGCAGCGGGCTGACCGAGCGGGTCGTACTCGACCTGGTCACCCTGATCGTCGCCAAGTCCCGCCCGCAGCCGGCCATGCAGCCGGAGCAGGCGGCGATCCTGCGGATCTGCGAGTCGCCGCTCTCGGTGGCGGAGGTCTCCGCCCACCTCAACCTGCCGATGAGCGTGGTCACCGTGCTGATCGCCGACCTGCTGACGGAGGACCGGGTCGAGGCCCGCGCCCCCGTCCCCAAGGCCGAACTCCCCGACCGTGCCCTGATCGAAGCGGTGATGAATGGACTTCAGAAGCTCTGAGCCGGGCGGCGCGAGCGGGTCGGGCGGCCCGGCCGGGACCGATCTGCTGCCGGACACCGCCGCCACCGCCGTCAAGGTGGTGATCGTCGGCGGCTTCGGGGTGGGCAAGACCACCCTGGTCGGCGCGGTCAGCGAGATCCGTCCGCTGACCACCGAGGAGACCATGACCCGGGCCGGGGTCGAGGTCGACGACGTGACCGGGGTGGAGCGGAAGACCTCGACCACGGTGGCGATGGACTTCGGCCGGATCAGCATCTCCGACGAGCTGGTCCTCTACCTCTTCGGCACCCCGGGCCAGCAGCGGTTCTGGTTCCTCTGGAACGGCCTGTTCGAGGGCGCGCTGGGCGCGGTGGTGCTGGTCGACACCCGCCGCCTCGAAGTCAGCTTCGACGTGATCGGACGGCTGGAGGAGCGCGGCGTGCCCTTCGTGGTGGCCGTCAACACCTTCCCGGAGTCGCCGAGTTACCCGATCGAGGACCTGCGGGCGGCGCTCGACCTCCCCGACGAGGTGCCGATCGTGGCCTGCGACGCCCGCAGCCGGGCGGCCAGCCGCGACGTGCTGCTCGCCCTGATGCGCTACCTGTACTCGCTCTCTTCCTGACGCTTCCCCGCCCCTTCACTCCCGGAGACAACCCGTGACCACCACCGACGGCTCGCTCACCCCGCCGCCCGGCTGCCCGGCCCACGGCCTCGGCGCCGACGCAACCCGGCGGCTGTACGGCCCGGAGGCCGAGGCCGACCCGAGCGGCCTGTACGAGAAGCTGCGCGCCGAGCACGGCTCGGTGGCGCCGGTGCTGCTGCACGGCGACCTGCCGGCCTGGCTGGTGGTCGGGCACTCGGCCAACCTGACCGTGATGCGCAACCCGTCCCGCTTCTCCCGGGACTCCCGGCGCTGGACGGCGTTCCAGCAGAACCAGGTGGCGATGGACTCGCCGCTGATGCCGGTGCTGGCCTGGCAGCCGCTCTGCCTGTTCGCGGACGGCGCCGAGCACCGCCGCCTGCGCGGCGCGGTCACCGACGCGCTGAACCGGTTCGACCGCCGGGGCATGCGGCGGTACGTCACCCGTTTCGCCGACCAGCTGATCGACGGCTTCACCGGCCGCGGCTCGGTCGACCTGGTGGGCGAGTTCGCCGAGCACCTGCCGATGCTGGTGATGACCCAGCTGATCGGCATGCCGGACGAGTACGGCCCCCAACTCGTGGTCGCCGCCCGGGACATGATGCTCGGCACCGAGACCGCGATCGCCAGCAACGAGTACGTGGCCACCACGCTCCGGCAGCTGGTCGCCCGGAAGCGGACGGAGCCGGGCAGCGACCTGGCCAGCTGGCTGATCCAGCACGAGGCCGAGCTCTCCGACGACGAGCTGATGGAGCACCTGCGCCTGGTGCTGCTGATGGCCAACGAGTCGACCGTGAACCTGATCGCGGACACCCTGCGGATGGTGCTCACCGACAGCCGCTTCCGGGCCAACCTCTCCGGCGGCCACATGACCCTGCCGGACGCGCTGGACCAGGTGCTCTGGGACAGCCCGCCGCTCTCGATGATCCCCGGCCGCTGGGCCACCATCGACACCGAGCTGGGCGGTCAGCAGATCAAGGCCGGCGACATGCTGCTGCTCGGCCTGGCGGCCGGCAACGTCGACCCCGAGGTCCGCCCCGACCTGGACACCCCGCTCTACGGCAACCGCTCGCACCTGGCGTTCAGCGGCGGCCCGCACGAGTGCCCCGGCCAGGACGTCGGCCGGGCGATCGCCGAGACCGGCATCGACATCCTGCTCACCCGGCTGCCCGACCTCCAGCTCGCGGTGGCGGAGGAGGAGCTGCACTGGAGCGGCGCGTGGCTGGCCCGCCACCTGACCGGCCTGCCGGTCCGCTTCACCCCGGGCCGCCCCAAGCCCGCCGCCCCGGCCCCCGCGCCGGTCGCCCCGAGCGTCCCGGCCCAGGCCGCCGCCCCGGCTGCCCCGGCTCCGGCCGCCGTCCCCGCCGCCGAGGCCCCGCGCCGCAGCTGGTGGCGCCGGATCTTCGGCCGCCGGGCCTGAGAACGAAGGAAGGCCCCCACCGTGAGGTGGGGGCCTTCCTTCTGTCTGTGCGCCGCCAGGGACTCGAACCCCGGACCCGCTGATTAAGAGTCAGCTGCTCTAACCAACTGAGCTAGCGGCGCCTGTCTGACGTCGAAGACTGTACGCGACATCAGCGGGAAGTCCGAAATCGTGACCGGCCGGTCACGGTCAGCTCGGGGCCTCGGCGCCCTTGCGGGCGTAGAACCACCAGCAGACCACCAGGCAGACGGCGTAGAAGCCGACGAAGACCCAGAGCGAGCTGGTGACCGGGAAGAGCGCGAACATCGCCGGGATGAAGAAGAAGCCGAAGGCGGCGATCGAGGCGGAGAAGCCGGTGACCGCGCCGGCCTCCATCTCGGCCTGGTGGCGGGCCTCCTCCTGGGCCTCCGGGTCGGGCCCGGCGGCGGCCTGGTGCTGGTTGAGGAAGATCACCGGGATCTGCCGGAAGGTCGAGCCGTTGCCGATGCCGGAGAAGAAGAAGGCGGACAGGAAGCCGACGTAGAAGACCCAGAAGTTGCCCTGGTCCCCGCCGGCCGGGAGGGCGTTGATCACCACGATGACCGACGCGCCCATCCCGACGAAGGAGATGATGGTGCACCAGGCGCCGCCGGTCTTGTCGGCGATCCAGCCGCCCAGCCAGCGGGTCAGGGCGCCGATGAACGGGCCGACCCAGGCGTACTTGGTGGCGGAGTAGGCCGAGTCGATCGGGGTGAAGGTGGTGTTGATCAGGTTCGGCAGGGCGGAGGCGAAGCCGATGAAGGAGCCGAAGGTGCCGACGTAGAGGACCGTCATCAGCCAGTTGTGCTTGCGCTTGAAGATGATCTTCTGCTTGCTGAACGGCGCCGCCGCGACCTTGAGGTCGTTCATCAGGAACCACGCGGCCAGCGCCATGACCACCAGCAGCGGCACCCAGAGGAACGCGCCGTTCTGCAGCCAGACCTCGGTGCCGTCCTTCTGCTTCTGCGGGTCGCCGGCCGGCGGGCCGAGGATGCCGGCCGTGATCACGATCGGTGCGACCAACTGCACCACGCTGACCCCGAGGTTGCCGAGCCCGCCGTTGATGCCGTTGGCGTTGCCCTTCTTCGCCTTGGGGTAGAAGAAGCCGATGTTCACCATCGAGGAGGCGAAGTTGGCGCCGCCGATGCCGCAGAGCGCCGCGATCGCCACCATCACCCCGTACGGGGTCGAGGTGTCCTGCACCGCGAAGCCGAGCCAGAGCAGCGGCCCGATCAGGATGAAGGTCGAGAAGGCGGTCCACTTCCGCTCACCGACCACCGGGCCGACGAAGGTGTACACCAGCCGGAAGGTGCCGCCGGTCAGGCCGGGGATGGCGGTCAGCCAGAACTTCTGCGAGTCGCTGAAGGTGAAGCCCACCTTGTTCAGCTGGACCACCGTCACCGACCAGACCTGCCAGACCACGAAGGCCAGCAGCAGCGCGGGGACGGAGACCCAGAGGTTGCGGTCGGCCACCTTCTTGCCGGTGGCGGACCAGAACGACGGGTCCTCCGGCTCCCAGGTGGAGATGGTCGCCCCGGGCCGGTAGCTCTCCCTGCGGTGTCCGGGGGCCTTCTCGTCGAGAGTGCTCAACTCTGCCTGCCTCGTTAGCTGTTCAGTGGTCGCGCGGCGAGATCCGCCACGCCAGGAGGACGACCAGGAAGGAGGCCGCCGAGAAGCCGGTGCACCACCAGGCGGTGGTGGTCTCACCGCGCATCCAGGCGTCGGTGGCGACCGAGAGGGCCCAGAGCTGGCCGACCACCACGGTGATCGCCAGCACCAGCCGGGCGGTCAGGATCGCCGAGCGCTCCGGTTCCTGCTCGGTGCCGGCCCCGGGCCCGGGCCCGGTCCGGCTGACCCGGGGGTCGGCGTAGCCGCTGGTCGAGCGGATCTGCGGATAGCGCTCCTGGACGGGGCGGTTGAGCCGGGGCTCGTCACTGCCCGGGTGGTAGTCCTCGGGGTAGTTCATCCGTCCGTCCTCCCGCAGCCGGCCCGCTCGGCGATCACCGGGTGGGACTCCGTCAGGCCCCGGCAGAGCCCGGCCTCCTCGGTCTCGCCGGAGCGGGTGGTGCCGATCGCCCAGACCGCACCCCGGTCGTCCTCGACCATCACCACCCGGGGCAGCGGGCGGGGCGGCGGCCCGGCCGTCACCTCGCCGGTCCTGGCGCTGAACACCCCTTCGTGGCACGGGCAGTAGAGCTCGCCCTCGGCCCCGTGCTCCTTCCGCCAGAGCACCCCGCAGGCCAGGTGGGTGCAGACGGTGGAGTAGCCGACCACCGAGCCGTCGGTGAGCCGGATCGCCATCGCCCGGTCGTCCTCGCCCGGGTAGTTGAAGGTGACCGCCTGCCCCTTGGGGAGGTGGTCGGCCACCTTGAGCGGGGGAGCGGTGCCGTCGCCGTGCCGGTGCAGCACCCCGGCCGAGACCACGGTCGAGCCGACCACCAGGCCGCCCGAGACGGTGGCCACGATCCGCAGGTAGTCCCGGCGGGTGGTCAGGCTGTCGGCGCTGATCCGGTCGACCAGGGCCGCGTGCTCCGAGGTCTCCGGCGAGGGGCTGGTCATGCGGGTGCTCCGTTCCCGGGCGTGGGGCGCCCGTTGACCTCGATCACTCTGAGCAGGCCGCCCGCCGCCAGCCCGTCCGACCGGGCCGGGGAGCCGGCCTCGGCCAGCACGTCCCCGACCAGCAGTCCGCCCGGCGGCAGTCCGCCCGGGACGGCGGCCCGCTGCTCGGCGGGCACCACCATCGCGACACCGGTGGAGACCGTCACGTCGCCGAAGGCGAACATGGTCGAGACGTCCACGTTCGGCCGCTCGGCCTGGAGCTCCTCCAAGGTGCCGTAGAACAGCGCCCCGGTCGGGCAGACCGTCGCGCACATCGGCGCCAGGCCGTAACTGGTGCGGTCGTAGCAGAGGTTGCACTTCATCTGGAGCTTGGCGTCCAGGTCGATCTTCGGTACCCCGAACGGGCAGGCGTTGACGCAGTTGGCGCAGCCGATGCACCGGGTCGGGTCGGCCTCCTGCACCACGCCGTCGGCGGTGATCAGGATGGCGTCCGCCGGGCAGACCTCGGCGCACGGGGCGACCGGGTCCTCGCAGTGCATGCAGACCGTCGGCAGCGAGGCGACCGAGTGCCCCTCGTCCGGGTAGTCCAGGTGGATCATCGACTTGCCGCGGTGCGAGTCGCACTCCCGGCAGGCCGAGACACAGGCCTGGCAGCCGATGCAGCGGCCCGGGTCGATGAAGATCGTCCTACCCAGCATGTCAGCCCCTCTCGGCGGTGCCGCGCCCCTGCGGGGAGGTCGGCGGCAGCGGGTCGGTCCGGGACACCTGGGCCTCCGGATACGCCTCCCGGCCCGGCGGGGTGGGCGGTGCGGGCACCTCGTCCAGCGCGGTGGCGCGCTCGATCCGGACGGCGCAGACCTTGTACTCGGGGATCTTCGAGCGCGGGTCCAGCGCATCGATGGTGAGCGCGTTGGCGGCCACCGGCGAGGGCCAGTGGTACGGCACGAAGACGTGGTCGGCCCGGATCGCCTCGGTCACCAGCGCGGGCAGTACGGACACCCCGCGCCGGGTGACCACCCGGACCGGGTCGCCGGTCCGGAAGCCGTGCGAGGGGTGCACCTCCACCCAGGGGCGCGGGGTCTGCTCCACCAGGGCGCCGAGCCGCCGGGTCTGATTGCCCGACAGGAAGTGCGCCACCGTCCGGCCGGTGGTCAGCGTCATCGGGTACTCGTCGCTGTACGGGTCGGCCGGCGGGTGCCACTCGACCACCTGGAGGTGCACCCTGCCGTCGGCGTGGTACGTCTTGCCGCCCTCGAACAGCCTTGGCGTGCCCGGGTGTTCGAGGTCCGGGCAGGGCCAGGCGATGCCGCCGGTGGACTCCAGCCGCTCGTACGTGATGCCGTAGTAGTCGATCACGGTGCCCCGGGAGGCCCGGCGCAGCTCGTCGAAGACCTCGCGCGAGCCGGGGAAGTCGAACTTCTCCCCGACGCCGAGCCGGCGGGCCAGCTCGCACATCACCCAGGTGTCGGTGCGGACGCCGGCCGGCGGCTCCTGGGCCTTGTTGTGCTTGACCACCCGGGCCTCGGCGTTGGCCATCACGCCCTCGTCCTCGGCCCAGGTGGTGACCGGGAAGACCACGTGCGCGTTGGCCGCGGTCTCGGAGAGGAAGAAGTCGAACTGGGCGTGGAACTCCAGGGTGTCGTAACCGTCCTTCACCACCGCGTAGTTGGGCAGTGAGACGAAGGGGTTGTTGCAGATCCCGATCAGGCCGCGGATCTCCTGCCGCTGCATCTGCCAGACCATCTCCATCATCGACGTTCCGGCGAGCGGGAGCTCGGCCTCGTCGATGCCCCAGATCTCGGCGATCTGCCGCCGGTGCTCCGGGTCGTTGATGGAGCGGCCGCCGGGCAGCAGGTCGGACTTCTGGCCGTGCTCCCGGCCGCCCTGCCCGTTGCCCTGGCCGGTGATGGTGCCGTAGCCCGCGCCCGGCTTGCCCAGGTTCCCGGTCGCGGCACAGAGGTTGATGACGGTCAGGCAGTTCTCCACGCCCTGGGTGTGGTGCTCGATACCGCGCGCGTGCCAGGCCATCGCCCGCCCGGCGGTGCCGAACATCCGGGCCACCTCGACCACCTGCTCGGCCGGGATGCCGCAGATCTCGGCGGCCCGGCTCGGCGGGTAGGCCTTGACGGTGCGCTTCAGCTCCTCCCAGCCGGTGGTGTGCGCGGCGACGAACTCCTCGTCGGTCAGGCCCTCCTCGATCACCACGTTCAGCACCGCGTTGAAGAACGCCGCGTCGGTACCGGACTTGAGCGCCACGTGCACGTCGGCGGTGCGGGCGATCGCGGTCTCCCGGGGGTCGATCACGATCAGCTTCGCGCCCCGGTCGCGGGCGCCCCAGACGTACTGGGTCATCACCGGGAAGCACTCGCCGACGTTCGAGCCGGCGATCAGCAGGCAGTCGGTCTGCAGGATGTCGGAGAACGGGTTGCCCGCCCGGTCGATCCCGAACGCCAGCTTGTTGGCCCCGGCGGCGCTCACCATGCAGAGCCGGCCGTTGTAGTCCACGTGCCGGGTCTTCAGCGCGACCCGGCCGAACTTGCCCACCAGGTAGGTCTTCTCGGAGAACAGGCTGGCCCCGCCGAGCAGCCCGAAGGCGTCCGCCCCGTGCTCGCCCTGGATCCGCCGGATCTCGGCCACCGTGTGGGAGAGCGCCTCCTCCCAGCTCACCTCGCGGAACGGCTCGTCCCGGGAATGCCGCAGCAGCGGTGCGGTCAGCCGATCCGGGTGGTTGACCTGCTGGTAGGCGTTGATGCCCTTGGGGCAGAGCCGCATCCGGTTGATGTCGTGGTTGCGCGGCTCGACGCCGAACACCTTGCCCGCGCTGTTCACCCGCAGGTACATCCCGCACTGCACGCCGCAGAAGCAGCAGTGCGTCGGCACCAGGGTCTGCTCGGTCTGGTCGGCCCGCCAGCCCGCCGCCGGCAGCCCGCCCGCGTCCCGGAAGTTGCGGGTGCCGGGCGGGGCGACCGTCGGGTCCACGCGCTCGCTCACTTGAAGCCCTTCTTCACCTGGGAGAGATAGGCGCTGCCGCGCAACACCCGCTTGCAGCGCGGGCAGTACTCCGCCCACTGGTCGAAGCCGAGCTTCAGGTCCTGCATGGTGCCGCGCAGGTTCTCCACGTACTCCGGGGTGTCGATCGCCTCGCCGCACTTGCGGCAGGCGAACAGGTCCTCGGCGGCCTCGGGGCCCTTGATCTTGGTCGTGTACTTGAACAGCTGCATGCCGACCGCGGCCGGGCGCTGGACGATGTGGAAGAACTTGCCGAACGGCAGGTAGACCAGGGTCAGCACCACCGAGGCCATGTGCAGCAGGGCCAGGAACTCGTAGCCGCCGCCGTGCAGGAAGACCGAGGAGAAGGTCAGCAGCAGGCCGGTGACCGAGATGGTGATCAGCGCGAGCAGCGGCACGAAGTCGTAGCCGAAGCGCTGGCCGGTGGTGGCCGCGCGGTCCCGCATCCGGCGCCAGAGGAAGTACCCGGCCCCGGCGATCACCAGCACGGCGGCCAGGTCGAGCCCGTGGTACATGGCCCAGCCGAACAGGCTGTCGGAGGCGAAGCCGAGCACCTTGAAGCCCCAGATCCGCATCTCGTACCCGGGCCCGGCCGCGCTGGAGGCGGTGAAGGTGAACCAGCCCCAGGTCAGCGGGAAGGTGATCGCGGCGGCCAGCAGGCAGCCCCAGAACATCAGCTGGTGCGCGGCCCAGCGGGCGTGCGAGCGGGCGCCGAGGAACTTCTGGAAGCCCAGGTAGGTGACGATCATCCGGGGCAGCGCGGTCGGCGCGGTGCGCAGGTTCTGCCAGGACAGCGCGGACCGCCAGCCCTGCCGGAACAGCCGCCGGGCGGCCGGCGCGGAGATCCAGACCATGTAGCGGTAGACCACCCCGAAGGTGAGGAACACGGTGGCCACCGCGTACGGGACCAGGGCCGAGTCGAAGTCCTTCAGGCCGCGGCTGCCGAGCACGATGGCGAGGACCAGGAGCACCGACGCCCCGGTGGCCACCAAGGACGCCCGGACCGCCGTCGACTGTCGCTGTGCCACCCCTGTGCTCCGTTCGCTCGACTGTTTCGCAAACTACTGACGGTCCGTCGGATCCGCGCGCGGGGAAAGCCGAGCGGGTGACGGGGCGGCTCAGCGCACCGGCGGCAGCCGGGTGAGGAAGACCCGGAAGGACTCGGGGGCGATGCCGTAGAGGCCGTCGAAGGGGTAGTCCATCTCCTTGATGGTGATCAGCAGCAGCGCCATCAGGCCGGTCATGGTGGCCACCATGACGATCTGGACGCTCAGGCTCGGCAGGCCGAAGAAGAAGGTGAAGCCGACCGTCACCACCGCGCCGATGATCAGGGCGACCCAGAGCAGCGTGGGCACCACGTCGTCGGTCTGGTTCAGCCGGGCCCGCCGCTCGCTCGCCAACTGCTCGACGTTGGACACCAGTTGCTGGTAGACGCCCTGCAGCCGGGTGTCCTCGCCGGGCTGGAAGCTCAGCGCGGTCTCCCTGATCCGGTAGATCAGCATGGTGGCCGCGGGGTCGGTGTGGTGCTTGGCCATCATCGGCCACTCCACGTCGATCACCTCGTGCGCGTAGTCGAGCGTGAGCCGCTCCAGCTCGCCGCCCTGGGGCAGCGGCATCTGGCGGGACAGCCAGTACACCCCGGCCAGCGCGTCCGCCTCCTTGAAGGTGGTGGCCTTGGCCGCCTCGGTGTTCTCCCAGACCACGATCACCACGAACGCCAGCAGCACCGCGTACAGCACGCCGACCATCGAGAACAGCACACCGCCGACCTCGTTGAACGGCGCCCGCCGCCCGTTCGGGACCAGTCGGTGGGTCAGGTAGAGGCCGATGGCCACCAGCACCATCGGCAGGATCAGCAGGGTCAGGTCGATCCCGCTCACCCGGGCCTCCTGGGTGACAGGGTGTCAGGGGAGCTGTACATGCGGTCATTCTGTGCACGGATGGCACCGGCCCCGCGCGGTGGACTGGGCCGCCCGGGACGAAGTGCACCCCGTCCGGTGACTTTCGACCGGGGAGGGTTGCCGCCGCCCCGGCGCACGCTGGCCTTATGCCGCACTCACCCGCGCTCGCCCTCGACGACATGCTGGCCCAGGCAGGGAAGAAGGCGGAGCTGGCCCGTCGACGGCCGGGCCGCTACCTGGTCTCCGCCGTGCAGGCCGGCGTGTACATCGGCCTCGGCGAGGTGCTGCTGCTGTCGGTGGCCGCCCCGTTCGAGCTGGCCCACTCGCCGGCGGTCAGGCTGCTGGAGGGCGCGGTCTTCGGAGTCGCGCTGATCCTGGTGGTGCTGGCCGGCGCCGAGCTGTTCACCAGTGCCGCGATGGTGATGGCGTTCGGGCGGCTGGGCCGGCGGACCGGATGGGGCGACCTGGGCCGGGTCTGGGGGCTGGCCCTGGTCGGCAACCTGGCCGGTGCGGTCGGTCTGGGCCTGCTGATGCACGCCACCGGCCTGCTCGGGACGGCGCCCGCCGGCCAGATGCTCGGCGAGCTGATCCAGGCCAAGAACGCGCTGAGCGGGGGCGAGCTGTTCACCCGGGCGGTCCTGTGCAACCTGCTGGTCTGCCTGGCGCTCTGGATGGTCGCCCGGGTCCGGGGCGACGGGGCGAAGATGGCGGCCCTCTGGTGGCCGGTGTTCGCCTTCGTGGCAGCCGGCTTCGAGCACTGCGTGGCCAATATGGCGCTCTACTCGCTGGCCGTCACCGAGGGCCGGGCCGGCTGGGCCGACCTGGCCCACAACCTGCTCTGGGTGGTCCCGGGGAACGTGGTCGGCGGCGCGGTCCTGGTGGCCGGGGCGTACTGGTTCACCCGGCCCGCGGAATCGCGCGGCTGACCCCCGCTCCCTCTCCGCTCAGGCGGGCCGGCGATGCCGGCCCGCCTGCTGCTGCGCCTCGTGCCGCCGACCCAGCCAGCCCATCAGGGCGAACATCGTGACCAGCCAGACCAGGCTGAACAGCCCCATCGCGATCGCGTTGTCGGTCTGCACGGCCACCAGGACCAGGCCGACCGAGAGCGACAGCAGCAGCACGATGGTCATCGAACTGACCTGCTCCAGCAGCTGCCAGGCGCCGCGCGGACCACCCACCTTGCGCGGCGGGGCGTACCGGTCCGGGCCGAACTCCGCTCCGGGTTGCATCGCCATCCCACTCACCTCCGGGAAGAGCCGGGCGGCGGGCGACCGGCCGGCTGGATACCTCCAGCCTGCGCCGATCGCCCGCCGCCTGCTCATCCGGGCCGTGCGGGGGTGGTCAGAGCAGCCGTACCGGCAGCACCGGCAGGGCCACCTCCGGGTCGTCCAGGCAGATGCCGGTGCGCAGGTCGAAGGTCTGCTTGTGCATCGGCGAGGCCACCGTCGGGACGCCGTCCACGCTGCCGGTGATGCCGTCGGCGATCACGTCGGCGCCGGAGAACGGGTCCCGGTTGCCGACCGCGTGGACCTGGCCGCCGGGGGTGCGGAAGACCGCGGCCTGCTCGCCCTCGGGGAGCAGCGCGGCCACCCCGCAGGCGGGTTCGAGCTCCTCGTACGAGCAGACGGTGACCCACTCGCCGGCGGTGGTGCGGACCTGGACCTGCTCGGTGCGGTGCATCAGTGCTCCTGGAGGGCGGGGGTGGGGGCGGGGGAGTTGAGGAAGGCGACCGACTCGGCGGGAGCGTTCACGAACGGGGCGAAGTGGCGCAGCTTGGCCGGGTCGGCCAGCACGGCCTCCCACTCGTCCCGGTAGCCGGCCGCGTGCCGGTCGGCCTGCGCCTCCAGCTCGGCGGCCAGCCCCTCGGCGTCGTCGACCACGACCCGGCGGACGTGGTCGGTGCCGAGCCGCTCCAGCCAGGCGGCGGTGCGCTCCAGCCGTTCCCCGGTGCGGGCGTAGTACATCAGGAAGCGGTCGGTCAGCCGGAGCAGCCGCTCGGTGGAGAGGTCGGCGGCCAGCAGCTCGGCGTGCCGGGGCGTGGTGCCGCCGTTGCCGCCGACGTAGAGGTTCCAGCCGTTGGCGGTGGCGATCACGCCGATGTCCTTGCCCCGGGCCTCGGCGCACTCGCGCAGGCAGCCGGAGACCCCGCCCTTGACCTTGTGCGGGGTGCGCAGCCCCCGGTAGCGCAGCTCCAGGTCGATCGCCAGCTGCACCGAGTCGCCCTGGCCGAACCGGCACCAGCGGCTGCCCACGCAGGACTTCACGGTACGCAGCGACTTGCCGTAGGCGTGTCCGGACTCGAACCCGGCGTCGACCAACCGCCGCCAGACGGCCGGGAGTTGCTCGGCCCGGGCGCCGAAGAGGTCGATCCGCTGGCCGCCGGTGATCTTCGTGTAGAGCCCGAAGTCCCGGGCCACCTCGCCGATCACGATCAGCTGTTCCGGCGTCAGCTCGCCGCCGGGGATGCGCGGCACCACCGAGTAGGTGCCGTCCTTCTGCAGGTTGGCCAGGTAGCGGTCGTTGCTGTCCTGCAGGCCGCGCTGCCCCGGGTCCAGGATGTGGGTGAGCCCCAACTCCGGCCCCAGGGTGGCCAGGAGCGATCCGACCACCGGCTTGCAGACCGTGCAGCCGTCCTCGCCGCCGGTGCCGTGGGCGGCCAGCACGGCCGCGAAGGAGGTCAGCCGTCCGGCCCGGACGGCCTGGTAGAGCTCGGCCCGGGACAGTTCGAAGTGCTCGCACAGGCCGCGCCGGGGCTCGACCCCGGCCGCGTCCAGCAGCGACTGCAGGGCGCCCGCGCAACCGCCGCAGCCGGTACCGGCCTTGGTGCAGCGCTTGACCCCGGCCAGGTCGGTCAGCCCGTGCTCGGCGACCGCCGCCCGGACGGCGCCCTTGGTGACGTTGTGGCAGCTGCACACCACGGCCTCGTCCGGCAGCAGGTCCGCGCCGGGCGGGGCCTCGGCCCCGGCCGGGAGCAGGAACGACTCCGGGGCGGCGGGCAGCGGGCGGTCGGCGCCCGCGTGCGGCTTGAGCAGCCCGTACGCGGCGGCGTCGCCGACCAGGATGCCGCCGAGCAGCCGGCCGTCGGCGCCCAGCACCAGCTTCTTGTAGACGCCGGAGCCGGAGTCGGAGAACTGCACCTCGACCGTCCGGGCACCGGCCGCGAACGGGTCGCCGAAGCTGGCCACGTCCGCGCCGAGCAGCTTGAGCTTGGTGTCGGTGTCGGAGCCCTCGAAGCTCGACCCGCCGGTGCCGCAGAGCCGGTCGGCCACCACCTCGGCCATCCGGTAGCCGGGTGCGACCAGCCCGTAGACCTGGCCGTCGCAGGTCTGGGCGCACTCGCCGACCGCGTACACGGCCGGGTCGGTGGTCCGGCACCAGCGGTCCACCGCGACCCCGCCGCGGTCGCCGACCAGCAGCCCGGCCTCGCGGGCCAGCCGGTCGCGCGGGCGGACCCCGGCCGAGAAGACCACCAGGTCGGCGTCGACCTGCCGGCCGTCGCTGAGCCGCAGCCGCCGGGCGGTGCCGTCCGCGTCGGTCTCGACCCGGTTGGCGCCGACGCCGGTGTACACGCCGATGCCCATGCCCTCCACCGCGCCGCGCAGGGCGGCCGCGCCGCCCTCGTCCAGTTGGAGCGGCATCAGCCGGGGCGCGAACTCGACCACGGAGGTGCGCAGTCCGAGGCTGCGCAGCGCGCCGGCCGCCTCCAGGCCGAGCAGTCCGCCGCCGACCACCACGCCGCTGCGGGCCGCTCCGGCGTACGCGGTGATCGCGTCCACGTCGTCCAGGGTGCGGTAGGTGAAGCAGCCGGGGCTGTCGGCGCCGGGGACCGGCGGCACGAACGGGTAGGAGCCGGTGGCCAGCACCAGGGCGTCGTACGCCACGGTGCGGCCGCCGGCGGTGGTGACGGTGCGGTGGGCGGTGTCCAGTGCGGCGACCGGGTCGCCGAGGTGCAGCTCGATGCCGTGCCGTTCGAGGAAGTCGTCCTCGGCGAGCGTGAGTTGCTCGGGGGAGGTGCCGGTGAAGCGGGCCGAGAGGTGCACCCGGTCGTAGGCGGGGCGCCGCTCCTCGGCGAGCACCACGGCGCG
Source organism: Kitasatospora sp. NPDC002040 (assembly GCF_040296785.1). Classification (NCBI taxonomy): domain Bacteria; kingdom Bacillati; phylum Actinomycetota; class Actinomycetes; order Kitasatosporales; family Streptomycetaceae; genus Kitasatospora; species Kitasatospora sp. NPDC002040. Next base: position 83,333 of record NZ_JBEOXV010000015.1, on the reverse strand, counting down.
CCAGGCGCCGGTGAAGGCGCCGCGTTCGGCCAGTGCCTCCAGCAGGCGCTGCGCCACCATGCCGTGTCCGACGACGACCAGGGTCTGAGCCATGACGATCTCCTCGTACGACCGCGCGGCCGGTGCCGCCCACCGTCGACGCTAGTGCGGCGCGGGTCGGTCATGAACGAGTAAAGGGCCCCAGCAGCAGGGACTTTGGTCCCTGGTGCCGGATGGATGTTCGACCCGTGCGCCGGTGCCCTCGGGCTGGTCCGACCCGCCGTCGCGGTGCCTAGCGTGGAGGGTGACAAGGGAGGAGCCGATGACCACGTTCGCCCCCGTACTGGAACCAGGACCACTGCCCAGGGCCGGCCGGCCCGCACCGCCGCTGGTGCTCGCCGTGCACGGCAGCGCGCTGCCCGAGGCGGCCCGCACCGTCGACCGGCTACGGGCCCGGCTGGCCGCGCTGGTCGGCGCCGAGCCGTTGGTGGGCCATCTCGATCTGCAGGCGCCCTCGCTGGCCGAGGCGCTGGCGGCGGTGGGGGAACAGGCCGTGGTGGTCCCGCTGCTGCTCGGCGACGGCTACCACCGCGCGGTCGACCTCCCCGCGGTGGTGGCCGGGGCGGCCGGTCCCCGGGCGGTGGTCACCCCGGGGTTGAGCGGCGCTGCCGCCTCGCTCGGGCTGGCGCTGTACGGGCGGCTGCGCGAGGCGGAGGAGCGGGCCGGCGGCCGGGCCGACGCGGTGGTGCTGGCCGCCGCGGGCTCCAGCCGCCCCGGCGGCAACGACGGCGCGCTGGCCGCGGCCGCCCGGCTGCGTGAACTGCTGGGAGGTGTCCCGGTGGTGTCCGCGTACTGCTCGGCCACCGGGCCGACCGTCCCGGCGGCGCTGGCCGGGCTGCGGAGCCGGGGGTACCGCCGGGTCGCGGTCGCCACCCACCTGCTCGCGCCCGGCCGGTTCACCGCCGCGCTGGCGGACACGGCCGCCTGGACCGTGTCCGCCCCGCTCGCCGACCACCCCTTGGTGGCCCGGATCGTGCTCCGCCGTTACGCGCTGGGCCAGTTGGAGTCGGCCCGGAGCTGATCCGGGGTCAGCCGCTGATGCTCGGCGCGCCGGTCTCGATGTGGCCGGTGAAGCGCTGCGACCAGCTCGGGTCGGAGCTGACCGTGACGGTGAAGTCGTACCAGCCGTTCTGGTACGCCACGGCGTTGAAGTAGTCGCTGGTGTTGCCGCCGGGCTGCACGGTGTACGTCCAGGGGCCGTCGGTGCGGTAGTTGTTCGGCGTGATGGTGAAGGTCACCGCGGCGGTGCCCGCGTTGGCCAGCCGGAACCAGAGCGCGGCCTTGCCGGTGTCGGGGGCGTCGGCGTAGCTCGCGGTCACGGTGACCGTCTTGCCGGGCTTGGTGGCGTCGCCCTTGAAGCGGCGCAGGAAGCGGTTCGGGCCGGTGACGCTCAGGTCGTACGGGCCGTTGCCGAAGTTGGTGCCGCAGTTGAAGAAGTCGCTGGTGGAGCCGCCGGGGTCGATGGTGTACTGCCACGGACCGCCGCTGCGGTAGGCGTTGGCGTAGGCCGAGAAGTGCGCGGCGCTGGTCGCGACCGCCCCCTCGTTGGCCATCTTGATCCAGACCTTCATCACGCCGTTGGCGCCGAACTCCAGGTGGTCCAGGTTGGCGGCGGGCTGGTACGGCAGCGCGCGGGCCGGGCGGGTGCCGGCCTCCTGCAGCGGCAGCGCGTTGTTGGTCGGGGCCGGGTTGGGCAGCGGGCCGCAGCTGGACTGGCCGATCACGAAGGAGGTGTCGGGCAGCGCGGGCATCCCGTACACCGGGTGGGCGAAGTCGAAGACGCCGGTCAGGTCACCGGTCACCTTGCGCCGCCAGGCGCTGATGTTGGGACAGCTGGCGGGCTTGCCGAGGGCGGCCGTCCAGCGCTCCAGGAAGCGCAGCACCGAGGTGTGGTCGAACACCTCGGAGTTGACCCAACCGCCGCGGGTCCAGGGGGAGATGGCGATCATCGGGACCCGGAAGCCGAGGCCGATCGGCTGGCCGTTGTAGAACTCCCCGGCGGTGCCGGCCACCGGGACGGGCGGCGGCACGTGGTCGAAGAAGCCGTCGTTCTCGTCGTAGTTGAGGAACAGCACGGTGGAGTTGAAGACCGCCGGGTCGGCGTTGAGCGCGTCCATCACCAGGTGCACGAAGTGCGCGCCGTCGTTCGGCGGCGCGTACGGGTGCTCGGACGAGGCTTCGTCCGCGACCACCCAGCTCACCTGCGGCAGGGTGCCGTTGAGCACGTCGGCGCGGATCGCGGCGGCGATGTCCTCCGGGGTCTTCCCGGTCACCTTCGGGACCGAGCCCATGCCCTTGACCTTGAGCGGGCTGCCGGCCGGGGCGTCGGTGAACTGCTTGAAGTAGGCCAGCGCGTTGTCGCCGTAGTTGTCGGCGGCGTTCTGGTAGAGCTTCCAGCTCACCCCGGCGTTCTCCAGCGCCTCGGCGTAGGTCTGCCAGCGCAGGCCGGACTCGTCGCCGCCGTTGTAGGCCGGGCCGCCCGCCTTGCCGTCCGGGTCGATCTGGCCGCTCCAGTGGAAGGTGCGGTTCGGGCCGGTGGCGCTCAGGGTGGAGCTGAAGTAGGCGTCGCAGACCGTCCAGTTGTCGGCCAGCGCGTAGTGGAACGGGATGTCCTTGCGGTTCAGGTAGCCGAGCGCCCGGACGCTGGCCTTGGCGGCCACCCAGTTGTCCATCTTCCCGGTGTTCCAGGCGCTGTGCTGGTCGTTCCAGGAGTGCGCGAGGTCGCCGTTGCACTGGGCCAGCCGGTCCGGGGTCTGGCCGCCCGCCGGGTTGGTGGCGCTGAACAGCCACGGGTACTGGCGGCCGGTGCCGTTCGGCTGGTTGAAGACGCTGTGCCCGCCGGGGATCTGGATCGCGGCCCGGTCGGCGAAGCCGCGGACGCCCTTGAGCATGCCGAAGTAGTGGTCGAAGCTGCGGTTCTCCTGCATCAGCACCACGATGTGCTTCGCGTCGGTGATCGTCCCGGTGGCCTCCAGGCCGAGCGCGGCCGCCTCGGCCGTGCCTCCGGCCACGGCGGCCGAACCGGCCACCGCCGCCCCGGCCGCCGCGCTCGCCGACAGTGCCATGAACTTTCTACGACTCAGCTCGGACATCCGCCTGCCCGTCCCTTCGGTAGCGATGTTGTGCACACACGTTGTGTCCACGCCATCGTTCAGGCGGCATCCTGCTGCAGGTCGGAGCGTTGGTCCATGACTTTGCAGCAAGGCTTGTTGGACTGTTCAACGCGGCGTCGCGCAGCGAAGGACGGATGAACGGCCGGGGCTCAGTCCTTCACAGTGATCCCCAGTGCCTGGGCGAACTGCGGCGCCAGCTCGAAGAGTTGCACGGTGCTCAGGACGGCGCCGCGGAGCCCGTTCGGACCGTCGGCCAGGCCGAGCCGGGCGGCCCCGCGCAGGTCGACCTGGCGCAGGGTGGCCCCGGCCAGCCGGACCTCCTCCAGGGTGGAGCCGGGGAAGGACACCTCGGTCAGCTTCGCGTCACCGAAGTCCACGTCGCGCAGCAGGCAGTCCTCGAACACCACGTCGCGCAGGGTGGCGCCGCGCAGGTTGACCGCCTCCAGCTTGCACTGGCGGAACACCACCCGGCGCACCGCCGAGCCGTAGCAGGTCAGCCCGGCCAGCACGGTGCCGACGAAGCCGGCGTCCTGCCACTCGGTCTCGGCGCAGTCCACCGCGATCCAGCGGCTGCCCTGCACCCAGACCTCGTTGAACCGGGCCTGGCGGAACTTGGTGCCGCTCAGCTCCACGCCGGTGAAGGCGCACTCCAGGAAGGTCGCGCCGTTCGCCGGGCCGGCCAGCTCCGGGCCCGCCGGTGCCGAGCCGTCGAAGTGCACGGTGTCGTACCGCTCGTCCCGCCGGAGCGGCCCGGTGTGCGGGATGAGCAGGTGCGCGTACGGCAGCTCGGCGAGCTGGTCCGGGACGGAGGGCATGCGGGACTCCTGGGATAGCGGGTCCGACCATCCTCACACTCAGGACTGACGGGCGTGCAGCGTGACGCCCGCGGCCACCGCCAGGGCGCAGACCAGCCCGGTCGCCAGGACGCCGGACTCGCCGAACAGGGTGCACGCCAGCACGGCCACCGCGGTGACCGGGAGCAGCAGCACCTGGGCCGGGCCCCGCTTGGAGTGGCGCGCGTGCAGCAGCCAGACGGTGAACAGGTAGAGCGCGGTCGGCACCGTGACGGCCGCTGCGGCGGCGACCGCGCCGATGTGCGCCTTGCCGACCGCGTACTCGATCGCGACCTCCATCCCGGCGCCGATCGCGGCGGCCGAGCCGAGCACCAGGTAGTGGCCGTACCCCCAGAGGAAGGAGCGCCGGTTGGAGGTGAGGATGTGGTGCACCGGCCGGGCGAAGTAGATCCACCAGGCGGCGAAGCAGGTCAGGATGCCGCCGGCCGCGAGCGGGATCAGGTCGCCGAGCGCCTCGTGCTCGTCCAGGGCGGCCTGCATCGCCAGGGTGGCGGCGGAGACGGTCTCGCCGAGCACGATCAGGGTGAACAGGCCGTACCGCTCGGCGATGTGGTGCGGGTGCCAGTGGCTCTGGGTGTGCAGCTCGGCCAGCGCGGGCACCGAGAGCTCGGCCACGATGCCGAGCGGCAGCACCCAGACCCGGGCGCTCTCCGGGACCAGCAGCACCAGCCCCCAGCCGACCTGGCAGGCGGTGATGCCGGCCGCGTAGCGCAGCGCCATGGTGCGGGCGCCGCCGCTCTCGGAGGCGGCCGCGCGCAGCCACTGGGTGACCAGGGCCAGGCGCATCACCACGTACCCGATCACCGAGAGGGTGAGGTCCTGCTCGGTGAACAGCCGGGGCACCCCGGCGGCCAGGATCAGCACACCGGTGATCTGCACCAGGGTGGTCACCCGGTACGGCACGTCGTCCACGTCGTAGGCGGAGGCGAACCAGCTGAAGTTCATCCAGGCCCACCAGATCGCGAAGAACGCGAACGCGTAGCTGTAGAGCCCGTGGCCGAGGTGGCCCGCCGCCAGGTCGTGCGCGAGCTGGCCGCCGGCCTGGGCCACCGCCACCACGAAGCAGAGGTCGAAGAAGAGCTCCAGGGGTGTGGCGGCGCGGTGCGCCTCCGTCCGGTCCCTGGAGGTCATCCGGCGGAACGGCGCCGGTTCGGACGGGGGCTCGATGCTGCTCATGGGGCCGATCCTGACAGCCCGTCACCCGCGGCGCACGTACCGCTGCCGTCCGCCGTGTCTCCGGCGTGCGGCCCTTCTGTCCGTCCGTCAGCGAGAGTTGACGACGCAGTGCGCGAACCGGGTGACAGCGGCCGGGTCCCCGGGCGTGCCCCGGCCGAGGTGTCCGGCTAGTCCGGTCCGGCCGGATAGATTCCCCTGCAGTGTGAAACGACGACGTGGGCGGTCTGCGAGCAATGCGGAAGGTCAAGGCCGGTGGCAGTACACGGGGGGCGGTCTTGCCGCGCCCCCGTGTCGCCGGACTCGTGATCACCGCACTGCTCGTCAGAGCCGTCCGTCGTCCGTCGGCTCAGCAGGCCCTGAGGCTGCCCGAGGGGGTCACTTCTCCCAACCGACCTTGGTGATGTCGGTGTCCGCCAGGCTGCCCGCACCGAAGTTGGCCAGTCCCTTGCGGACCGCCACGATGCTCGGCCGCTGGTACAGCTCGACGGTGTGGCCCAGCTCCCAGATCTGCGCGTCCGCCTTGTTGTAGAGCTTGGCCGCCTCGGCCGGGTCCAGCGTGGCGGCGGCGGTGCGGAGCAGCTCGTCGATCTCCGGAGTGGCCAGCTTGGAGTAGTTGCCGAACACGTTGTCGCCCTGCGGGGCACGGTAGTTGGGCACCCCGGCGGAGAGCGGGAAGGACCCGGTGTTGCGCCAGCTGGCCAGGTCGAACTTGCCCTGGTTGATGTACTTGCCGAAGTACTCCTTGCTCGGCACCTTGTCGACGGTGAGCTTCACGCCGACCGCCTGGAGCATGTTCTGCACGGCGGTGGCCATGTCGATCTGCGCCTGGGCGGAGCCGTCGCTGAGCACGTAGTGCAGCTCCAGCGGCTGCCCGTCCTTGGTGCGCGGCTGACCGGCCGCCGTCTCCTTCCAACCCGCCTTGTCCAGCAGGCCCTTGGCGGCCGCCAGGTCGAACTTGGCCCAGTCGCCGGAGTTGTCCTGGTAGCCGCTCTGGTTGGTCATGAAGAGGTGGTTGCCGAGCGGCTTGAACTCCACCGGCACGCCCTGGTTCACGATCTTGATCAGTGCGGACCGGTCCAGCGCGCGGCCGAGCCCCTGCCGCAGGGCCTGGTCCGCCAGCGGACCGTTGCTGCCGAACGAGATGTGCACCTCGTCCCAGGGCGTCCCGGTCCTGATCACGCCGTCCTTGGCGTCCTTGAGCTGGCCGTAGGTGGTCGCGCTGCCGGCCGAGGCGTAGTCCACCTCGTTGTTGAGGAACGCCTGGGTGATCGCCGGGATGGCCAGCACCCGGTAGGTGATCTTGTCGAGCTTGGGCTTCGGGCCCCACCAGTCCGGGTTCGGCACCAGGGTGATGGTCTGCGCGGTCTTGTCGATGGTGCCGATCTTGAAGGGGCCGCCGAAGATCGGCACCTGCTCGATCCAGCCCTGGTTGAACGCCTCCGGGGTGGCGATCCCGGCCGCCGGGATCAGCGGGTTGAACAGGTTCTGCCAGTCCGCGTACGGCTTGTCGAAGGTGACCTTCACCTCCTGCGCGTCGGCGCCCTGCTCGACCGCGGAGATCTGCTCGTAGCCGGAGGAGTCGGCGATGTTGTACGCCGGGTTCTTCCCGTTGGTGGCCTCCCAGACCGCCTTGAAGTCCGCCGCGCCGATCTGCTTGCCGTCCGACCACTTGGCCTTCGGGTTGACCTTGTAGGTGATCACCTGGGGCGACTTGGAGGTCACCTCGGCCGAGACCAGGTACTCCGGCACCGGCTTGAAGACGCCCTTGGCGTCGGTGCGGAACAGCTTCGCCTGGGTGTAGGTCATGATCTCGACCGCGTCGCCGTACCGGCCGTCCACCTGGTACGGGTTCCACTGGGTGATCCACTGCTGGAGCGGCGGCCGGAACTCGCCGCCGTCCTTGATTCTGTCCAGCGGCTGCGGGTTGTTGTCCTCGGCGTCCTGGGTCGGCACCACGTTCTTGGCCACGTCACCCGAGCCCGAGCCGGCCGAGCTGCACCCGGTCACGGCCAGCGTCAGTGCGATGGCGAGAACAGCGGCACGGCGCAGGCCGCGGGCGGTGGTGAAGGTGTCCATCAGGGGGTCCCCCGGGAAGAGTCGGTGGCCGCCAGGTGTGGCGACGCTTGAGCGTGGGCAGCCAAGTCGTGTCCGGCCGAGCAGAACGTAACAGCGGATCAGTTCACGTACCAGGGGGTCCTGTTCACATCTGATCGAATCGAAACAGGCCGCAATACTGCGGCAATACGCCGTCAGTAACCCGCTGCAAGACTCTGACCTGCTGCTTCGCCGACCGGCTGGAGCGGATTGCGCTGGAGCTCTGGACGGCCGACCGGCCGTGCCGTAGAACTGCTGCGCGCAGAGCTGCGCCAAACACCCCTAGAGCGAAGGCAATTCGTCATGCTGACCAGGTGTACGAACCTCCGAACCGGCGGTGCGGGGTGATCCGGTACCTGGTCAAACGCCTCGGCTACTACGTCGCCCTGCTGATCGTCGCGGTCTTCCTGGCGTACGCGCTCTCCAGCACCGCGCTCGGCCCTCGGAGCTACTTCGAGGCCAAGCAGCCCAGGCCCTCCGCCGCCTCGGTGGAGCGGCAGTTGACCGCGCTGAACATCAACGACCGCACCCCCGTGGTGGAGCGGTTCGGCACCTGGGCCGAGGGCCTGCTGCTCCACGCCGACCTCGGCCGGACCATCCACGACACCTCGGTGAACGAGGACTTCGGCCGCCGGATCTGGGTCTCGCTCCGGCTGCTGCTGGTCGGCAGCGTGCTCGGCATGGTGCTCGGGGTGGCGGTCGGCGCCTGGGGCGCGGTGAAGCAGTACCGCTTCTCCGACCGGGCCTCCACGCTGGTCTCGTTCGTGCTGCTCTCCACCCCGGTCTTCCTGCTCGCCCTGCTGCTCAAGAACGGCGCGATCGCCGCCAAGGACGCGGCCGGCCACGAGGTGATCCCGTTCACCGGCTACGAGACCCCCGGGCTGACCGGCGGGATCGGCGCCCAGCTGGCCGACTGGGGGCTCCACCTGCTGCTGCCCACCCTGTCGTTGGCGCTCGGCGGGATCGCGGTCTACAGCCGTTACCAGCGCGCCACCATGCTCGACGTGCTCGGCTCCGACTACCTGCGCACCGCCGAGGCCAAGGGCTTGACCAGGAACCGGGCCCTGCTCAAGCACGGTCTGCGGACCGCCGTGATCCCGATGGCCACCATGTTCGCCTACAGCTTCCTGGGCATCTTCACCGGCGCGGCCTTCACCGAGACCATCTTCGGCTGGCACGGCATGGGGGAGTGGTTCATCCAGGCGATCAACGAGCAGGACATCAACTCGGTGGTCGCGGTCAACCTGTTCGCCGCGGTGGTGGTGCTGGCGTCCGGCTTCCTGGCCGACCTGCTGACCGCCGCCCTCGATCCCCGGGTCAGGTCCTGATGACTGCCGTACTCCCGCTGCCCGCAGCCGAACTCCCCGCCCCCGCCGGACGGCTGCGCCTGGTCACCGGTCGGCTGCTGGCCGCCAAGGGCGTGCTGGTCGGCGCCGTGGTGGTGCTGCTGCTCTTCCTGCTGGCCTTCGTCGGCCCGTTCCTGACCCCCTGGGACTACGCCACCCCGGACTACCTGGCGCTGCGCCAACCGCCGTCCGGCACGCACTGGTTCGGCACCAACGGGCTGGGGCAGGACGTCTTCGCCCAGACCGTCCGGGGGCTGCAGAAGTCGCTGGTGATCGGGCTGCTGGTGGCGCTGTTCTCCACCGTGCTGGCCGGGCTGGTCGGCGCCTGCGCCGGGTACTTCGGCGGCTGGGCCGACCGGGGGCTGACCTTCCTGGTCGACCTGCTGCTGGTGTTCCCGAGCTTCCTGATCATCACCATCATCTCGCCCCGGCTCAAGGGCTCCGGCTGGATCGCCTTCGTGGTGCTGCTGGCCGCCTTCAACTGGATGATCACCGCCCGGGTGGTCCGCTCGATGACCCGCTCGCTGCGCGAGCGCGAATTCGTCCGCGCCGCCCGGTTCATGGGCGTCCACCCGCTGCGGATCATCCTGCGGCACATCCTGCCCAACGTCGCCTCCTTCCTGATCACCGACGCCACCGTCGCGGTCGGCGGCGCCGTGATGAGCGAGGCCGCGCTCTCCTACTTCGGCTTCGGCGTCCGCGCCCCCGACGTCTCGCTCGGCACCCTGCTCGCCGCCGGGACGGACCAGGCACCGGTCTTCCCCTGGCTGTTCTACTTCGCGGCCGCCCTGCTGGTGCTCTTCGTGCTCGCCGTCAACCTGATCGGGGACGGCCTGCGGGACGCCCTCGACCCCACCTCCGGGAGTCGTCCGTGACCACCCCGCTGCTCGAAGTCTCCGACCTGGCCGTGGACTTCGGTTCCCAGCCGGCTGTCCGAGGGGTCGACCTGGCGCTCCGGCGCGGCGAGACGCTGGGCATCGTCGGCGAGTCCGGCTCCGGCAAGTCGGTCACCGCGCTGGCCGTGCTCGGCCTGCTGCCCGGCACCGCGAAGGTCCGCGGCTCGGTGAAGCTGGAGGGCCGCGAGCTGGTCGGCCTGCCCGGCAAGGACCTCGCCGGGCTGCGCGGCCGCAAGGTCGCGATGGTCTTCCAGGACCCGCTCTCCGCCTTCACCCCGGTCTACCGGATCGGCGACCAGATCGTCGAGGCGATCCGGATCCACCAGCGGCTGGACAAGGCGGCCGCCCGCAGGCGCGCGGCCGAACTGCTCGACCTGGTCGGCATCCCGGACCCGGTCCGGGCCCTGGCCGCCTTCCCGCACGAGTTCTCCGGCGGCATGCGGCAGCGCGCGATGATCGCGATGGCGATCGCCAACGACCCCGACATCCTGCTCGCCGACGAGCCCACCACCGCACTGGACGTCACCATCCAGGCCCAGGTGCTGGACGTGCTGCGCACCGCGCAGCGCGAGACCGGCGCGGCGCTGGTGCTGGTCAGCCACGACCTCGGGGTGATCGCCGGGATGGCCGACCGGGTCGCGGTGATGTACGCGGGCCGGGTGGTGGAGACCGCCCCCGTGGACGCGCTCTTCGCCCACCCCAGGCACCCGTACACCCTCGGCCTGATCGGCGCCGTGCCCCGGCTGGACGCGGACGGCGGCCCGCTGGTCCCGATCCCCGGCCAGCCGCCCGCCCCCGGGGCGCTCGGCACCGGGTGCCCGTTCGCCGACCGCTGCCCGCTGGTGCAGGACCGCTGCCGTACCGCAGAGCCGCCGCTCGCCGGCACCGGCGACCACCTGGCCGCCTGCGTCCGCGCGGAGGAACTCGCCGAGAGCCGGCCCCGCCCGCAGGACGTCTACCCCGTCCCGCCGCTGCCCGCCGCCGACCCGACCCCGCGCGCGGAGCGGGACCAGGTGCTCAAGGTGACCGGTCTGACCAAGACCTTCCCGGTGCTCAAGGGCACCGTCTTCAAGCGCCGGGTCGGCTCGGTGTACGCCGTGGACGGCGTCGAGCTCGACATCCGCCGGGGCGAGACGCTCGGCCTGGTGGGCGAGTCCGGCTCGGGCAAGTCGACCACCCTGTTCGAGCTGCTCGACCTGGGCCGACCGGAGGGCGGCAGCATCGAGCTGCTCGGCCAGGACACCGCCGGGCTCGACCGGGCCGGGGCGCACCGGCTGCGCGGCGAGGTGCAGATCGTCTTCCAGGACCCGATGGCCAGCCTCGACCCCCGGCTGCCGATCGGCGACGTGATCGCCGAACCGCTGCTCGCCCAGGGCGCCGCCCGGGAGCTGATCAACCGTCGGGTCCCGGAGCTGCTCCGGCAGGTGGGCCTGGACCCCGCGTACGCCGAGCGCTACCCGCACCAGTTCTCCGGCGGGCAGCGGCAGCGGATCTCGATCGCCCGGGCGCTCGCGGTCGAACCCCGGCTGCTGGTGCTGGACGAGCCGGTGTCGGCACTCGACGTCTCGGTACAGGCAGGCGTGCTCAACCTGCTGCAGCAGCTCAAGGCCGAACTCGGCCTGTCCTACCTCTTCGTCTCGCACGACCTCTCGGTGATCCGCCACCTGAGCGACCGGGTCAGCGTGATGTACCTCGGCCGCACGGTCGAGACCGGCGACGCGGCCGAGGTCTTCGCCCGACCCCGGCACCCGTACACCCAGGCCCTGCTCTCGGCCGTCCCGCTGCCCGACCCCGCCGCCGAACGGGCCCGCACCCGGGTCCTGCTCCCCGGCGACCCGCCGTCGCCCACCGAGCGTCGCACCGGCTGCGCGTTCCGCACCCGCTGCGCCCTCTACACCACCCTCGACCCGGGCCGGCAGGCCCGCTGCGAGGGCGAGGCGCCGGCTCTGGCGGACGGCGTCGCCTGCCACCACGCCTGACGGCTGCCTCAGGCGGCGCGCGGGAACCAGGGGTCGCCGACCAGCAGCGGGCCGTCCGGGGTGTGCAGGGTGAGGCTCTGGGGGGAGGTGGAGTACTCGGCCAGCGAGACCGCGCCGTGGCGGGTCTCCAGTTCGGCCTCGACCCAGACCGGGAGCTTGCGGAGCCTGCGCCGCAGCAGCAGCGCGTCCCGGCGGCTGAACGGCAGCGGGCTGCGCAGCAGCAGCCGGAGCGGACTGTCCGGGGCGGTGGCGGGGACGCCGGTGGCGAGTTCGCAGCCGACGGCGCCGATCGGGCCCCAGCTCAGGCCGTAGCTCTCGACCACCGCGCCGGCCGCCGGCACTGCGGCGAGGGCGGGCAGCAGTAGCCGGTCCGGGTCCAACTGCTCCAGGCGGCCCGGCAGTTGCTCGGGCTTGAGGGCGACTGCGACGGCCGAGCGGGGGGCGTAGCCGACCGCCCGCTGCTCCAGCCGGGGGCCGCGCAGGGAGACCGGGATCCAGCTCTCGGCGGCGGCCGACTCGTCCCGGGTGCAGCGGATCCGGGCGGCGGGGAAGCCCGCCAGCACCGGGGCGCGGCGGACGGTGACCCAGGGGTTGCCGCGCAGCACGGTACGGGCCCAGTCCGGCATGGGTTCGGCGCCGGAGACCGTCCGCCGCAGCGAGCTGGGGCAGTGCAGCAGCAGCAGGTCGTGCGCGGTCGGCGTCCGGCCGTCCATCGCGGGGACCGGGCCGGTGACCCGCCGGGGGCGGCCGGGGTGCTCGTCCTGCTCGTAGGACCGGCTGCGGCGGCGGGGTGCTGCGGTGGTCATGGTTACCGTGCTCCTGGGTGAGTGGTGGTCAGATCGCGTTCAGGCCGTGCCCGGTGAAGACGGCGCGCGCGGCGGCCACCTGCTCCGGGGTCGGCGAGGGGGTGTCGGCGAGCGCGAAGTCCTGGCCCAGGGCCTCGTACTTGGCGGCCCCCAGCTTGTGGAACGGCAGTACGTCGACCCGGGAGACGTTGCCGAGCGAGGCGGCGAACGCGGCGACTCCCTCGACGTTCTCCACCGGGTCGGTCAGGCCGGGAACCAGCACGAACCGGACCCAGACCTCCTTGCCGAGGTCGGCGAGCCGGCGGGCGAAGTCCAGCGTCGGGTCCAACTGCCGCCCGGTGACCTTGCGGTAGAGCTCGCGGTCCCAGGACTTGATGTCCAGCAGGACCAGGTCCACGTCGGCGAGCAGTGAGTCGGTGGCCCGGGCGCCGAGGAAGCCGGAGGTGTCCAGGGCGGTGTGCAGGCCGAGTTCGTGCTTGAAGCGGTGGAACAGCTCCCCGGCGAAGACCGGCTGGAGCAGCGGTTCGCCGCCGCTGATGGTGGCGCCGCCGCCGGAGGCCTGGATGAAGGTGGTGTACTTCGCGGCCTCGGCCACCACCTCGTCGGCGCGGGTGCGCTTGCCGTTGCGCATCTTCATGGTGTCGGGGTTGTGGCAGTAGAGGCAGGTGAGCGGGCACCCGGCGAGGAAGGTGACGAAGCGGGTGCCGGGCCCGTCCACCCCGGTGGAGAGGTCCCAGGAGTGCACCGAGCCGGCGATCGGCCGCCGGCTGGCCGCGCCGGCCGGGGTGGTGGCGCAGCTCTCGGTGAGCGTGAGCGGCTCCTCCGCCGTCGGGTCGGCGGGCGGGCCGACCGGGATCGCGGTACCGAGCAGAACGGTCATGACTGGACCTCCTGGCGCTGGATCTCCCGGAGGGCGGCGCCGGAACGGTCGGGGACCGGCGCCGTCCTCCAAGTGGTGGCGGCTACAGCGAGCCGTGGAAGGTGCGGTTGAGCACGTCGAGCTGCTGCTCGCGGGTCAGCCGGACGAAGTTGACCGCGTAGCCGCTGACCCGGATGGTCAACTGGGGGTAGTTCTCCGGGTGTTCCATGGCGTCCAGCAGGGTGTCGCGGTTCAGCACGTTGACGTTCATGTGGAAGCCGTTGGAGGCGGTGTAGCCGTCCAGCACACCCGCGAGGTTCTTGACCCGCTCGGCGGGGGTCCGGCCGAGCGCGTCCGGCGTGACGGTGTTGGTGAGCGAGATGCCGTCCTCGGCGGACGCGTACGGCAGCTTGGCGACCGAGAGCGAGCTGGCCACGTAGCCGTGGGTGTCCCGGCCGTTCATCGGGTTGGCGCCCGGGGAGAACGGCTCGCCGGCCCGGCGGCCGTCGGGGGTGTTGCCGGTCTTCTTGCCGTAGACCACGTTCGAGGTGATGGTCAGCACCGACTGGGTGTGCTCGGCACCCCGGTAGGTCGGGTGCTTGCGGATCTTCCGCATGAACTCCTCGACCAGCCAGACCGCCAGCTCGTCGGCCCGGTCGTCGTTGTTGCCGTAGGCCGGGTACTCGCCCTCGATCAGGTAGTCGGTGGCCAGGCCGGTCTCGTCCCGCACCGGGGTGACCTTGGCGTACTTGATCGCGGAGAGCGAGTCGGCGGCGACCGAGAGGCCGGCGATGCCGCAGGCCATGGTGCGGCGGACGGCGCGGTCGTGCAGCGCCATCTCGATCCGCTCGTAGGCGTACTTGTCGTGCATGAAGTGGATGACGTTCAGCGCGTGCACGTAGGTCTCGGCCAGCCACTCCATCTGCTGGTCGAAGCGGGCCATCACCTCGTCGTAGTCCAGCACCTCGGCGGTGATCGGACCGGACTCCGGGCCGACCTGGGCGCCGGACTTCTCGTCCCGGCCGCCGTTGATCGCGTAGAGCAGGGTCTTGGCGAGGTTCACCCGGGCCCCGAAGAACTGCATCTGCTTGCCGACCGCCATCGCCGAGACGCAGCAGGCGATCGCGGTGTCGTCACCGAAGCGCGGGCGCATCAGCTCGTCCGACTCGTACTGCACGCTGGAGGTGTCGATCGACACCTGGGCGCAGAACTCCTTGAAGCCCTGAGGGAGTTGCGGGGACCAGAAGACCGTCATGTTCGGCTCGGGGGCCGGGCCGAGGTTGTACAGGGTCTGCAGGTAGCGGAACGAGCTGCGGGTCACCAGCGGGCGGCCGTCCTCGCCGATGCCGCCGATCGACTCGGTCACCCAGGTCGGGTCGCCGGAGAACAGCTCGTCGTACTCGGGGGTGCGCAGGAAGCGGACGATCCGCAGCTTGACGATGAAGTCGTCCACCAGCTCCTGGGCCTGCTCCTCGGTCAACAGCCCGCTGTCGAGGTCCCGTTGGAGGTAGACGTCGACGAAGGTGGAGGTGCGGCCGAGCGACATCGCCGCGCCGTTCTGCTCCTTCACCGCCGCCAGGTAGGCGAAGTACAGCCACTGGATCGCCTCCCGGCCGGTGCCGGCCGGCCCCGAGATGTCGTAGCCGTAGGAGGCCGCCATCTGCTTGAGCTCGCCCAACGAGCGGATCTGCTCGGCGAGTTCCTCGCGCTCCCGGATCACCTCTTCGAGCTGCGCCGGGTCGGAGGGCATCCGGTCCAGCTCGGCTTTCTCGGCCAGCTTGGCCTCGATCAGCCGGTCCACCCCGTACAGCGCGACCCGGCGGTAGTCGCCGATGATCCGGCCGCGCCCGTAGGCGTCCGGCAGGCCGGTGACGATGCCGGCCTTGCGGGCGGCCCGGATCTCCGGGGTGTAGGCGTCGAAGACACCCGCGTTGTGGGTCTTGCGGTACTCGGTGAAGACCTTCTCCAGCTCCGGGCTGACCGGGTAGCCGTACGTCTCCAGCGCACCGGCCACCATCCGCCAGCCGCCGTAGGGCATGATCGCCCGCTTCAGCGGGGCGTCGGTCTGCAGGCCGACGATCAGGTCCTTGTCCCGGTCGATCCAGCCCGGCGCGTGCGCGGTGATGGTCGAGGGGATGTCGTACGCGACGTCGTAGACGCCCTTGGCGCGCTCCTCCGGGAACCGGTCGGTGATCTCCTTCCAGACCGCCGTGGTGCGCTCGGTCGGGCCGGCCAGGAAGGAGCTGTCGCCGAGGTACGGGGTGTAGTTCTGCTGGATGAAGTCCCGGACGTCGATGGCATCGCGCCACAACCCGCCCTTGAACCCGTCCCAGGCTCCGCTCTGCGTCTTCTCGATGTGCTGGGTGCTCATGGTCTGCCTGCTCCCGCTTCGGATCGATGCCCTGTACCTATATTGTGAATCTGTTCACAAAGTCACATGGGCTCGAAAAGTCCTGTCTCGGAGGGACTTTCGTCCCGACTCAGATGTGGTCCCCGTAGTAGGCCTGCCGCATCAGCTGCTGCATGTCGGCCAGCATCGGCATCCGCGGGTTGGCCGGGGCGCACTGGTCCTCGTAGGCGAACATCGCCTGCTCCGGGAGGGCCGCCAGGAACGAGGTCTCGTCCACACCCGCGTTCTTGAAGGACTGCGGGATGCCGACCTTGTCGCGCAGCTCCTCGACCGCCTTGGCCAGCGACTCGACGCCCTGCTCGGGGGTCTTGGCGGCCAGGCCGAGCATCTTGGCGATCTGCTGGAACCGCTCCGGGGCCACGTAGCTCTGGTACTTGGGCCAGCTGGTCACCTTGGACGGCGCCGCGCCGTTGTAGCGGATCACGTGCGGCAGCAGGATCGCGTTGGTCCGGCCGTGCGCGACGTGGAAGGTGGCGCCCAGGGTGTGCGCCATCGCGTGCACCACGCCCAGGAAGGCGGAGCCGAAGGCCATGCCGGCGATCGTCCCGGCGTTGTGCATCTTCTCCCGGGCCACCGGGTTGTTCGGCCCGTTCACGACGGCCTCTTCGAGGTTCTCGAAGATCAGCCGGATGCCCTGCAGGGCGAGGCCGTCGGTGAAGTCGTTGGCGTAGACCGACACATAGGTCTCGATGCAGTGCGTCAGGGCGTCGAAGCCGGAGTCGGCGGTGACGGCCTTCGGCAGGTCGGTGGTCAGCGCCGGGTCGCAGATCGCCACGCTCGGGGTGAGCGCGTAGTCGGCCAGCGGGTACTTCTGGCCGGTCTCCGAGTCGGTGATCACCGCGAACGGGGTGACCTCGGAGCCGGTGCCCGAGGTGGTCGGGATGCAGACCAGCTTGGCCTTCTCGCCCAGGTCCGGGAAGGTGAAGGCGCGCTTGCGGATGTCGAAGAACTTCTCCTTCAGGTCCGCGAACACGGTCTCCGGGTGCTCGTACATCAGCCACATCACCTTGGCCGCGTCCATCGGCGAACCGCCGCCGAGCGCGATGATGGTGTCCGGCTGGAAGCCGCGCATCAGCTCGGCGCCCTTGTCCACGGTGTCGATGCTCGGGTTCGGCTCGACGAAGTCGATCACCCGGATCTCGACCGGTTCGGTGCGCCGGTTCAGGATCGACCTGACCCGCTCCAGGTGCCCGATCTCCACCATGGTGCGGTCGGTCACGATGACCACCTTGCGGGCACCGCGCATGTCCGCCAGGTACTTGATCGAGTTGCGCTCGAAGAAGACCTTCGGCGGGATCTTGAACCACTGCATGTTGGTGTTGCGCCGCCCGATCCGCTTGATGTTGACCAGGTTGAGCGCGGTGACGTTCCCGGAGACCGAGTTGGCGCCGTAGGAGCCGCAGCCGAGCGTCAGCGAGGGCATGAAGGCGTTGTAGACGTCGCCGATGCCGCCCTGCGAGCTGGGCGCGTTCCAGATGATCCGGCAGGCCTTCACCGCGTGGCCGAACTCCTCGGCGAACGCCTCGTCCTCGGTGTGCACGGCGGCCGAGTGCCCCAGGCCGTGGAACTCCACCATCTCGGTGGCCAGCTTCAGCCCCTGCTTGCGGGTCTCCGCCGTCAGCACGGCCAGCACCGGGCAGAGCTTCTCCCGGGTCAGCGGCTCGTCCGGGCCGACGAAGTCGACCTCGGCCAGGATGATCGAGGTGTCCGCCGGGACCTCGAAGCCGGCCGCCTCGGCGATCGCCACCGGGGACTGCCCGACCACGGCCGCGTTCAGCTTGGCGCCCGCACAGTTGCGGTCCTCGCCGACACCGAAGATGTACTGCTCCAGCAGTGCCTTCTCGGCCTTGGTGGCCAGGTGCGCCTTGAGCCGGCCGAACTCGGCCAGCGCCGGGCCGTGGATCTCCCGGTCCAGGATCACGGCCTGCTCGGAGGCGCAGATCATCCCGTTGTCGAAGGACTTGGAGACCACCACGTCGTTCACCGCGCGCTTGAGGTTCGCGCTCTTCTCGATGTACGCGGGCACGTTGCCCGCACCCACACCCAGGGCCGGCTTGCCGCAGCTGTACGCCGCCTTGACCATCGCGTTGCCGCCGGTGGCCAGGATGGTGGCCACGCCCGGGTGGTTCATCAGTGCCCCGGTGGCCTCCATCGAGGGCGTCTCGATCCACTGCACGCAGTGCGCCGGGGCACCGGCCGCGACCGCCGCGTCCCGGACGATCCGGGCCGCCTCGGCCGAGCAGCGCTGGGCGGCCGGGTGGAAGCCGAAGACGATCGGGTTGCGGGTCTTCAGCGCCACCAGCGCCTTGAAGATGGTGGTGGAGGTCGGGTTGGTCACCGGGGTGACGCCCGCGACCACACCGACCGGCTCGGCGATCTCCACGATGCCGTCGATGTCGTCCCGGCGGATCACCCCGACCGTCTTCATGTCGGCCATCGAGTGGGTGACGTGCTCGCAGGCGAAGATGTTCTTGACGGCCTTGTCCTCGAACACCCCCCGCCCGGTCTCCTCGACCGCCATCACGGCCAGCCGGGTGTGCGCCGCCAGTGCGGCCAGCGAGGCCTTCTTGACGATGTGGTCGACCTTCTCCTGGGTGAACCCGGCGTACTCCCGCAGGGCCTTCTGGCCGTTGCCGACCAGGATGTCGACGGCTATCGCGGCGTCGGAGGGGGCAGGGGTGTCGGTTGCTGCGGCTTGCTGGCGGGCCATCTCGCTCACCTCGGAGAACGGTGCTGCGTGGCGCTCCGGCGGCGCTGCCGGAAGCGGCTGACAGCTCCACCCTCCGTCGGGAGCGGATGAGTCGGCTATGGGCCTACGATCGGAGTCGAGGGGGACCAAAGCCCCAACGGCCGGGAGCCGTAAGGGCCGAGACGAGTACGGCCGAAGCCGGGTGCACTCCGCCGTCCGGGTGAGCCACCCGTCCCGGGGTGCGGAGCGGCGCGGCCGGTGAAAGATTGGTGGCAGCCCGTCATCCGACCGATCGGAGGAGGAGACATGGGCATTCTGGACCGACTCCGCCACAAGGCCCACGACACCGCGGACCCGGCCGAGCGGCAGCGGCTCGCCCACGACGAGGCGGCCGACGCCTTCCCGGACAGCGCCGAGCGCAGCGCGATGCACCGGGCCGAGCCCACCGAGGAGGACCGCCGGGCGGCCGAGGAGATGACCGCCGAGGGCGATCCCTGGGACTGAGGGCCGCGCATCGGGAAGGGGCACATCCGCCGACGGATGTGCCCCTTCGCCGTGCCCGGGTTCAGCGCGGTGGCAGCGGCGGACGGCGCAGGTCGGGCCGGGGGGCGTCCGGCGGCGGGGGCGTGGCCGCCGGGTGGTCGGCCAGCAGCTCCAGCGCCAGCCGGACGGCCGCCTCCAGCTCGGTGTGCAGCGAGGCGGCCCACTCGTGCGGCCCGCGCACCACCTCGACGTCCGGTGCCACACCGTGGTTCTCCACCGACCAGCCGATGCCGCCGATGAACCAGGAGGCGTTCTTCGGCACCGAGATCTGGGTGCCGTCGCCCAGGGTGTGACGGCCGGTCATGCCGACCACGCCGCCCCAGGTCCGGCTGCCCACCACCGGGCCGAGGCCGAGCAGTTTGATGGCGGTGATGATCACGTCGCCGTCCGAGCTGGTCGCGTGGTCGGCCAGGGCCACCACCGGGCCGCGCGGTGCGTCCTTCGGGTAGCGGACCGGGTGGCGGTCCCGGCTGTGGTCCCAGGCCAGCACCCGGCGGCTGAGCTTCTCCAGCACCAGCTCGGAGACGTTGCCGCCGGCGTTGCCCCGGACGTCCAGCACCACGGCGGGGTGGTCGAGCTCGCGCCGCAGGTCGCGGTTGAACTGGGCCCAGCCGGAGCCGCCGAGGTCGGGGATGTGCAGGTAGCCGCACCGGCCCTGGCTCAACTCCCTTACCAGGCTACGCCGTCGGGTCACCCAGTCCTGGTAGCGGATCGGCCGTTCGTCGGTCAGCGGGGTGACCGCGATCCGGCGCAGGGCGCCGTCGGCGGCGGTGCGGAAGGTGAGTTCGACGGTGGTGCCACCGGTGCCGACGAGCTGCGCGGCCGGGCCGCGGAGCGGGTCCGGCGGTCGGCCGGAGACTGCCACCACCTCGTCGCCGTCGCGCAGCCCGTACCCCGCCAGCGGGGCGCGGGCGCGCGGGTCGGAGGACTCGCCGGGCAGGATCCGGTCGACCAGCCAGCGGCCGTCCGGGGCGCGGTGGATGTTGGCGCCGAGCAGGCCGAGCGGCTGGGTGGCCGGGGCCGGGCCCTCACCGCGCCGGGACGGGGAGACGTAGGCGTGCGAGGTGCCGAGCTCGCCGAGCAGCTCGCGGAGCAGGTCGGCGAAGTCGTCCGGGGTGGCCACCCGGTCGACCAGCGGGGCGTACTGCTCCACCAGCCGGGGCCAGTCCAGGCCGCACATGCCGGTGTCCCAGAACTGGTCCCGGACGATCCGGGCCGCCTCGTGGTACGCCTGCCGCCACTCCTGCGCCGGGTGCACGGTGTGCGTGATCCGGCGCAGGTCAACGGTCAACGGCTGGCTGCCCGACGGGAGTTGGAGCAGGCGCAGGGTGCCGGCCGAGAACACCAGCACCGAGCGGCCGTCACCGGAGACCGAGTAGCCGTCGAGCTGTTCGGCGACCGTGGTGCGGGTGCCGTGGGCCAGGTCGAAGTACTCCAGTGCGGGGCGGCCCGAGGTGTCGGCCGGGTTGGCGAAGGTCTGGCCGAGCGCGCCGGCGATCGGCCAGCGGAGCCAGAGCAGGCCGCCCCGGGCGGCAGCGGTGGCCGAGTACTTGGAGGCGATCACCGGGAACGGGACCAGGCGGCTGGACAGGCCCAGCGGGTCCACCGTCACGGTGCCGTCGCCGCCGGTCTGCTCCGGGTCCAGGCCGACCGGGGGCCGCCCCTCGGCCGGGTCGGCGAACGGCGACGGGGTGTCGGCGGCCAGCGGGACCAGGTAGGGGCGGCAGCCGAGCGGGAAGGACAGGTCGCCGGTGTGCACGTCGTGCACCGGGTCGAAGCCGCGCCAGGAGAGGAAGACCAGGAAGCGGCCGTCCCGGGTGAAGACCGGGTGCTCGTCCTCGAACCGGCCGCCGGTCACGTCGACGGTCCGGGCCGGTTCGGCCACCCGGGCCAGCTGGATCGAGCGCAGCGAGCGGCCCGCCACCGGCTGGGACCAGGCCAGCCACTGCGAGTCCGGGGAGAAGGCGGGGCTGCCGATCGGCCCGTACCGGGAGACGGCCGCCTCGGTGACCGCCCCGTCGGCGGTCGCCACCAGCAGCAGCCGCCCGTCCGAGGCGACCGCCGCCAGGGTCCGGCCGTCGGGGGCGGCGGCCAGCTCCAGCACCCGGCCGAGCCGGCCGGCCGCGATCCGGCGCGGCGGGGTCTCCGGACCGCCCCGGCTCGGGGCGGGGGCGATCTCGATCGCGTCGGCGCCCTCGGCGTCGGTGACCCAGGCCAGCTGTCCGCTGTGGCCGAGCAGGACCGGCAGCCTGGTCCTGACCCCGGGGGTGTCGGCCAGCACCCGGGCCGGGCCGTCCCGGTGGGCCAGCCAGTACAGGCTGCCGCGCACCGTGACCGCGCTGGCCCGGCCGGTGGAGTCGCAGGCCAGGTCCTTGACCTGACTGGCCGTCGGCACCTGGTACGGGCGGCGGCCGGCCCGGGAGCCGCCGAGCGGGACGTCCAGCCGGCGCGGGTGCGGGTGGTCCAGGCTGTCCAGCAGCCAGAGGTCGCCCGCGTGCTGGTAGACGATCCGGGTGCCGTCGGTGGCGGCCTCGCGGGCGTAGTACGAGGCGTGGTCGGTGTGCCGGCGCAGGCCGGTGCCGTCGGGGCGGCAGGAGTAGAGGTTGGCGACGCCCTCGTGGTCGGAGAGGAAGGCGATCCGGTCGCCGACCGGCATCGGGGAGGAGAGGTGGCCGGTGTGGTCGGGGAGCAGCTGGGTGGTGCCGAGCCAGAGCCGGCCGGTGGCGCCGCCCCGGTAGCGCTTCCAGGCGGCGGGCTCGTGCGGGGCGGCGGCGGTGAGCAGCACGGTGTGGCGGGCGTCCTGCTGGGCGTCGCTGACCGGCCCCCAGGGCATCCGGCGGCCGGGGGAGCCGTCCGGGGGCAGCGCCCAGGCCCAGGTGTAGTGGGCGAACGGCTCGTGGTACGAGGTCAGCGCGAGCAGCTCGCCGTCCGCCAGCCAGCCGCGGACCCGGGTGTCCTGGCTGCCCCAGTGGGTGAGCCGGGTGGCCCGTCCACCGTCCGAAGGGGCGGTCCACACCTCGGGGGTGAGGGTGAGCCAGCTGGTCCAGGCGACGGTGGCGCCGTCGGGGGAGAGCCGGGGGTGGCTGACCCGGGTGCGGTCGCAGCTCACCCGCCAGGCCCGGCCGACGCTGCCGTCCCCGGCCAGCGGGGCGCACCAGACGTCGTCCTCGGCGGTGAAGGCGAGCAGGCCGCCGCGCAGGTGCGGGTACCTGAGATAGCCGGGCTCGGTCACCCCCTCATGCTTCGGGGGCCCCGGGCGGGTCGCAACCGGTGTTGCTCCTCACGGGCCGTCAGTCCGCCTATTGGTCGAGACCATTGACACCTGGCGGCCGGAGCCGGTTCAGTGGTCCAGTCCAATCCGTGCCCATCGCACCAAGCCTTCCCCAGAGGCGAGTTGGACCACCCCCACAGATCGAGGCAGGAGCATCCCCACATGCGAACTCCCCGAACCACCAGACGGCTGATCGCAGCCGGCACCGCCTGGACCACGGCCGCCGCCGGGGCCGTCGCGGTCAGCTTCGCGCTGGCCCCGACCGCCAGCGCCGGCGAGTTCCTGACCAACGGCGGCTTCGAGACCGGCAGCGTCGCCCCCTGGAGCTGCACCGGCAGTCTCGGCAGCACCACCAGCCAGTCCAGGACCGGCAGTTACGCACTGGCGGCAGCGGCCAGTGCGAGCGACTCGGCCAAGTGCAGCCAGACCGTCACGGTCCAGCCCGGCACCACCTACCAGCTGACCGGCTGGGTCAAGGGCGCCTACGTCTACCTGGGCGTGGAGGGCGGCACCGCCGCCAGCACCTGGACCCCGAGCACCGGCGGCGCCTTCCAGAAGCTCTCCGTCAGCTTCACCACCGGCGCCGCGCAGACCAGCGCCACCGTGTACACCCACGGCTGGTACGGCCAGGGCACCTACTACGCGGACGACCTGTCGCTGGACGGCCCCGGTGCGCCCAGCCCGTCGCCGACCACCCAGCCGTCCACGCAGCCCCCCACCCAGCCGCCCACCTCCCCGCCGCCGTCGACCTCGGGGCCCTCGGTGCCGCCGAGCTCGCCGCCGCCCACCTCGCCCAGCCCGACCGCGCCGCCGACCGACCTGCCGCCGCACGCGCTGGTCGGCTACCTGCACGCGAGCTTCGCCAACGGCGCCGGCTACACCAAGGTCGCCGACATCCCCGACTCCTGGGACGTCATCAACCTGTCCTTCGGCGAGCCGACCTCGGTGACCTCCGGCGACATCCGGTTCAACCGCTGCCCGGCCACCGAGTGCGCCGGGGTGGAGTCGGACGCCGACTTCAAGGCGGCCATCGCGGCCAAGCAGGCCAAGGGCAAGAAGGTGCTGATCTCGATCGGCGGCCAGAACGGCCAGGTCCAGCTCAGCACCACGGCCGCCCGGGACACCTTCGTCAGCTCGGTCTCCGCGATCATCGACAAGTGGGGTCTGAACGGCCTCGACATCGACTTCGAGGGCCACTCGCTCTCGCTGAACACCGGTGACACCGACTTCAAGAACCCCACCACCCCGGTGGTGGTCAACCTGATCTCGGCGCTGAAGACCCTCAAGGCCAAGTACGGCTCGAAGTTCGTGCTGACCATGGCCCCGGAGACCTTCTTCGTCCAACTCGGCTACCAGTACTACGGTTCCGGCCCCTGGGGCGGACAGGACCCGCGCGCGGGGGCGTACCTGCCGGTGATCCACGCGCTGCGCAACGACCTCACCCTGCTGCACGTCCAGGACTACAACTCCGGCTCGATCATGGGCCTGGACAACCAGTACCACTCGATGGGCGGCGCCGACTTCCACGTCGCCATGACCGACCTGCTGCTCAAGGGCTTCCCGGTGGCGGGCAACACCGCCAACGTGTTCCCCCCGCTGGCCGCCTCGCAGCTCGCCATCGGCATGCCGGCCACCACCAACGCCGGCAACGGCTACGTCAGCCCGACCGAGGTCAACAAGGCCCTGGACTGCCTGACCAAGCTCACCAACTGCGGCACCTACGTCCCGCGCAGCGGGGCCCAGCCCAACCTGCGCGGCCTGATGACCTGGTCGATCAACTGGGACCAGTTCAACGGCGTGCGGGAGTTCTCGAAGAACTTCGACAGCTACTGGCCGTGATCCGCTGAACGAAGGAAGGCCCCCACCGTGAGGTGGGGGCCTTCCGACCGTCTGTGCGCCGCCAGGGACTCGAACCCCGGACCCGCTGATTAAGAGTCAGCTGCTCTAACCAACTGAGCTAGCGGCGCCTGCTGACGAAGAGAACATTACCTGGTCAGCAGCGGAAACCCGAAATTCACTCGGCCCAGGGGGTGATCACCGCCTTGCCCCGGACGTGCCCGTCCTCCACCAGCCGGTGGGCCTCGGCCGCCCGCGCCAGCGGGAAGGCGGCGGCGATCTCCAGCCGGAGCGCGCCGGTCTCCCAGAGCCCGGTCAGCTCGGCCAGCCGGGCGGCGGTGCGCGGGCCCCGCAGGCTGCGCAGGCCGAGCCGCTGGGCGCCGGCGTAGTCGACGATGGTGCCGATCCGGTCGCGGTCCGCCACCAGCTCGACCGAGGCCTCCAGGGCACCGCGCCCGGCGCCGTCGAGGGCGGCGTCCACCCCGTCGGGGGCGACGGCCCTGACCCGGTCGGCCAGGCCGGGGCCGTACGCGACCGGGATCGCGCCGAGCTCGCGCAGGTAGGCGTGGTTGGGCTCGCTCGCGGTGCCGATCACGGTGGCGCCCCAGGCCCGGGCCAGCTGGACGGCGACGGTGCCGACCCCGCCCGAGGCGCCGTGGACCAGCACCGTGTCGCCCCGGCCGACCTTGAGCTCGGTCAGCGCGACGTGCGCGGTCTGGGCCGAGGCGGAGAACGAGCCGGCCTCCTCCCAGCTCATCCCGGCGGGCTTGGCCACCAGCTGGGCGCCGTCCACCACGAGGTGCTGGGCGTGCGAGTTCAGCAGCCGGAAGCCGAGCACCTCGTCCCCCACCTCCCAGCCGAAGCTGCCGGCGCCGAGCTGCTCCACCACCCCGGCGAACTCGTTGCCCGGGATCGCGGGGTACGTGATGTCCGCGCCCGGCGGGGACCAGCCGGAGCGGACGGCGGTGTCGGCCGGCTGGATGCCGGCGGCCAGCACCCGGACCAGCACCTCGCCCGGGCCCGGCGCGGGCACCGGGAGCTCCGCCACGTACAGCACCTCGGGGCCACCGGGCTCGTTGAACATCGACGCCAGCATGGGACCGCTCCTCTTGGGTTCGTCGGCTTCTGCCGCCACTCTCGATGTTGAAGTGCGGTTGAGGTCAAGCCCCTGGCGGCGCGCCGGAGCCGGAGTTGGCGCATTGTCAGATTTATCCTGGTCCGAGGGGGCGTCAGAACCGATCAGAAAACCGAGAGGACGGCACTCCGTGGGCCAGCTGTCACTGCTCTTCATGGTGCTGCTCGCCTCGGTGGTGACCATCCCGGTGGCCCGGCTCACCCGGGTGCCGCAGCCGGTGCTGATGACCGGGATCGGTCTGCTGCTGGCCTGGATCCCGCAGGTGCCGGACATCACCGTCAACCCCGAGCTGATCCTGCCGCTGGTGCTGCCGCCGCTGATCTTCGCGGTGGCCCGGCGCTCCTCGGTCCGCTACTTCCGGGCCAACATCCGCTCGATCCTGCTGCTCGCGGTCGGCCTGGTGATCGTCACCACCACGGTGGTGGCCGCGGTCTTCCACGGACTGATGCCCGCCCTGCCGGTGGCCGCCGCGGTCGCCCTCGGCGCGCTGGTCTCGCCGCCCGACCCGGTGGCCGCGGTCGCCGTGGCGGGCAGCGTCGGACTGCCCCGGCGACTGGTCGCGGTGCTGGAGAGCGAGGGCCTGTTCAACGACGTCACCGCGATCGTCATCTACTCGGTGGCCGTCCAGGCGGTGGTGACCGGGGACTTCTCGGCGGGCGGCGCGGCCCTGCGGTTCGTGCTCTCGGCGGTGCTCGCGGTGGTGGTCGGGATCGGGCTGGGCTGGCTGAACGCCAAGCTGGCCGGGCTGCTGGACGACCCGACCCAGCAGGTCGCGCTCAACCTGCTGGTGCCGTTCGCCGCCTATGTGCTGGCCGAGGAGATCCACGGCTCCGGCGTGCTGGCCGTGGTGGTCTGCGCGCTCTACCTCGCCGACCGGGCCGCCGACGCCGACGACGTCGCGTACCGGCTGGTCGGCAACGCCTTCTGGGAGATCGTCGAGATCCTGATCACCGGCGTCGCCTTCGGGCTGATCGGCCTGGAGCTGGCCCCGCTGATGGAGGAGGTCAAGGACAGCTGGCACGGCATGGTCGGCGACGCGGCCTGCGTGATCGGCGCGCTGCTGCTGATCCGGCTGCTCTGGCTGCTGCCGGCCGCCTGGATCTCCAAGCGGGTCAGCAAGGCCGACGAGGACACCCCGATCAGCTGGCGCGAGACGGTGGTGCTCTGGTGGTCCGGGATGCGCGGGGTGGCCACCGTCGCGCTGGCGCTCGGCATCCCGCTCACCATCGACGGCGGCGCGGGCTTCCCCGGGCGGGACGAGATCATGGTGGTCGCCTTCGCGGTGGTGCTCTTCACCCTGCTGGTCCAGGGCCTGACGCTCCCTCTGGTGGTCCGGCTGCTCGGTCTCGGCGGCGGCGCGGTGGACGTGCACGAGGAGGCGGTCAAGCGGATGTGGTGGCGGGCGGCCAAGGCCGGCCTGACCCGGCTCGGCGAGCTGGAGGACGAGCGCGACCTGCAGCCCGAGGTGGTCGAGCGGCTGCGCGAACGCCAGCACGACCGGCTGGCCAGGCTCTGCCCGGAGAAGTACGCGGAGGAGGAGGCGCAGGAGGCCAGGGAGCGGTTCGTCCAGTGGCAGGCCGCCGCCGACATCGAGCAGGAGATGATCGCCGCCTCCCGCCGCGAGGTGCTGGCCGCCCGGGGCGAGCTCGGCGGCGACCCGGAGATCGCCGACCAGGTGATGCGCAGGCTCGACCTGCGCTCACGCCGCAAGTAGGTGACGTCGCGGGGTGGAACCGACGAAGTGTCCGTGACCGCAGGTCGCGGCGCGGGTGACGGTCCGCCAGGGCGGTTAGGCTGGCCCGGGCAGGCCGTCAACGGAGTCGGCGCACCACAACCTGTACTACCGTCGGACCTCGCGTCACCCTCCCGCTGGGCCCTGCCGGTAACACGACCGGATGACTTCGAGGAGCAACCGATGACGGCGCTCAACCGCACCCCCCTGGACCGGCTGCCGCAGTGGACGGCACTGGCCAAGCACCGGGAGGAGTTCGGTGACACCCACCTGCGCGAGCTGTTCGCGGCCGACCCGGGCCGCGGTGCGGACCTCACCCTGCGGGTCGGCGACCTGCTGGTGGACTACTCCAAGCAGCTGGTGACCGGGCAGACCCTGGGCCTGCTGCGGGAGTTGGCGGCCGCCACCGGCGTTGCCGAGCTGCGCGACGCGATGTTCCGCGGCGAGAAGATCAACATCACCGAGGACCGCGCGGTCCTGCACACCGCCCTGCGCGCCCCGCGCGGCGCCGTGGTCGAGGTGGACGGCGAGAACGTGGTGCCCGCGGTGCACGCGGTGCTCGACCGGATGGCGGCCTTCGCCGACCGGGTCCGCTCCGGCGAGTGGACCGGGCAGACCGGCCGGCCGATCAAGAACGTCGTCAACATCGGCATCGGCGGCTCCGACCTCGGCCCCGCGATGGCGTACGAGGTGCTCCGCTCCTTCGCCCGGCGTGATCTGACGGTGCGTTTCGTCTCCAACGTGGACGGCGCCGACCTGCACGAGGCGGTCCGCGACCTGGACGCCGCCGAGACGCTGTTCATCGTCGCCTCGAAGACCTTCACCACGATCGAGACCATCACCAACGCCACCTCGGCGCGGGAGTGGCTGCTCGGCGAGCTCGGCGCGGGCCAGGAGGCGGTGGCCAAGCACTTCGTGGCGCTCTCCACCAACGCGACCGGCGTGGCCGACTTCGGCATCGACGTGGCCAACATGTTCGAGTTCTGGGACTGGGTCGGCGGCCGCTACTCGTACGACTCGGCGATCGGCCTCTCGCTGATGATCGCGATCGGCCCGGACGCCTTCCGCGAGATGCTGGACGGCTTCCACCTGGTCGACGAGCACTTCCGCACCGCGCCCGCGGAGGAGAACGTCCCGCTGCTGCTCGGCCTGCTGGGCGTCTGGTACGGCGCGTTCTTCGACGCCCAGGCGCACGCGGTGCTGCCGTACTCGCACTACCTGGCCCGCTTCACCGCCTACCTCCAGCAGCTCGACATGGAGTCCAACGGCAAGTCGGTGGACCGCGAGGGCAACCCGGTGGACTGGCAGACCGGCCCGGTGGTCTGGGGCACCCCCGGCACCAACGGCCAGCACGCCTACTACCAGCTGCTGCACCAGGGCACCAAGGTGATCCCGGCCGACTTCATCGGCTTCGCCCGCCCGGTCGCCGAGCTGAGCCCGTCGCTGGCCGCCCAGCACGACCTGCTGATGGCCAACTTCTTCGCCCAGACCCAGGCGCTGGCCTTCGGCAAGACCGCCGAGGAGGTCGCCGCCGAGGGCGTGCCGGCCGAGCTGGTCCCGCACAAGACCTTCAAGGGCAACCACCCGACCACCACCGTGCTGGCAGCCGAGCTCACCCCGTCGGTGCTCGGCCAGCTGGTCGCGCTGTACGAGCACAAGGTGTTCGTCCAGGGCGCGGTGTGGAACATCGACTCCTTCGACCAGTGGGGCGTCGAGCTCGGCAAGGTGCTCGCCAAGCGGATCGAGCCGGTGCTGCTGACCGGTGAGGGCATCGACGCGCTGGACAGCTCGACCGCCGCGCTGGTGGACAACTACCGCTCGCTGCGCGGGCGCTGACCCGACGCCGGCCCCCGCCTCGGCGGGGGCCGGCTCGGCCGCACGCCCCGGGGAACGAAGAAAGGCTCCCACCGTGAGGTGGGAGCCTTTCGACCGTCTGTGCGCCGCCAGGGACTCGAACCCCGGACCCGCTGATTAAGAGTCAGCTGCTCTAACCAACTGAGCTAGCGGCGCCTGCTGACGTGGAAGACTTTAGCAGCGTGTTCGGGCGGAACCAAAATCCGGTTCACGCCCCGGCCGACTGGGTGTGCTGCCGGATCCGGGAGGCCCGGACACAGGCCCAGAGCACCGTGGCGGCGCCCGGCAACCAGGGCTCCCGGGAGTCCGGCGCGACGATCCAGCGTCCGGCGCCCTGGCCCGGCGAGACCGGGGCGTCCACCATCCGCTGGATCGGCGGCACCGTCACCGCGTCGCCCTGCCCGTGGCAGAGCAGCGGCGGCACCTCGCGGGCCCACTCCTCCCAGGCCAGCAGGGTGCGCAGCCGGGGGGCCGCGCCGGGCTGCACG
Organism: Kitasatospora sp. NPDC002040; assembly: GCF_040296785.1. Taxonomy (NCBI): domain Bacteria; kingdom Bacillati; phylum Actinomycetota; class Actinomycetes; order Kitasatosporales; family Streptomycetaceae; genus Kitasatospora; species Kitasatospora sp. NPDC002040. The sequence continues at coordinate 54,213 of NZ_JBEOXV010000015.1, read as the reverse complement.
AACAGCAGGGTGCGCCCCCGGAACGAGGCGACCGGGCCGCAGCCGGGGCCGGAGGCCCAGAGTTCGTCCAGCACCTGCCGGCCGAACACGGCCGGCATGCTGATCACGTCGAAGACCCGCCCGCAGGGCAGGACCGTCGGCGCCCACGGGCGTGACTCCCAGAGGGCGCGCATGCTGCGCGGGTACTCACTCGCGGAGGCCAGCCAGGACTCCCCGGCCACGGTGACGTACTCCACGGATTGATACGTCCAGATGTCCACGGGCAGCAGCCTGGCCCGACCGGGGCGCGGTGCGCCGGGAAAGTCCGGTTCGGCGGACAGCGGGCGGGGGAGGGGCGTACCCTTCCCGACTGCATATGCCAGAGGCGTGCCGGAGCGCCCCGGTCAGTGCTCGCCGCTGTGCTGCTGCCGGATCAGGGTGTGGCCGTACTCGACCATCCTGGTCGCGTAGTCCGGCGTCCAGTCGATCCGGGCGGCGATCTCGGCCGGCGTCAGGGCGTCGAACCGGCGGGTGTCGGCGAGCTGGGCGGCGGCGATCGCCTGGAAGTCGGCGGCGCGCTCGGCGGCCACCCGGAAGGCCAGGGTCAACTCGGTCGCGCGGCGGAGCAGTTCGGCCGGGTCGTCGATCGACTCCAGGTCGAAGAAGCGCTCCTCCTCCGGCTCCTCGGCCGGCGGCTCGAACAGCAGCTGGGCCGGGCGCAGGCGGCGGGGCGGAGCGGGTTGGGTGCTGCTCGCTCCGGTGCTGCCGGCTCCGCTGCTGCCCGCTCCGGTGGTGCTCGGCTCGCCTCCGGCGGGACCGGACTGCGCCGGGAGCTGCGGTTCGGCAGCGCGGCCGACCGGCTGGGCGGACACCGGTGAGTGGCGGTCGGGCATGGGGGACACCTCCGAGGTGGCGGGTGAGGGGGCTGCCGTCCATTGTCGCGCGGGAACGGCCGGTAGCGGAACGGTGCGCGTGCGGGCGCTATTCCCCACCCGCGCGCCCCCCGCTCACCGGCCGAGCGGTACCCGGTGCTCGTTCAGCTGGGCCAGCACCGCGTGGTTGGCCTCCCAGCCGTCCGGGAACTTCATCGTCACCCCGAGCTGGACCGGCTCGGTCGCCGGGTGCTCGTCCAGCAGCTCCGGGATGCCGGCCCTGGCCACCACGATGCAGGCGTGCCGGTGCCGGGAGGCGAGCACGCAGAGCCGGCCGGTCTCCAGGTGGAAGGCGGTCGCGTCCGGCCGCCCGGAGAGCGGGTGCAGCACCACGGTGACGTCGTACTCGCGGCCCTGCAGCCGGTTCGCGGTGTCGACGGTGACGGCCGGGCCGGCCGAGCCGTCCACCGGGACGCCGAGCCCCAGCAGCGCGGCCCGGACGGCGGCGGCCTGGTCCCGGTGGGCGGTGCCGACCGCGATCCGGTCGGCGGTGAGCGGGGTGCTGCCCTGCTCGGAGTGGGCGGTCAGCCCCCGGGCGAGCAGCCGGTGCACGGTGGCGGCGGTGGCGGCCACCGCCTGCGGGTCGGTCCGCACGGTGTGCCGGGCGGGGAGCTCCAGCAGCGCCCAGCCGTGCTCGGCCGCCTCGTCGATCGCGGCGTCCAGCGCCGAGCCGTCCGGGGCGGTGCTCGGGGTCAGCAGCCGGTCGTCCGGGCCGGTGCCGGAGCGGAACGGGGTGTACGGGTAGAAGGCGGCCGAGATCAGCGGCGCGGCGGAGTACGGCAGCCGCCAGGAGACCGGCAGCCGGTGCGGCCGGATCTCCGGGTTGTGCGCGAGCAGGGTGACCACCGCGCTGCTGGACGGGTCGTAGGAGAGCCCGGCCCACTGGTCGGTGCCGACCACCGTGAACGGGTCCAACTGGCCGGGGTCGCCGACGAACAGGGCCCGCTCGAACAGCCCGGCGACGGCCAGCAGCGCGTCCGAGCGCATCTGGTACGCCTCGTCCACGATCGCGTGCCGCCAGGGCGCCTCGGTCTTCACCCACTGCCACTTGGCGGCGGTGGAGATCACCACGTCGTGCTCCAGCAGCTCGCCGACCTTGGCGGCGGGGGTGACGTTGGCGTACCGGGCCAGCTCGGCGGCCGGCTTCGCGTCGGCGGCGTGCAGCCGGCCGATGGTCAGGTCCGGGCCCTTCTCGGCCAGCCGGCCGACCAGGTCGTCCACCTGACTGTTCGTCTGGGCCACGATCATCAGCTTCTCGCCGCCTGCCACCAGCTCCCGGGCGGCCTTCACCACCAGGGTCGACTTCCCGGCGCCGGGCGGCGAGTCGACCACCACCCCGCGCGGGCCGCCGGGGACGGGGTGGACGGTGGCGGCCAGGATCGCGGCCACGGCGGCGTCGGCCGCCGCACCGGGACGGTCGGTGCTCGGACTGATGGTCATACCTGTGGTCATTCCCACTCTTCGGTGGCGGTAGGCGAACGATCGGTGCCACCGGGCGGTCCACCGTGTGTCCACGGGGTGTCGTCGGGCTCGGGGAGCGGGGCGGACTGACGCGGCGTCAACTCGAACAGGGTGAAGACGACCCGCTCGCCCGGCTCGGGCAGGCTGCCGGGCTCCGGCTCCTTCTTCCGGCCCATCCCGTTCAGCACCCGGACGGTGACGGTGCCCGCGGCCCGGTCGTCCGCGACGATCAGCGCCTCCTGGGCCGTGCTGTGGTTGGCCCGGTACACCTTCCGGCCCTGGTCGGCGTGCGGGTGGTCGGTGGTGCGGACCACCAGCAGCGGGCGGGGCTTGGGCGAGCGGCCCGAGGTGTCGTACTCCGGGACCACCTCGGTGACCACGCCCGCGAACGCCTCGCCGGACAGCCGGTGCCCGGCCATCGCGAGCGGGTCGTCCAGCGCCTCGTGCACGTCCAGCCTGGCCTGCTCGCGCTCGCGCTGGGCCAGCTTGCGGGCGGCGGTGACCGCGTCGTCCTGCTTGGGCTGCGGCGGCTCGCCGGCCGCCAGCCGGTCGCGGTGGTTGGTGTAGGACCAGCGGTCGCCCTCCCAGCGCTCGGCCAGGTGGGCGGCCGGCGGCAGCGTGCGCAGCAGGTCGAGGCCGCGCCAGACGTCCTCCCAGGTCGGGAGCAGCACCCGGAGCAGTGCGGCGTGCAGCTCCTCGGCGGACTCCTTGACCCGGAGCCGGGCCCGGTCCTGGTCCTGGCCCTGCTCCTGCTGCTCGGCGGCGGCGAGTGCGGCGAGCGCGCCGTCGTGCCGGGTGATCGCGGGGGCCAGCACCTTGGCGTCGAAGGCCGGGTCGGTGGCGGGCCCGGCGGGCGGGTGCAGCAGCTGGCCGGCCGCGTCCCGGGCGGTCTCCACCAGGGTGGCCCGCTCGGCACCGGACGCCCCGGTGTGCCAGGCGAGCTGGGCGCCGAGGTGCTGGTCCTCCAGGTGGCTCTGGCCGGTCGCCCAGTGCCGGGACAGCAGCCCGGTCATCGGGAGCAGCAGGCTGGAGCCGGGCACCTGGGCGCGCTCGGTCAGATGCGTCAACCAGCGCCCCAGCAGCGGTACCCGGGTCGGTGCGGGGTACGGCCCCGGGTCCGGGTCCTCGGCGGTGCGGCGGAACCGGGTGGACCGGCCGAGCAGCGCCAGGTGCTGGACCGCCCCGCCGTTCGGGACGATCAACTGGGGTGCGTCGGAGCAGAGTTCGCGGAAGGTCTGGGTCTTCTCGCCGGTCTCCGGGTCCTTCTCGGCGCGCTCGATCTGCTCGACCTCGGAGCCGAACGACTCCAGGTAGGGCACCAGCTCGGCGGCGAACCGGGCCAGGAACTCGAACCGCTGGGTGCGGTTCAGCGGCTGCGGCACGATGTGCAGCCGGGGGGCCTCCCGGTCGGTGCCGAGCAGCACCGCCAGCGGGGCGCCGGCCTCACCGGCGGCGGCCAGCGGGACCAGCACCAGCGGACGGTCGGAGAGGTGCCGGTGCCGGACGGTGGCCAGCGGCTCGGCCCGGCCGCTGCGGACCGCCTCCAGCCGGGCCAGGGTGGCGAGCAGGCTCACCGTGCCGCCCCCAGCGCCTCGGCGCGCAGGGCGGCGGCGTGGGACAGGCGGGCGGCCGCCTCGTCGTCGGCGCTGTCCGCGGCGTGTTCGGCGGCGGCGAGCGCGGCCGTGACGGTGCGCAGGCTGCCCAGCTCGCCCCGGACGCCCCGGCCGAGCTGCTCGACCGCGTCCTCGCAGCGGGCCTGCGCCCGGCAGTGGAAGCCGAGCTCGCAGGTGGAGAGGCAGTCCGGGCTGTACGCGGCCGGGACCGCCTCGACCGCGACGGCCAGCTCGGCCGCCGGACGCGTCGGGACACCCGCCTGATCCGGCGCCAGGTCGAAGCTGGTGCCGGGCGGGAGCGCGTCCAGCAGCTGCTCGATCCCGGTCAGCCGGGCCAGCTGGCGGCGGGTGGTGGCCAGCTCGCGGCGGACGTCGACGACGGTGGCCGTCGGCCGGTTGGAGAAGTCCCGCGGGCAGACCAGCAGCACCCCGAGCTCCGGGCTGCCGGGGAAGTCGTCGGCGGCGTACGGGGACTGATCGGCCGTCGACCCGGCCAGCGCGGCCGCCGTCTCCTGGAGCGCCAGCACGTACACCGCCGCCTGCCGGGCCGCCGCCCCGACCTTCGCCGGGTCGGCCGAACCGTCGATGATCGGGAAGGACTTGATCTCCACCACCGTGCAGCGGCCGCCGTGCACCACCACCGCGTCCGGCTCCAGGTAGGCGGGGCTGCCGGCGACGGTGAGCCGGAGCATCGGGTGGTCGAGCAGGGTCCAGCGCCCGGGGTCGGCGGCGGCCTCGGCCAGGGCCTGGGCCGTCCGCTCGGCCCGGGTGGCGGGGGCCGAGCGCGGCAGCAGGTCCGGCACGGCGAGCTCGCCGCCCTCGGGCGGGGCACCGCGCAGCCGGCGCAGCGGCTCCAGCAGGGCCGCGTAGCCGTCGTCCTTCAGCCGGGCCTCGAAGACGTTCCCCCGGGTGATCGCGAACGGGGACTGGCCGAACGGTGCCGGGTGGCCGAGGCGGTCCGCGACCGCGCCCTTGTCCACCCCCGCCGCGTCCAGCACCGCGCGGCGGCGGCACCCCGGATTGGCCGCGAGCGCGGCCAGCGCCCGGGCGTCGAGGCTGCGCTGCGGCGCCTGGCCGCGCAGTTCACGGAGCCGCCGCGCGACCGGCTCCGCCTGCCCGAAGGTCAAGACGTTCATGGTGCGGCCAAGTCTCGCATCCGGCACCGACAAACCACCCTGGAACGCGCTCCCCGGACCTTCCGGGGCCATCCGGACGCTGGACGGTCGCCGCTGGCCGGCCGCGGGTTGGGGGATCATGGAGGGGTCGAAGCAGCCCACTTCTGCAAGGAGCCCGCTCATGCCCGCCCGTATCGTGCTCGTCCGGCACGGCGAGACCGCGTGGTCGGCCAGTGGCCAGCACACCGGTCGTACCGATGTCCCGCTGACCGAGGAGGGCCGGGCGATGGCCCTGGCGCTCGGGGCCCGGCTGGCCAAGGCGCCGTGGAACGGGCTCCCGGACGCCGTCGTCTACACCAGCCCGCTGTCCCGGGCGAAGGAGACCTGCGAGCTGGCCGGGTTCGGCGACCGGGCGATCGAGCGGGACGAACTGCTGGAGTGGGACTACGGCCAGTACGAGGGCCGCACCGGCCCCGACATCCGGGCCGCCGACCACCCCGGCTGGCTGATCTGGCGGGACGGGGTGCCGGGCGGCGAGAAGCTCGCCGAGGTGGCGGCCCGGGTGGACGGCTTCCTCGCGGAGCTCAACTCCGAGCACGGGACGCCGCATCCGGACACCACCACCATGCACTGCGCCGACCGGGACGTGGTGCTGTTCGCGCACGGGCACCTGCTGCGGATCCTGACGGCGCGTTGGCTCGGGCTGCCGCCGGAGTTCGCGCAGCGGTTCAAGCTCGGGACGGCGGCGCTCTCGGTCCTGTCGTGGGAGTACGGGGCCCCGGCCGTGGAGATCTGGAACGACCACAGCCACGTCTAGGCACTCTGCCGAGCCGGGGTTCGGGGAACGGCGATGTTCTCGTCGGTCCCCGAGCTTCGGTCAGGCAGCTGCCTGATAGGCCGTGAGGAAGGCCGCCACCTCGGGGACGGCGCGGTGCGGGCGGAGCCGGTCCGCGGTGGTGGCGAGCATGGTGCGGATGCGGGCCGAGCGGACCCGGCCCAGGAGGGCGGCGGCGGCCGCGCCGTGGGTGGCGGCGCCCGCCAGGTCGCCGAGGCCGAGGCGGTCGTGGGCGAGCTCGGCGGTGTAGAGGACCCGGTTGCGGACGAAGTGCGGCTCCTGGAGCGCGATCGCCAGGCTGACCCGTTCGGTGGCCCGGCCGAAGTCGCCGAGGGCGGACCAGCACTGGGCCTCCAGCCCGGCGATCTCCGCCTCGCCGAAGAAGGACATCCACTCGGGGTCGGCCTCCGACTCACCCCGGTCGAAGAGGGTGTGCGCCCGGGAGAGCGCCCGCTCGCAGGCGGCCCGGTCCCGGAGCAGGGCCCAGGCCCCGGCCTCCCGCATCACCAGCAGCGACAGCAGCCGGTCGGAGTCCAGCTGGCGGGCGGCGGACTGCCCGGCCTGGGCGGCCCGGAGGGCTTCGCGGGCCCGGCCGGCGTCCCGGGCCAGGAACGCGCTGTTGGAGAAGACGTGCGCCTCCAGCGCCGCGTCGTCGGCCATCCGGGCGGTGGCCAGTGCCTCGGAGTAGAACGAGCGGGCGTCCGCCAGCCGGTCCGAGTCGTGGGCCAACCAGCCGACCGAGATCGCCAGTTCACCGGCGCCGGACTGGAGCCGGCGCTCCGTGCCGGCGCTGTAGTCGCCGTCGTTGAGCATCACGTAGGCGCTGCGCAGGGACTGGCCCGCCAGCTCGAACAGCGCGTCCGCGCCGTGCACGTCGTCCAGCAGGCGGATGTCGCGGACGGCCTGCTCGACGCCGAGCACCTCGGCGGTGCCGACCCGGCGCTGGGACGGGATCGCGGGCACGGCGGCCAGGGCGGGCTGGTCGAGGCCGAGGGCTGCCACCAGGGCGGTCGAACCGCCGTTCAGGAATGTACGGCGACGCACGTCGTCGTTCTCCTCGTCGGGATGGTACGAGTCGTCGAGCCGGGGCAGCCCGCCCGGCCCGAGCCTGGTGGGCGGGGCTGACGGCGGGTCGACCGCGCGGCGGCGGACCGCCGTACGCGGGGTGAACCCCAGCTCGGACAGGGAGCGGTCCGGCCACATGTGCCGGAACACGCGCTCGTAGGCGTAGTTGGGACAACGGATCTCCCCGGCCTCCACCCGCCCGATGTAGCGGGCGTCGCAGGAGACGTGCTCGCCGATCTCCCGGGCGGCCCGGCGGATCGCGACGGCGAACTCGCCGGGGGAGAGGTCGCCGCGCAGGGCTCGCATGGCGGCGTTGGGGGAGAGGGGCCTCATGGCTGCCATCAGCTGCGCTCCGAGCTGGTGCGTCGGGTGGTGCGGGTGGGTCGGGGCGGCCCCGTGAGGGGGGCCTCGATCCAGCGCAGACAGTACCGGCTGTCACGGACCGAGCACGTCCGGTTGTGGGCTGATCTCTGGTCAATTGGCACTAAATCGGGCGCTGTTGCCGAGTTCTGCCATGAAATGCCATGGCTTGCTGTACATCGCCCCGTGGCCTTTCCGGGCCGGTCGGCGTTGTCCTGATACGTGGAAGCCCACCGCCGCGCCCCCACCGATCCGTTCCTCCGATCGAGCGACCCCCGGCTTCCGACCTGACGAGGTGACAGGAGGGCCCCATGGCCGCCGGACTTCCGCAGTACCGACGCATCACGGCCGGAGCGGGACGGGTTCTGCCCGGCCTCGCCCCGGCGCTGGTCCCGGACGGGGCCGGCAGCGAGCCGCCCGGCTTCGCCGTCGGCGGCGGTGGCCCCGGGGTGGGCCGGGCCGCCGTCCCGGCCTTCGACACCGTGACCGTCCCGGTCCGGCACGGCCTGGAGACGGTGGACATCCTCCGGCTCCGCCGGGCCTGCGGCACCGTGCACCAGACCGGCGGGGGATCGGCGATCGCGTTCCTGGTCCCCGCCGGGGTGGCCGGTCAGTGGCACCTGCCCGGCACCAGCTGTACGCCGGGCGCCAAGCAGCTCCCGCCGACCGACCCCCGCTGGGTGATGCCGCCCGCGGGCCCGACCGCCTCGGTCCGGGCGACCGACCCGTGGGTGCTCCGCTCGGCCCTCTGCGAGGCGGCCTGCACCCTGACGGCCGGTGGGCTCGGCCCGCTCTGACCTGCGCCCTCGGCCCGCTCCGACCTGCACTGCGGCCCCACGGCCCGGCGCCGCCGGGCCGCCCGCCCGGCGATAATGGTCGGCATGGGACGCAGCAACCGGGCCGGTCGGGCTCGCACCGAGACCGAGCCGGTCGGCACGACCCCCGCCGGGTCACCCGGCGGACGTACGCACGCACAGGGGCCGCTGGCCCGTCCGGTCGCCTCCGGCACGGCCGAGCTGGTCCCCGACCGGGACCGCCCGCAGGCCTGGACCCTGCTGCTGGACGGAGCGCCGCAGTCCCTGGTCGACCTGGCCGATCCGGGCCACCTCGGCTTCGAGTACCAGCGCCGCCTCGGCCACCTGATCGACCTCGCGGCTGCGCCCGGCCGCCCGATCACCGTGCTGCACCTCGGCGGTGGCGCCCTGACGCTGGCCCGCTACACCGCCTCGACCCGGCCGAGATCCCGCCAGCAGGTGGCCGAGATCGACCCCGAACTGACCGAACTCGTCCGCGCCGAGCTGCCGTTGGAGCGCGGCTGGCAGATCAAGGTCAGGGGTGCCGACGCCCGTGCGGTGCTGGAGAAGACCCCCGAGGGCACGGTGGACCTGGTGATCGCCGACATCTTCTCCGGGGCCCGCACCCCCGCCCACTGCGCCACGGTCGAGTTCGCCGCACTGGCGGCCCGGGCACTCGCCCCCGGCGGCCGGTACGCCGCCAACATCGCCGACGGCGGGGCGTTGGCCTTCGCCCGCTCCCAGGTCGCCACCCTGCAGGCGGTCTTCCCCGAGGTCTGCCTGACCGCCGACCCGGCGGTGCTGCGCGGCAAGCGGTTCGGCAATCTGATCCTGGCCGCCGCCCACCAGCCGCTCCCGCTGGAGGAGTTGGGCCGCCGGGTGGCCTCCGACTCCTACCTGGGCCGGATCGAGCACGGCCGGGCGCTGGCCGACTTCACCGCCGGCGCCCTCCCGGCCACCGACGCCACGGCGGCGCCGTCCCCGGCGCCCCCGCCGGGCGTCTTCCGCTGACACACCCTCAGGCAACCGGCGCACGCACCCGCTTCCGCTTCCGCGCCCGCCCGGGGTCAGTGCCCGCTGGGAAGGCCCCGGTGCTTGTACATGGCCGCACCGGTGAGCAGCAGTCCGGCGGCGATCGGCACCAGGACGGCGGTGAGCTTGCCCTCGGTCTCCACCGGTGCGGCGGCGGTCAGCGCCAGCCCCTCCTGGGCCTCCTCCCAACTGCCCTCCACCAGCCGGATCTCGGTGGGCGCTGCAGCGGCCCGGGCCAGGTCCGGCTCGGCGGTGGTGACCGCCGCCGCCCGCTCGACCACCGCCGGGTGCCGCGCGGTGGTGGCGACCACGGGGGCCCCGCCCTCCGGCGTCTCCGGCCCCGGGCCGGAGCGCGAGGCCCGGGGCGCGCCGTCCCCCCGGGGCTGCGGCGGTACGGCGGGCAGCAGGACGGCCGCGATCGCGAAGGCGTCCGGCACCGTGGTGGCCTGCCCGGGGAGCGGCAGTCCGTCACTCTTGATCCGGTCCTGCAGGGCCCGCGCCACCGAGGCGGTCTGCTGCTCCAGCACCGGGACCGCCGCCCCGGTGAGCTGCCCCAACAGGGCGGGCGCGTCCGCCTGGTTGACCAGGTCGGTGACGGCCGGGCCCTCACTGGCGTACGCGTTGGTCACGCCGAGGCCGAGGCCCCAGACGTGGGCGAGCACCGCGCCGCCGGCCGCGAGCGTCCGGGCCCGGGGCCGGGGCAGTCGCCCCCTGGCCGGTGCCGGACGTTCGCGGCACTGCTCGTCGCCGCCCGGGCCCTCGACTCGCGGCTGGGCCGCGTGATTTGCTCGCACGACAACAGAGAACGACCGGCCCGGCAGTCAGGTCACGCGCATCGGCGTTCGGGTCGCGCACCCGTCGTCACGGCTGCGCGGGCAGGGTTCCGGTACGGATCACCTCGGCGTACCAATGGGCGCTGGCCTTGGGGGTGCGGGCCAGTGTGGTGTAGTCGACGTGCACCGCACCGAAGCGCTTGCCGTAGCCGTACGCCCACTCGAAGTTGTCCAGCAGCGACCAGAGGTAGTACCCGCGCACGTCGGCCCCGGCCTCGACGGCGCGGGCCACGGCGGCCAGGTGGCCGTGCAGGTAGGCGATCCGGTCCTGGTCGTCCACCGTGCCGTCGGGGCCGACGGTGTCCTCGAAGGCCGCGCCGTTCTCGGTGACCAGCATCGGCAGGCCGGGGTGGGCCCGGTGCACGTCGAGCAGCAGGTCGGTCAGGCCGGTCGGGTCGATCGGCCAGTCCATCGCGGTGCGTTCGCCGGGGGCGAGGTGGAACGCGACGTCCTCCGCGCCCGGCCAGGGGGTCTGGCTGCCGCCGCCGTGGCCGTCGTGGCGGGGGAGGTCCTTGGCGTTCTCGGTGCTCGAAACCACGGTCGGGGTGTAGTAGTTGATCCCGAGCAGGTCGATCGGCCGACTGATCTCGGCCAGGTCGCCGGGCTGGACCAGGGCGTCCCAGTCGACCAGCCGCTCGGTGTCGGCGAGCAGGTCAGCGGGGTAACTGCCGTTCAGCATCGGGCCGGTGAAGACCCGGTTGCCGACGGCGTCGATCCGGCGGGCGGCCTCCAGGTCGGCCGGGTCCCCGGTCAGCGGCCGGATCTGGTGCAGGTTCAGCGAGACGGCGAGCTGGGCGGTGCCCGGCAGGGCGGCGCGGAGTGCGCCGATGGCCAGGCCGTGGCCGAGGTTGAGGTGGTGGGCGGCCTTGAGCGCGTCGGCCGGGTTGGTCCGCCCCGGGGCGTGCACGCCGGAGCCGTAGCCGAGGAAGGCGCTGCACCAGGGCTCGTTGAGGGTGGTCCAGGTGCCGATCCGGTCGCCGAGCGCCTCGGCGGCCAGGGCGGCGTAGTCGGCGAACCGGTGGGCCGTGTCGCGGGCCGGCCAGCCGCCGAGCTCCTCCAGGTGCTGGGGCAGGTCCCAGTGGTAGAGGGTGGCGACCGGGGTGATGCCGTGGGCCAGCAGCTCGTCGGTGAGGGCCCGGTAGAAGTCCAGGCCGCGCTCGACCGCCGGGCCGCGCCCGGTGGGCTGGATCCGCGGCCAGGAGAGCGAGAACCGGTAGGAGGTCAGCCCGAGCTCGGCCATCAGCCGGACGTCCTCGCGGAACCGGTGGTAGTGGTCGACGGCGATGTCCCCGGTGTCGCCGCCGACCACCTTGCCCGGGGTGTGGCTGAAGGTGTCCCAGATCGAGGGGGTGCGGCCACCGACCGTGGCGGCGCCCTCGATCTGGTACGCGGCGGTGGCGGCGCCCCAGGCGAAGCCGGGCGGGAAGGCCGGGCCGGTGCTGATGGTGCTCGGTTCGGTCACGGTCATTGCGGGAGCGCTCCCATGATAAGTGTGGACGCTGACGTCGGATCAGCTCTTGACGGCACCGGCGGTGATGCCGCCGACGATGTGCTTGCCGAGCACGGCGAAGATCAGCAGCAGCGGCAGGGTGCCGACCAGTGCGCCGGTCATGATGACCGCCTGGTTGATGTCGTACGCGCTGCCGCCGCCGATCGCGGAGAGTGCGACCTGCACGGTCGGGTTCTGCTGGGTGAGCACCACGAAGGGCCAGAAGAAGTCGTTCCAGGACTGCACGAAGACCAGCATGCCCAGTACCGCCATGGCGGGGCGGGCGATCGGGAACACCACGTGCCAGACGATCCGCAGGCTGTGCGCACCGTCCACCCGGGCGGCCTCGATCAGCTCCACCGGCAGTGCCTCGGCCAGGAACTGCCGCATGAAGAACACCCCGAAGGCCGCCACCAGCGAGGGCAGGATGACCGACTGGAGCTGGTTGCCCCACTCCAGGTCGGTGATGATCTGGTACAGCGGGATGACGCTCAGCTGGGGCGGGATGGTCATGGTCGCCACCACCAGGGTGAGCAGGATGTTCCGCCCCCGGAACGGGAGTTTGGCGAAGGCGAAGCCGGCCAGGGTGGAGAACATCACGGTGGAGACCGCCACCAGCCCGGCCACGATGGTCGAGTTGAGCAGCGCCTGCCCCATCGCGGCCTGGTTCCAGACGGTGGAGATGTTGGTCCACAGCTCCCCGCCGGGCAGCAGCGGCGGCGGTGACTGGGCCACCCGGTCACCGGTGTGACTGGCCGCCACGAAGGTCCAGTAGAGCGGGAAGAGCGAGACCACCGCGGCCAGGCCGAGCAGCAGGTAGGTGACCGGGCCGGCCTTGTCGTGGTCGCCGGCCCCGGCCCGGAACCGCCGTCGGGCGACCGGGGGAGCGGTGCTGCCCGGGGCCTCGGCCGGACGGGGCGTCGTCAGGGTGCTCATGGCTCAGGCTCCCAGCTTGGCGTTGTTGCGGCGGGCGATCAGCAGGTTGATCGCACCGATCAGGAGCAGGAGCAGCAGCATCGTCCACGCCACTGCCGAGGCACGGCCCAACTGGCCGCTGGGCCAGCCGAGTTCGTACAGGTAGAGGCTCAGGGTCTGGTACTGGTGCGCGGAGCCGCCGCTCACCCCGACCCCGCCGCCGAACAGCATCGGCTCGCCGAACAGCTGGGTGGCGCCGATGGTCGAGACGATGATGGTGAACAGGATGGTCGGCCGGATCGACGGGATGGTGATCCGGGTGAACTGCTGCCAGCGCGAGGCACCGTCCAGACTGGCCGCCTCGTACAGGTCCTTCGGCACGGCCTGCATCGCGGCCAGGTAGATCAGCGCGTTGTAGCCGGTCCAACGCCAGGTCACGATCGAGGAGATGGCGATCTGGGAGGGCCAGGTGTCGGCGAACCAGTCGGTCCGCTCGACGCCCACCGCGGAGAGCGCCCAGTTGATCATCCCGTAGTCCGGGTTGTAGAGCTGGACGAACACCAGGGTGGCCGCGGCGATCGAGGTCGCGTACGGGGCGAGCACCGCCACCCGGAAGAAACCCCGGGCGCGCAGGCGGTAGTTGAGCAGATGGGCCAGGCCGAGGGCCATCAGCAGCTGCGGGACGGTGGAGATCACCCCGATGGTGAAGGTGTTCCGCAGTGCGGTCCAGAACTGCTCGCTCCCCCAGAGCCGGGTGTAGTTGCCCAGCCCGCGCCACTCCATGACGTCCGGGGTGAGCAGGTCGACCCGGTGCAGGGACAGCCAGCCCGTCCACACCAGCGGGATCAGCCCGAAGGCGGCGAAGCAGAGGAAGAAGGGGGCGATGTAGACGTAGGGCGAGGCCTTCAGGTCGAGGCGGTACAGGCGCGAACGCCAACTGGCGGGCGGGGCTGGGGTGGCCACGGGGTGTCCTCCCGGGTAGCTGCTGATGGTGCCGCCCGGCCGATGGGCGTCGGACCCCGGCCGGGCGGCGGTGCTGGGGCGGGCGGTTCTGGGGTGAGCGGGGCGGGGCGGTGGCCGGGCGGCGCTGCGGCCGCCCGGCCCGGTGGGTGGCGTCAGCCGTTGACCTTGTCGTCGATGCCCTTGAGCACGTTCTCCCAGGCCTTGGCCGGGTCGGTGCCGTGCTCCTCGATGTCGAGGATGCCGTTGTCGGTGATGATGGTCTTGGCCGTGCCGTCGTTCGGGCCGATCTTCGCGGGCTTGATCGAACCGGCCGCGGCCGCGTAGATCTGGCCGGTCGGGGTGTCACCGAAGTAGTCCAGCTTGGCCGACTGCACCGCGGGCAGCTGGAGGCCGGCCGAGGTCGAGGGCAGGTTGCCGACCTTGGTGAAGACCTTGGCCTGCTGCTCCGGCGCGGTCAGCCAGGCGGCCAGTGCGGCGGCCTCCTTGGTGTGCTTGCCGGCCTTCGGGACGGTCAGGAAGGCGCCGCCCCAGTTGGCCGCGACCGGCGGCTTGGCGATGTCCCACTTGCCCTTGCCGGCCTCGCCGGACTGCTTGCTGACGATGCCGGTCATCCAGGACGGGCAGACCACGGTGGCGAACTTCGCGTTGGCGAAGGCGGCCTCCCACGGCTTCTGGAACTGCCGCAGACCGGCGCTGACCTTGGCCTGTGCGGCGGCGACCGAGAGGTCCCAGGCCTTCTTGACGGTCGGGCTGTCCTTGACGTTGAGCTTGCCCGAGGCGTCGGAGTACTGCTGGGTGTCGCTGGAGATCACGGCGTTGAACAGACCGCTGGCCGAGTCGGTGAAGAAGGTGTCGGCCGGGGCCTTGGCCTGGTAGGCCTTGCCGGTCTCGACGAACTTGTTCCAGTCGCCGGCCCAGAGCGCGCCGACCGCCTCCCGGTCGGTCGGCAGGCCGGCCTGCTGGAACAGGTCCTTGCGGTAGCAGACGGCCATCGGGCCGATGTCCGTGCCGAGGCCGATCAGTTCGCCCTTGGCGGTGGTGGCCTGCTCGGACTTCCAGGGCAGCCAGGCGCCCGCGCTGATCCCGTCGGTCTTGCCGAGGTCGACGAACTTGTCGCCCAACTTGCTGGTGGCCTGGGCGATGTAGCCCACCTCGACCGCCTGGATGTCGGTCAGGCCGCTGCCCGCCGCCAGGTGGGTGGTCAGCGCGTCCCAGTACTTCTGGCCGTCCTGGGCGGTCTCGGCCTTGACGGTGATGTTCGGGTGGGCCGCCATGTACTCCGTGTAGAGCCCGGCCTCCTGGTAGCCGAAGGTGCCGAAGTCGCCGACGGTCAGGGTGATCTTCTCGTCGCTCTTGGGGGCGGCGGTGCCGCCGCTGCTGGAGCAACCGGTCAGCAGGAGCGCGGTGGCGGCAGCCGTGGCGGTGGCGACGGCGGCTGCTCTGCGGGGGCGGGTGGTGCTGCGGCGCATGGCGATCTCCTCGGTCCAGGGTGGGGCAGGGGTGCTGTGTGCGCGGTGATTGGCCAGTAGAGTGTGGGAGCGCTCCCACGAAGGCATGCCGGAAGGTTGCTGGTTCGCGGGGGTGAGTGTCAAGAGCAGAAGTCGGAACCGTTGCCGGAGTGTGTCCTGGCCGGTCGGTCCCGAACGCCGGAGCCGGGGCTGGAGCCGGGGCCGGAGCGGCGTCCGTACCGGCGTCCGTACCGGGCCCGGTGGAGGTCCGTTCGGGGAGCTCGGCACCGGAGCGGCCGGTCCGCGCCGGAACCGGCCACAATGAGCAGCGACGACCATGACCAGTAGTCCCATGAGGTGAGCGATGAGCCAGACCGCACAGCGCCCGACGGGGCCCCAGGGCGAACCCGGCAGCGGCCGGGGGCAGGCCACCGCCCGGCCGGGCTCGGGCTCCGGGCCGGGACCGGGGTCGGGCCCCGGGTCGGCCCGGCCGGCCTCGGCGTCGGCCCGGCCGACCCTGGAGGAGGTGGCCGCACTCGCGGGCGTCGGGCGCGGGACGGTCTCCCGGGTGGTGAACGGCTCGCCCCGGGTGAGCGAGAAGGCACGCGAGGCGGTGAACGCCGCGATCGCCGAGTTGGGCTACGTCCCCAACCGGGCCGCCCGCACCCTGGTCACCTCGCGCACCGACTCGATCGCCCTGGTCGTCCCCGAGGCGGAGACCCGGCTGTTCTCCGAGCCGTACTTCTCCGACATCATCAGCGGCGTCTCCGCCGAGCTGGCCGAGACCGACATGCAGCTGCTGCTGATCCTGGTGCGGAACCAGCGTGAGCGGGAGCGACTTTCGGCCTATCTGACCGCCCAGCGGGTGGACGGCGTACTGCTGGTGTCGGTGCATCAGGACGACCCGCTGCCGAGCCTGCTGGAGAGCCTGGAGATCCCCTCGGTACTGGCGGGGCGGCGGGGGGACCTGGAGCCGCTGAGCTACGTCCACGCGGACAACGCGGGCGGTGCCCGGATGGCCGTCCGGCACCTGCTGCGGCGCGGCTGCCGCCAGGTCGCGACCATCACCGGGCCGCTCGACATGGAGGGCGCCCGGGCGCGGCTGGCCGGGTACCGGCAGGCGCTGGAGGAGGCCGGGATGCCGTACCTGGAGGACCTGGTGGGGCCGGCCGACTTCACCGAGGAGGGCGGGAAGCTGGCGATGCGCGAACTGCTGGAGCGCCGGCCCGCGGTGGACGCGGTGTTCTGCGCCTCGGACGTGATGGCGGCGGGGGCGATGCAGGTGCTCAGGGCCGCCGGGCGGCGGGTGCCGGACGACGTGGCCGTGATCGGCTTCGACGACTCGATCGTGGCCCGGCACACCGAGCCGGCCATGACCAGCGTCCGGCAGCCGATCGAGGAGATGGGGCGGACGATGGCCCGGTTGCTGCTGGAGGAGATCGCCGAGCAGGGGCGGGCGCGGCGGCAGGTGGTGCTGGCCACCGAGCTGGTGGTGCGGGACTCGGCCTGAGGCGGGTCGACCTGAGGCGGGCGGGTGGCCTGAAGCGGGTGGCCGACCGGGGTGGGTGTCGTCCGGCCGGGCCGGTGGCGGGTGGGGAGGCGTTCGGTCGGCTCCCCACCCGGTGGCCGGGCGTCAGGAGTTGGGGCGCAGGGTCCAGGTGATGGTCATCACGCCCGTGACGTCGCCGTCGGCGCGGGTGATGTCGACCGTGACGGTGAACTCCGGGCGCTCGCCCTTGTCCAGCTCGGCGACCACGTCGGCGGCGGGGCGCCCCAGGGTCGCGGTCGCGGTGACCACGCCCTTGGCCAGCTTCTTGTACTCGATCTCCGCCTTCACGGCGAGCGGCACGGCGCGGTGCATCTGGTCGCCGAACGCGGCGATCACGATGCAGCCGCTGGCCGACTCGGCCAGGGTGAACATCGCTCCGGCGTGCGGGCCGCCGACGTGGTTGTGGTAGGCGGGCTGGTCCGGCAGGCGGAGGACGGCGCGCTCGGGACTGGTCTCCAGGTACTCGAGGTTGAGGGTGTGTGCCATCGGCACCGTGGAGTCGAGCAGCTGGCCAATCGAAGGTGTGGTCATGGCAGCGATGTTACTAGTGGGTAGTTTGCAGGGGTAGTGCCTGGCCGCCGCGGTGTCCGCGGTGTCGTGGACGGGGCGGATCGGGGCGGGAACGCAGAAACGCCTTGAGGGCCTGATCTTCAAGAGATCAGGCCCTCAAGGCTGTTGGGGTGAGTAACGGGACTCGAACCCGCGGCCACCTGGACCACAACCAGGTGCTCTACCAACTGAGCTATACCCACCATCTGTCGGTGCGTTCCCGCTCCGACAGGAAGAACTCTACAGGATGGGAGCGGGTGCTCGCGCCAGGGTTTCGATGACCGGAGGGAAGGGACAGCTGGTCGGGCGGTGCGGCGAGGTGCGGTTCGGTCAGCCGGTCGGCAGCTGGTGCTTGGCCGCGATGGTGCGGGCCGTTTCGGTGTCCGGCCCGGGCTGGGCGACGAACACCGCCTCGCGGTAGTAGCGGAGTTCGGCGATACTCTCCCGGATGTCGGCCAGGGCGCGGTGGCTGCCGCCCTTCTGCGGGCTGTTGTAGTAGGCGCGCGGGAACCAGCGGCGGGCCAGCTCCTTGATCGAGGAGACGTCCACGATCCGGTAGTGCAGGTGGCTCTCGAGCGCGGGCATGTCCCGGGAGAGGAAGCCGCGGTCGGTGGCCACCGAGTTGCCGCAGAGCGGCGTCTTGCCGGGCTCGGCGGCGTGCTCGCGGATGTAGGCGAGCACCCGCGCCTCGGCCTCGGCCAGCGTGACGCCGCTCTCCAGCTCGTCGAGCAGGCCGGAGGAGGTGTGCATCTGGCGCACCACGTCCGGCATGGTTTCCAGGGATGCGGCGGGCGGCCGGATGATGACGTCCACGCCCTCCCCGAGGATGTTCAGTTCGGAGTCGGTCACCAGAGCGGCGACCTCGACCAGGGCATCCCGGCCGAGGTCGAGCCCCGTCATTTCACAGTCGATCCATACCAGGCGGTCATTCACGCCCTCACCCTACGGCGCGATCACGAGAGCCGGACAGTTGTCGGCCCGAAGGCCCGCCCGCTGTGTCGCCGGAGCCGGAGGCTGAACCGGGGGCGGAACCGGCGGCCGTGGGTTCGCCACCGCCTGCCGCATCGGTGGTTGCGCCGGCGCTGGACTGGCCGGGGCGGGACGCGGACACCGGTGCCCCGTCCGGACGGTGGCCCTGGCCCGGCTCACGGGCCGTCGGTTGGCCGTAGCCCTCCTCGGTGGCGGCGGCGTGGGCGTGCTCGACGGCGCGCTCGGCACTGCTGCCGTGGTTGCCGCTGCCCGGGATGGGGCCGCTGCCGTGGCCGCCGGTGTGGCCCGGGTGCCCGGGGTGGGCGCCGCGCACCGCCTGGCGGGGTGCGGCACCGGACTGGGCGGGCACCAGCGGGCGGCCCGGACCGGCCGTCAGATGCGTCGCGCCACCGGGAGTGCCGGTCGGCCGGTCGGCGGGGTGCGCCTGGGCGGGCACGGTCGGGTTCGCCCCGATGGGCAGCGCCGGGCCGGGGGTCGGCTGCGGTGCCGGGCGCCGCGAACGGTAGCCGGTCCGGTACGCGGCGGGGGACACCCCGAGCTGGCGGCGGAAGTGGCCGCGCAGCGCGACCGGGGAGCGGAAGCCGCAGCGGCGCGCGACATCGTCCACCGAGAGCTCGGACGCCTCCAGCAACCGCTGGGCCTGGAGCACCCGTTGGGTGATCAGCCACTGCAGCGGAGCACTGCCGGTGAGGGTGCGGAACCGCCGGTCGAAGGTGCGGCGGCTCATGTAGGCGCGGGCGGCCAGGACCTCGACGTCGAACTGCTGGTTGAGGTTCTCCAGGGCCCAGGTCACGACCTCGGCGAGCGGGTCGTTGCCGATCTCCTCCGGTAAAGACTGATCGATGTACTGGGCCTGCCCGCCGCCGCTGCGGCGGCTGGGCACCACGAGCCGGCGGGCGAGCGCGTTGGCCGCCTCGGCGCCGTGGTCGCTGCGGACCACGTGCAGGCAGAGGTCGATGCCCGCGGCGGTCCCGGCGGAGGTGAGTACGTCGCCGTCGTCGACGAAGAGCTCGCGCGGGTCCACGTGGACCTTGGGGTACCGCTTGGCCAGGGTCGGCGCGTACATCCAGTGCGTGGTGGCCGGGCGGCCGTCCAGCAGGCCGGCGGCGGCGAGGACGAAGGCCCCGGTGCAGAGCCCGATGATCCGGGCCCCCTCGTGGTGCGCCTTGCGGAGGGCGGCGATCGCCTCCGGCGGGGGCGGCTGCGAGATCGAGCGCCAGGCCGGGACGACGATGGTGCCGGCCCGGGAGAGCGCCTCCAGGCCGTACGGCGCGGTGAGGGTGAGCCCGCCGGTGGTGGCCAGCGGGCCGTCCTCGCCCGCACAGACCAGCAGGCGGTAGCGGGGCACGCCGGCGTCCTGGCGGTCGACGCCGAAGACCGAGAGCGGGATCGAGCTCTCGAAGATGGGGGCGCCGCCGAAGATCAGCACGGCCACCGTCTCGCGGCGGCGCCGGCCGGAGAGCTTGCGCGGCGCGGCGGCGTGGCCGGTCTGGGCGGAGTTCACCGGGACGGTGCCGGTCTGGGCGGGGAGGGTCGCCGTGGCCGTGCCGCCGAACTGGCTCTGGGTCAGATGGCTTCCACCGCTGCCGTTCTGACTGGCCGCCAGCCCGGTGGCGACGGAAATCTGGCGCCTGGGTGCGGAGTTGGCCGGCTGATGGCCACCGGAGACTGCGCCCTGGGCTCCGCCGGAGAGTCCGGGCTGGTGTCCGGACTGAGGGCCGGTCGGGTAACCGAGCTGTGGGGCGGAGGGGTGGCTCTGGTGCTGGTGTGGCTGATGGGGCGCGTTGTCTCTCGGGGCGCGGTTCGTGAAGCCGGCCGACGACTGGCCGCCGTCAGGACCCGTGTCGCTCCTGCTCACCCTGCTCAAGGCGCTCCAGCCCCCTCGGTGGTGTGTGTGGTGGTGCCGTGGTGCCGTGTGCCGAACTGCTCGCCGTACTCGCCGAATCGCCCGGCAGATCGCCCTTGTGCGCCAAGATCGAATCTACTGGGTGGACCGTCGCCGTTGTGACAAGTTCACCATCCGACGCTATGTCGACATGGCAATTTGGCGTGATGCATTCGATCACGAAGCGTGGCAGCCGTCGACCCCCCTGTGAAGAGGGCCGGAGGATCGATGGCTGGTTGCCGCACGACCCACCTGCCGGTCGCACGGGAGAACGCGGTGTGCCGAACGCCCTGGGCTGCGACTTTGCCGAACCGGACGGGCCGGTAGTGAGATTGACCGAAAACAGCCGGTCCGCGCAAGGGGCGCTCGCGGTAAAAGTGCGCGCCGCCGTGCGCCCTCCGGAGACGGCGGCTGGTTAGGGTCGGGGCATGACGAACCCCGGTCGGCTCGAACAGGCCAACGACAACGCGGCGGCCTTCTGGTCCGCCCAGGCCCGGGTGCACGGCTGGGAGTCCGTCCGCCGCCCGGGGTTCACCGCGGTCCGGTGCGCGCGGGACGCTGCGGACGCCCACCGGATCGTGGTGACCCGCCCGTACGGGCCGGAGGGCGCGGGGTCGCTGCTGGCCGAGCTGGCCCGGCTGCGGGAGGAGTGGGCCACCCAGCAGTTCGTCCTGGAGGACCCGTACGGCGGGATCGAGCTCGCGGGCGAGGGCCGTGAGTCGACCCTGGGCATGGCGGTGATGGTGCGCGAGCCCGACGCACCGCTGACGGCGGGCGCGGGGTCGTGGTCGGGTGCGCGAGTGCGCTCGCTGGGGGACCGGGGCGTCGAGGTGCACGAGGTGCGCGACGTGAGTGAACTGGTGCTCCTGGAAAGGGTGGTGGTGGACGGCTTTCCGGTCACCGCCGACCAGACGCGGCAGCAGGGCGCGCTGCTCCCGGCCGGCCTGCTCGCGGAGCCCGGCTACCGGGCCTGGCTGGGCCGGGTCGACGGCGAACCGGCAGCCGCGTGCATGACGTACGACAACGTGGAGACGGTGGGCGTCTACTGGGTGGCAGTGCTGCCCGAGTACCGGTCGAACGGGCTTGGCCGGGCCGTGGTCACGGCGGCCTTGGCGGCGCAGCCCGGCAGGGTGACCACGCTGGTGGCCACCCTGCTCGGCGAACCGCTCTACCGGCGGCTGGGTTTCGTGGAGCGGGGCGTCACGCGCTGGTGGAGGTAGCGGCGACGCCGGCGCCTGCGGCGGTGATGCCGGGCCCCGTGGCGGTGCCCGACGAGACGGCGGTGAGCCGGGCGAAGGGGGAGACGCGCTTCGGCGCGGCAGCGCTGCCGGCGGCTGTGGTGGCGGTACTGCTCACGGGGCGGCGGGGGCTCGGGGCGGAACGGGCGGAGAGGATCAGGCCGACGGCCTCCGGGATTCCGGCCGCACTGAGGGTGGGCCGGTAGCCGTGCTCGGCCCAGGGGCGGTCGTGGTGCAGCCAGACGCTGCGCAGTCCGGTCAGCTCGGCGCCGGCGATGTCGGCCGGGGCGTGGTCGCCGACCATCCAGGTGTGGGCGGCCCAGTCACCGACCGGCGGGACTCCACAGCGCTGGGCGGCGATCTCGAAGATCTGTGGATCGGGCTTGAGACATCGGGCCTCTTCGGAGATCACCCAGCCGTCGACCAGGGAACTGAGCCCGGCCCGACGGATCTTCTCCAACTGGGGCCGGGTGCCGCCGTTGCTGACGATGCCCAGGGACCAGCCGGCCGAGCGGGCGGTGTTGAGTGCCTTGACGTGCGAGCTGGGGCAGTGGATGTGGGAGTTGATGCCGCGCCGGTAGTGGGCGAGCAGGAAGTCCATCGACCGGTCGAGCCCGTAGCGGCGCTTGGCCGCCCCGAGTACGGTGCTGCGCGGGACGTAGCCGCCGCCGTCGATGGTGGTGAACCACCCGAGGTCCCCGGCCGGTAGGTGGTGTTCGGCCAGGAAGTCCAGCGCCCAGGCGCGGAACGCTGCGTCTCTGGGCAGCAGGGTGTTGTCGAGGTCGAACAGGAGCAGCGGCATGCGATGCATGCTGCCAGTGGTCCGGCGTATGCAGCAGGCAATTGCCCGGTCGCGTTCCGTAGCGGACCGAAATGGCCGGAAGCGAATGCTCGGTCGAACACCGGGGTTTGGAACGGCGGCGGACTGGTGCGGACCGGGGCGTGCAGACGGGCGCGCATATATAGGGGACAGGAACCGACAGACCGCCCGGTTCGCAGGGCAACCGGACGATGACAGTCGGGTCACGTTGTGTGGCGGCACTGTTGCGTCGGGGGGCTTCCTCGGCGAAGCTCCAGGGAACCTTCTCGTCGGGCGGCGCACGGCCTCAGCAGAGGGGCGCGAAAGCCCCGGCGCGCGCATCCTCCGTTAGGCGGGATCGTTGCCGTTTCGGGGCTCCGCAGCTGGGCGGGACCCTGAGCCCGTCGTACTCTGAGAGGAACAGGTCACATTCGGTGGTGCTCGGCAGAGACCGACTCGGTGTCGGGGGTGGGCCTGTTGCCCGGGCATCCGTGCCCCTTCCTGTCGGCCCATCTCACTCGAAGAGCTTTGAGCCATGGTCGGTTTTGAGCCTCCCCGATCCGCTGCCGACGACGATGCAGTCGGCACCAGGACGGTGGATGAGTTGTCGCCCGGTCTCCCCGGCCCCCGGCGTTCGGTGGCCGTCTTCGTCCGCGAGGTCGTCGGTCGTGGCTGGCCCCGACCGCGCCAGCGGCGGGCCGGGCATCGGGGTGAGGGGACGGGGGAGGGCCTGATGACGGACGGAATGATCGCGGACGGCTCGGGGGCGGGCTCGGGAGCCGCCGGCGCCCGAGCGGGGCGGAGCGGCGAACCCGCACTCCAGGAGCAGGCCGCACGCGCCTGCGACCCGGTGTTCCAGCACGGTGTGGTGGTCGGCTTCGACGGCTCCCTCTCCAGCGAGCGGGCGCTCGCCTACGCGGTGGGCATGGCCCGCCGCTCGCACTGCGGACTGGTCATCGTGCACGTGGCGAACCGGCTGCCCGCCACGGTCTGGGCCGGCTGCGAGCCGCCGGTGTTCGTCGACATGCCCGACCACCGGACCGAGCTCCTCGGCCTGGAGCTGGCCTGTGCGGACTACCTCGCCGGCGTGCCGTGGATCCTGGTCGAGCGGGGTGGGGACATCTGCCACGAGATCGAGGAGGTCGGCCGCGAGTACGCCGCCGACGCGATCGTGGTCGGCAGTACGCACGGACTGCTCGGCAAGCTCTTCGGCTCGGTCTCCGGCCGCCTGGCCCGCCGCGCGAACCGGCCGGTCATCGTCATTCCCTGACCGATGCCGTGGCGGCATCGGGCGGACGTTGGTGCGTGTTCGCACGGTCGGCCGGTCGGGCCGGGCCGGTCGAAACCCGGTGGGCTGTTCGAGTCATCTTGGTAGCTGATGGGACGTCAGGGTGCTCGATGAACGGGTGAATCGGGCAAGCATGACAAGGTGATCATTCGACTGCGGGCCGAAACCGGCGACCCCTGCGGCCGTGCTGCGCTCCGGCGCTGGTGCGGCCGTCTCGTGGTCGGGTGCGTGGTGCTCGTAGTCGGAGTAGGTGGAGGTGCGGGTGGGGCCGCCTGGGCTGCCGGGGCCCAGCGCGGCGGGGAGGCGCGGGACGCGCTGCGCCTGAGTGTCCGTACCAATGCCACGGAGGGCACTGCGGTCCGGGTGCGGGCGGGCGAAGAGGTGATGCGGAGCTACCGGATCGTCAATCGGGCCGAGTACGGACTGAGTGCCGTGATCGCCGATCAGCAGGTGCCGGGTGGGTCGGGCCAGTGCGGTCGGGGCGGACAGGTCGTGGTGCCGCCGTTGGGCACGGTGGAGTGCAGCGTCAGGTTCGTGGCGGCAGTGGGCCAGCAGGATGCGCTGGTGACGGTGGAGGGTGCGGCGCCGGACGGCCTCCCCAAGGCGGTGGCGACGGCCCGGGCCGGATACCGCGGAGTGGCGTCGGGGATGGCGCTGCGGGCGGTCGGACGGCCTTCCGGGGCCGGCGTGGCGGGCGGGGGCAGGCGGGGGATGGCGGCCCGGGCAGTGGGAGCCGTCGAACTCCGTTACCAGGTCGAGGCGTTGGGTGATGTTCCGGTCGGCGGGATGAAGGTGCTGTCCGGGCTGCCGGGGGTCGGCTCGGTCTCCTGTACGGGTCTCTCCGCACAGGGGCAGCTGGTGCCGGGACAGCCGGCCGAGTGCCTCCTCAGCGGATCGGCTCTCCCCGGGCCGCAGGCGGGGGTTGTGCGGGGTGAGGGATACGCGGACGACGGTGCGGTCGGCGAGGACGGCCGGCAACTGGCCGCTCGCCGACTGACGGCGGAGGCGCCCGGTGGATATGACGGGGTGTCGGGAGGTCAGAGCGGAGGCCAGGGCGGCGACAGCGGCAGTGGTAGTAGCGGCAGCAGTGGTGGAGCCGGGCAGGGGGGAACGGGCTCCGGCGGCGGTGGATCGGCGGGCGGGGCAGCGGGCGGTGGAGCCGGGGCGGGTGGCGCATCGGCGGGAACCGGCAGTGGTGGCGCGAGCGCAGGAACAGGAGCAGGAGCAGGAGCAGGTGTAGGTGCGGGCAGTAGTCAGGCGGGTGGCGGTCAGGCCGCTGTGAGTGCGGACAGTCTGACGGCAACTCAGGTTGTCGGCGGGTTGGTCGTTCCGTACCGCCCCGGTGTCGGACCTGCGCCTGGGCTGGGCAGTCCTTTCCGAGCGTTGGTGGGTGAGCAGGGACCATCCGGTGTCGGCCGCCCGGGCGCCGATGCACTCGGCGGAGTGGCGGCTGCGGGCGGAGCCGGGGCTGGGGCGGGGGCCGGGAGCGGCGTTGCGGGGCCGGGCGGGCCCCTGGGGTCAGGAGCAGGAGCAGGAGCAGGAGCGGATCCGGGCCAGCCCTTGGCCGCCGACGTGCAGGGCGCGGACGCCGAGCCGGCCCCGGACGACAGCGCTCCGTGGGAGTTGGACGAAGTGATGGTGCTTCTGCTCGCCATGCTGCTCCCGGTGCTGTGTGCGCTGGCGGCGGCTTTCGCCAGCCGGGGACGGGGCAGGTCGGGCTGAGTCACCTGAGGGCGGGGGCGAGGGCGGGGCAGGCGGGCGGGGCAGGCAGGCGGAGCAGGACACCGAGCAGGGCGAGCGGCCGCGCCGACCGGAGACGGGTGGTTCGGAGGAAGACTGGCAGCGGATGTGGACGATCGGCTTTTTCTGTCTGATGGGCGCCGTGCTGGCGCTGCTCTTCGGGGTGCTCTTCGGGCGCACCCAGCGCTCCCGGGAGGGGAGCACCTCTCCGCAGGCGCTGGCCTTCGCGGGCGCGACGGTGCTCGGGTTCTTCGCCCTCTTCACGGGCTTCAGCGTGGCCGGGGCATGGCAGCAGCTCAACTCCGCCCGGCAGCAGACGTATGCGGAGAGCCGGGCGCTGACGGAGGTGTACTGGGGGGCCAAGGGGCTCCCGGACTCGGACCGTGCCGTGGTGCGGCTGAAGGTCCGGGAGTACACCCAGGACGTGGTCGGTGACGAGTGGGCACAGATGGAGAAGGGGCACGGCAGCACGGCGGCCTGGCAGGCACTGGACCAGGTCCGGGTGGCGGTGGACGAGGCACGGGTGGGTACGTCGGCGGAGGTCACGGTCAAGAACGACGTGATGCGGAACCTGACCGACGCCTACGCCAGGCGCAACACCCGCCTGGCCGACGTCAGGGCGGTGGTACCGGAGGTCGTGCTGGGCGGGTTGTTCGTAGGGGCGGTCTTCGTGGTGGCGACACCGCCGGTGATCGGGCTCACCGCCAATGCGCGGAACCTGGTGCTGATGGGCTTCCTGGGAGCGTGCGTGGCGTTCGGCGTGAGCCTGGTGGTGGAACTGAGCGGTCCGTACACGGGGTTGGTGCGGCTGCAGCCGACGGCGTTCGAACTGGCCCAGGTCCGCTACGACCAGATCGACACCGGGGTGAGCAGCAGCTGACGGTCACTCCGGGGGCTTCCCCGATGGTCAGGTCCGGGCGGTGCGCACCGCCCGGACCGACGACCCGGCGTCAGACGTTGACGCCCAACTCGCGGGCGATGAGCATCCGCTGGACCTCGGAGGTGCCCTCTCCGATCTCCAGGATCTTGCAGTCGCGCCAGAACCGGGCGACCGGGAACTCGTTCATGAAGCCGTAGCCGCCGTGGATCTGGGTGGCCTCGCGGGCGTTGTCGACGGCGGCCTCGGAGGAGAACAGCTTGGCGATCGCGGCCTCCTTCTTGAAGGGCTCGGCATGCAGCAGCCGGGAGGCGGCGTCCCGCCAGGCCAGGCGGGAGGTGTGTGCGCGCATCTCCATGTCGGCGAGCTTGAACTGGATGACCTGGTTGGCGCCGATCGTCCGCCCGAAGGCGCGGCGGGT
This sequence comes from Kitasatospora sp. NPDC002040, assembly GCF_040296785.1. Taxonomy (NCBI): domain Bacteria; kingdom Bacillati; phylum Actinomycetota; class Actinomycetes; order Kitasatosporales; family Streptomycetaceae; genus Kitasatospora; species Kitasatospora sp. NPDC002040. The sequence continues at coordinate 28,043 of NZ_JBEOXV010000015.1, read as the reverse complement.
GCCGGCGTAGCTGACTGACTGGTCGACACATCCCTGGGCCAGGCCGGTGGCCAGGGCTGCGATGGCGATGCGACCCTCGTCGAGGATGCGCAGGAACTGGGCGTAGCCGCGGCCCTGGGTGCCGAGCAGGTTGGCCGCGGGGACTCGGCAATCGGTGAAGGAGAGCTCTCGGGTGTCGGAGGCGTTCCACCCGACCTTGGAGTATTTCTTCGAGACCGTGAAACCAGTGGTACCAGTGGGCACGATGATGGAGGAGATTTCCCGGCTTGGCGAGGGACTGGAGCCGTCTTCACTCGAACGAGCGATCGGTTCGGTCAGTGCGGTCACCGTCACCAGACCGGTCATCTCGGTCCCGGAGTTGGTGATGAAGCACTTGGTGCCGTTGATCACCCACTCGTCGGTGGCCTCGTCGTACCGGGCCGTGGTCCTGGTCGCGCCCGCGTCCGAACCGCCCTCCGGCTCGGTCAGACCGAAGGCGCCGAGCAGTTCGCCCGAGGTCAGCCGCGGCAGCCACTCCCGCTTCTGCTCCTCCGTCCCGAACCGGTAGATCGGCATCGCGCCCAGCGAGACCGCGGCCTCCAGGGTGATCGCGACCGAGGAGTCGACCCGGGCCAGCTCCTCCAGGGCCAGGCCGAGCGCGAAGTAGTCGCCGCCCATGCCGCCGTACTCCTCGGGGAAGGGCAGGCCGAACAGGCCCATCTGCCCCATCTCACGGACGATCTCGTACGGGAACTCGTTCTGCTCGTAGTAGTCACCGATCTTCGGGGCGACCACGTCGTTGGCGAACTGCTCGACGGTGCGCCGAAGTTCCTCGTACTCACTGTCCAAGCGGTGATCGAGCATGGTGATCCTCCTGGATCGGGGCGGCGGCGGAGCCGCTGGATGAGGGTGGTGCGGACGCCGGGCCCGTGGCCCGGCGAAGACGGTTCAGGCCGGGCGGCCGGCCAGCGCCTGGACGGCCCGGGACGGGCTGGGGCGGCCGAGCTGTCCGGCCATCCAGGCACTGGTGGTGACCAGCGCGCGCAGGTCGACGCCGGTCTCGATGCCGAGGCCGTGCAGCATCCAGACCAGGTCCTCGGTGGCCAGGTTGCCGGTGGCGCTCTTGGCGTAGGGACAGCCGCCCAGTCCGCCGGCCGAGGCGTCGACCGTGGTGACGCCGGAGCGCAGTGCGGCCAGGGTGTTGGCGAGTGCCTGGCCGTAGGTGTCGTGGAAGTGGACGGCGAGCCGCGACATCGGGACGCCGGCCCGGGCGAAGGCCTGGAGCAGCGCGGTGACCTGGCCGGGAGTGGCCACGCCGATGGTGTCGCCGAGGCTGAGTTCGGTGCAGCCGAGCTCCAGCAGCCGTACCCCGAAGCCGACCACCTGGGGGATCGGGACCGGCCCCTCCCAGGGGTCGCCGAAGCACATCGACAGGTAGCCGCGGGTCGGCACGCCGGCCTCCTCGGCCCGTTCGACCACCGGCTTGAACATCTCCAGGGCCTCGCCCGCCGTGCGGTTGAGGTTCCGGCGCGCGAAGGTCTCGGTCGCGCTGGCGAAGACCGCGATGTCGGTGGCGTGGTGGGCGAGCGCGCGGTCCAGGCCGCGCTCGTTCGGCACCAGCACCGGTAGCCGCAGCCCCGGGTGCCGGCCGGGCAGCTCGGTCAGCCGGGGCATCAGCTCCTCGGCGTCCGCCAACTGCGGGACCCACTTGGGGTGGACGAAGCTGGTGGCCTCCACCGTGCGCAGTCCGGTGGCGGCGAGCCGGGCGATGAACTCGGCCTTCACGGTCACCGGAACGAGTGAACTCTCGTTCTGGAGACCGTCACGCGGCCCGACCTCGTGGATACTGACCCGGCTGGGAAGACCGGGGTCCGGTACGGGGACGGGCAGGCCCAGTTCGAGCGCGTCGGGCTCGTGGGTGGCGGGCGTTCCGGCGGACTCGGTCATGACGCAGCTCCGGTGGACTCCTCGTCGGTGCCTTCGGCGGGCTCCACCACGACCAGCAGTTCGTCCATCGCGACGGTCGCCCCGGCGGCGGCCCGCAGCTCGCTGACGGTGCCGTCGTGCGGGGCGGTGATCACGTGCTCCATCTTCATCGCCTCCAGAACCAACAGGGCCTGGCCGCGGCGGACCTGCTCGCCGAGCGCGGCCTTGATGACGGTCACGGTGCCGGGCATCGGTGCGGTCAGGCCGCCGCTGTGGGCGCCCGCCGCACCGGCCCGGTCGACGACCGGGTCGTACGGGTGGACGGCCCAGGCGTCGCCGTCCTGACCGAGCCACTGGGTCGGGCCGAGGCCGCCGCCGGCTCCGTTGTCAGTGGTGTGTGCAAAGGTCGTCCGCAGGCCGTCGACGGTGAGGTGCAGCCGTCCCGGAGTCAGGGCGGCCCGGGCGAGCCGGGGTTGGCCGGCCTCGCCGATCTGGATCTCGAACGCGGGCCCGCTGTCCGACGGGGTGTCGACGGCTGCGGGTCGGACCAGGACGGTGACCGGGTCGTGCCCCGGGAGCCGCAGCCGGTGGGTGGTCCAGGCGGTGCCGCCGCCCAGCCGCCAGCCGGACGGCACCGAGAACGGGTCGGTCCAGCCGTCGGAGGCGGCGGCCGGGGCCAGGCCCAACTGCCGCGCCAGCGCCGCCGCGTAGTACAGGCTCTCGGCCGGGGCTGCGCCGCCGGTCTCCGACCGGTCGCGCAGCAGGGGGGAGGCCAGCACCTCGGGCGTGTGCTCGACGGTGCGCTCGACCAACCCGGTGTCGAGCCGGCCGGCCACCACGTCGGGGTGGGCGAGCAGCCGCCGGAGGAAGCCGGCGTTGGTGGTGACACCGAGCACCCGGGTCTCCGCCAGGGCGGCCCGCAGACGGCGGAGCGCCGTCGGGCGGTCCGGCCCGTACGCGATCACCTTGGCCAGCATCGGGTCGTAGAGGCTGCCGACCTCGGAGCCCGCCTGGATGCCGGAGTCGACCCGGATGCCCTCGCCGGTCGGCTCGTCCAGCAGCAGGATCCGTCCACCGGTGGGCAGGAAGTCGCGCTCCGGGTCCTCGGCGCAGATCCGGGCCTCGATCGCGTGGCCCAGGAAGGAGATGTCCGACTGATCGAACGTCAACTGCTCACCGGCGGCGACCCGTAGCTGCCACTCCACCAGGTCGAGCCGCTCGGCGGCCGGGCCGTCGGTCCCTGTGGGCGCGGCGACGGCGACGGCGAGCTCGGTGACGGGGTGCTCCACCTGGAGGCGGGTGTTCATCTCCATGAAGAAGAAGTCCAGGACCCCGGCCGGGGTCGGCCCGGCCGGGTCGATGCCGGGCACGATGAACTCCACCGTCCCGGCTCCGGTGTAGCCGCAGGCCTCGGCCGCACGGACGGCCGCCAGCCCCATCGCCGCCCGGGTCTCCGGGTTCAGCAGGACGGAGGGTGCCTCTTCGATCAGCTTCTGGTGCCGCCGCTGCAGGCTGCACTCGCGCTCGCCGAGGTGCACCGTCCGGCCGTGGGCGTCGGCCAGGACCTGTACCTCGATGTGCCGGGGGCGGTCGACCCAGCGCTCCAGCAGCAGGGTGTCGTCGCCGAAGGCCGTCCGGGCGACCCGGCGGGCAGCGGCCAGCTCGCCGGCCAGCTCGGCCGGGTCGTGCACCAGCCGCATGCCCTTGCCGCCGCCACCGGCCGAGGGCTTGAGCAGCACGGGGTAGCCGATCTCGGCCGCGGCGGCGGTGAGTTCGGCATCGGTCGGGGATCCGCCCTGACTGCCGGGGACCACCGGCACCCCGGCCGCCCGGACCGCCTGTTTGGCGTTGATCTTGTCGCCCATCAGCTCCACCGCACCCGGCGGCGGGCCGATGAAGACCAGGCCGGCCTCGGCGCAGGCCCGGGCGAAGGCCGGGTTCTCGGCGAGGAAGCCGTACCCGGGGTGGACGGCCTGGGCCCCGCTGCGGCGGGCGGCGTCCAGCAGCAGGTCAGTGCGGAGGTAGGTCTCCGCCGCCGAGCTGTCGCTGCGCCCGGGCGGGCCGAGCCGGACGGCCAGGTCGGCCGCCCGGGTGTGCGGCGCGTCGGCGTCCGCATCGCTGAACACCGCGACCGAGCGCACGCCGAGACGGCGGAGGGTGTTGATCACCCGGACCGCGATCTCGCCTCGGTTGGCGACCAGAACTGTGTCGAACATGGGAGGTGTTCCTCCGAGTCGGAAGATCAGGAGAACAGCAGGGCGGGCTGATCGGTGATCAGCGGACGGGGCGTCAGTCCCGGTGCCGGACCCGACGCACGGAGAGCCACGTCGGACGTCTGGAGCCGGGAGCCGGGCGTCGGGACGTCACATCCGGAAGACCCCGTACGGCCGGGCCGGTGCCAGGGGGGCGTTGGCGCAGGCGGTGAGCGCGAGGCCGACCGCGGTGCGGGTGTCCAGCGGGTCGATCACGCCGTCGTCCCAGAGCCGGGCGGTCGCGTAGTAGGCGTTGCCCTGCCGCTCGTACTGCTCCCGGACGGGCCGCTTGAACTCCTCCTCGGCCTCCGTCGGCCAGTCCTCGCCCCGGGCGTCGAACTGGTCCCGGCGGACGGTGGCGAGCACCGAGGCGGCCTGCTCGCCGCCCATCACCGAGATCTTGGCGCCCGGCCACATCCACAGGAATCGGGGTGAGTACGCCCGGCCGCACATCGAGTAGTTCCCGGCGCCGTACGAGCCGCCGATCACCACCGTCAGCTTGGGCACCCGGGTGCAGGCCACCGCGGTGACCATCTTGGCGCCGTGCTTGGCGATGCCGCCGGCCTCGTACTGGCGCCCGACCATGAAGCCGGTGATGTTCTGCAGGAAGAGGAGGGGGATACCGCGCTGGTCGCACAGCTCGATGAAGTGCGCGCCCTTCATGGCCGACTCGGCGAACAGCACGCCGTTGTTGGCCACGATCCCGACCGGGTGGCCGTGGATCCGGGCGAAGCCGGTGACCAGGGTGGTGCCGTACTCGGCCTTGAACTCGGCGAACCGGCTGCCGTCGACCAGCCGGGCGATCACCTCGCGGACGTCGTAGGGCGTCCGCGGATCCACCGGCACCGCGCCGTACAGCCCGGCCGGGTCCACCGCGGGGGGCTCGACCGGCGCCAGCGGCCACGGCTTGGCGGGACGGGCGCCGAGCCCGGACACGATGGTCCGGACGATGGCGAGGGCGTGCGCGTCGTCCTCGGCCAGATGGTCCGTCACGCCCGAGGTGCGGGAGTGGAGTTCGCCGCCGCCCAGCTCCTCGGCGGTGACCACCTCACCGGTCGCGGCCTTCACCAGCGGGGGCCCGCCCAGGAAGATGGTGCCCTGGTTCCGGACGATCACCGCCTGGTCGCTCATGGCCGGGACGTACGCGCCGCCGGCCGTGCAGGAGCCGAGCACGGCCGCGATCTGCGGGATGCCCGCGGCGGAGAGCCTGGCCTGGTTGTAGAAGATCCGGCCGAAGTGGTCGCGGTCGGGGAAGACCTCGTCCTGCATCGGCAGGAAGGCGCCGCCGGAGTCGACCAGGTAGACGCAGGGCAGCTGGTTCTCCAGTGCCACCTCCTGCGCCCGGAGGTGCTTCTTGACCGTCATCGGGTAGTAGGTGCCGCCCTTGACGGTGGCGTCGTTGGCGACCACCACCACCTCGCGGCCGGCCACCCGGCCGATCCCGGCGATCACACCGGCCGCCGGGGCCGCCCCGTCGTAGAGGCCGTCCGCCGCGAGCGGGCTGAGCTCCAGGAAGGGGGAGCCGGGATCGAGCAGGGTGTCCACCCGGTCGCGCGGCAGCAGCTTCCCGCGGGCGGTGTGCCGGGCCCGGGCCTTGGCACCGCCGCCGAGGGCGGCTGCCGCGAGCTTCTCGCGGAGTTCGGCGACCAGGGCACGGTGCGCGGCGGTGTTCGCCCGGTACGCCTCCGAGCCGGGGTCGGCCGCGCTCTCCAACCGGGGCGCGGGCGCCGCAGCGGGGTCGACCGACAGCGGAACAGCAGTCGGACCGGTGAACGGGCCGACGGTGGAGATGGCCATCCCAAGAGCTCCCTTGCCCTCGGAGAGCGGACGGGCCGGGCGTCGAGCGGGTAGCCCGAGACCCGAATCCGCCCAAGGTTAATGAGCGTTAACTCGTGGACTCAGGTTAACCATCGATAACCCCACTGTCTACGATGGGTGGCATGCCGAACGTCCCCGCAGCCCCCGCAGTCCCGCGCCGCGACCAGATCCGCAAGGAGGCGGCCCGGCTGTTCGCCGCGCGCGGCTTCCTCGGCGTGGGCGTGGACGAGATCGGCAAGGCCGTCGGAATCAGCGGCCCGGCGCTCTACCGCCACTTCCCCGGCAAGGACGCGATGCTCGCCGATCTGCTCATCGGCATCAGCGAGCGACTCCTGGAGGAGGGCCGCCGCCGAGCGGGTGAGGCGACCGCCCCGAACGGCGCGCTGGACGCCCTGATCGTCGGGCATGTCGACTTCGCGCTGGACGACCGGGACTTGATCACCCTGCACGACCGCGAGCTGCTGCACCTCAAGGAGGAGGACCGGCGCCGGGTCCGCCGGCTCCAGCGGTCCTACCTCGAACTCTGGGTCGAGGTGGTCCGGCAGACCTACCCGGGTCTGGCCGAGCCGACCGCCGAGTCGACCGCTCGTACCGCCGTGCACGCCGTCTTCGGCCTGCTCAACTCCACCCCGCACAGTGCCGACCGCACCGGCCTGTCCCGGGGTGCGATGGCCGCCCTGCTGCGCGGGCTCGCCCAGGGTGCCTTCGTGGCCGCCGAGCAGGCCGTCGCCGAGCAGGTCGCTGCCGAGGCGATCGGCACTGAAGCGGGCGGCGTCGAGCAGGTCGTCGCACAGCAGGCCGACGGCGAATAGGCCGTGCTCACGGGGTGTCCGAGACCCCGGGCCGCAGCTTGATCCGGCATACGGGTGAACTTCTCCGCTCGCCGCCCCGGGGACTGCCTATGATCCACTTTCATGACAGAGAGTCAGAGCTTACGAGCCGTCGGTCACCAAGCTGACGTGGTCATCCTCGGAGCCGGGCCCGCCGGACTGGTGCTGGGCAACGTACTGCTCGCGGCAGGCGTGGACTGCGTGATCCTGGAGCGCGCCGACCGGGCCCGGTTGGCCGCCCGTCCCCGTGCCGGCTTCCTGGCGCCCAACACCGTGCGGGTGCTGGACCGGCACCGCCTCGCCGAGGGCCTGCACCGCCACGGCCGGGAGCACGCGGCCTGCGAGTTCCGGACCGAGGACGGGAGCTTCCGCCTCGACTACGGTGCTCGCGGCCGGGGCGAGCGGCACACGGTCTACCCGCAGCACTTACTGGTGGGCGACCTGCTGGCGCACTTCCAGCAGAACGGCGGGCAGGTACGTTTCGGCGTCGAAGCGCTGGCCGTCCTCGACACCCGGACCAGCCGCCCCCGGGTCACCGCCCGTCGGGCCGACGGGCCGCCGGAGACCTGGCAGGCCCGGTACGTGGCCGGCTGCGACGGACGACACGGTGCGGCCCGCCGCTCGCTCCCGCCGGGTGCCTTCCGGCACCACCGGTACGACCACGGCGTCTCCTGGCTCGGTCTGCTCGCCGAGGCGCCGCCGAGCCTGGACGCGGTCGGCTACGCCGTCCACCCCAACGGCTTCGCCGGGCACATGGCGCGGACCTCCTCGGTCACCCGCTACTACCTCCAGACCGGGCGCGGCGGTTCGCCCGAGGACTGGTCCGAAGCCCGGATCTGGCGCGAGTTGGAGCTGCGGATGCGGGCCGCCGAGCACGGTCCGCTGCACCACGGCCCGATCGTCCAGCGCACCCTGGTCGACTTCGAGTCCGACGTGATCGAACCACTGCGCCACGGCTCGCTCTTCCTCGCCGGCGACGCCGCGAGCCTGCTCTGCCCGGCCGCGGCCAAGGGGGCCAACCTCGCCGTCCTGGAGGCGGAGCTGCTGGCCGAGGCCCTGGTCGCGGACCTGCTGCACGGCGAGGCCGGGGGGCTCGCCACCTACTCGGAGCGGTGCCTGCGGTACATCTGGCGTGCGCAGGAGTTCTCGCACTGGATGGTCCGCCTCCTGCACGCCGCGCCCGGCGACGAGGCCGGAGCGCCGTTCCACGATGCCCTGCGCCGCTCGCGCCTGGACTCGTTGCGCAGCTCGCGCAGCCACCAGGACTGGTTCGCCGAGCACTACGTCGGTGTCTGAGGCGCCTTAGGCGTCTGAACCCTTCCGGAGAACCGTTTCACCCCGCAATGCCGGTCCCGTGGCACCCCCATGCCCGGATCCGGCAGCTCGCCCCGGTCACGGCGCCCACCGCAGAAGTGGTGCCCCGCCCAAGAAATCGAGGACACGTCAGCATGACCGCCACCACCACCTGTCCGACCGACCTGGACCGGTTGACCGAGACGGTCGACTTCGTCCGGCAGCAGGACACCGCCACCCTGCTGCCGCTCCTGCTCCCCGGGCTCGACCCGCTCGAACTGGCCGCGCTGGTGGACGGCTGCCGCTTCTCCCACGCGGCACTGCTGGTCTTCCCGTCCTCCCCGGAGGCACAGCGCGCGCTCCTGGCCGACGCCGGACTGCCCCCCGACACCACGACGTGCCCCAGCGTGGTGGTCCGGGACCGCCTGGCGGCCCGTCACGGGCGCGACCCGGCGGAGCTGGACGTGCGGATCCTCCGCCCCCGGGTGGCCGGGACGGGCCGTACGGTCGAGGTGTTCGCGCTGCCCGTCCCGCCCGGTTCGGACCTCACCGCGCTGGCCGGGCACGAGCGCCTCCACGACCACGAGGCCCATCTCGCACTGGAGGTCGCCCAGCCCGATCCCCTGCTGCTGCGCGGCCTGTGCGCGCTGCTGACCCGGCACGGCGCGGCCGCCGACGGGGGCGGTTACAACCCGCACGAGGACGGCACCGTCCTCTACTACACGGCGCCGGCCGGCTCCAAGACCGGGTACCGGAGGCTGGAGCTCTACGTCCCCGGCGAGCACCCCGACGTCCTCGCCGCCCATCTGGCCCGGTACCGGGCCGGTCGACCTGCGGAAACGCTCCTGCGCCTGCTGACCGGGGCGTGGACCACCCAGGCCCTGGCCGTCTTCGCCGAACTCCGGCTGCCCGACGCCCTCGACACCCGGGCCGGGTCCGGCGTACCGGCCCTGGCCCGGACGGTCGGCGCCGACCCGGACACCCTGGGCTCACTGCTGCGCTACCTCGCGATGCTCGACGTGGTGGCGGCCGACGGGAACGGCTACCGGCTGACCGAGATCGGCGCGCTGCTGCGCACCGGCGTCCCGGCTTCGATGCGCTCGCTCGCCCTGATGTACGGCGGTCCGTTCTACCGGTCGTTCGCCGCCCTCGGGCACACGGTCCGGACGGGCGAGGTCGCCTTCGACCACCTGCACGGCGAGAACCACTTCGACCACTTCGCCCGCGACCCCGAACTCGCGGCGCTCTTCGACGACTCGATGGCCGCGAGCTCGCAGATGTTCGACCCGCTCGCCGCCCACCCCGTCGTCACGGCGGCGGCCCGCGCGTCCACCCCCGGCACGGTGGTCGACATCGCGGGCGGGAACGGGGAGCTCCTGCGCCGCCTGCTCGGCGCTCACGCCGGACTGAAGGGGGTGCTGCTCGAACGCCCGCAGGCCGTCGAGGCCGCCCGCCGGGCCCTGGATGCGGCAGGCCACGGCGACCGGTGCACGTACGTGGCGGGTGACTTCGCCGACGTCCCGGCGGGCGGGGACGTCTACCTGCTCTCCCGGATCCTGCACGACTGGGACGACGACCGGTGCCGGGAGATCCTGCGGCACTGCGCCCGCGCGATGCCCGACCACGCCGACCTGCTGGTGCTGGAGCGGGTCCTCCCCGACGACGACTCGCCCTCCCTCGCCGTCGCCTGGGACCTGCACATGCGCTGCAACGTCGGCGGCCGCGAACGCCGGGGCGACCACTACGCCCGGCTCCTCGCCGACGCGGGCCTGGTCCTGGTGGACACCGCCCGGCTCCCGCTGGAGGCCGCCGTCCTGCACGCCCGCAAGGCCGGAGCCGCCGTCCCCGGCCAGGCCAGCCGCACCGGCGGCGCCTAGGACCTAGGACGCACTGCGGCGGTGCTCGCCGAGACCAAGCCGAGCACCGCCGCAGCCCTAGGACCAACGGCGGGTCCGACCGGGTTCGTTCGCCCGGTCCGGTCGAGCGGGTCGACGGTCCATCCTGGTCGGGCGGGAAGCAGCACGGCCGGAGCGCTGTTCGGTCCGATGCGTGCCCGCCGAAAAGCGACGGGGGCGGACGATGAAATGGTTAGTATCCCTAAATATGCCTGAGACTCACGGAACCACAGTCGAGCAGGGTTGGCTCCGCCGGCTGGTCGGCTACAGCTGGCGGCACCGGCGCAACGTGCTGCTCGCCTTCGGCGCCTCACTGGTCGGCATGGCGGTCACCGCCGCCGTCCCGCTGATCACCAAGGTGATCATCGACGACGTGATCACCACCCACACCCGGTCGCTCACCCCGTGGGCGGCCGCGCTGCTGGTGGCCGCCGCCCTGGTCTTCGTCTGCACCCAGATCCGCCGCTACTACGGCGGCCAGCTGGCGGTGGACGTCCAGCACGACATGCGCAGCGACCTGTTCCGCTCGCTCACCCGGCTGGACGGCGACCGGCAGGACCGGCTGGACACCGGCCAGGTGGTCGGCCGCGCGACCTCGGACCTCCAGCTCATCGTCGGCCTGCTGTCGATGCTGCCGATGATGACCGGCAACGTCCTCATGTTCGGCATGTCCGTGCTGGTCATGCTCTGGCTCTCGGTGCCGCTCACCCTGGTCGCCCTGGTGATGGGCCCCGCCCTCTGGTGGTTCGCCACCCTCAGCCGGAAGCGGCTGTTCCCCGCGACCTGGGCGGCCCAGCAGGAGGCGGCCGCCGTCGCCGGAGTGGTGGACGGCGCGGTCGGCGGCGTCCGGGTGGTGAAGGGCTTCGGCCAGGAGGCCCAGGAGCGGGCCAAGCTGGAGCGCGCCTCGCGCGAGCTGTTCGGGGCCCGGCTCCGCTCGATCCGGCTGAACAGCGTCTACAACCCGGCGATGCAGGCCATCCCCGCCCTCGGCCAGGTCGCGGTGCTGGCCCTCGGCGGCTGGCTGGCCGTCCGGGGCGAGGTCACCCTGGGCACCTTCGTCGCCTTCTCCACCTACCTGGCCCAGCTCACCGGCCCGGTCCGGATGCTCACCATGGTGATCACGGTCGGCCAGCAGGCCAGGGCCGGGGTCGAGCGGGTGCTCCAACTCGTCGACCAGCGCCCGAAGGTGCAGGAGCGCTCGGACGCGCTCGACCTCACCACAGCGGCACAGAGCATCGGGCAGGCTCCCGCGATCGAGTTCGACCGGGTCGACTTCGCGTACGGCGAGGCGGCCCCGGTCCTGCACGGCCTCGGCTTCCGGCTGGCCGAGGGCGAGACACTGGCCCTGGTCGGCGGCTCGGGTTCGGGCAAGTCGACCGTCGCCCAGCTCATCCCGCGCTTCTACGACGCCACCGGCGGCGCGGTCCGCCTCTACGGCCACGACGTCCGGGAGCTGACGCTCGATTCGATCCGGGCCACCGTCGGCATCGTCCCGGAGGAGAGCTTCCTGTTCTCCGACACCGTCGGCAGCAACATCGCCTACGGCCGCCCCGACGCCACCGAGGCCGAGATCGAGGCCGCGGCCCGGGCCGCCCAGGCGGACGGCTTCATCCGCGAACTCCCGGACGGCTACGCCACCAAGGTCGGCGAGCAGGGCCTCACCCTCTCCGGCGGCCAGCGCCAGCGGATCGCGCTGGCCCGGGCGATCCTGAGCGACCCGCGGATCCTGCTGCTCGACGACGCGACCTCGGCGGTCGACCCGCAGGTCGAGGCCGAGATCCACCAGGCCCTGCGCGGCGTGATGGCCGGCCGGACCACCCTGCTGATCGCGCACCGCCGCTCCACCCTCCAACTCGCCGACCGGATCGCGGTGCTGGACCGGGGCCGACTGGTCGACCTCGGTACGCACGAGGAACTCGACGCCCGATGTCCGCAGTACCGCGCCCTGATCAGCGACCCGGACGCGCTGCTCGCCCCGGACGGGGCGGTCGAGCCGGCCGAGCCGGAGCAGACCCCCGAGCAGGAGCCCGAGGCGGCGAGCACCGTCGACCCCGAGCTGCTCGCAGCGGTCGCCGCCCTGCGGCCCGCCACCGACACCCCGGCCATTCCGGTCGAGCGGGCCGAGGCCGGTGACCCGGACTTCAGCCTGCGCCGCCTGCTCGCCCCGTTCCGGGCCCCGCTCGCCGTCGCCCTGCTGCTGGTCGCGCTGGACGCGGCCGCCGGGCTGACCCTGCCGATCCTGATCCGGCACGGCATCGACGACGGTGTCAGCAAGGCCGCGATGGCCGGTGTGGCGACCGCCTCGCTGCTCGCCCTCGCCGTCGTGCTGCTCGACTGGGCGGTGCAGACCGCCGAGGCCAGGGTCAGCGGCCGGACCGGTGAACGGGTGCTCTACACCCTGCGGTTGAAGATCTTCGCCCACCTCAACCGGCTCGGCCTGGACTACTACGAGCGCGAGCTCTCCGGCCGGATCATGACCCGGATGACCACCGACGTCGACTCGGTGTCGAGCTTCCTGCAGACCGGGGTGGTCACCGCCGTGGTCAGCCTGTTCACCTTCTTCGGCATCTTCGGCGCGCTGCTGGTGATCGACGCGGGCCTGGCCGTGATGGTGTTCGCCGTGCTGCCGGTGCTGGCGGTCGCGACCCTGGTGTTCCGCCGCAAGTCCAGCACCCAGTACCAGATCTCCCGGGACCTGATCAGCACGGTCAACGCCGAGCTGCAGGAGAACGTCGCGGGCATGCGGATCGTCCAGGCGTTCCGCCGGCAGAACGTCAACACCGACCGCTTCGTGGCCAGCGGCCTGGCCTACCGGCACTCCCGGGTCAAGGCGCAGTGGTACATCTCGCTGTACTTCCCGTTCGTCCAGTTCCTGTCCAGCGCCGCCGCCGCGCTGGTGCTGATCGCCGGTGCGGGCCGGGTCGAGGCGGGCACCCTGACGATCGGTGCGCTGGTCGCCTACCTGCTCTACATCGACCTGTTCTTCGCGCCGGTGAACCAGCTCTCGCAGATCTTCGACGGCTACCAGCAGGCCGCCGTCGGCCTCGGGCGGATCCGCGAGCTGCTCCGGACACCGACCAGCACCCCGGACGCCGAGCACCCGGTGCCGGTGAAGAAGCTGCGCGGCGAGATCACCTTCGAGGACGTCAGCTTCGCCTATCTCGCCGGTGGTGACGGGCAGTCGGACGTGCTGACCGGCATCAACCTGCACATCCCGGCCGGGCAGACCGTGGCCCTGGTCGGCGAGACCGGCGCGGGGAAGTCGACGCTGGTCAAGCTGGTGGCGCGGTTCTACGACGCGACCGGCGGCAGCGTCCGGATCGACGGCACCGACATCGCCGCGTACGACCTGGCCGAGTACCGGCACCGGCTCGGCGTGGTCCCGCAGGAGGCGTACCTGTTCGCGGGCACGGTGCGCGACGCGATCGCGTACGGGCGGCCGGAGGCGGACGACGCCGAGGTGGAGGCGGCGGCCCGGGCGGTCGGCGCGCACGAGATGATCGTCCGGCTGAGCGGCGGCTACGCGCACCGGGTCACAGGTCGCGGCCGCAACCTGTCGGCCGGCCAGCGCCAGCTGATCGCGCTGGCCCGGGCCGAACTGGTCGATCCGGACGTGCTGTTGCTGGACGAGGCGACCGCCGCGCTCGACCTGGCCACCGAGGCCGCGGTCAACCGCGCGGCCGACCGGATCAGCGGCGGCCGCACCACGCTGGTGATCGCCCACCGCCTGACCACCGCCGAGCGGGCCGACCGGGTCGTCGTGCTGGACCACGGCCGGGTGGTCGAGGACGGTACGCACGAGGGGCTGCTGGCCGAGGACGGCGCGTACGCCCGGCTCTGGCGGGCCTTCGTCGCGGACAGCCACCAGGAGCAGCGGGTCTAGCACCGTGGGTCGGGCTCACCAGGGTCGGGCCCGACCCACGGCGGAGCGTCAGGCGGTCAGCTCGTCCACCGTGGCGACGACCGTGCCGAACAGGTCGGCGATGGTGGTCAGCGCGGCGGTCTGCAGGGCCGCGGCGGGCAGCACGGCGCCGTCCGGGCCGGGCAGCGAGCGGGTGGCGGTGGCCTCGGCGACGACGGTGGGCCGGTAGCCCCGGTAGAAGGCGCCCTCGGCGGTGAAGGTGACGCACATGTGGGTCATGAAACCGGCCAGCACCAGCTCCGTCCCCGCCCCCAGCTCGCGCAGGGTCTGCTCCAGCTTGGTGTCGTGGAAGCCGTTGGGCACGCGCTTGACCACGACCGGCTCCCCGTCGATCGGGGCGACCTCGGCGCAGATGGCGCCGATCTCCGCGCTGATGTCGTAGGGGGTGCCCGCACCGCCGTCGTTCACGATGTGGATCACCGGGACACCGGCGGCGCGGGCGGCCGCCAACAGGCGGGCACCGGCCGCGAGCGCCTCCTGCGCGCCCTCCAGCGCCATCACGCCGGTGGTGTAGGTGTGCTGGAAGTCGATCAGGACGAGGGCGGTGTCGGCGAACCGGGGGAGCCGGTCGTCCAGGCCGCTCACCTGGCGCAGGGTGGCCGAAGCAGCGGTCGGAGCGGTGGTCGAAGCAGTCATCACAGGTTTCCTGTTCAGTGAGGGCAGGCGGGCATGAGGGCATGGCGAAGCCGCCCGACCTGCGCGATGGGGTGAGGGTGTTTCAGCTGGTGGTGGTGCGGAAGCGGCGCCGGTAGGCCGCCGGGGTGGTGTCGAGCTGCTTGCGCAGCGCCCGGTGCAGGGTCTCCACCGAACCGAACCCGCTGCCGGCGGCGACCTGCTCCAACGGCAGGTCGGTGCCCTCCAGCAGTCGGCGGGCCGCCTCCACCCGGGCGGCCTCGACGTAGGCGGCCGGGCCGGTGCCGGTCTCCTGCCGGAAGACCCGGGCGAAGTGGCGTGCGCTCAGCGACATCCGCCCGGCCAGCGCCGCCGCGGAGAGGTCGTGGTCGAGGTGCTCCGCGATGTACGTCCGCAGTTCCTCGATGTCCCGCCGGGAGGCGGCGGGGCGGCTCAGCGGTACCGAGAACTGGCTCTGCCCGCCCTGGCGCTTGAGGTACATCACCAGTTGCCGGGCCACGGCCAGCGCGACCTGTTCGCCGAGGTCCTCGGCCACCAGGGCCAGCGCCAGGTCCATGCAGGCGCTGATGCCGGCCCCGGTCCAGACCTTGCCGGACCGGACGAAGATCGGGTCCGGGTCGACCGTCACCGCCGGGTGGTCGGCGGCCAGTTGGGCGGCGGTCGACCAGTGGGTGGTGGCCCGCTTCCCGTCCAGCAGCCCGGCGGCGGCCAGCAGGTGGGCACCCACGCAGACCGATGCCACCCGTCGGGCCTGGGGCGCGACGGTCTTCACCCAGGCCACCACGTCCTGGTCGATCCGGGCGACCGGGCCGTCCGGGTGCAGGTCCACCGCGCCGGGGACCAGCACGGTGTCCAGCACGCCGCCGCCGTCGGGCCCGGTGAAGGAGTCGAAGGAGAGGTCGGCGATCAGCCGCACCCCGGCCGAGGTGGTGACCACGCCGGAGGACGGACCCGCCAGTTGGACCAGGTAGCCCGCGCGGCCGCCGGTCTCCCGGTTGGCCAGCGCGAACACCTCGGCCGGACCGGTCACGTCGAGCAGGTCGACGTCCGGGAAGACCGCGATGACGATTCGGCGGGAACTGGACATGCACCCATCGTGGTCGGCGGCCCGGGCATCCGCAATGACGCCCTTCTGTCAGATCCGGACAGCGGCCCCGGGGGGCCGGAGTGACGCGCCGCCAGCCCCGCCCGCCGTCACCCCCGCCCGGCCGGCGTCCGGAGTTCGCGCGGACCGCCCGCGGTGGCGTCGGCGATCAGCTGGGCCAGGGCGGCCAGGCCGGGGATCAGCAGGGTCCAGCCGAGCAGGGCCCAGCCGAGGTGGAAGTGCTGCAGCGCCCGGCCGAGTGCGGCCACGCCCTCGGCCCGGTCGCGGCCGTCGGCGGACTCGTAGGTGATCCGGCTGAGTCCGGCCGGGTGGTCCTCGGCCGCGCGGACGGTGAGGGCGACGGGCGAGCGGGCGATGATCCAGCGGCCCACGCCGCTGCACACGCCACAGGTCCGGGCGACGTGGATGCTGGCGGGCGCGGTGCCGGCCCACGGGCGCAGCCGGGGGAGCCAGGGCCGCACCCCGGCGGTGTACTCGCTCCAGCCGGGGCCGTACCGCCGGTCCAGTTCGGCGCCCTCGTGCCAGCTGGCCAGCCCGGCGCTGTACGCCACGCAGACGCCGGCGGCGGCGAGCATCCAGGCGTTGCCGGTGAACGCGGCCAGCACCAAGTGGCAGAGCACCAGCGAGAGTTGGATCGGGTTGCGGACATACGCGTACGGGCCGCTGGTCACCAGCCGGTGCGGCGGGTCGTACGGCAGCGGGGTGCCGCCGCCGCGCACCACGAACTCGCGGACGGCGGCGATCCCGAGCAGCGCGGGGACGGCCAGCACCTGGACGCCGGTGCTGAGGACGGTGCCGTGCGGGAGCCTGGCGCCGGCGGCCGCCAGGGGCAGGACGATCATCAGCAGGCCGGCCAGCAGGACCTGGGCGCCGGCCCGCAGTCGCAGCCGTTCGCCGCGGGCGGTCCAGCGGGCCAGCAGCAGTCCGGGCAGCAGGCAGAGCGCGATCGCCACCGACTCGCCGTACAGCCAGTGCTCGCCGAGTCGGACCACGGGGCTGAGCAGCGGCATCGCGGCGAGGTCGAGCCAGCCGAGCAGGGCGGCGGTGAGCGGCCACGGCAGCCGGTCGGCGGCGAGCGGGGGCAGTACGCCCCAGAGCAGCACCCAGCCGAGCAGCAGGTCGACGGGCAGGCCGGCGACGGTGCCGCCGTCGGCCCCGAAGCTCCACCAACCGGCCCGCTCGGCCAGCAGGTTGACCCCGGGCAGCAGGGCGAGCTGCCAGGCCCCGCCGACGATGGCGGCCGCGATGCCGGCCCTGGTCGGCCGCCGGACGGCCGCCGCCGCGACCACCGCGAGCAGCGGGACGAAGAGGCAGGCCGCCCGGATCAGGGCCGGACCGGTGGCGACGACCGCGTCGGCGGCGGTGGACCCGGCGGGAAGGGTCATGGCGTGAAGGTGTCGGCGAGGTAGTTGGCGGCCTGCTCCATGCCGTAGCTCTGGATCGGCCCGAAGTACCAGCCCGGGTTGTAGGTCCGCTCGTAGCCGAGCTGCCAGGTGACCCGGGTGCCGCCGTCGGCGGTGGGCGTCCAGCTGACCTGGGAGGTCTTGAAGTTCAGCCAGCGGGCGGTGGTGGAGTCCTGCTCGATCCGGAACAGCACCCGGCCCTGCTCGTGCTCGGCGACCCGCAGCGTCATGGAGCGCTGGGTGGGGGTGGCGCCGATGCCCAGCGACTTGCGCGGGTTGAAGGCGATCAGCCGTCCGTCGCCGACCGCGAGGCCGCTGCCGGTGACCTGCTGCGGCCTCGGGAAGGGGACCTTGAGGAAGACCGGACGGGGGGTGCCGAAGACGGGCGGGGCGGCCAGCGCGGCCTCGAACTGATCCGGCGTCACGGACAGCGTCCGGGTCACCGAGACGGTGCTGTCGGGGGTGGTCGTGCCGTTGACACCGGTCAGCACGGCCAGGCCGAGCAGCGGGGCGAGCGCGACGGCGTTCAGGCGCTGCCGGCCGTCGGGGCCGCGGCGGCGGCCGCGGTCGACGGCTCCACCGATGCAGGCCGCCACCAGGTAGAACAGCGGTGCCGCGATCAGCAGGCAGATGATGCCTTCGTTGAGCAGCGGTCCGGCCAGCGCCAGCCCGATGGTGACGGAGGCCAGCGCGGTGCCGGTGGCGCTGGTCGGCCGGGCTCCCGCGGCCACGGTGATGGCGATCACGGCCGGCAGGCCGACGTAGAACAGCGCGGTCTGCTCCAGCCCGCCCGCGTGCAGCACCTTGTAGCCGAGCATCGCCAGGAAGAGCGCCACCAGGACGGCCACCAGCTTGCGCCGGGCCGAGGACCGGGCGGCTGCGGCCGGTTCGGCATAGCTCGCACTGTCCGGAATGTCGCTTCTGTCCTGATGCTCAGTCATGTCCCGCCCCTTAACCGCTCGGTTTAATCACTCGATTAAACCGTATGATGAACGAACCTAGGGACCGGGGGCAAGAGCATGGCGACGACGACGGACAGCGGAGTCCAGACCAAGGAGCGGCTGATCGAGGCCGCGACGAGGGTGCTGACCACGCACGGGTACGCGGGCTCCAGCGCCCGGGTGATCGCGAAGGAGGCGGGGGTCAACTCGGCCCTGGTCTTCTACCACTTCGGCGGGGTCGACCCGCTGCTGCTGACCGCCTTCGATCGGGTCTCCGCGGTGCGGATGGCCAAGCACGCGGAGACCGTGGCGGACGTCCGCACGCTGGAGGAGCTGGCCGCCGCCGCCGAGCAGATCTACCGCGACGACCTCGACGGCGGCCACATCACGATGTTCTCCGAGCTGGTCACCGCCGCCGTCGCCCGACCGGAGCTGCGCGCCCCGGTCGCCGAACGGGCCGAGCCGTGGCTCCAGTTCATGGAGTCCACGCTGGAGCGGGTGATCGGCGGCACCCCGCTGGCCCGGCTCACCCCGCCCAGGGATCTGGCCAACGCGGCGATCACCTTCTACCTCGGGGTCAACCTCTTCACCGTGCTCGACGCGGACCGGAGCCGGACCGAGTCCCTGTTCGCGATGGCCAAGCGGCTCGCCCCGCGCGCCAGGCTGCTCACCATGCGGCTGCCCGGCCGCCGCCGCCCGCCCGCCCCGGTCCAGGCGGACCCGGGACCGACCGAAGGCTGACGGACGGTCAGCGGTAGCGTTCCGGGCGATGGACGACGACGCACGGCCCTGGGACGTGGCCGCGCCGCTGGTACGGGCGGCGCAGCGCGGCGACGCCCTGGCCATGGACGACCTGCTCGGACTGGTGACCCCGTACGTCACCCGGCTCTGCGCGCCGATCGCCCCGGCGGACACCGCCGACGCGGTGCAGGAGTCGCTGCTCGCCGTGTTCCGCGGCCTGCGCGGCCTGCGCGATCCGCTGGCCTTCTACGGCTGGGTCCGGGCGGTCACCGTCCGGGAGGCGGTCCGGGTGGCCCGGCGGACGGCCGGCGAGACCCCGGCCGACCCCGAGCAGATCACCCGGCTGCGCGACCTGCTGCCCGCCGCGGCGGAAGCGGCCGGAGCCGGGACCGAACTGACCACGGAGGTACGGGACCTGCTGGCCCGGCTCCCGGTCCGGCACCGCACCGTGCTGGTCCTGCGCGACCTGGAGGGCCTGGACGAGCGGACCATGGCCGAGCTGCTCGACATCCCCGAGGGCACCGTGAAGTCGCGGCTGAGCAGGGCCCGCTCCTCGTTCCGGAAGGCGTGGACCCGGTGAACGGACCTGACCCGATCGCGCGGCTGCGGGTGGTCGCGGCGGGGCTGCGCGCCCCGGTGTACGCCGAGCGGCGGCTCGACCTGCCGTTCGACCTGGTCTGGGCGGTGGTCGCCGACCTGGAGCGGGAGCTGCCGCACCTGATCCCCTTCGTCCGGGAGTTCCGGGTCCCGGCGGGGGACAGCGAGCGCAAGCGGGCCACGGCCGTGGACGCCCTGGGCGTCCGGGGGCCGTTCGAGGTCCGGCTCGCGCCGGGGTGGTGCCTGATGCAGTCCCGGCTGGTGACGATGGGCATGGCGGCGGTGCCGGACGGCACCGGGACCCGGCTCGCGGTCTGCGGTGCCGTCCGGCCGGCCCTGCTCGGGCCGGTGCAGCGCGGGTACCGGCGGCTGCTCGGCGAGCGCCGGGCCCGGGCCTTCTTCCGCGCGGTGGAGCGCCGGGCCGCGCTGCGCTGACGCCCCCTCAGCCGGTCCTGGCGATCAGCTCCCGGAGCGCCCCGGCCACCTGGGCCGGGCACTCCTCGTGCAGGTGGCCGCCGACCCCGGACAGCACCGACACGGTCAGGTCGTCGGCGTTCGGCTCGCCGCCCAGCAGGGCCGGCGGGATCACCGGGTCGTGCTCGCCGCCCAGCACCACCGTGGGCACGGCCAGCCGGTGCCGCCGGTGCGTCCCCCGGACGCCCGCCGGGATGTCGCGCAGCACGTACTGCCAGAACAGCGACTGCCCGGCCCGGGCCGAGACCCGGGTCGCCTCGGTGAACTCGGCCAGCTCCGCCGCCGACCAGCCGCTGCGGTCGGCCACGCCCCGGCGGAGCAGGTAGCGGGTGAAGGCCGGCCAGTGCCGCAGCACCAGCCGCCCGACCACCGGGTACTCGACGAAGGTGGTGAACCACATCCGCCACAGGTTGGGCAGCACCTGGCGGTGCGGCGTCCAGGGGTGCGCCATGTTCAGCGCCAGGAAGGCGCGGAACCGCTCCGGTGCCCGCTGGCAGATCCGGAAGCCCACCCCGGCGCCCCAGCTGTGCCCGACCAGCGTCACCCGGTCCAGGCCGAGCGCGTCCAGCAGCGCCAGCACGTCCGCGCCGAGCGAGTCGGTGTCGTAACCGCGCCGGGTCTGCTCGGACCAGCCGAAGCCGCGCAGGTCCACGCAGATCAACCGGTGGTCGGCGGCCAGCAGCGGGACCAGCCGCCGCCAGGCGTACCAGTGCTGCGGGAAGCCGTGCAGCAGCAGCACGGGCTCGCCGCAGCCGAACTCGGCCAGGTGCAGGCGGGTGCCGCGCACGCTCACCCACCGGTGCTCGGCCCCTTCCAGCTGCGGCATCGGACGGTTGCTGACGGCCATGAGGACTCCCTTTTCCGACTGCGGTCGTCCGGTCAGGAGTCGCACCGCCCGGCAGAGGTTCCCTCGGGTTTCCGCGCACCCCGGAGCAGACCGTTCGATCACGGAGCGATCTCGGGCGGGACGCAACTGTGCAGCTCGGCGATTGCGAAGCGATTCTGACGGGACGTCACCCGGGGTGCTCCTGATAGACAGACCGGGCGACCGGCCCGGAGTCCGGAAGCGACTCCCCGGTCCACCCTGGTCGAGAGGCCATGCCCATGTCTTCGCGGACGGGGCGCAGCTCTGCGCGCCTTGCCACCACCGCCCTGGTGACGCTGTTCTCCGCCGGGTACCTGCCCGCCTACCTGCTGCCGACCGTGGTCGGCCGGCTGGTCACCGGCTTCGGCCTGACCACCCCTCAGGCCGGAGCGGTCGGCAGTGCCCTGCTGCTCGCCTCCGCCGGGACCGGCCTGCTGCTGGCCGGCCGGGTCCGGGACCTCGGGCCGGTCCGGCTGGCCAGGGCCGGGCTCGGGCTGCTGGTGGCCGGCGGTGCGCTCGCGGCCGGTGCCACCGGGCTCCCGCAACTGCTGGCCGGTTGCCTGCTGACCGGCGTCGGCGCGGGCACCGCGACGGCGGTGGCGGCGGTCGCGGTAGCCGCCTCGGCGGATCCGCAGCGCAGCTCCGCGTTCGGGTTGCTGGCCACCTCCTGCGTGGCCGCCGCGCTCTTCCTGCTGCTGCCCCGGCTCGGCGACGGGCACCCGCTGCCGTTCGCGGCCCTGGCCTGCTGGGCGGCGACGGCGCTGCTGACGGCGGGTCGGCTGACCCTCGACCGGGCACCGGCCCGGCCCCGGACCGGGACCAGGACGCCGCTGCCCCGGCGGCTCGCCGGCTGCGTCCTGGCCGGCGCGATGATGCTCTGGTCGATGGCGCAGAACGCCCTGTGGGGCGTCAGCGGACAGATCGGCCTGACCCGGGTCGGGCTCTCCGAGCAGGCGATGGGCCTGGTCTTCGCGCTGGCACTGGTCGGCGGACTGCTCGGGGTGACGCTGGCCGGCGCGGTCGGCGCCCGGCTCGGCCGGGCGCTGCCGATCGGCGTCGGCACGGCGGTGATCGCGCTCTGCGTGCTGCTGACCGGCAGCGCCGAGTCGGTCGCCCCGTTCGCACTCGGCGAGGTGCTCTGGAACACCTGCTACCCGCTGGTGCTCACCTACCTGATCGGCCTGGCCGCCGCGCTGGACCGGGGCGGCCGCTGGGCGGTGCTGGCCGGTTCGGCCTCCTCGCTCGGCGTGGCCTGCGGTCCGGTGGCCGGTACGGCGCTGTCGGCGGTGGCCGGGTTCCCCGGGATGGGCCTGACCCTCGGCGGGCTGCTGGCCGCGGTCGCGGTCCCGCTGGTCCTGGTCGCCCGCCGCCGGCCGGCACCGGCGGTGTTCATCCCGGCCCAGCGGGTCGGCGCGGTCGGAGCGTCGGCCCTCAGCCGGCGCTGACCGCGAGCAGCGCCGACAGCAGCCGACCGAGGTCGGCGCCCCGCGGCAGGTCGCTGACCTGGCCGTCCCCGACCTCGACCACCCGCCAGGCGCCGTCCCCGGCCGCCTGGGCCAGATCGGTGGTGACGAAGCGACAGCCCAGCCCCCGGACCAGCTGCCGCACCCCGTCGAGCTCCGGCCGCACCACCGCATCGGGGCCGTCCGGGTGCGGCCCGACCAGGACCGGCTCGCCGTCCAGCCACCAGACCCGGGCCTCCACCGCCCGCCCGTCCCCGTCCCGGCGGAACTCCTCGAACCGCCGCAGCACCACACCCCCGGTCAGGAACTCCTCCTGCAGCTCCACGAAGCGCTCCACCACCCGCGCCAGCCCGGCCGGATCGCCCAGCTCCGGCACGTAGCAGGCCTCGGCCCACTCGTGCTTGCGGGACTTCACGTAGTCCTTGACGATCGCGGGCCCCCGCCCGCCCAACTGCCGGGCCGCCTCGGCGAGCTGCTCCGGCGTCGGCCCCTTGGTGCCGGGCATCCAGACGCTCTCCGGCGTGCTGCCCTCGAAGACCGGGTACCAGCCGGGCAGTTCATGGGCGTCCGCGTACGAGGCGGGTGAGGTCAGCAGCGGCCGCCCGCGCTCGGCGAGCGCCGCCGACAGCGCCGCGTACGCCGGGACCGGCACCATCCAGCCCCGGTACCAGAGCGGCCCGCCGCCCGCGGGCACCCGCCGCACCGCCGCCCGGACGTCCCCGGCCAGCAGCGCGTCGTGGTCGAGCAGCACCCAGCCGCCGCCCAGCTCCTCCACCCGGCGGGCCTCCCGGAGGTAGTGCGGGTCGGGGCGGCCGGGGGTCAACGGGTCGGCAGGCAGCATGATCACGGGCTCAGGGTAGAACCTGGGCGCCGGAATTCCACTGGTCCGACGCGACGGGGTTCTGCCAGGGTGACCCGATGCGAACTCCGAGGCGGGCGGCCAGGACCGCCGTACTGGAACCCGGCGGTGCGGTCTTCCTGCTGCGTTCCGACAACAGCGAGGTCGGTGTCCACTGGAACATGCCGGGCGGCGGCATCGAGGACGGCGAGTCGCCGACCACCGGGGCCAGACGGGAGCTGTGGGAGGAGACCGGCTGGACGGACCTCGGGCCGGGCCCGCTGCTCTGCACCTGGGAGCACGACTTCACCTGGCACGGCATCCCGGTCCGGCAGTCCGAGCACATCTACCTCGCCCGGGGCCCCCGGCGCGGCCCGGTCGGCGACGTCAGCGAGGTGCACCGGGCCGACCACATCCTGGACTGGCGGTGGTGGACGCCCGAGCAGCTGGCCGACCCGGCGGCCGACCCGTTCTGGCCGCCGGAGCTGCCCCGGGTGCTGGACGGCGTCCGGGACGACTGGCTGGCCGGGCGCGGCACCGTGACGCCGGTCCACTTCGGCTACGTGCCCAACCGGCCGCGCTGACCCCGGCCCACCCGGTGGGGGTGACGGCCCGTCACCCCCACCGGGCCCCCGGGCCTCACGGGGCGACGAAGCCCTGGAGGTCCTTCAGCACCGCGTTGGCCGCCATCACGCCGAGGCCGAGGAACCAGGTCTCGTCCGCGACCGGCCTGGCCTGACCCGCCTTGACCGCGCCCAGGGTCTTCCACAGCGCGCCGCCGAGCACCGCGTCCTGACCGGTCGAACTCGGCGAGCCGTACACGCCGTAGAAGACCCAGTCGGCGTCGGCCTTGTCGATCTGCTCGGCGCTGACCTCCACCGCCAGCTCCTTGACCTGCTCGATCTTCGGCTGCGGCAGCGGGATGTCGGCCAGCAGGGTGCCGATGAAGGAGAGTTCGGCGTACAGCCGGATCTTGCCCGGCATGAAGCGCAGCGGCGTGATGGCCGGCGGCTTGCCGCCGGTGCTCGCGCTCACCTTCGCGCCGATCTCCTTGGCCGCGGCCCGGTACGCCGCCAGCTGGGCCCCGGCCTCCGCCTCCAGGCCGAACGGCGTGGCGTTCAGCGCGAAGTTCTCCTTCCACGGGTAGCCCGGGCGGATCGAGAACACGGTCGGGGCGATCTTCGACAGCGCCGCGTACTGGTCCTGCGCGCGCAGCTGGCTGCCCAGGATCAGGTCGGGCTTGAGGGCGGCGATCGCCTCCAGGTTGAGGCTGGAGATGGTGCCGACACTGGCCGGGGTGCCGGCCTGCGCCTTGAGGTACGCCGGCATGGTCTTCGAACCGTCGGTGTACGCGACGCCGACCGGCTGGATCCCGAGCGCCACCACGTTGTCCAGCTCGCCGGTGTCCAGCACCACCACCCGGACCGGCTTCTTCGGGATCACGGCGCTGCCCATCGCGTGCCGGACGGTGCGCGGGAAGACCCCGGCGGCCGCGTCGGTGCCGAAGCCCTTCATCTTCTCGACCACCGTGGCGTAGTCGTCGCCGCCCTGGGTGACCGACTTCTGGTTCACGCCCGCGCCGGCCGACGGGCTCGCCGCCGCACCGCCGCCGGATCCGCTCCCCGAGCTGCCGCAGGCGGTGAGCAGCCCGCCGAGTCCGACCACGGCACCGCCGGTCAGGCCGGCGGCGAGGAAGGTGCGACGGGAGGAGGTCCGGTCGGCGGAGGTGGGGGCCACGCGCTGCTCCTTGTACGAATCAGGATGAGGTAAGGCAAACCTATCCGATCGATTGAAAGGTATTGAACCGGCCCGAAAGGCCCTGCCGCCGCCCGGTCCGGCTCGCTACGCTGGAGCCATGAAGCAGCAGCCGTGCCTGAACTGGTGGCCGTCCTAGGGCGGCCACCCCTCCATGCACGACTCCAGGGCCGTCCGACCGGACGGCCCTGTTGCGTTCCCGCGGGGCTCCCCGGCGGACCGGTCCGACACACCGTCAGACCCCGAGGAGCACCTGATGCAGTTCGAGACCGTCCAGCAGCACCCCGAGCGGTACCGCGTCCTGACCGGCGACCGCCCCACCGGCCCGCTCCACCTCGGCCACTACTTCGGCACCCTGCACAACCGGGTCGAACTCCAGCGGATCGGCGTCGAACTCCTGCTGGTGGTGGCCGACTACCAGACCCTCACCGACCGGGACCGGGCCGAGCGCCCCGCCGAGCACGCCGAGGACCTGGTCCTCGACTACCTGGCCGCCGGCGTCGACCCGGAGCGGACCACGATCTTCACCCACAGCTCCGTCCCCGCGCTGAACCAACTGCTGCTCCCCTTCCTCAGCCTGGTCAGCATCGCCGAACTCGGCCGCAACCCCACCGTCAAGGACGAGATCGCCCACTCCAGCCAGGCCGCTGTCAGCGGGCTGATGTTCACCTACCCCGTCCACCAGGCCGCCGACATCCTGTTCTGCAAGGCCAACCTGGTCCCGGTCGGCCGCGACCAGCTCCCGCACCTGGAGACCACCCGCACCATCGCCCGCCGCTTCAACGACCGGTACGGCACCGAGCTCTTCCCCGAACCGCAGGCCCTGCTCTCCGAGGCACCCCTGCTCCCCGGCACCGACGGCGGCAAGATGAGCAAGAGCCGGGGCAACGCGATCGCCCTCGGCGCGAGCGCGGACGAGACCGCCCGGCTGATCCGCACCGCCACCACCGACGCCGACCGGCACATCACGTACGACCCCGAGCACCGGCCCGGCGTCTCCGGCCTGGTCCAGCTCGCCGCACTCTGCCAGGGCCGCGAACCGCCGAGGTCGCCGCCGCGATCGGCGACGGCGGCGCGGCCGCACTCAAACGCCACGTCACCGAAGCGGTCAACGAGTACCTCCGCCCGCTCCGCGCCCGCCGGGCCGAACTCGCCACCGACCGGGCGCTGCTGCGGTCCGTCCTGGACGCCGGCGCCGAGCGGGCCAACGCGATCGCCGAGGACACCCTGGCCGAGGTTCGCGCCGCGATGGGTATGAGGTAGGCATGTCGGCGGGCGTACGGCGCGTACGCCCGCCGACCCCCTGAACCGGAAAGGTGCTGACGATGCCTCAACAGCCCTCTCAGCAGCCCTGGACCACCGACCGCCGGGCCCGCCGACTGGTACCGGGCGACCGGGTGGCGCTGGTCGCCACCAGCGGCGCCATCGATCCCGAGCAGCTCACCGCGGGCACGGAGATCCTCCGCTCCTGGGGGCTGGAGGTCGTCCCCGGCGAGCACCTGGGCGACCGCCACCTCGGCTACCTGGCCGGCACCGACGCCGGGCGGGCCGCCGACTTCCAGCGCGCCTGGCTCGACCCCACCGTCGCGGCCGTCATCTGCGCCCGCGGCGGCTACGGCGTCCAGCGGATGATCGACCTGCTCGACTGGGACGCCCTGCGGGGCGCCCCGCCGAAGGCCCTGGTCGGCTTCAGTGACATCACCGTCCTGCACGAGGCCGTCGCCCAACGCCTCGGCGTCCCCACCCTCTACGGTCCGATGGGCACCGGCGCCACCTTCATCGCCGACCGCCCCACCGCCGAACACCTGCGCCGGACCCTCTTCACCCCCGCCGAGACGCTGGTGGTCGGCGGCACCACCGCCGGTGCGCTCGTCCCCGGCACCGCGCACGGCATCACCGCCGGCGGCTGCGCCAGCCTGCTCGCCGCCGAACGCGGAACCGCCACCGCTCGCCCCTCCTTCGCCGGCACCCTCCTGCTATTGGAGGACGTCGGCGAGCAGCCCTACCAGCTCGACCGGATCGTCACCCAGCTGCTCCGCTCCGGCGCACTCGACGGCGTCGCCGGGATCGCGCTCGGCTCCTGGGAGGACTGCGGCCCGCTCGACCGGGTCCGCGAGGTGCTCCACGACCGGCTCGCCCCGCTCGGCGTCCCGGTCGCCTGGGAACTCGGCTTCGGCCACTGCCCCTCCACCGTCACCGTGCCGCTCGGCCTGCCCGCCACCCTCGACGCCGACGCCGGGACGCTCACCTATGACGTACCGGTTCTCAGCGGCGGACTCGCTGAGTAGGGTGCGCCCCATGCACGAGGAAGCCCGCGCGGCTCGCACCAGTGACCCGTCCCGTACCGCCTCCGCCTCCGCCTCCGCTGTCCCGGCCGGGCCGACCGCTCCGGCGGCGCTGGTCGAACTGGCCGCCCGCCTGCTGAACGGGCGCACGGTCCACAAGGGCCGCTCCCTCCTCGGCCTCACCGGCCCGCCGGGCGCGGGCAAGACCACCCTCGCCCGGTACCTGGTCACCGAGATCAACCGGACCGAGGGCCCCGGCACCGCCGCCTACCTCCCACTGGACGGCTTCCACCTGGCCAACGCCCAGCTCGACCGCCTCGGCCTGCGCAGCCGGAAGGGCTCACCCGAGAGCTTCGACTCGCTCGGCTACCTCGCCCTGCTGCGCCGGGTCACTGTGGAACGCTTCAACGACGTCTACGCCCCCGGCTTCGACCGCAGCCTGGACGAGCCGGTGGCCGGCCGCCACGTCGTGCAGCCGCACACCCGCCTGGTGGTGACCGAGGGGAACTACCTCGGCAACGACGATTCCCCCTGGAGCTCGGCCCGCGCCCTGCTGCACGAGCTCTGGTACATCGAGGCGGAGGACAGCCTCCGGGACCAGCGGCTGATGCAGCGTCACGTGGCCGGCGGCCGGACCCCGCAGGCGGCCCGGGACTGGATCACCGGCAACGACGACCCCAACGGCGTGTACGTGAAGCAGGGCCGGACCGCCTGCACCCGGGTGGTCCGAGCTGGCGGTTTGCCTCAGGACGACAGCGGGGGTAGTGTTCTCTAGTCGCTCGGCAGGGAGCACCGGACACGCATCGGCGCGGACGGTCCCGGGGTGGCCAATCCTCTGAAACACCTTCTGATCGAACTGGTTCGCGCTTTCGCGCGGGGTGGGTCTATTTGTCGTGTGCGTTTATATGGATTGCGGTCGGATTCGCTTTGTGAAGCGGGGATCGGCTAGAGTTTGAAACGTCGGACAGGCCGTCAGGTCGGTTACGGCACAAGCTTCTTGAGGATCCGGAAGCGCGGAACGGCCGGTC
>NZ_JBEOXV010000014.1:0-164986 GCF_040296785.1 Kitasatospora sp. NPDC002040 | reverse complement strand
CCCCGGCCCCCCCCCCCCCTCTCCGCCCCTGGGGCCCCCCCCCCCCCCCCGGGGGGGGCCCCCCCCCCCCCCCCGCCGCTGTGTTTTGTCCGGATTCTGCGGGATACGGGTGCTAATTTCGGCGCCACCGGACCATCACGCCGAGTGATGGGTCACAGGTAGGTCACCCGGCCTTGACGCGAAGGCAACACCGGGGGGAAGCTTCCGCATGACGGTCGACATTGTCGAACGGTGTCCGGAGCAAACGGAACGCCACCGTCACGGCGCAACCCCGGGACGGGAAGCGCCGCCCTCCCCCACCTGCTCCGGTCACGGACGAAGGAGTCCTTAGTGTCCGCGTTCTCCAACGGCGACATCTTTGTCGGCGAAACCCTCGGCACCGCCGCGCTGATACTCCTCGGCGGCGGCGTCTGCGCCGCCGTCACGCTGAAGAAGTCCAAGGCCCTCAACGCCGGCTGGCTGGCGATCACCTTCGGCTGGGGCTTCGCGGTGATGGTCGCCGCCTACATGTCCGCCCCGAAGTCGGGTGCCCACCTGAACCCGGCCGTCACCCTCGCCATCGCCGCCGACACCGGCGAGTGGGGCAAGGTCCCGCTCTACCTCGGCTCCCAGCTGCTCGGCGCGCTGATCGGCGCGGCGCTGGTCTGGGTCACCTACCTCGGCCAGTTCCAGGCGAACGAGGAGCCCACCCTCGGCATCTTCGCCACCGGCCCCGAGGTCCGGAACCCGGTGCAGAACCTGCTCACCGAGATCATCGGCACCTTCGTGCTCTGCCTGGCCATCCTCACCCAGGGCCTCACCACGGGTCTCGGCCTCTCCGGCACCGGCATCCTGATCGTCGCCTTCACCGTGGTGAGCATCGGCCTCTCGCTCGGCGGCCCGACCGGCTACGCCATCAACCCGGCCCGCGACCTCGGCCCGCGCATCGTGCACGCGCTGCTGCCGATCCCGAACAAGGGCGGCTCCGACTGGTCGTACGCCTGGATCCCGGTGGCCGGCCCGATCGTCGGCGGCCTGCTCGCCGGCGGCTTCTACCACCTGGCGTTCTGACCGCCCGTTGGTTTGCCCCGCACCCGAGCACGGGGACTGACCCAAGGTCAGGCCCAACCCTCTCCCTGAACCCCCATTCGAGCCGAGGACCCTCATGACCTCCACTGGCAACTTCATCGCCGCGATCGACCAGGGCACCACGTCGAGCCGCTGCATCATCTTCGGCGCCGACGGCCGGATCGTCGCCGTCGACCAGCAGGAGCACAGCCAGATCTTCCCGCAGCCCGGCTACGTCGAGCACGACGCCGCCGAGATCTGGACCCGGGTCCAGTCCGTGGTCGCGGGCGCGCTGGAGAAGGCCGGCCTGACCAAGGACGACATCCGCGCGATCGGCATCACCAACCAGCGCGAGACCACCGTCCTGTGGGACAGGAACACCGGCCAGCCCGTGCACAACGCGCTGGTCTGGCAGGACACCCGGACCGAGGCGCTCTGCCGCGAGCTCGGCCGCAACGTCGGCCAGGACCGCTTCCGCCGCGAGACCGGCCTCCCGCTGGCCAGCTACTTCGCCGGCCCGAAGATCCGCTGGCTGCTGGACAACGTCGAGGGCCTGCGCGAGCGCGCCGAGGCCGGCGACATCCTGTTCGGCACCATGGACACCTGGGTGATCTGGAACCTCACCGGCGGCGTCAACGGCGGCAAGCACGTCACCGACGTGACCAACGCCAGCCGCACCATGCTGATGAACCTCTCCACCCTGGCCTGGGACGAGAAGATCGCCGAGTCGATGGGCGTGCCGCTCCAGGTGCTGCCGGAGATCCGCTCCTCCGCCGAGGTCTACGGCCACGCGGTCGGCACCCTGGAGGGCGTGCCGGTCGCCGCCGCGCTCGGCGACCAGCAGGCCGCGCTGTTCGGCCAGACCTGCTTCTCCCCCGGCGAGGCCAAGTCGACCTACGGCACCGGCACCTTCCTGCTGCTGAACACCGGCGAACAGATCGTCAACTCGTACCACGGCCTGCTGACCACGGTCGGCTACCGGATCGGCGACCAGAAGCCGGTCTACGCCCTGGAGGGCTCGATCGCGGTCACCGGCTCGCTGGTGCAGTGGCTCCGCGACCAGCTCGGCATCATCTCCACCGCGGCCGAGATCGAGACCCTGGCCTCCACCGTCGAGGACAACGGCGGCGCCTACTTCGTGCCGGCCTTCTCCGGCCTGTTCGCCCCGTACTGGCGCTCCGACGCCCGCGGCGTGATCGCCGGTCTGACCCGGTACGTCACCAAGGGCCACCTGGCCCGCGCCGTGCTGGAGGCCACCGCCTGGCAGACCCGCGAGGTGGTCGACGCCATGCAGAAGGACTCCGGCGTCGAGCTGACCGCGCTCAAGGTCGACGGCGGCATGACCTCCAACAACCTGCTGATGCAGAACATCGCGGACGTGCTGAACGCCCCGGTCGAGCGCCCGTACGTGGCCGAGACCACCGCGCTCGGCGCAGCGTACGCGGCCGGTCTGGCGGTGGGCTTCTGGCCCGACCTGGAGACCCTGCGGGCCAACTGGCACCGCGCCGCCGAGTGGACCCCCCGGATGGACGAGGCCACCCGCGAGCGCGAGTACAAGAAGTGGCTCAAGGCCGTGGAGCGCACCATGGGTTGGGTGGAGGAGGACGAGGAGAGCTGACCGTCACGCCGGTCGGGGCCCGCAGCGGCCCCGACCGGCCAACGCCGTTTGACGGCCTCTCAGAGGCCGCAGCACCGCACCATCGAGAGGAGACGCGGCGCCCGCCCGCACCGAGCGCCGCAACACACACCATGGCTTCCATCCCGACCCTGGGCGCCGGCTACACCAACGGCCGCACCGCCTCCCGCGCCGAGACCCGTGAGCTGCTCGGCAAGGCCACCTACGACCTGCTGGTCATCGGCGGCGGCATCCTCGGCACCGCCACCGCCTGGACGGCGGCCCAGTCGGGGCTCAAGGTCGCCATGGTGGACGCGGGCGACTTCGCCGGCGCCACCTCCAGCGCCTCCTCCAAGCTGGTCCACGGCGGGCTGCGCTACCTGCAGACCGGCGCGGTCAAGCTGGTCGCGGAGAACCACAAGGAGCGCCGGGTGCTCTCCACCGACGTGGCCCCGCACCTGGTCAACCCGCTGACCTTCTTCGTGCCGGTCTACAAGGGCGGCCCGCACGGCGCCACCAAGCTCGGCGCCGGCGTCTTCCTCTACTCCGCGCTCTCCGCCTTCCGGGACGGCATGGGCCGGGTCTCCACCGCCGCGCACGCCGCGCAGCAGGTGCCCGCGCTGCGCACCGAGGGCCTGCGCTCGGTCGCGGTCTACGGCGACCACCAGATGAACGACTCCCGGGTCGCCGTGATGACCGTCCGCGCGGCCGTCGAGGCGGGCGCCGTGGTGCTCAACCACGCCGAGGTGACGGGCCTCCGGTTCACGGGTGGCCGAGTGAGCGGTGCCGAGCTGAAGGACCGGCTGGACGGATCCGAGTTCGGCGTCAGCGCCCGGCTGGTGCTCAACGCCACCGGCCCCTGGGTCGACCACCTGCGGAAGATGGAGGACGCGGGCTCCGCCCCGTCGATCCGCCTCTCCAAGGGCGCCCACGTGGTGGTCAAGCGCCGCACCCCGTGGCGGGCCGCGCTCACCATCCCGATCGACAAGTACCGGGTCTCGTTCGCGATCCCGTGGGAGGACCACGTCCTGCTCGGCACCACCGACGAGGAGTACACCGGCGACCCGCAGGACGTCCGCGCCACCGAGGCTGACATCGACCAGATCATGGGCGAGGCCGGCCACGCGATCCGCGACGAGCACCTCGACCGCGACCTGATCACGTACGCCTTCGCCGGCCTGCGGGTGCTGCCCGGCGGCCCCGGCGAGACCTCGGCCGCCAAGCGCGAGACCGTGGTGACCGAGGGCCGGGGCGGCATGCTCTCGGTGGCCGGCGGCAAGTGGACCACGTACCGTCACATCGGCCGCACCGTGCTGGAGAAGCTCGCCCACGTTCCCGGCACCGGCCTGCGCGAGGACATGTCGCCGATCCCGGCCACCGTCCCGCTCCCCGGCGTCGGCGCGCCGAACGCGGTCGCCCACCGCCTGCTGGTGGACCGCGAGCCCGGCTCCCGGATGGAGCCGCTGGTGGCCAAGCACCTGGCCTCGCACTACGGCACGCTGTCGTTCGAGATCGCGCACCTGATCGACCAGCACCCCGAGCTGGGCGAGCCGATCCACGCCGACGGCCCCGACGTCTGGGCCCAGGTCGCGTACGCCGCCGACAACGAGTGGGCGTACACCGCCGACGACGTGCTGCGCCGCCGCACCACCATGACGGTCCGCGGGCTCGACACCCCGGAGATCAAGCAGCAGGTCGAGGCCTTCCTGGCGGAGCGCGCCGCCAAGTAGGCCGCTGACCGACCCGCAAAACCGTTCGCCTCCTTCCCCGTCGGTGCCTAGCATCGGCGCGGGAAGGGGGCGATTCGCGTGGTGCAGAGGTCGCCGCAGGAGAAGAAGCGGCTCAGCTATCTGAAGGACCGTCGCAACTGGTACGGGGAGAACGACAAGAGCTCCCGCCGGAACATCCGCCGCAACAAGCAGGCCGTGAATAGCGCCAACCGGCGCGCCCCGCGGGTCGGCCTCGCCGTCCTGCGCGGCCCGGCCGAGCCGGAGCTCGCGGCCGCGGTGGCGGAGCGGCTGGCGGGGGTGCGGCCGCAGACCTGGCGCAAGCAACCGGACATCCCGCTCGGCAGGTACGTGACCGGTCGGCTGGAGCGGCGGGTCCGGCTCGGCATCGTCACGGAGGCGGCCGCAGCCCGCCCGACGGCCCGCGCCGGGCGCGGACGCCGACGGGGCTGGGTACCCGGCGGCTAGGCACCGGGCCGCCGGCATTTCTCCATAGGTAGACCATCGACATATACAAGCCGCTGATCTATCGTCAGGGCATGGCACATCCTCAACTGCAGGAACCCACGCGGCTGGTGCTCACCGCACTCGCCGACGCGCCCAGGCACGGCTACGCGATCGTCCAGGAGATCCTGGCGATCACCGGCGGCCGGACCAAGATGCTCACCGGCACCCTCTACACGGCCCTGGACCGCCTGCTCCAGCAGGGGCTGATCCGGATCGACCGCGAGGAGGTGGTGGCCGGACGGCTCCGGCGCAGCTACGCGCTGACCGAACAGGGCCGCCACACACTGACCGAGGAGACCGAGCGGCTGCGCGCAGGCGTGGCCGAGGCCGAGCGGCGGCTCGCCCTGGGCAGCCTCCGGCCGGCCCTCCGGACCATTGCGGGGACGGCATGAGCGACGCACGCTTCCCCGCTGCCGCACTGCTGCGGCTTCCCCTGAACGGGCTCTACCCGGCCGGATACCGGGCCGCGCACGGCGAGGAGATCACCGCCGTCTTCGCCGACGCGGTCGAGCACGCCGACCGGCGTACCGCGCTGCGTGAGTGGGCCGCCCTCGCCGCCCACGCCCTGCGGCTGCGCACCCGGCTGAGCTCGCGCGACCCCGGGGGCAGGATCACGGCCGGAGCCGCGCCGTTCCTGCTGGCCGGCGGAGCCGCCCTGGCCCTGGTCCAGCTGCTGACCGGGCTCCTCACCCGCTCCTCCGTCGGCACGGCCACGGCCGCGGTGGACGCGGTACAGACCGTCCCCTGGGTGCTCGCCCTGCTGTGCGTGGCCCTGCGCCGCCAAGGTGCGGCCCGGGCCCTGGTCCTGGTGGCGCTCGCGGCCCGGATCGGCGTCGCCGCGGTGGCGCAGGTCCATCCGGCAGCCGGGTTCGCCCGGGCCACCGAGCTGTTCGGCCTCTGGGTCGTCCTGGCCGTCCTGGTGCTGATCGCACCGCCGGACGCCGTCGACACCTCCCGGCGGGGCCGTTCCTGGACCATGGCCTCCGCCGTCACCATCGCGCTGCCGCTGAGCACCGTCGCCGTGCTGTGGATCGGCGCCTGGCCGGAGGACTACGCCGACGTCCTGTTCACGCCGCTCACCCAGGCCGCGCTCGACACCTCCACCGCCTGCCCGGCCCTGGTGCTGGCGCTCGCCTACCTGGTGCAGCTCGGGAATCCGGACACCGACCGCCTGGCGGCCGCCGGCGTCGCGCTGGCCGTACTGCCCTGGACGGTCATGGTGGCCCCGCCGCTCTACCGGAGCGTCCCGGTCGACGCCCACGACCTGCTCCGCAACGGCGGTGTGGTCCTCGCCCTGCTGGTGGCGGCCACCGCCGGCGGCCTGCTGCTCCGCAGCCGACGGCGCACCCGGCCCGATCCGACGCCGTGACCCGGGTGCACCGCTTGCGCTGCTGGTGCTGCTTGCGGCGCTAGATGATCAGGCTGAGCGGGAGGATCAGCGCGATGGCGGTGACCGAGATCAGGGTCTCCATCACCGACCAGGACTTCAGGGTCTGACCGACCGTCATCCCGAAGTACTCCTTGACCAGCCAGAAGCCCGCGTCGTTGACGTGCGAGAAGAACAGCGAACCGGCCCCGATCGCGAGCACCAGCAGGGCGGCGTGGGTGGTGGAGAGGTCGGCGGCCAGCGGGGCGACGATGCCGGCGGCGGTGATGGTGGCGACCGTCGCGGAGCCGGTGGCCAGGCGGATCAGTACGGCGATCAGCCAGCCGAGCAGCAGTGCGGAGATGTGCCACTTGGCGGACCACTCGCTGACGGCGTTCCCGACGCCGACGTCGATCAGGGTCTGCTTGAAGCCGCCGCCCGCGCCGACGATGAAGACGATGCCCGCGATCGGGGCGAGCGACTTCTCGACCGTGGTGGAGATCCGGGCCTTGGTGAAGCCGGCCGCGCGGCCGAGGGTGAACATCGCCAGCAGGGTCGCGGCGAGCAGGGCGATCAGCGGCGAACCGATGAAGTCCATCACCCGCTGCACGCCGGCCTTCGGGTTGTCGATCACGACATCGGCGAGGGCCTTGCCGAGCATCAGGACCACCGGCAGCAGGATGGTGGCCAGCACGGCCGCGAAGCCCGGGGTGCACTCGCCGCGCTCCGGGCGTTCGGCCTCCGGCGGCAGGGTGAGCGGGCCGACCCAGCGCTCGGCGAAGCGGGCGAACAGCGGGCCCGCGACGATCAGGGTGGGGACGGCGATCAGCAGGCCGAGCGCGAGGGTGACGCCGAGGTCGGCCTTCAGCGCGTCGACCGCGACCAGCGGGCCCGGGTGCGGGGGCACCAGGCCGTGCAGGACGGAGAGTCCGGCCAGCGCGGGGATGCCCAGGCGCATCACCGGCACGTTCCCGCGCCGGGCGACCAGCAGCACGATCGGGATCAGCAGCACCACGCCGACCTCGAAGAACAGCGGCAGCCCGAGCACCGCGGCGATCAGCGCCATCGACCACGGCAGCATCCGCTTGCTGGAGCGGCGCAGCACGGTGTCGGCGACGATGTCGGCGCCGCCGGAGTCGGCGAGCAGCTTGCCGAGCATCGCGCCCAGGCCGATCAGCAGGCCGACGCCGGCGACGGTGGAGCCGAAGCCGGTGGAGAAGCTGCTGAGCAGCTTGTCGAACGGCGCGCCCGCGACGGCGGCCAGCACGCCGGAGCCGAGGGTCAGGGCCAGGAAGGGGTGCAGCTTCAGCCGGGTGATCAGCAGCACGATCACGCCGATGCTGAGCAGCACCGCGAGCAGCAGGACACCGTCGCTGTCGGTGTGGGGCAGGGCAGCGGTCAGGGTGGTCACGCGAAGTCTCCGTTGACGGGGCGCGGGTGGGAGGGGGCGAACAGCAGCACGGCCCGGTCGGCGAGCTCGGACGGGCTGTGGGCCACGTCCAGCTCGGCGCCCGGCTCGTCCGGCTGCAGCGGTTCGAGGGCGGCGTACTGGGAGTCGAGCAGCGTGGCGGGCATGAAGTGCCCGCTGCGCTCGGCCAGTCGGGCCCGGATCAGGGCCTGGTCCCCGGTCAGGTGCAGGAAGCGGGTGGCCGGGGCCTGGCTCCGCAGGGTGTCGCGGTAGCGGCGCTTGAGGGCCGAGCAGGCCACCACTCCCCCGGCTCCGTCGCGGACCTGTCCGCCGAGCCAGTCGGCCAGGGCGAGCAGCCAGGGCTGCCGGTCCAGGTCGTCGAGGGGGGTGCCGGCCGCCATCTTGGCGATGTTGGCGGGCGGGTGGAACTCGTCCGCCTCCGCGTACGGGAGGCCGAGCCGCTCGGCCAGCAGCCGGGCGACGGTGGTCTTGCCGACGCCCGAGACGCCCATCACCACGAGGGTGGGCGGTTGGTTCTCGACGCTGAGACCCATGGCTGGTGCTCCTGTTCTGGCCGGTCGGGTCCGACCCTGCCGCAAAGGTATGACTTATTCAAGAGAGCGAAACCTAATCGTCATACATATGTGGCGAAGATATCCTGACCCGATGGAGATCCAGGGCCTGCCCGGCCGACTGCTCGCGGACCTCGGTCCGGCCATCGCCTCCGGTGAGATCCCGGAGGGCGCGGTGCTGCGCGGCGAGGAGCTGGAGGCGAGGTACGGGGTGTCCCGGACGGTGGTCCGGGAGGCGATCCGGATCCTGGAGTCGATGCGGATGGTCGCCTCCCGCCGCCGGGTCGGCATCACCGTCCAGCCCAAGAGCGGCTGGGACGTGTTCGACCCGCTGGTGATCCGCTGGCGGCTGGCCGGTGCCGACCGCTCCGCCCAGCTCCGCTCGCTCGGCTCGCTCCGGGTGGCGGTCGAGCCGGCCGCCGCCGCCCTGGCCGCCGTGCACGCCACCGACGACCAGCGGCGTGAACTCGGCGCGCTGGCGGTCGAACTGACGGTCACCGCGCGCGCCGCCGACCTGGCCACCTTCCTCCGGCACGACATCGCCTTCCACGCGACCATCCTGCGCGCCTCCGGCAACGAGATGTTCGCCCACCTCGGCGACACCGTCGGCGCGGTCCTCACCGGCCGCACCGAGCACCAGCTGATGCCGCACCAACCCGAGCCGTACGCGGTGAAGTTGCACCGCGAGGTGGCCGACGCGATCTGCACCGGCCAGGCCGACGCGGCCGAGCAGGCCATGCGCACCATCGTCCAGGGCGCGCTCGCCGAACTGGACGCGACGCTGGGCTCATGACGACGGCCCGCCGGATGAACCGGCGGGCCGTCGGATGTGCACTGACTGGTACAGCTGGGTGACTTCCCTGCGGCCTACGGGCCGTCAGGACTCACAGGCCGAGCAGGTGGATTCCTGACCCACGCCTCGGCATCGCACCGGGTGCAGTGCACCCGCGCCTCGTGCGCGGGTCCACCGGGACCTGCGGACCCGAGGTAGTCGACGACGAGGACGCCTTGACGACAGTTGGGGCACTCCGGGGCCGAGGTCGGACTCCGCAGGACGGACGACACCGCCGCGATCCACTCACGCCGGTCCATCTCACCCACACCCCCAGCCCAGGAACGCCTTGTTCGCGAAGTTGAACGCGGCCTTGGTCTCGTCGGCAGCCAGCTCGCCGGTGACACCGCCGGCCACCTCCGAGGTGGTGATCCGGTGCATCTCGTGCAGCACCGTCTTGGCCGCCTCCGACTCGCTCACGAACGCCTCCGGTCCCATGACGAACCCGCGCTCGCCGAACATCGTGAAGCCCGAACTGGGCAGCCCCGGCTCGTACATCACGGTAACCCCGCGGACGGAGATCTCCGCGACCTCACCGGCTGCGTGTCCGGCCCTGATCGACGCGAACTCGGGCGAGCTGAAGATGGCCTTGGCCTCGTCCGAGATCTGCTGCTCGAGCGCGGTGAGCGCATCGCCCTCACCGGAGTTGTGCACCAGCACCGGAGTACGGCCCGCGAGCACGTAGTAGGTGTGCTGCGCCTGGACTGTCAGGTCGTAGGTGACCATGGCGGCGGTGTAGTTGCGCACCGCCTGGACCGTCGCCACGGTGTAGTCGTCGGTCTGCAGCCGGTCGCCGACGGCGAGCTCGGCGGCATCCACGAAGGCACCGCGGGTCAGGTCGTAGTACGGGTGGTTCTGGGTACCGGTGACGGTCTTCGGGCCGTCGGGCCCACTGACCGTCAGATCGGTGAACGCGGTGTCGGTCGTGGTGACGTAGGTCCGCTCGACCCGGTGCTGCTCAGGACCCCCACCGGGTGCGGCGTTCTCGACCAGGTCACCGACCCGGATCTCCTCGATCGGCCTGGACCCGCCGTCCGCCATCAGGACGTGTGTCCCGGCGACGAAGCTGTGCATCGGCTTGGGCTTGCAGCTGAACCGGAACCTGGCGACGCTGAACGCCGACCGGAGCTTGGCGAAGGTCGCCGCGTCGATCGCCGCCGTCCTGGCCGACTGGACCACGAGGTTGAACGCCACCTCCATGCCGACCATGTCGCCGATCAGGATCGCGTACCTCAGGGTCGCGGCGGCACGCGCCGCGACCTTCAGGGCCGGCGGCAGCAGCAGACTCGCGGCGGCCCAGTAGCAGTCGGCGTTCTTGAACGAGAGGTTCCTCGCACAGCCGATGAAGTCACTGATCAGGCCGTAGGCCAGCGCCTTGGTGAACTGCCAGTCGATCGCCACCATGTCGAGGTCGAAGACGTGGTCGGTCTCGAAGTCGACGGGGTAGGACTCGATGAACTCCTTCTGGTACTTGCCGGTCGCCATGCAGGCGGCCGCCGTGGCGTTGGCGATGTCGCAGGTCACCATGAAGGCCATCGCCCGGCCGGTCAGGTGGACCCGGGCCGGCAGCTTGCAGTAGCGCAGGTTTCCGGGGTTGATCTTGCACTGGTCGGTCGCGTAGCCCGTGCCCTGGATGTCCACCGGCTCGATGAGCAGACCGGGCAGCTCGTCGTCGTAGGCGGGCATCGTGGGCGGCGGCGGGTTCCGGTCCAGCTGTGCGGATGCTTCCGCGATCTGCCGGGCCTTCACCGCATCGGCGTTGGCGTTGTCCGAAGCCTTCCTGGCCGACGTGGCCGAGGCCTCGGCTGCCGTGGCGAAGTGGCCGGCGTTGGCGGCGGACTGCTTGGCCTGGTCGGCCGCCGTCCGGGCCTTCGTCGCGTCCTTCTCGCTCGCGTCGGCCGCCGAACTGGCCGCCGTCGCCTCGACCCTGGCCTGGCGGGCCGACTCCTCGGCCTTCCAGGAGTCCGCCTGGGCCTGGGCGTTGAGGTCGTCGAGCCGTTGGGAGACCGCCTGGACGTCCTTCGCGTCGGCGGCGGCCCGGTTGGCCGACTTGAGCGCCTCGGCCGCGGCCCGGGAGCCCTTGGCCGCCGACTTCGCCGCGTCCGCCGCCGCCTGGGCGGCGAGCTTGGCCTCGCCGAGGGCGCGGTCGGCCGCGCCCTGGGCCGCCTTGGCGAAGGCCTCGGCCTCGGCCGCGCGCATCTCCGCGACCTGGGCCGACTGCTCGGCCAGGGTCTTGGCGGTTCCCGCGACCACGACCGAGAGTCCGGCGGTGGCGCTGGTGGCCGCGAAGGCGATGCCGAGTTCGATCGCCTGGTCCGCCGGGGCGGTCACCGCGTTGGCGGTGTCCCGGGCGATCTCCGCCTGCTGCGAGGCGGCGTACGCCTGGCCGGAGGCGGTGGAGGCGTCGGCGACGGCGCCGGCGGCCTCCTGCTTGGCGGCGTCGGCCGCTGACTTGGCGTCAGCCGCGTTCTTCGCCGCCGACTTGGCGAGGGCGGTGGCCGCGTCGGAGTTCTCCTTGGCGATACCGGCCTGCATGATCGCCTCGGCCGCCAGGTAGTGCCCCTGGGCGGAGTTGGCCTGGGTCTTGGCCGCCGCCGACCGGGCGGTCCTGGCCGCCGACTCGGACTTGGCGGCCGCCGCCCAGCTGACCGTGGCCGCCGCGCGGGCTGCCACGGCGGCAGCGGAGGCCGCGTCGGCGTCCTCGTCGGCCTTCACTGCGGCGTCCATCGCCCGGTTGGCCGCCTGGCGGGCGTCCTTCGCCGCGGCCGCGGCGGCGTCGGCGCCGCTGGTGCCGCGCTTGGCGGCCTCCTCGGCGTCGGCGGCGGCGGACCTGGCGCGGGCCGCGTCCATCTCCTTGCGCGCGGTCTCGGACCGCTCCCTGGCGGCCCCCGCGTCCTTCTCGGCCTGCTTGGCCTTGGCCTCTCCCTCGTCGGCGGTCCGGGCGTCGCCCGCCGCCCTGGTCTCCTCGGTCGCGGCGGCGTCGGCCTGCTTCAGTGCGTCGGCGGTGGCCGTCGCGGCCTTGGCCCGCTCCTGCTCGGCCACCTGGCGGGAGGCGGCGGCGTTCTGCCGCTCCTTGTCGGCGGTCGCGGCAGCGGCCTTGGCGTCCGCCGCGGCCTTCTGCGAACCGGCCTCCAGCGGAGCGATCCTGGCCTTGTCCTGCGCCACCACGGCGGCCGCGTCGGCGGCTGCCTTGGCCTTGGCCTCGGCGGCGACCGCGTCGGCCTCCGCCTGCTGGGCGCTGTCCTGCGCGGTCTGGCGCAGGAAGGCGGCCCGGGCGGCGTGGGCCTGGGCGCTGGCGTTGGCCAGCAGGGCTCCGCTGTCGGCCACCGTCGCGTTGGCGGCGGCGACGGCGGTGCGCAGCGCCAGTGCGGTGGCCTGGGCGGCCGCACTGGCGGACTTGGTGACCTGGGCCGACTGGTTGGCGTAGGACAGGCCCCGGGCGACCGGGGTGCCCTGCGCCGCGGCGGTCTGCTGCGCCGCGGCCACGGCCGCGTCGGCCTTGCCCACGGCGGCCTTGGCGTTCACCGCGTTCTGATCGGCCGTCAGCGCGAGGGCGTCCACCCGCTGCTTGACCTGGTTCAGGTCCGCGGTGATCTGGGCCGGCGTGAACCAGCCGGTCTTCGGCCGGGCCTGGGTCTCCATCAGGTTCTTGGCGACCCACGCGTTGCCCAGTGCGTCGTGCATGGCGACCGCGCTGGACTGCAGCGCCGTCAGCGCCTGGATCTCGGCGTTGGCGATCGCGGTGCGCTGCCCGGCCTGGGCGGCGTACTCCGCCTCCCACTCGGCCGAGGCGGTCTCCTCGACCTCCACCAGCACCCGGTACGGGTCCACCGGGTTGCCCGGGTCGCCGCTGGACCAGCGGGTCTTCAGGCTCTCGACCTCACGCCGGAACTCGGCGCTGCCCGCCGCAGGGGCGACCGTCGGGAAGCCCTGGAACTGGATGAACCGCCGGACGTCGTCGGCCGATCCGCGCGTCTTCGGCGCGAACAGCATGATCGTCCAGAGGTTGTACGGGTCTCCCTGGGCCTGCTTCTCCTTGAGGATCTGCGCGACCCGGTCCATCGACTCCTGCGACGCCTGGGGCGGGTTGACCGCCCAGCCGTAGCCGGCCGCCTGGCTGACCTGCTTGTACACCCCGCCGGCCGAGAGCTCCTTGAGCACGGCGGTGTCGTACTCGGGCTCGCGGTTGCCGAAGTCCGAGGTGAAGTACTTCCAGACGGTGTTGTTGCGCTCCTCCTCGCGGCTCCAGATGCCGTTCATCCGGCCGTTGGCCGCCGCGACGTCGGCCTCCCAGGCGTCGTAGAGGCCCTGGTCGAAGAAGAGCGGCGGGTTGACCTGGCCGGGTCCGGCGAGCCGGGCGGTGGCCAGGGTCTTGGAGGCGACGCCGCCCACCTGGAACAGGTAGGCGAGGTTGGCCCGGCCGGTACGCAGCCGGGCCTGGGTGTCCATGACCGCCTGCCGGGCGTCCAGGTCGTGCCTGGCCTGGGCGGCGGCCTGCGCGGCGGCGAGCTGCGCGGCGAGCGCGGCCTCGTCCCGGCGCAGTTGCTCCTCGGCCGCCTTGGCGGACTCCTCGGCCTTCGCCGAGTCGGCCTTGGCACTGGCGGCGGACTTCTCCGCCGCCGTCGCGGCCTCGGCCGCCCGGTCCGCCGTGCCGCGCGCGTTCTTCGCGGTGGTGTCGGCGTCCTTGGCCGCCTGAGCGGCCGTCACGGCGTCCTTCTCCGCCTCGGTCGCGGCTGCGCCGGCGGCCTGGGAGTCGGCCAGCGCGTCCTGGGCGGACTTCGCGGCGGCCTGGGCCTGGGCCCGGGCCTGCGCGTCCAGGGCGGCGGTCCTGGCGGCGGAGGCCTTGGTCGCGGCGGAGTCCGCCGCTGCCTTGGCCGCGGACTTCTGCGCCGCTGCGGCGGACGCGTCCGCCGCGGCGGCGGATGCCGCCGCCTTGGCCGCAGCCTCCGCAGCGGCCTTGCCGTCACCGGTGGCCCGCTCGGCGGCGGCCTTGGCCGCAGCCGACTGGGCCGCGGCCTGGGCCGCGACGGCGCCGGCCACCGCGGACTGCTGCTCCGCCATCGTCCGGGCGCCCTGGGAGGCCAGTACGGCCAGCCCGGCGGAGGAGTCGTTGCGGGCGAACGGCGCGCCGAGCGTGATCGCCTGCTCGACCGGGGCGGTCACCAGCGCGGCGGCGGCCCTGGCCTGGTCGGCGGCCTGCCCGGCCGCGTACGCCTGACCGGCTGCAACTCCGGTCGCATCGACCGCCTGGTCGACCGCCTGCTTGGCGGCGACGGCGG
Organism: Kitasatospora sp. NPDC002040; assembly: GCF_040296785.1. Lineage (NCBI taxonomy): Bacteria > Bacillati > Actinomycetota > Actinomycetes > Kitasatosporales > Streptomycetaceae > Kitasatospora > Kitasatospora sp. NPDC002040. The sequence goes on along the minus strand of NZ_JBEOXV010000014.1, from coordinate 150,633 downwards.
CCGAGGCGGCCCGGAGCGACTCCTGGGACGCCTGGGCGGCGGAGGCGGAAGCCTCCGCCGCCTTCTTGGCGGCGGCCTCGGAGTTGTCGATCGCGGTGGCCGCTGCGGCCTCCGCCGCCATCGCGGTGGAGTACGCGATCAGGGCGTTGGTCTGGGCGTCGGCGGCCCAGGCGGTGGCCCGGGCCGCTGCGGCGCCGGACTTCGCGGCCTCCTCCCGCGCGGCGACGGACGCCTCGGTGGCGGTGCCGGCCTTCGTCGCGGCCTGGCCGGCCTCGGTGGCGGCCTGGGTGGCTGCCGCGGCAGCCTGCTGGGCGGCGGCCCTGGCCTCCTCGGCGGCCGCGGTGCCCTGGGCCGCCACCGCTGCGGCGGCCAGCGCCTGGGCGTTGGCGGCCGCCACGTCCTGCTGCCGCTGCGCGACGGCGGCGGTGTTGCGGAAGGTGGCGGCCCTGGCCTCGGCCTCCTTGGCGGCGGTGGCCTTGCGGACCGCGTCGGTGTTGGCGCTCTGCGACTGCTGGTGCCGCTCGTCGGCGGCCTTGTTCTTGTCCAGCGCCTCGTCCAGCGCCTTCTTGGCGCTGCCGCGCCGGGTCTCCGCGTCGGCCTTGGCCTTGGCGGCGTTCTGCCGCTCGGTGGCGGCCTTGGCGGCGGCGGCCTTGCCCCGCTCCAGTGCGGCGGCCGCGTCGGCCTCGGCCTGGACGACCTGGGCCTTCGCGGTGGCCACGTTGGTGGCCGCGGCCGCGGCCGCGTCGGCCTTGGCCTTCGCACCGGCCGCGAGGTCGGCGGCCCGGGTGGCGCTCTCCTCGGCGGACTGGCGCTGGAACTGCGCCCGGGCGGCGGCGGCCTGGGCCTGCGCATTGGCCAGCACGGCCGCGCTGTCGGCGACGCTCGCGCTGGTGGCGGCGACCGCGGTGTCGAGTGCGTTCGCGGTGGCCAGCGCAGCTGCGGCGGCGGCCCTGGTCACCTGGGCGGACTGCACGGCGTACAGCAGACCCCGGCCGCGCGGCAGGCCGTTCTCGTCGGCGGTCCGGTCACCGGCGGCGAGGGCCGGGCCGACCTTGTCGGCGGCGGCCTTGGCGTCGTTGGCGGCCTTGCGGGCCACGGCGGCCTGAGCGGTCACCAGGCCCTTGACCAGCGCCAGGTCCGCGGTGGCCTGGGCGTCGGTCCGCGGGTTGGCCTGGTTCTGACGCTGCGTCGGGTTGGCCTGCCACTTGAGGATCTGACCGGCCGACCAGCCGTAGCCGAGCGCCTGGTGCATCGCCTCCGAGCCGCTCTGCAGCGCGGTCAGCGCGTCCAGCTCGGCCTTCAGGATGTCGGCCCGGGGCTGGGCCTGGCCGGCCAGCTCGGCGAGCCACTCGGCCGAGGCCACCTCCTCGGCCTCGACCAGGACCTTCTTCCAGTCGGTCGGGTTGGAGACGTCGCCACTGGCCCAGCGGGCCTTGAGCGACTCGACCTCGATCCGGAACTCCGGGGTGCCCTTGACCGGGGCCGTCTGCGGCAGGCCGTGGTACTGGATGAACCGGCGGACGTCGTCGGCCGAGCCCTCCTTGGTCGAGGCGCCGAGCATGGTGAGCAGGCCCCAGGGGTCCTGGGCACCGGCCTCGGCGACCAGCTCCCGGGTGATCTCGTCCACCTTGGCCTGCGCGGCCGGGCTCGCCCGGACCGGCGGGGGCAGGCTCTGCAGGGCCATCTGGTTGCGGGCCCGGACACCGGACGCCGACATGAAGTCGGTGACGTCGGTGTCGTACTGCGGCAGCTTGGTGTTGCTCGCGGTGGCGTAGGGCTCCAGGTACTTCTGCAGGCCCAGGTCACGCGAGGTGCGCGCGTCGTCGTCGGCGCCGGCCCGGCTCTCGTCCTGTACCCCGGCCCCGACCACCCGGGTCCCGACGAACTGGTTGACATGCAGGTCACCGGCGGGCACAGCGGCCGTGGAGACGCTGGTGACGGTCCGGTCGACCAGGCCGATCTGGGCCGGGTCGCGGAACCAGCTGCCGTCGGTGCGGCGGATGGTGTCCCAGCTGGTCCCGTCGGTGTCGAGCGAGACCAGGTGCACCTCGCCCGCCGGTGAGCCGACGGCCGAGACCTGCCGGACCGGGTGGTCGGCGTACGCGACCACCGGGGCGGTCCAACTGCCGTCGGTGCGGCGGCTGGTGGCCCAGGCCTTGGCGTCGTTGCCGAGCACGCCGAGGTGGACCTCGCCGTTCGGGACGGCGGCGATCGCCACCCCCTTGGCCGGCGGGGTGGCCACCGCGGCGGTGCGCCAGCTGCCGGCGGCGGCCCGGACGGCGTGCTGCACGGTGCCGTCGGCCCGGAGCACGGCCAGGTTGACCTCGCCGTTGGGCGCGGCAGCGGCGGCCAGGCCGCGGGCCGTACCGGTCGCGTCGACGGTGACCGGGGCGGCCCAACTACCGTTGCCTGCCCGGACGATGTCACGGACGACACTGTCGTTGCCGAGCGTCAGCAGGTGCACCTCCCCGTTGGGGGTGACGGCCACCGTGACGGCGCGGGCCTGCTTCGAGCCGTCCACCAGGACGGTCCCGGTCATCACGCCGACCCAACTGGTCTCCCAGCTGTTGGTGTTGGCCCGGCGGATCTGGTCCCAGACCGTGCCGTCCTCGGCCAGCGTCACGGTGTGCAGGTCACCGTTGGGGGCGCCGGCCAGCTGGATGTCCTTGAGCCTGCCGCGCGCACCGTCCACCACGAACGGGGCGCTCCAGGCGCCGGTGCCCGTACGGGCGGTGTTCCAGACCCGGCCGTCGGCGGCCGTCAGCTCCAGCTGGACCTCGCCGGTGCCTGAGGCCCCGGCCGAGACGCCGGTGGCGACCGGAGCACCGGCGACCGCCGACTTGACCCAGGTGTTGTTGGCCTGGAGCGCGAAGTCGCTGACGGTACCGGTGGTGGTCAGCACCGCGACGTGCGGCAGCGCGTTCGGCACCGCGACTGCCGCGAGGCCCTTGGCGTTGCCGGTGGCGTCCACCGTACTGAGCGCGGTCCAGCTTCCGTCGGTCTTCCGGGTCTTCTCCCGGACCTTCTTGTCGCTGCCGAGCAGCTGGAGCCGGACGTCGCCGTTGGCGGTCGCGGCGACCGAGAGGGCCGTGCTCGGGGTGGCACCGCTGTCGGCGGCCGTACTGCCGCTCCACTTGCCGGACTTGAGGACGTTCGTCCACACCTTGCCGTCGGCGGTGAGCAGTTCGAGGTGCAGCTCGCCGTTGGGCAGACCGGCCGAGGCCAGGCCCTTGACCTTGCCGGGGAGCGAGTCGAACCGGACCGTACGGTCCGCCCCGCTGCCGCCCATCGAATAGCCCGGGTAGTCGCCGGGGTTGTAGACGTAGTCCCGGACCGTGCCGTCGTCGGCGAGCAGGGTGAAGTGCAGCTCCCCGCCGGGCAGGGCGGCCTGGGTGAACGCCGTGGTGTGCGCGTCGCTGCTGATCGCGATCGGGACCGACCAGTCGCCGTTCGGGAACCGGACCTTGTCGTAGAGCTTGCCGTCCGTGGTCAGCAGGCCCACGTGCAGCTGGCCGTTGGCCATCGTGGCCTGGGCCGACTGCTTGACCGCGCCGATGCCCTCACCCAGGGTGGGGCCGGAACTGCGGTCGCCCTTGCTGTTGATCACGTTGTCGGCCGAGGACGAGCCGAAGTACAGCGACCAGCCGGGCCAGGGGCCCAGGTCGCTGCCCGCCAGCAGCGTGCCCGCCCCGCTCTTCATCGCGGGACCGCCCGCGTGCATGGTGTTGGCCAGGATCGCCCGGGCCCGCCGGTCGTCCGCCGCCGCGTCCATGACCTTGATCCGGGCGTCCAGTTCGGCCTCGGAGCCGGCCGGCGGGGCGGCGTCCGCTCTCACCCCCGCCCGAACGGCCGCCTGGGCCGTCCCCACCGTTGTTCCCACCAAGGAGGATGTCATCGCGAGTGCGGCCGCAAAAACGACCGTACGCGATGCTCCCCGTATTACTCCCGCTTGTTGCGAGGACACAGTTCGCCTTCCGTGAGCCCCGGCCCGGGGGGATTGCTCACGGCGGACACGCCTGCACCACAGCGAGTCAGTACACGTACCGTAAAAGCCCGTTGGAGTCTCTCCCCCCAGTCGGAGACACCGATGTGATCTTGAAGCGAGCGCAAACTATCCGAACAAGTTACCGCTGGGCAACATGTGTCACCGCAGCTCACCAGCTTGATCACGATCGAACAGCCAGCCGTCCGAAGACTGTTGACAGTCCGTCTCACGCTGTGATCGACTACGCCGGATTCACGCTTCAGCACGGGGGACAACTCGCAGATGAACAAGCAGATTTCGGGCCGCTCGGCGGCTGCGGCCGCCATTGCCGTCACCGCACTGCTCGGGCTGGCCGGCTGCTCCTCGGCCGACGCGGACGAGGCCGGCAAAAAGGCGGCCGCGGCGGCCGGGTCGAGTTCGGGCCCGATCGACCGCGGCGGCCTCGGGAAGGGCGGACCGTGCCGGGACGCCATGCAGCACATCACCGACGCCGGCCAGAAGCTGACCGCCGAGGCGGCGGACCGGGCGAAGGCCACCGCCACCCTGGCGAGCTTCGCCCAGCAGTTCGCCGCCGACTCGGACCGGATCAGGAACCCCGAGGCCAAGCAGGCGGCCAAGCAGCTCGGCGAGGTCTACGGCAGGCTGGCCGAGAGCGCGAAGACCAACCAGAGCCCCGACCTGAAGGCCCTCCCCGCCCAGGTCCAGTCCGCCATCGCGGCCCTGAGCGCCTGCGCGGCCACCGAGTAGCTCCGGCCGGGTGGCGGCAACCGGTCCGAATGGGCGGACGCGGAGCGGGCAGGCTGGGTACGGACGCTCTGCTCACGTACGCCCCGGGGGTTGTTGCCCATGCCCGCTGCACGCCGTCGCCGCCGCCTGCCGGACCGGGTCCGGGCCGCCGCCGTACGGGCGTGGATGTTCTTCTCCTGCACGCTGATCAGCCTGATCGTGGCCACCCTGGCCTCGTACGCCCGCAGTTGGCTGATCACCCCGGCGCTGATGGCCACGGCGGTCGGGGTGTTCGGCACCGTCTGGTGCCTGCTGGAGATCCTGATCTCACGTCAGATCGCCGCCCAGCAGCGGCGCGGACCGAACTCGGCCAACCCGATGACGGGCAGCCGGGAGCGGCGCCGGGCCGACCGGCCGGGCGCCGCCGCCCCGGTGGATCAGCCCCGACTGCGCAGGGTGTAGCCGTACTGGACCGGCCAGCGCGGCTCCGCGCCGAGCTCGGCGGCGGCGCGCTGCGGCCAGTACGCGTCCCGCAGCAGCTCCCGGCCCAGCGACACCACGTCCGCCTGACCGCTCGCCACGATCCGCTCCGCCTGGGCGGGTTCGGTGATCAGGCCGACCGCGCTGGTGGGCAGGCCCGCCTCCGTGCGCACCCGGGCCGCGAACGGCACCTGGAAGCCGGGGGCGACCGGGATCTTCGCCTTCGGGTCGATCCCGGCCGAGGAGGCGTCCAGCAGGTCCACCCCGGCCGCGTGCAGCTCCTTGGCCAGCCGGACGGTGTCCTCGACCGTCCAACTCGGCACCCCTTCCAGCCAGTCGGTGGCGGAGACGCGGTAGAGCAGCGGCAGCTCCTGCGGCCACACCTCCCGGACCGCCGCCACCACCTCCAGCGCGAACCGGCTGCGGCCGGCGAAGTCGCCGCCGTACCCGTCGGTGCGGTGGTTGGAGTGCGGCGAGAGGAACGAGTGGATCAGGTAGCCGTGCGCACCATGGACCTCCACCGCCTCGAACCCGGCCGCCAGCGCCCGCCCGGCCGCGTCGGCGAACGCCCGCACCACGTCCTGGATCTCCCGCACCGTCAGCTCGTCCGGCACCGGGTGGTCCTCGCCGAACGCGACCGGTGACGCACCGACCGGCTGCCAGCCGCCCGCCCCGATCGGCAGCGGCTTCCCGCCCAGCCAAGGCCGGTCGGTGGCGGCCTTGCGGCCCGCGTGGGCGAGCTGGACCGCCGGGACGGCGCCGTGCGACTTCACCAGGGCGGCGATCCGGGCCAGCTCCTGCTGCTGGCGGTCGTTCCAGAGCCCGAGGTCCCACGGCGAAATCCGGCCGTCGGCCCGGACGGCGGTCGCCTCGGTCATCACCAGCCCCGCACCGCCGGCCGCCCTGGCCCCCAGGTGGGCCAGGTGGAAGTCGGTCGCCGCCCCGGCCCCGGGGCCGTCGGGCGCAGCGGAGTACATGCACATCGGCGCCAGCCAGATCCGGTTGGGAACGGTCAGCTCGCGCAGGGTGATCGGCTCGAACAGGGCACTCACGGCAGACTCCTCGGACGGCACATCGGGGCTTGTACGGTAACTCTCGTAGTACGGCAGCTGTCAAACTACGATGATTCTCGTACCATATGGATGTGACCGAGACCCGACTGCCCGAACCCGCCCTGACGGAGATCAGACTGACCGCCGTCCTGCACGCGCTGGCCGACCCGGTCCGGCTCCGGATCGCGGCCGAACTCGCCGACGGCACGCACGAGATGGCCTGTCAGGCGTTCGCCCTCCCCGTCACCAAGTCGACCAGCACGCACCACTTCAAGGTGCTCCGCACGGCCGGGGTGATCCGCCAGCACCGCCGCGGCACGTCCCGGATGAGCTGCCTGCGCGCCGAGGAGCTCGACCAGCTCTTCCCCGGGCTGCTCACCAGCATCCTGCGGGCGCACCGCACCGAGCAGCCGGTGTCCTGACGCCGGCCACCCTGGGCGGTCGGACGCGTGGGCGGGGGCGCCGGGTCAGTCCCCGTCCTCGTCCTCGGTGTGGGGCAGGTCGATGCCGTGGTGCCCGGCGATCCTGATCAGGGCGGTGACCCGGCCCCGGTAGGCCTCGACGCCGTCGTCGTCGCCCGCCTCGCGGGCCGCGGCCAGCGCGAGGCGGGCCTGGGCCAGCTGCTCACGGAGCTCTTCCTCGAACACACGTCAAGCATCGCACCAAAACCGGCGGACCCCCGAGTGACGCGGGTCAGTCGACGGGCCGCTTGAACATCCGGGTCGCGGTGATCTCGCCGTGGATGGCCGGCCCGTCCGGGTCCTGCGGGGCGGGCAGGCCGGGGCGCAGGTGCTCCTCGACCGAGATGTACTTCAGGCCCGCCCGCAGGTCGGCGTCGTTGCGCAGCCGGATCACCAGCGGGAACTCGGCCAGCGCCGTGGTGTCGAAGAGGCCGGTGGTGTAGATCAGCTGCACACCGAGCGCGTCCGCCACCGCCCGCTGGAGCTCCAGCAGGTAGGTCGCGTTGGCCCGGCCGATCGGGTTGTCCAGGAACAGCGTGCCGGCGTGCCGCAGCTGGGACTGGCCCCGGTCGTTGGCCCGCAGCGCCGCCATGGTGCAGTACAGCGCGATCGCGGCGGTGAGCAGCTGGCCGCCGGAGAACACGTCGGACATCTGACCGACGCTCACCCGCTCGGCCCGCAGCACCGCGTCGGGCTTGAGGATCTCGACCGAGACGCCCTTCGGACCGATCGCGGCGGCCACCCCGCGCAGCAGCAGTGACATGCCGTCACGGCGCAGGTCGGAGTTCTTCCGGACGGCCGAGCGGGTGGCCTCGTCGATCACCTCGCCGAGCCGCTCGACCAGCAGCGCGTGGTCCGGGTCCTCGAACCGGATCCGGAGGAACTCCTGGCCGGACCACTCCCCCAGGCCCTCGGGCAGCCGGGACAGCCGCTGGGCCGCGCGCAGGGTGGCGAGCGAGCTCTCCACCAGTCCGCGCAACCGGTCCACGATCGAGCCCCGGTTGCGCTCCAGCTGAGCCAACTCGTCGGTGAGCACCCGGAGTCGGGGGGCGAAGGCGGTGGCCCAGGCGGCGGCGTGGTCGGGCAGGGCGGCGGCGGGCAGCTCGCGGATCTGCTGCCGCGCCGGGGTCCGGACGGCCTCGTAGCGGACCGCGTTGGCGTGCCGGACCAGCGCGTCGGAGGCGTCCCGGACGGCGAGTTCGGCGGCGGTCAGCTCGGTGGAGGCGGTCCGCAGGGTGCGGCGGGACTCGGCGGCGGCGCTCCGGGCCTCGGCGAGCGGGCCGAGGTAGGGCTCGGCGGGCTGCTCGTTCTCCTCCGGGTGGTGGTCGCGCAGGCCGTCGCGGAGCTGGGCGGCGCTCTCGTCGAAGTCGGCGGCGGCGCTCTGCGCGGTGTCCAGGGTGCGCTGCAGGTCGCTGTGCGCGATCCGGGCGTTCTCCACCAGCTCGCGGCGCTCGGCCAGCCGGGAGGTGGCGGTGCGCAGCAGCAGCTGGGCGTGCTCCGGGTCGGTCGGGACCAGGTCCTCGGGCAGCTCGGTGTGCGCCTCGCCGCTGGCGGGGGCGGAGCGCTCGGCCTCGCCGCGCAGCCGGCCGAGCTGCTCGGAGGCGGTGGCGGAGCGGGCCTCGATGGTGGCGACCAGCTCCTCGGCCCGGGCGGCGGCGGCCTGCCGGGCCGGGCCGTCGGCGCCGTCCGGGCTGGCCAGCAGCTCCTCGGCGCGCAGCCGGACCTTGTTGCTGAGCCGGTCCAGCTCGGTGGCGGAGGCGGCCTCGTCGCCCTCGGCCCTGGCCTGCTCGGCCCGCAGGTCGGCACCGACGCCGACCTTCTCGTACAGCTGGGCGGCGGCCCGGTACGCCTCGCGGAGTGCGGGCAGCGAGGCCGGGGCCTCCGCGGGCTCCTCGGCCTCGGCGACGGCGGACAGCTCGGAGCGCTCGGCCCGGAGCGTACGGACGGTGCGGCGGGCGTCGTCGGCGGCGCGCTGGGCGGCCCGGCGGTCCTCGTCGCAGGTGCGGGCCCGCTCGGCGCAGACGGCCTGGCGGCGGTCGCACTCGGCGGCGTCCTCGGCCAGCTCGCGGCGGCGGCGGGTCCAGGTGCCGCGCTCGCGCAGCCGGAAGGCGAGGCCGGCCAGCGCGTCGGCCCGGCGGCGGGTGCGCTGGGCGGCCTCCCGGCGCTCCTCGTGCGCGGTGGCGGCGGCCAGCTGGTCGGCCTCGGCCTCGGTGTGCGCGGCCCGCAGGGTGGCCAGCTCGGCGGCGGCGGTCTCGGCCCGGTCCGCGGCGGCCAGGGTGGCCCCGGTCAGCTCGGTCAGGGTGCCGGGCGGGCACTGCTGGTGCCAGGAGGCGAGCCGGGCGTTCAGCGCCCGGTCGCCGCCGAGCCGGGCGGCCAGCTCACGGATGTGCTCCTCCCGGGCGGTGGCCCGGGTGCGCAGCTGGCGGCGCTCGTCGTCGGCCGCGCCCTCGTTGTGCATCGCGGGGTTCGGCGGCACCAGGAAGAACGGCGGCTCGGCCCCGATCGGCGCGATCAGCGCGGCGGCGGTGCCGACCGCGACGGTGGAGCGCGGCAGCAGGGCGGCGGCCTGGAGCGCCTCCCGGGCCCGGTCGAGCGACTGCGGGTCGGTGACCACCACGCCGTCGACCAGCTCGGGGCGGGCGGCCAGGATCGCCTCGTGGTCGGCCGGGTCGACCGACTGGGCCAGGTAGCGCCAGCCGGGCAGCGCCGGGATGCCGTGCTCGCCGAGGAACTCGACCGTGGCCAGCACGTCGGGGCCGGGCGGCAGCAGGCCGCCGTCGCCGAGCGCGGCCAGGATCCGGGAGTCGTCGGCGGCGGCGGTGCGCAGGTCGAACAGGGTGCGCTCGGCGCTGCCGACGGCCGCGTCCAGCTGCTCGCGCAGTGCCTCGGCGTTCGCGTCCAGCAGGGTGGGCGTCAGCCCGCCCTCCTCGTCCTCGCCCTGATGCGGCGTCAGGCCGAGCAGCTCGGCCAGCCGGGGCTCGGCGGCCAGGGCGGCGGCGGTGCGCTGCTCGGCCGACAGGGCGCGGTGGGCGTTCTGGTACGCGTCGCTGGCCCGGGCGGCGGCCAGCTCGGCCCTGGCCTCGGCGGCGCCGGTCTCCCGGGCCCGGGCGGCGGCCTGCTCGGCGGCGGCGCGGGACTGCTCCAGCGCGGCGGTGGCGGCCTGCTCCGCGTCGGCGGCGTGCAGGGCGGCGCGGGCCGGGTCCGGCTCATCGGTGTCGGCGTCGATCCAGCCCGCCTCGACGGCGGCCCTGGTCTCCTGCTCGACCTCGGCCAGGCGCTGGCCCAGGTGGCCCTCCTCGGAGCGGGCCTTCTGCGCGGCGGTCGCGGCGGCGGTGGCCTCGGCCTGGGCGGCGGCGCCGTCGGCCTGCAACTCCCCGGCGCGCAGCTCCTCCTGGTCCGCCCTGGCCTCGGCGGCCCCGGCGGCGCTCTCCAGTGCGCGGGCCAGCGCCCCGGCGGCGCGGGCCCGGGCGGCCAGCGCGGGGGCGGCGTCCAGCTCGGCCTCCCGGATCGCGACCGCGACCCGGGCCACCCGGTCGGCGGCGGCGCGGTGGCGCAGCACCGCCTCGGCGGCCTGCCAGGCGGAGTGCAGCGTACGGGCCTCGGTCAGCTCGCGGCGGAGCGCGGCGGCCTCGGTGGTGGCGGCGGCCAGGCCGAGGGTGGCGTGACGGTGGGTCAGCTCGGCGGTGATCAGCGAGTGCCTGGTCCGGTCGGACTCGGCGGCGGTGACGGCGCTCGCGGCGGCGGCCACCTCGATCGCCAGGTCGTGGCCGCGCTCGCGCTCGGCGCTGCCCCGGGCGGCGAGCGAGTGCGCCAGCCTGCGGGTACGGCGTTCGGCGGTGCGGTGCAGCTCGCGGACGGACTCGCGCGCCGTGGTGGCGTCCACGATCCGCTGCAGCAGCTCGACCGAGCCGGCCGTGAAGTCCCGCTCGGCGGTCAGCTCGGACCGGCGGCCGAGCTTGGCGGCGAAGCCGTGCACCAGGTCGGCCAGGCCGTCGGTGTCCCGGGTGTCGGTGACGGCGCGCAGCAGCAGGTCGGTGAAGTCGGAGTCGTGCTTGACCGCGAAGAGGCCGGCCGCCTCGCCCTCGTCCGCGTTCATCTCGCGCTGGTAGCGGAAGAGTTCCGGGTCCAGGCCGAGGTCGGCGAGGTGCTCGGTCCACCGGTCGTGGCCGTCCTCGAACACCAGGTCCAGGCCGGGGTACGCCTTGCCCGCCTCGGTCAGCGCGTCCCGGAAGCCCTTCATGGTGCGGCGCCGGCCCCGGACCCGCTGGTCCCCGGCGAGCGGGACCCGCTCGGCGACCGGCAGCGCGTCCAGGGTCAGGCCGTCGCCGGGGCGGAACGAGTACCAGGTCTCGGCGAACCTGCGCGGGTCGGAGGAGACCTGACGGCCCCTCCACTCGCTCACCTTGCCGACCACGATCAGCTCGCCGGTGACGGTGTGCTGCCACTCCAGCGCGACGTGGCCGCAGTCGTCCGCGAGCAGGAACTTGCGCAGCACGCCGGAGCTGGCGCCGCCGAGCGTGTTGCGGTGGCCCGGCAGCATCACCGAGAAGATCAGCTTCAGCAGGACGGACTTGCCGCCGCCGTTCTCCAGGAACAGCACCCCGGCCGGGGCCGGGCGGCGCTGCGGGCCCTCCGGCTCCTCGCCGAACAGGCCGATCTGCTGCGGCCTCGGCTCGGCCACCGGCTCACCGACTCCGCGCAGGTCGAGCACCGTGTCGGCGTAGCGTGCACCGGCCGGTCCGATCGAGTACAGGCGGACCCGGTTGAGCTCGTACATGTGCGGCGGTTCTCCAGAAGGCGGTTCGGGTCGGGGCAGGTTCGGGCTAGAGGGAGTGGAACGGCAGGCCGGCGTCGGCGACCAGGTCCTCGCTGTGGTCGGCGGGCAGCAGGGTGGCGGTGCCGTCGCTGATCGCGACCACGCCCAGGTCGATCAGCTCGGCCATTGCGGCGCTGCTCGCCAGGTCGCGGATCTGGAGCTGGTAGCGGGCGGTGGTGCGGTAGGTGCCGCCGGCGTCGTCCGAGGTCTTCTGCAGGAAGCCGGAGTCGACCAGGAACAGCACCGCCTTGGAGACGATCCCGATGGTCGAGCCGGAGAGGCGGCGGGCGTCCTTGGTGGCGCCGGTGGCGGAGCGGCGGGCCCAGACCCGCCAGGCTGCCTCCAGCCCGGGGGCGTCGGTGGCCGGGTCGGTGTTGGTGCCCGCCGCCTCGGCCCGCTCCTCCAGCCGGCGGCAGGCCTGCCGGACGAAGGCGTCGATGCCGTTGACGGTGATCCGGCCCAGGTAGCCGTCGTCGGCCAGGTCCTCGGGGCGGGGGAACGCCATCGCGGCGGTGGCCAGGTGCGCCAGGCCGTGCAGGAAGCGGTCGGTGGTCTCACCGGCGGCCCGGCGCGAGTAGTCGCCCATCCGGACCGCGAAGACCGAGTCCTCGTCGGCCGCCACGGCCATGCCCGCGCGGGGGGACACCTCCAGCACCACCAGGCCCATGCCGGTGGCCACCGCGTCGGCGAGCCGGGCGAACGCCGGGTCCTCGCGGTGACGGCGGATCAGCTCGGCGTACTCCGCGTCCCGGGCCGGGAGCAGCTTCGCCTGCAGGCCGAACGACACCAGCCGCGCGGCGTCCGCCACGTCGGCGGGGGTGATCGCGGCCGCGACGGTCGCCTGCGGCTCGGCCTCGGGCTCCCAGGTATCGGTGCTCACGAGTGGTGCTCCTTGCAAAGACGGTGACGCGAGATCAGGGGCGCGGGGAACTGCGCGGGGCGGAAGGCAACGGTGCGGCCGCTCCGCGACGGCGGGACGGTGCCACGTGCTCTCCGGGAGAGCCTGCGGGACGGGTTGCCTGCCGAAGCGCGCAGTTCCCCGCGCCCCTGTTGGTATGACCCGACACGCATATCAGCTCGCGTCCTTGCGGTCCGCCGCCATGCCGGCGGCGTCGAGCAGGGCGCTGCCCACGATCAGGTCGGCCCCGCCGAACTCCGGGTCGTCCAGCCGGGTGCCGTCGTCCACCGCGAAGAGCAGCCGCTCCTCGCCCTGACGGTACGCCGTCCCGACCGGCGGGCTGGCCGCGTGGACGGCGAGCAGGGCGACCAGGTACGGCAGCTCCGGGTCGCCGCGGCGGGCCTCGGCCAGCAGGCCGGACAGGCGCCGCGGCGCGTCCGGCGGGAGGTCGAGCAGCTCCAGCGCGCGCTCCAGCTGGGCCTCGGAGAAGCGGCTGTCGTCGGGTGTGGCGACCAGGTCGGGGTCGGGCAGCTCGGCGCCGAGGTGCTCGCGCTCGACCGGCGGGGTGAGCAGCAGGTCGACCAGGTCGGCGACCCGGACCGAGACCGGGGTGCGGAGCCCGATGCCCCGGGCGAAGAACGCGTCGGTGGGCCCGATCGCCTGACCGACCGGCAGCTCCAGCAGCGGGGCGAGCAGCTGCCCGTACAGGTCGACGCCGCTGCGCGCGGTCGGTGCGGCGAAGGCCTGCCGGTCCTGCTCGGCCCGGAACAGCGGCCCGGCCTCCAGCAGGCGGGTCTGCAGCTGGGTGTGGCGCCGGATGCAGTCCTTGACGATGTCGACCAGCTCAGCGGCGCGGCGCTTCTGCTCCGGGTCCTCGGACTCGTCGCGGGCCTTGCGGATGTTGGTGAGGATCGCGTTCTCGTGCCGGTAGCGGTCGGCGATGTGGTCGAGCGCCTCGTCGATCAGGTCGGGGACGGCCTGCATCCAGTCCACCGCGCGGACGTTGCGCCGGGTCGCGTCCAGGGCGCGGCGCAGCGTCTCGGCGTACTGGACCGTGCGGTAGCGGGCCTGCTCGGCCGCGAGCTGGGCGTCGGCGAGGCGGCCCCGGCTGATCAGGACCTCCAGCTTCACCTCGGCGGCGATCTGAGCCGACGTCACGTCGGTGTCGAGCGCGCCGACCAGGACGTTGACCGCCTCGTCGGTGGTGCGCAGGTAGACGCCGCCGTCCGGGCCCGGCACCTCCTCGATCAGCTTGAAGTCGTAGTCGCGCCGGACGTACGAGCCGTCGGAGCCGAAGGTGCCGTAGACGGCGCGGAAGCCCCGGTCCACGCTGCCGACGTTGATCAGCGACTCGAGCACCCAGCGGCCGACCCGCTCGTGCTCGGCGGTCGGGCGGGCCGGGTTCTGCGCGGCGACCCGGGAGAGCAGGCGGCCGAGCACTATGTCGCGGTCGGCCCCGGTGTCGAAGTCCATGTTGAGCGTGACCAGGTCGATCACGGCGAGGCCGACCTCGGCCATCGCGTACGAGCTGTACTCGCCGGCCAGGTTGACCTTGCGGTTCTCCAGGTCGTGCAGCGGGGCGGTGCAGGCCAGCGCCTTGAGCCGGCGGGCCAGCCCCTCGTCGGCGGCCGGGCCCGGCGCGGGCCGGGCGGCGCCGGGGGCGGGCGGCCGGAGCGTCTGCTCGGTGGGCTGGTCTGCGATGGCGGTCACGGAGGTCAAGGTTAGGGGTTCACCCCGACAGAGTCCGAAACGACCCCGTTGTCCGCCTTTCCGAAGCAGAGTTGAACATGTTCAGTTCTTCGTTCTAGAGTCAGTCCTGCGCAGGTCGGGGCAGTGAACCCGATCCGCACTACCCGTATGGGGGTTTGGGACATGACCGAGGATCAGAGGACCGCCGAGGCCGCCGTGCTGCGCCGGGTCCGCCGGTGGATCGGGATCTTCATCGTCTGCCTGGTGCTCAGCGGCCTGACGGCCTTTCCGCTGGAGGCCGAGACCCGCTGGCTGGTCGGGCTGGTGGACGGGTCGCCGCTCGCCGAGCACTTCCCGGCCGCCGCCGCCTGGGCCGAGCGGGTCCGGGACGGGATCGCCGACACCAACGTCCGCTACCCCTTCCTGGCGTACGGCACCGACTGGCTGGCCTTCGCCCACCTGGTGATCGCGATCGCCTTCTGGGGTCCGTACCGGGACCCGGTGCGCAACGTCTGGGTGATCCAGTGGGCGATGACCGCCTGCGCCGCGATCATCCCGCTGGCGCTGATCTGCGGGCCGCTCCGGGGGATTCCGCTGGTGTGGCGATTCGTCGACATGTCGTTCGGGGTGATCGGGGTCGTCCCGCTGCTGATCGTGCTGCGCGGCATCCGGAAGCTGGAGCGGGCCGAGGCGCTGCGCGGGACACCGCAGGCCCTGGCGGCCTGACCGGCCCGCGACCGGGTCGAGGGACGAAACGTTCCGCCATGTGAGGGAGCGCGCACCCGAGGGTGCGCGCTCCGGGCTCGGGTCACGTGCACACGCGCCCGCGCGCAGGCCCTACGATCACCCCCAACAGACGGCGACGGATGCCGGGCGCGGGAGGCGGGCGTTGGTGTGGCCGAATCGGTGATCGATCTCAATGCGGACCTCGGCGAGGGGTTCGGGCGCTGGACCCTGACCGACGACGAGGCCCTGCTCTCCGTGGTCACCAGCGCCAACGTGGCCTGCGGCTTCCATGCCGGCGACCCCTCCACCATGCGCAAGGTCTGCGCCCTGGCCGCCGAGCGCGGGGTCCGGATCGGTGCCCAGGTCTCCTACCGCGATCTGGCGGGTTTCGGCCGCCGGGCGATGGACGTCCCGCCGGAGGAGCTGGCGGACGAGATCGCCTACCAGATCGGCGCCCTCCAGGTGTTCGCCCGGGCGGCCGGCTCCCGGGTCTCCTACGTCAAACCGCACGGTGCCCTCTACAACAAGGTGGTCACCGACTCCGAGCAGGCCGAGGCCGTGGTCGCGGGCGTGCTCCGGGCGGGTGCGGTCTGCGACGGCCCGCTGCCGGTGCTCGGGCTGCCGGGCTCCCGGCTGCTCGCGGTGGCCGAGGGCGTCGGACTCCCGGTGGTCACCGAGGCGTTCGCGGACCGGGCCTACACCTGGGCGGGCACCCTGGTGCCCCGCCGCGACCCCGAGGCCGTGGTGCACGACCCCGAGTCGGTGATCGCCCGCGCGGTCGGCATCGCCCGGGACGGCCTGGTCACCGCCGTCGGCGGCGAACCGGTCGCGGTCGAGGCCCGCTCGCTCTGCGTACACGGCGACACCCCGGGCGCGGCCCAGCTCGCCTGGCGGGTCCGGGGGGCGCTGGCCTCCGCCGGGGTACGGGTCGAGGCCTTCGTCTGATGGAGCTGACGTTCCGCCAGGTCGGTGCCGACGCACTGCTGGTGCGGGCGGCCGACGGCGAGACCGTCGCCGCGCTCTACGCCGCCCTGCTCGCCCGGCGGGACGAACTCCCGGCCGTCACCGAGATCGTGCCCGCCGCCCGGACCGTCCTGCTCGACGGCCTCGCCGACCCGGCCCGCACCCGGCAGCTGCTGACCGGCTGGCAGCTGCCGCCGCACCCGCCCGCCGACGGCCCGCTGATCGAGGTGCCCACCGTCTACGACGGCGCCGACCTGGCCGAGGTCGCCGCGCTCTGGGGGTGCACCGCCCCGGAGGCGGTCCGGCTGCACTGCTCGTTCGAGTACCGGGTCGCGTTCTGCGGCTTCGCCCCCGGCTTCGGGTACCTGACCGGACTGCCCGCCCCGTACGAGGTGCCGCGCCGGGCCACCCCGCGCAGCTCCGTCCCGGCCGGGTCGGTGGCACTGGCCGGTCCGTACACCGGGGTCTACCCGCGCTCCTCGCCCGGCGGCTGGCAACTGCTCGGGCGGACCGCGCTGCCGCTCTGGGACACCGGTCGCGAACCCGCCGCCCTGCTCGCGCCGGGGGTCCGGGTCCGCTTCGTGCCGCTGGCGGCGGGCGCGGCCGGACCGCTGGCGGCGGCGTGACCGGGCTGCTGGTGCTGCGGCCCGGTCCGCTGACGACCGTTCAGGACCTGGGGCGGCGCGGGGTGGCCCACCTCGGGGTGCCCCGGGCCGGGGCGCTGGACGGGCCCGCGCTGGTGGCCGCCAACCGCCTGGTCGGCAACCCGGCCGGGACCGCCGCGCTGGAGACCACCCTCGGCGGCGTCGCCCTGCGCGCGGTCGGCCCGCTGCTGGCCGCCGTCACCGGGGCGCCCTGCGCTGTCCGGCTCGACGGGCGGCCGGTGGCCTGGGGCGCGGCGGTGCCGGTACCGGACGGTGCGGTGCTGGAGCTCGGCCCGGCCACCCACGGCGTCCGCAGCTACCTCGCGGTGGCGGGCGGCATCGCGGTCCCGCCCGTATTGGGCAGCCGCTCCGCCGACCTGCTCTCCGGCCTCGGCCCGGCCCCGCTGACGGCCGGCCGGCTGCTGCCCGTCGGGGACACCGCCGGTGCCGTCCGGGCCGAACTGGTCCCACTGCCCGCGCCCCCGGCGGAGCTGGTGCTCCGGCTGCACCCGGGCCCGCACCAGGACTGGTTCGCCCCGGCGGCCCGCACCCTGCTGGCCCGCGCCCGCTACCTGGTCGCGGCCGCGAGCAACCGGATCGCGCTGCGCACCGAGGGCCTGCCGCTCCCCCGCTCCAGGACGGGCGAACTGCCCAGCGAGGGCATGGTGCTGGGCGCCGTGCAGGTCCCGCCGGACGGGCTCCCGGTGGTCTTCCTCGCCGACCACCCCACCACCGGCGGCTATCCGGTGGTCGGTGTCGTCCCGGTCGCCGATCTGGCCGCCGCCGCCCAGGCCCGGCCGGGCACACCGGTCAGGTTCGTACCGCTCGGCCGCTGACGCCCGGTCAGCGCGGGTCGAGCCCGGTGGCGTGCGCCTGGGCCAGCAGCAGGTAGCCCTGGCCGTTGGCCTTGATGCCGGAGCGCTCGTCCTCGGTGAGCTCGCGCTTCACCTTGGCGGGCACCCCCGCCACCAGCGAGCCGGGCGGGACCTGCATGCCCTGCGGCACCACCGCACCGGCCGCCACCAGCGAACCGGCGCCGATCCGGGCACCGTTGAGCACCGTGGCGCTCATCCCGACCAGGACGTCGTCCTCCACCGTGCAGCCGTGCAGCACCGCGTTGTGGCCGACCGAGATCCGCTCGCCGAGCACCGCCGGGAAGCCGAGGTCGGCGTGCACCGTGCAGTTGTCCTGGATGTTGGTGTCCGCGCCGACCGTGATCGACTCGGCATCGCCCCGCAGCACCGCGCCGTACCAGACGCTCGCGCCGGGGCCGAGGGTGACCGACCCGACCACCACCGCGTTGGCGGCGACGAACGCGGTCGGGTCGACCTTCGGCTCGCGGTCGGCCACCGCCGCGATCAGGGGCTCTGCCATGGGCTTCTCCGTCGGTTCGTCCGGATGGGGTTCCGGGTCACCGTACCAAGGCGGTTGACCGGCACTCAGGCGGTGGGGGCGGCGAACTCGGGCTGGTCCAGCAGCCGGAGCCAGCTGCCGTCGGGCTGCCGTCGGACCACCTGGGCCCGGGCGCCGGTCCCGTCGGCGGGCGGGGTGGAGGTCAGCGCGATGCCGTCGCTGACCAGGGTGGGCAGCGGCGGCTCCGGGTCGAACCGGGGCCGGTGGGCCAGCACTCCGGCCCACAGCTCGCGGATCGCCTCCCGACCCACCGTCAGGCTGCCGGGCGGGTACGCCATCACCGCGTCCTCCTCGTACAGCGCCGCCACCCCGGCCGCGTCACCGGCGTTGGAGCGCTCGACGAAGAACCGGGTGAGGTCCTCGGGTCGCATGGCCTTCTCGTACGTCTGGTAGTCCGTCATGGCTTCCTCCGGGTGTCCCGTGCTGGTGTGCCTCCAGCTTGGCCCGGCCCGTTCGACAAGTCCAACAGCTGGTTCCGATCAGAACTAGAATCTCGGGTCATGGAACTGAGACAGCTGGAGTACTTCGTCGCGGTCGCCGAGGAGCGGAACTTCACCCGGGCCGCCGAGCGGGTGCACATCAGCCAGTCCGGCGTCAGCGCGCAGATCCGGCAGCTCGAACGCGAGCTGGGCGCCGAGCTGTTCGACCGGTCCACCCGCACCGCCACGCTGACCGTCGCGGGCAAGGCCGCGCTCGAACACGCCCGGGCCGCGCTGGCCGCCGCCGCGGCGGTGGGGCAGGCGGTCGGTGAGGTGACCGAGCTGATCCGGGGCCGGCTGACCGTCGGCATGGTGGTCGGCTGCACCGTCGCCCCGCTGTTCGAGGCGCTGGCCGACTTCCACCGGGCGCACCCCGGGGTCCAGCTCTCGCTGCAGGAGGACGATTCGGACCGGCTGGTGGCGGGAGTCCACTCCGGCGCCCTCGACCTCGCCCTGATCGGCGCCGCGGCCACCACCCCGGCCGGGCTGGAGGCGTTCACCGTGATCAGCGAACGGCTGGTCGCCGCCGTCCCACCGGGGCATCCGCTGGCCGGCCGGAGCGGCGTGACGCTCCGCCAGCTGCTCGCCCACCCGGTCATCTGCATGCCGCCCGGCACCGGCCTGCGCGCGGTGCTGGACCGGGCCTGCGCCGGGCAGGGCCTCGAACCCCGGATCGCCCTGCAGGCCGGCGCCACGGACGCGATCGTCGACCTGGCCGCCCGCGGGCTCGGCGTCGCGGTGCTCAGCGCCTCGATGGCCGCGCACTACCGCGACCGGCTCACCCCGGTCGGCATCGACGACGTCGACACGCCCGCGCTGCTCGCCCTGGTCTGGCGGGACACCCGCAACCCCGCGCTCCGGGAGCTGCTGGTGCACGGCCGACGGGCCTTCGGCGGCCAGGGCGGATGACGGGGGGTCAGGCCGGGTGACGGGGGGTCAGTGCCCCGGCTCCACCGCCAGCACCCGGAAGCGCTGGGCCGCGATCAGGGTGTCGTCGTCCACCGTGAAGTCGGCGCCGAGCTCGGCCCGGATCTCGGGGCCGTGCCAGAACTCCTCGTGGGTGGCCCGCCACTGGGCCACCGACTCGTCGCCCTCGCCCTCGTCCACCGCGTGCCTGAGGTCGACCTCGGCCAGCCGGACCACCCGGACCTCGGTCAGCTCGATCACCGCCACCCGGCGGCCCGCCGAATCCGGCACCGCCAGCCGCAGACCGGCCACCGGCAGCGGCTCGCCGTCGTACTCGTACCCGGCCACCAGCCCGGAGGTGGTGGTCTTGGTGCCGGCCAGGACCGCGGCCACCAGTCGGTCGCGCAGCGGTCCGGGAAAGCCGAACTCCATCGTGGGCAGGGCGTCGGGATCCATGCCGCGCAGGCTACCGGCCACCGCCGGCGGAGTCCCGGGCTTTTCAGCCCGCCGTACCGAACCGGGCCAGGTAGTGCCAGACCTTCTTGAGGTCCTGCGGATCGTGCTCCCCGGCGGCGACCGCCGCCCCGAGCACCCGGGGGTCGAGCCGGCCGTCCTCGGCGATCGCGGCGCCGAGCTCGACGTACCGCGCGCCCCGGTAGCCGGGGTGGCGGCGCAGCTCGGACACCGGGAGCCGGTACCCGGGGTGCCACTCGACCGGGCAGGGCAGCGCGGCCGCGTCGGCCTCGACGGCGGTGCCCCGGAAGCTCGGGTCCAGCACCAGCGCCTCCACATCGCGGTCCAGCCGGACGCCGCCGTGCACATGGGCCTCGACGTAGTCGTCCAGCAGGTCCTGCTCGTCCGCCTCGGCCAGCTCGATCAGCGACATCCGCTCGGCGGTGCCGAAGTCGGTGGGCTCCAGGAAGCTGTCCGGATAGCAGAAGGTGGTCCTGGCCAGCGCCTCGGTGGTCAGCCGGAAGTGCGCGGAGCCGAACCTCGGGGCGGCGCCGCCCGGCCGGTGACGGAAGTTCAGCGCACCGTAGACCGGGCGCAGTCCGGCGGGCG
Source organism: Kitasatospora sp. NPDC002040 (assembly GCF_040296785.1). Lineage (NCBI taxonomy): Bacteria > Bacillati > Actinomycetota > Actinomycetes > Kitasatosporales > Streptomycetaceae > Kitasatospora > Kitasatospora sp. NPDC002040. The sequence continues at coordinate 130,333 of NZ_JBEOXV010000014.1, read as the reverse complement.
CGGCGTCGTAGGCACCGCCGAAGATCCGGCTCTCCCAGTGCCAGCGGTCGCCGCCGGGGTGGGCGGTCAGGCCGCCGTTGCCCGTGCCGGTGACGAACTGGGAGTGGTAGCCGCCGTCCTCGGCCAGCCCGCGCAGGATCGGGCGGCCGGTCGCCGATGCCCGGTCCGGGTGGAAGTTCAGCGTCACCCGCAGGCCGGGGGCGACCGGGCCGCCGGTGGCCCGGGCCGCGATGTGACGGAGCGCCGACTGCGCCGCGGCGGTCACCGGTCCGCCAGGGCGGCCAGGTCGGCGGGCGACAGCCGGAGGGCGCCGGCCGCGACGTTCTCCACCAGGTGGTCGGGGTTGCCGGTGCCGGGGATGGCGAGCACGTGCCCGCCCTGGGCCAGCGTCCAGGCGAGCCTGACCTGGGCCGGGGAGGCGCCGTGCGCGGCGGCCACCGCGAGCAGCTCGGGGCTGTCGGTGCCGCCCACGCCGCTCTCCTTGCCCTCACCCGCGATCGCGAAGAACGGGACGAAGGCGATGCCCTGCTCCCCGCAGCGGCGCAGCACGTCCTGCTGGGCGGGGGTGGCGCCGAGGCCGTACCGGTTCTGCACGCAGACCACCGGTGCGATGGTCTGCGCCTCAGCGAGCTGGGCGGTGTCGGCGTTGGAGAGGCCGAGGTGGCGGATCAGACCGGCGGTCCGCAGCTCGGCCAGGGCGCCGAAGTGCTCGGCGAGCGGGTCCCGGCCGTACATCCGCAGGTTCACCACGTCGAGGTGGTCCCGGCCGAGCTGGCGCAGGTTCTCCTCGACCTGGCCGCGCAGCTGGTCGGGCCGGGCCCAGTCCAGCCAGTCGCCGGACGGGCCGCGCCCGGGGCCGACCTTGGTGGTGATCACCAGGTCGTCGGCGTAGGGGGCGAGCGCGGTGTTGATCAGCTCGTTGGCCGAGCGCAGCGAGGAGAAGTAGAACGCGGCGGTGTCGATGTGGTCGACCCCCAGCTCGACGGCCCGCCGGAGCACCGCGATCGAGCGCTCCCGGTTGCTGGGTGCGCCGAGGTCGAAGGCGGCGCTGCCGGTCAGCCGCATCGCGCCGAAGCCGAGCCGGTGCACGGTCAGGTCGCCGAGGGTCCAGGTGCCGGAAGCCGCTGCAGTGATCATCCGGGGATGATGCCACAGATCATGATCATGGCAACAGGCCTTCGATCAGCCGCCCGAGCAGGCGGTCGAAGGTCGCCTCGGGATCGGCGGGGGCCGGCGGTTCGGCCAGCGCTCCGGCCAGCCGGGGGTAGCGCCCGGTGCCGGCCATCGCGGCGAGGTAGCGGAACTGGGCCGCCCCGAACTCGGCCGCGCTCCGGGTGGAACGCTCCACCGCCTGCTGCTGGGCGAGTTCGTACGAGACATGGCTGGCCACGAACCCGGTGAGCAGCGAGAAGATCTCCAGCCGGGCGGCGCCGGGCAGACCGGTCGGCTCCAGCACCGCGAGCGCGTACTCCAGGGCGGTCAGCGCACGCGGACCGATGGTGCGGCGCAGCGGCAGTGCGGCGGGCAGCCAGGGGTGACGCCGCATCAGGGCCCGCTGGACCTCGGCCAGGCCGCGCAGGTCGGCGGCGAGGTCGCCGGAGGGGGCGGCCGGCAGCGGGAGGTCGCCCCCGGCCAGATCGATCATCAGCTCCACCAGGGTGTCCTTGTCGGGCACGTAGCTGTAGAGCGACATCGTCCCGACGCCGAGCCGGGCCGCGACGGCCCGCATGGTGACGGCGGGCAGCCCCTCGGCATCGGCGAGCGCCACCGCCTCCGCGGTGATCTCGTCCCGGCTGTGCCGGGGCCGCCGCCCCAGCCGGGGCTGATCCGCCGTCAGCCAGAGCCGCTCGGGGTCGATCTCGCTGCTCACCGCCGTGCCTCTCCTCCGTCACCCGCTCCCCCTGTTGTCCCCATCCAAGCACTTGCTATTCTCGTACTATGTACGGGAATAGCATCCGGAGGACCCCGTGACCAGTCGCCAGCGCCCGCCCCGCACTGCCCGCCTGCTCCGCCGCACCCTGCGCGGCCTGCCGCCCCGGCGGTACGAGGTCGGCCACCGACCCGGCCTGACGGTGCCCGCCGCCGACGGCAGCCCCCTGCTGACGGACCGGTACTTCCCGCTCGGCCCGGGCCGGTTCCCCACCGTGCTGCTCCGCTCGCCCTACGGCCGGGGCTTCCCGTGGGCCCCGATGTACGGGTTGGCGCTCGCCGAGCAGGGGTTCAACGTGGTGCTGCAGAGCTGCCGGGGCACCGCCGGGTCCGGCGGGGAGTCCGCCCTCTGGCGGCACGAACGGGCGGACGGCCTGGCCACGTTGGAGTGGCTGCGCGGGCAGCCGTGGTTCACCGGCGTGCTGGGCACCGTCGGCCCGAGCTACCTGGGGTACGCGCAGTGGGCGCTGGCCGCAGAGCGTCCGCCGGAGCTCCGCGCCATGGTGCTGCTGAACGCGATCCACGACCCGCACGCCTTCTTCTGGTCCGGCGGCGTCTTCAACCTGGAGAACGCGCTGGTCGCCACCGTCGGCCTGGAGCACTTCCAGCGCGGCGTCGGCGCCCTGCTCGGCGCCTCGCTCCGGCTCCGGCGCAACCTGCGCCGGGCCACCACCGGCCTGCCGCTGCGCGAGGCGTACACCGCCGGGACCGGCGGGCGGGTGCCGTACCTGGAGGAGGCGATGGACCGTCCGGCGGCCGACGACCCCTTCTGGGCCGGCGCCGACCTGGGCCCGGGCACCGAGCACTCCACCGTGCCGACCGCGCTGATCACCGGCTGGTCGGACGTCTGCCTCGGCCAGACCCTGCGGCAGTGGGAGCGGCTGCGCGGCTCGGCGACTCCGGCCTCGCTGCTGGTCGGCCCCTGGACGCACACCTCCGCCCTCGGGCCGGGGTGGGCGGACGTGCACCGCGAGACCCTGGCCTGGCTACGGGCCCACCTCACCGACGACCCCTCGGGGCTGCGGCCGACCCCGGTCCGGGTGCACACCGACGGGCAGTGGCAGGACCTCCCCGACTGGCCGGCCGCCGGGCCGACCCGGCACTGGTACTTGGCGGACGGCGCGCTCACCGTCGAACACCCGGCGGCCGCCGGGCCGGTGACCTTCCGGTGCGATCCGTCCGACCCGACCCCCTCGACCGGCGGCGCGCTGCTCTCGGACCAGGCCGGGCCACGCCGGAACAACCGTCGCGAGGCCCACCCCGACGTGCTGACCTTCGACGGCGAACCGCTCACCGCGCCGCTGCGGCTGCTCGGGGCGCCCCGGCTCGACCTGACCGTGGACTCGGATCACGCCGACCTGTTCGTCCGGCTCTGCGACGTCGACCCGCGCGGACGCTCGGTCAACATCGCCGACGGCATCCGTCGGCTCTCCCCCACCGGCATCGACCCGGCCACCGTCACGCTCGAACTCGACCCCACCGCCCACACCTTCGCCATCGGACACCGGCTGAGGGTCCAGCTGAGCGGCGCCCCGCACCCGCGCTACGCCCTCAATCCCGGCACCGGCGAGCCGTTCCCGACCGCGACCCGGCTGGAGCCGGCCCGGATCACCGTCCACCAGCCCGCGGTGCTCGGCACCCGGGACAGCGGCCGTACACCTTGACCCCTTATCATCTAGCCGCGCCGGACGACACCCCGCGCCCGGCAGCGGCCGGTGCGGGAACGGGGCGGCGCGCTCCGCACCATCCATGAACAGAAGAGGATCTGAGCCGATGCGCGCCCTCCCCCAGATAACCGCGGCGGGTGCCCGGTGATCGACTGGTTCCACGCCGCCGTGCTCGGCCTCGTGCAGGGTCTCACCGAGTTCCTCCCGGTCTCCTCCTCCGCCCACCTGCGGGTCTTCTCCGCCCTGGCGGGCTGGCAGGACCCGGGGGCGGCCTTCACCGCGGTGACCCAGCTGGGTACCGAGACGGCGGTGTTGATCTACTTCCGGAAGGACATCGCGGCGATCGTCTCGGCCTGGGTGGTCGCGCTGTTCAAGCGCGAGCGGCGCAGCGACCCGAACGCCCGGCTGGGCTGGTTCGTCATCCTGGGCACGCTCCCGATCGGCATCTTCGGAGCGCTCTTCCAGGACACCATCGAGACCACCCTGCGCGACCTCCGGGTGATCGGCACCACCCTGATCCTGTTCGGCGTGATCCTGGCGGTCGCCGACCGTACCCGGGCGGTCCGGCACGCCAAGCCGATCAGCGAGCTCACCCTGCCGCACGCCATCGCGTACGGGCTGGCGCAGTCACTGGCGCTGATCCCCGGCGTGTCCCGCTCGGGCGGCACGATCAGCGCGGGTCTGCTGCTCGGCTACAGCCGGGAGGCGGCGGCGCGGTACTCCTTCCTGCTCGCCATCCCGGCCGTGCTGGCCTCCGGCGTGCTGGAGCTGTTCAAGATCGGCGAGGGGCCGGCCCCGGCCTGGGGGCCGACGATCCTCGCCACCGTGATCGCCTTCGTGGTCGGCTACGCGGCCATCGCCTGGTTCCTGAAGTACATCTCCAGTCACAGCTTCATGCCGTTCGTGATCTACCGGGTGCTGCTCGGCATCGTGATCATCGGCCTGGTGACCGCCGGCGTGCTGGCACCGGACGCGGGCGTCGTCCCGGCGAAGTGACCGAGGTGGCGCCGCCGGTCAGCTCCCGGCCGAGCGGCGGCGCCACCAGACCACTCCGCCGACCGCGACCAGCAGGACGGCCACCACGCCGATGACCACCGGGCCGCTGCCGCCGCCCTGGTCGCCGGACGTCTCCACCGCGAGCAGCGGGGCCGGGCTGCTGGACGCCGGAGCCGGCGAGGCCGAGGCCGAGGCCGAGGCCGAGGCCGAGGGTGCCGCCACCGAGGGCGTCGGGGACGGCGTGGGCGACGGGATCGCCGCCGCCAGCGGGGTGGCGCCGGGGGCGGCCTTGGCCAGCTTGAGCACCGGGGCCGGGTTCTTCGGCTCGCTGCCGCCCTGCGGGACCTCGATCCAGCGGTCCACCTGCGCGTCGGTGTACATCACCAGGGTCTTGAACACCACCTGCGGGGCGTCCGGCAGCTGACGCACCTTCACCTGGTACTCGGCGTTCTTCCCCGGGGCCAGACCGGGCCCGGCCACCGTGAACCCCTCCGCGCCCGGCTTGAAGGTCCAGCCCTCGGGCGCCTTCACCAGGCTCACGTCGGCCGGGGCGATCCCGGCCGGGAGCACCACCTGCACCTCGTCGATCCCGGCGGTGTCCGACTCCCCCGCCGCCTTGAACGCCAGCACGGCGTCCACCGCCAGGGCCTGGGCCTGCTGGGAGGTGACCCCGGTGTGCGCGAGGGCGGGGCCGCCGAGCAGCACCACCCCGGCCAGGGCGGCTATCGGGGTGGCGGCACGGGCGAGCGAGCGGTAACGGTTCATCGGCGGCGGGACTCCCAGGCGCGGGCGGTCAGAGGCCCGTCCATCATGCCAGCCGCCCCGCCGCCCCGGCGGGGAACGGCGCAGCCGGCCGGGGTCAGTGCCCGGTCAGGCGGCCGCGGATGATCGCGTGCACCTCGGCCTCCTCGGCCGGGTCCGCGGCCAGCCGGCGCAGGCGCTCCAGCACCCGGACGTCGCCGGTGGTGGCGACGTGGCGGGCGGCCAGCTCGCGGGTGGCCTCCTCGCAGTCCCAGAGGCTCTCGACCGCGATGCTGCGGGCGAAGTACGGGTCCGTCACGGCCAGCGCGCGGGCGGCGCGGCCGCGGAGTTCGGAGGAGACCGCCTCGCCGTAGACGTGGCGCAGGGCGGGGACGGCTCCGGCGGCGGCCAGCCGCCCCACGCCGTCGACCAGCGTGCCCAGGCCCGCACCGGTCACGCCGCGGACCGAGATCCACTGGCGCAGCCCGTCGGTCACCAGCGGCCCGTCGGCCGGGTCGCCCGCGTCGGCGAGCAGCTGGACGGCGGCCTCGCCGAGCGCGCTGTCGGCGCCGCCGGTGGCCGGATCGGCCCAGCGGCGGGCGTGCGCGAGGGCGGCGGGGCCGCGCATCCGGCCGAGCACGGACAGGGCCGCGTCGACCACCCGCTCGTCGATGTCGGCGGCGGCGGCCTCGATCAGATCGGCGACCTCCGGGTCCTGCTGGTCCACCAGGTAGCGCAGGGCGGCGGTGCGGGCGCCGGGCGAGCCCGTCCGGGCCGCCTCCAGCACCGTCTCGCGGTCCTCGGGGCGCACCACGGCGGCCAGACAGCGGGCGGCGGCGGCCGAGCGGCGCTCGGCGGAGCCGCCGGGCTCGGCCTGGTCGGCCCAGGCCAGCACGTCGGCGGTGCTCCAGCCGGGGGTGACGCCGCCCCGGTTCAGCTGCCGCTGCCACAGGTCGAACGGTGACTGCTCGCTCGCGGTGGCCACCCGGGGGTGATGCGCGGCCCACAGGCGCCACGGCCTGGGCTCGTACGCGGCTCTGATCGCGGCCCGGAGCTCGGCGTCGCCCTGCGGGTCGGCCGCGAAGCGGGCCAGCACCGAGGGGGCGAGCGAGAGCAGTGACCGGTCGTCGTCGCGCAGGGCCAGCTCGTCCAGGGCCCAGGCCCAGTTGGTGCCGACCGCGACGTAGCCGCGCAGCAGGTCGAGCGCGTCCCGGCGGCCGTAGGCGGCCAGGTGCCCGAGCACGGCCAGGGCCAGCCCGGTGCGGGCCTCGTCCGGCTCGAACACGTCCTCGGCGCTGTGCAGGTGCTGTTCGAGCCCGCTGAGCGGTGCCTCAAGCTCCATGAAGAGGCGGGCGTAGTAAAGGGAGCGGTTCTCGACCTGCCAGTCGACCCGGGGGTCGTGGGTCACGCACTCGTCCAAGGCGGCGATCGCCTCGTGCCGGTCGGCCGCCAGCGCATGCAACTGCCCGTCACCGCGACCTCGCTGAAGGAGGCCGAGGAGGCTGGCACTGGGCGCTATCACTGGCTCGAACATGACGTCAGCATCCGTTGCGGCGGTCGTAGTGGCAACGGGATTTCCGCCGCCGGGGGGTCTGATGGCTCCTGCAAGGGCGCCCGGGCGCCGGAATCACCGAAGGTTACCGCCTGGGCGCCCCTTACGCACACAGGACCTTTCAGGCCCCTGTTCGGACCCCATGTCCGCATATGCCAGTGGAAATCCCGTGAAGGAAATGCCGGAACCCCTCACACCCGCCGCACCGTCGTGGCAGAGTCGGTCCACCGCCGCCCGCCCCGGGCGTCCTCCTTACCCGCACCGTCGTGAGGGGCCGCGATGAGCACCGCGCACTGGGACCTGCACACCGACCAGGTCAGCTGGCAGCCCGGCGTGTACCGGCTGCTCGGCCGCGATCCGGGGCTCGGCCCGCTCAGCCTCGACCAGCTGCTCCGGGCCGACCGGCCCGCGCTCCGCCGGGTGGTCGCCGCCGCGCTGCTGCGCGGGCAGGCCGAATCCGGCCTGGTGCCGATCGAACGGCCCGGGGACGAGCCGCGCCGGGTCCAGGTCACCGGTGAGCCCCTGCTCGACCAGGACGGCCGGGTCACCGCCCTGCGGATGTCACTCCGTCAGCTCGGCTGAGTGTCGGTGCTCCAACGGGGCGGCGGGAGCACCGCGTGGATCTCCGCCCGCAGCTCGGCCACCGCCGGCACCCCCTGGTAGCGGCCGGACAGCCGGTACATCTCGCGCAGCCGGTCCCAGGTCCTGGTCGAAGAGGTCTGGCCGATCGAGTTCAGCGCCAGCTTGGCGTGCGTCAGCGCGCCCTCCGGCTCACCGGACAGCCAGTACACCGAGGCCAGGGTGATCTCGTCCAGCAGGCTGGAGCGCTCCCGGCCGGTGGTGGCCCGCAGGTCCATCGCCTGCTGGGCGTGCCGCTCGGCCAGCCGGGCCGCGCCCGGGTCGTGCTCGGCCAGCGTCCGGTAGACCAGCGCCTGCATCCCGTGCAGCTCGGCCTCGTTGAAGGTGGCCATCCAGGTCGGCACCGCCAGGTCGCTCTGCTGCACGAACAGCTCCTCGGCCTCGCCGAGCACCCGGCGGGTGGCCTCCGCCCGGCCGAGTGCGGCCTGCGCCCAGGCCTCCACGGTGTGCAGCATCGCCCTGGTCTGCGGCAGCATCCGGTCGCCGCTGCTGGCCCTGGCCAGCTGCATCAGCTCCAACGCGTCGTCGGCGCGGCCGAGATGGAGCATCTGCCGGGCCGCCCGGGAGATCGCCTCGCCGGCTCTCGGCCGGTCGTCGGCCTCTCTGGCCGCCTGCGCGGCGATCACGAAGTACCGCTGCGCGGTGGGCTCCAGGCCCACGTCGTGCGACATCCAGCCGGCCAGCACCGCCAGGTTGGCGGCCACCGTCCAGAGCCGCTGCTTCACCTCGGGCCGCAGGTCGTGCGTGAGCAGCCCGCCGACCTCGTTCAACTGGCCGACCACCGCCTTGCGCTGCAGGCCGCCGCCGCGGGAGGCGTCCCAGGCCCGGAACACCTCCACCGACCGCTCCAGCGCGGTCACTTCCTCCGCGCCCACCGGGCCGGGCTCGTAGACGTCGACCACCGGCCGGGGCCCGCCCTGGGTGACCACCCGCCGGGGGCCGGGCCGTTCGGCGGCCAGCGCCACGTCGGCGCCGCGCATCCAGTCGTAGAGGTTGTCGCTGATGAGGGCACCCGCGGTGAGCGCGCTACCCGCGCCCACCAGTCCGCGTCGGTTCAGCATGAGGTCCATTCTCGTGAACTCGGTGAGGACTTCAGCCGTCCGATCCGGCTCCCAGGGTTCTGCTGACGGCGTGCTGCCGGACCTGGTGGGCCGGTGTCGTTCCAGACCGAGGTCCTCAGTGGTGACGACACGGCCGAGCCGCTCGGTGAACACGGCGGCCAGCAGTCTCGGCACCGGGTCGCGGGGGATCTCCCCCTGCTCGATCCAGCGCCGCACCCGCGAGGTGTCGGTGGACAGCTGCTGCTGGCCCATCGCCGCACCGCGCCGGTTCACCAGCCTCGCCAACTCGCCCTTGGACCAACCGGTCAGGGCGAAGAGGTCGGCGAATCTGGCGTTCGGCCCCTTGCTCACGTGAAGCCCCCAGGTTCCTCGGCTGCGTCCGACCCTAGTGCGCTGGCATGTGCCGCGCGACCATTCGCCACGCTTCGCCAGGGTCCGCCACATGGTGCACCAGTGCTGACCGGGTGTCAGGTAGAGATGCGCCACCCCGACTCCGGGTCGGGAAGCCCGAAAACGGCCCAGGGACTGCCCTGGGAGCCGGTCAACGGACTTCCCGGGGCCTCATCCGAGGGGGTGGCGCGGCAGGGTGGCGCACAGGCGCCGGGCATGGCCAGGGCAGGCGCACGGACCGCATTCCCCAGGGTGCGGCCGTGACGGCCACTCGAGTTCCGTGCCCGGCGCCTGTACTCCACCCCCTCAGGCCCCGGCGGTGCACCGAGCAGGTGCACACATCCGCCGCCGGAGCAGTCCGCAGCAGACACCGGCAGAGGCCAGCCGCCGGCCAGGAAGGGACCCTCACCAGCCCATGTACTCCTCAGCGACCACCGGCACCCCCACCCAGCCCCGCACCGCGCTGCGCCCCCCCACCGCAGCCGGCGGTCGCCCCGGCCAGGGTCAGGCCCCCCTCCGCGACCCCCGGGCGCTCGCCGCCGGCCGCGGCCTGCTCCCCCGCCAGGCCGACCAGCTCGCCGCCCGCAACGGCATCGGCGGCGACCGGCTCTTCCGCGGCCGCGCCCTGGAGGCCGCCACCGCCGACCGGCTCGACCCGGCCGCCCTCCAGACCCCCGCCGTACGGGCCGTGCTCGCCAACATCGCGCGGATATGCCCTGGCTTCCTTCCCCGCCAGGTCCTGCGGGAAGGCAGCCGACACATCCTGATCGCCGGCACCATCGGCCGGTCGCCCGTGGTCGCCAAGTGCCTGGCCCCGCAGGCGCTCCGGAGCGAGCACGCCGAGCAGTTGATCGAGCGCTTCCACCACGAGGTCTCGGTCTACCGGGCCTTCGTCCGGCACCGTCCGCCGGTCCGGCTGCCCCGGCTGGTGGCCGCCGACCACGACCGCTGCGTGCTGGTGATGGAGCGGGTGCCGGGCCGTCAGGCCGCCCGCGAGCGCCACCCGGTGAGCGCGCCGACCCCCGGCGAGCTGCGGGCCGTGCTCGGCTCGATCCGGTCGCTCAACCTCTGGCGGCCGCCGACCGACGTGTTCGGCAAGCCGCTCGACTACCAGACCGAGATCGCCCGGTTCCACTCGGTCGGGCAGCTCACCGACCGGGACGCGGGCGACCTGCGGGCCCTGCTGCACGGCCTGGCCGGCAGCCCGCTCCAGCTCTGCCACGGCGACGCGCTGCTCGGCAACATCCTGCTCGCTCCCTCGGGACCGGTCCTGGTCGACTGGGAGCAGACCGGCTGGTACCTGCCCGGGTACGACCTGGCGGTGCTCTGGAGCGTCCTCTCCGGGGACTCCGCCGCCCGTCGCCAGATCAGCCAACTCGCCCAGTCCGGCGGCACGGTGGCCCGGGACGCGTTCCTGGTCAACCTGGTCCTGGTGCTGATGCGGGAGATCCGCCTGCACGACGTGCCGGGCGCCGGCGAGGAGCAGCGCATCATGATCCGCCGCCTCTACGACGACGCCGCCCTCGCCCGCCGCGCGGTCCGCACCGCCGTCGGCACCCGCTAGGGCCCGTCGTCGGCGCCCCCCGGACCGGGTGCGTCACCCCAGGGCGGCGTCGGCGACCGCGTCGAGCACCAGGTCCTCCGGGGCCAGGTGCGTGCGTCCGCCGAGGACGTCGCGGAGGTAGCGCTCCAGCGGGTGGCGGCGGCTGAGGCCGGGGTTGCCGGTGAGGGTGACGGCCTGTTGGACGGCGGCGGTGGCGGTGCGGTTGATCAGCAGCTGCGCCGCCCCCGACCGCCCGGCCGCCGCCTGGTCGCCCCGGTCCACCCGCGCGGCCAGGCCGTGCAGCAGTTCCTCGGCCCCGATCAGCGAGACCTCGATCTCGGCCACCGCCGAGCGGTACCGGGGCACGGTGGCCAGTGGCTCGGTCAGATTGGCCGGAGTCCGCTGGCCGAGGAAGCGCACCAGCCACTCCTGGGCGGCCCGGGCCACGCCCAGGTGCACGGCGGAGAGGGCGAGTTCACGCCAGGCGCGGTCCAGCCGCTCGGCGGGCGACTCCTCCGCGGCCGGGCGGCCGAGCCCGATCACGGCGTCCGCGGGCACCGCGACATCGGTCAGCAGCACGTCGTGCCCGGCGCTCGCCCGCAGGCCCAACTGGTCCCAGACCGGATCGAGTTCGATGCCGGGGCTGTCGCCGCGGACCAGGAACAGCCCGGCCCGCGGAATCGTTTCGTCGGTCCGGGCCCAGACCGCCAGCCAGGCCAGTGCCTCGGCGCCGGCGCAGAACGTCTTCCGGCCGCTCAGCCGCCAGCCGGTGCCGTCCCAGCGGGCCACCGTGGCGAGCCGGCCGCCGGGCTCCGCGCGCAGGGTGTTGACCAGGGCCGGGCCCCGGCGGGATTCGGTCAGCAGCCGGCGGTACACCGCGGCCGGCCAGCCGCCGTTGCGGGCCTGCTCGGCGTGCTGAAGCAGGGTGAACGCGGTCAGCACCGCCACCGAGGCGTCGCCGCGCCCGAGTTGGCCGAGCAGCCGGACCAGGTCCGGCAGGCCCGCGCTGGGACCGCCGTAGCGCTGACCGATGGTCAGGGTGAGCAGCCCGGCCTCGTGCACGGCCTCGATGCCCTGGTACGGGAAGGTGGCGTCCCGGTCGTGCTCCTCGGCTCTGGCGGCGAGCAGGTCGACCACTCGGGGCAGTCGGGCGAGGGCGTCCGCGACGGGTGAGGTGCCATCAGTGACGGTCATGGTGCGGATGCCTCCGGGCGGCAGCGTGGTGCACGGCGAACTGCGGGCGGGCGCACGGCGGAAGGGGTGCGCGGAACCGTAGGCGGCGGACCTCGTGAGAACGGCTTGAATCAGCCGGAGGCGGGCCGCCGGGGGAGAGTTTTCCCCCTCAGCAGCCCGGACACGCCGCGCTCGCGGTGCGCCGCAGGTCGAGATAGCTGCGGCGCGTGAGCAGCAGGCGGCGACACGACATGCTGGTGACTGTACGAAGCGTTGATCGTCACCGTCAAGCAGGCCCCGGAGACCTGGTCGGACCGCCGGGAATCAGCCCTGCTGGAACATGTCCGCCGGGAGCGGCTTGAGCAGTTGGTAGAGGTCGTCCGCGATCGGCCGGTCCCAGGACGCGATGGTGACCTGGACGCCGTCGCTGCGGCCGAACTGGGCGCAGAACACCCGCTCCTCGCTGATCTTGACCTTGCGGACGATCAGCAGGTCGTCCCCGAGCATGACCGGGAAGTCCTCGGCCGAGACGAACTCGACCGGCTCCTCGTGCTCCAGCGCGGTGAGCAGTTGGCGGATCTCGAACGGCACCCCGTCCTCGGTGTCCCGGGCCGGCGATCCCTCGGGCAGGTTGCCGATGAACATCGCGGGGCCGCGGCCGCCGAACAGGTCGTACCGGAGGAAGATGCCCTGACAGGAGCCGTCGGGGCCGCTCATCATCATGGCGCCGAAGTCGCCCGGCCAATCGCCCGGATCCATCGCGAGCACGTCGAAGTCCGGTCCCGCGGGCGAGCCGGAACGGCGGCGGAGAAATGACATGACACCATCGTACGGTGCGGTCACGCCCTGCTCACGGGGCGGGTGGGTGGCCGGGGCGAGATCCACGCTCAGAGACCAATGTTGACTCTGAGCAACCGTCCGGGCTACGTTCGGTTCAGCACGACAGCCGCTGTGGGTTCGATCCACCGGGGGGCGGTGTTGTCGCAGCGCGCCCGCGTGCGCGTTCCCTCACTGCACATCGTCGTGCGACACACCTGCGCCACCTGCTCATGCACTTTCCGCTGTCCGTCGACCGTCGAGTAGCGTCAAGCAGAGCAGCACCACCAGTACGACACACAACACCCATAGACCAGGTTCGCGGGGCCCCGGCCCGTCGCAGCTCGCGAACCTGCCCGGGACACCGCCGCGTGGGGGCGTGCGGATCCTCGGGCAACCCGGCACCGGCGTCCGAGTCGCTCTCGGAACCGGGGCCACGCCTCCCGGCGACGGCGCACCCAGGTGCGTCCGGGGTTCTACCTCGGGAGGAGGTCCGGCACTTGTGCCCGGACCGTACAGCAGGCGCCGTGCCTGGACGCGTGGGGGCGTTGGGCACGGCGTCTGTCTGCTTCTAACTGTGGGCCGTTTCTTGTCGAACAGTCAACGACTATCGGGCCATCAGATTTCTTTCCGATGATCTGACCGTGTCGATCAGGTGACGGAGTCCCCGTCAGACCGGGTCGAACTCGCCGTCCCGCGCGCCCAGGACGAAGGCCCGCCACTCGGCCGGGGTGAAGACCAGCACCGGCCCCTCCGGCTCGCGCCCGTCCCGCATCGCGATGTACTCCCCGACGAAGGCGATCTGCACCTCGCCGCCGCCCTGGCTGCTGGAGAGCCACTCCGCCCCGGTCAGGTCCAGGATCGGCTTGGGGCCGTGCCCCGGGGCCCCCGCCCCGCTCCCGCCCGCCACGCCGGTACCGCTGTCGGCCGCCACTGGTGCTTCCTCCCTGTCGAACGAAACCCCAGCGTATCCAGCCCGTCCCGACGCGGAAGCGCTTGCCGCGATCCCCGCTCCGACCGGTGCCGATCCGGCCGTTCCCCCTCCTGGCCGACAGTCGCTGTGCTAGTGGCTGGTCCGACCCACCCGGGGGTGGATCCGGTCGCGACCCGGGTACGACTGCGAGAGTGTTGTCCCACGATCCGTCAGATCACCTGTCCCATCGGCCCCGAGGAGCAGTCATGGCACGCCGGGAGGACCCCCGGGCCGATGTGATTCCGATCTCACACGCCCCCTCCGCGCCGCATCCCGACGAACCGGAGCCCGGGCTGCCGCGGCATCCCAGGCCGGCCGGGCTCGGGCGGGTCGGTGTGGTGCTGGTGTCGCACAGCCAGCGGCTGGCCGAGGCGGTGGCCGCGCTCGCGGTCGGGCTGACCCGGAGCGAGGACCCGGCGCCGGTGGCCGCCACCGGGGGCAGCCTGGCGGACGGGCTCGGGACCAGCGCGGTCCTGGTGGCCGCGGCGGCCCGCCGGGTGGACCAGGGGCACGGGGTCGCGGTGCTGGCCGACCTGGGCAGCGCGGTCGACACCGTCCGGGCGCTGCTGGCCGACGCGGACGAGCACGGCCTGCCCTTCCCGGTCCGGCTGGCCGACGCCCCGTTCGTGGAGGGTGCGGTGGCCGCGATCGCCACCGCCGGCGCGGGCGGGGACCTGGCGGCGGTACTGGACGCGGCCGAGGAGATGTACCGCCAGCGCAAGCTCTGACGGCGGGTTCCGCCCCACGGCGCAGCGGAGTTCACCGGATGCACACATCGGTGCCGGTCGCGCCGATAGCATTCCGCGCAGTGCGCCCGGGGCGGGGAGGCCGCGGGCCGACGGTGGGGGGAGCTGCAACATGCGAGTGGTCGTGACCGGCGGAGCCGGTTTCATCGGAGCCAATCTCGCCCGGGCCCTGCTGGCCCGGCCGGAGGTCGACCAGGTGGGTGTGGTCGACAATCTGAGCACCGGCAGCAAGGCCAACCTGGCCGGACTGGACGTCGCCCTGTACGAGGGCACCATCCTGGACCCGGCCCTGCTGGACACCGCGTTCGCCGGCGCCGACGCGGTGGTGCACCTGGCCGCGCTGCCCTCGGTGCCGCGCTCGGTGGCCGATCCGCTGGCCAGTCACCACGCCAACGCCACCGGCACCCTGGAGGTGCTGGAGGCGGCCCGCCGGGCGGGCGTCGGCTACCTGGTGGCGGCGTCCTCGTCCTCGGTCTACGGGGCCAACCGGGAGCTGCCCAAGCGGGAGACCATGCGGACGGCGCCGATGAGCCCGTACGCGGTGAGCAAGCTGGCCACCGAGGCGTACCTGGCGGCCTATCACCACTGTTACGGGCTGGGCGTGCTGCCGCTGCGCTTCTTCAACGTGTTCGGCCCGCTCCAGCCGGCCGGGCACGCGTACGCGGCCGTGCTGCCGGCCTTCCTCGACGCGGCGCTGGCCGGGCGGCCGCTGACCGTGCACGGGGACGGCGGCCAGAGCCGGGACTTCACCTACGTCGGCACGGTCACCCAGGTGATCAGCGAGGCCGTGGTGCGCCGGGTGGTGCACGCCGACCCGGTGAACCTCGCCTTCGGCACCAGGACCACCCTGCTGGAGCTGATCGACGAGCTGGGCTCGGTGCTCGGCCTGCCGCTGTCCGCCGAGCACGTCGACCCCAGGCCCGGCGACGTCCGCGACTCGCAGGCCGACAACTCCCGGCTGCGGGAGCTGTTCCCCGAGGTGGTGCCGGTGCCGCTGCGCGAGGGGATCGAACGGACGGCCGAGTGGTTCCGGACGCTCTGACGTCCGGTCAGGCCGGGTCGCCCGTGGGCGGGGTGAAGGAGAACACCGTCTCGGTCTTCCCGGCCAGCGCCAGCTCCAGCCGGTAGCGGGCGTAGTCGTCCAGCTCGGGCAGCTCGGTCGGGGCGAACCAGGCCACCTCGAGCGACTCGTCGTCGTTCACCCTGGCCTCGCCGGAGACCCGGCGGCAGCGGAAGGTCAGGTCCAGGTACTGGGCCCGGTCCCCGTTCGGGTAGCTCAGCTGCGGCGAGACGGTCACCGAGGTCAGCGCCTCCGGCTCCACCACCAGCCCGGTCTCCTCGAACACCTCCCGGACCAGCCCGTCCGCGGGCTGCTCCCCCGGATCGAGGATGCCGCCGACGATCGACCAGCGGCCGGAGTCGGAGCGGCGGTGGAGCAGCACCCGGCCCTGCTCGTCCCGGACCACCGCCCCGACGCCGGAGAGCCAGAGCGGACGGGTGCCGACGAGGGAGCGCAGCTCCGCCAGGAAGGAAGGAATGGCCATGGAGCCGAGCCTACGTGCTGGGGAACCACCCCCGCCGGGCTCGGACCGGATCCGGAACCTGATCGACGGCCGGGTCACCGCCCGGGACGTGATCCAGGCCGGCCGGATCGACCGGCTCACCGTCACCGCCCCGCAGACCGGCCGGATCGCGGCGGCCGGTCTGCCGGCCCGCAGCCGGACCTTCGCCGGGCGGGCGGAGGAGCTGGCCGCGCTGCTGGCACTGCTCGCCCCCGACGACACCCGGCCGCCGCCGGCACCGGCGGCGCGCCCCGGGTCGACCCTGCCGGAGCTGATGGAGCGCCACGGACTGGAGCCGTGGCCGCCCACCGGGCCGGAGGGGGACGCGTCCGACCTGATCTGGGAGCTGGCCACCCCGGACGGGCGCCTGGTACCGATCCCGGACGACCTCAGGATGTTCGCCGTCCGCAGCCCGTCCGGCCAGTTGCTCCCGATCCGGCACGCACTGTGGGAGCAGCCCGGGGCGGACGCCCCGGCCGGTCCGGCCCCGGAGCCGGACCCCGCCTCGGTGGTGCTGGTGACCGGCCCGGCCGGCGTCGGCAAGACCGAACTCGCCCTCCAGGCCGCCCACCTGGCCCGGGCCGGGAGGCTGTTCCCGGGCGGTGAACTCTTCCTGGACCTGCACGGCTACCGGCCGGACCGGAGCCTGGACCCGGTCCGGGCGCTCGGCGTCCTGCTGGTCGCGCTGGGCGTCTCCGCCACCGACCTCCCCGACGGGGAGGCCGAACGGTCCCAGCTGTACCGCTCGCTGCTGGCCGAGCGGGCGGCCGAAGGGCGGCCCACCCTGGTGCTGCTCGACAACGCCGCCTCCGCCGGTCAGGTCGAACCGCTGCTGCCCGGTGACGGGCTGACCCGGGTGATCGTCACCTCGCGGCACTCCTTCGCCCCGTCCGGCGCACAGCTGCTGGAGCTGGCGGCGCTGGACGGGCCGGCCGCGCTCGACCTGCTCCGGCTGACCGTCCGGGCCGTCCTGGGCAGGCCCGACGGCCGGTTCGAGCGGGAGCCAGGGGCAGCCGCCGAACTGACCTGGTTCTGCCAGAACCTGCCGGTGGCGCTCCGGATGCTCGGTGCCCTGATCGCCCAGGACCGGGACCGGCCGCTGGGTGAGCTGGCGGCGGAGCTGGCCGACCTCGGCACCCTGCTGGACGACATCGCCGACGACGAGCAGACCCTGCGGACGCTGATCGAGCTGTCCTACCGTCAGCTGCCGCCGGACCAGGCCCGGTTGCTGCGCCTGCTGGCCCTCCCGGGCGGCCCGGTGGGCATCACCGACGCCGCGATGCTGAACGGGAGCTCGGAGAAGGCCGCCCGGAAGCTGCTGCGCGCCCTGGTCAGGGCCCACCTGGTGGAGAGCGGCGGCTCGCCGGAGACCAGGTGGTCGCTGCCGCTGCTGACCGAGCTGTTCGTGCTCGGCCTCCCCGGGCAGGGCACCGAGGCGCGGGAGGCACTGACCCGGCTGACGCTGTACTGGGTGGAAGCCGTCCACGCGGTCCTGCGGGACCTGACCGCCACCGGGCCACGGGCCGGACAGCCGGTCGCAGTGCTCAGGACCCGGGCCCTGCAGTGGCTGGACCACAACTGGCCGACGGCCTTCCGGCTGGCCCGGGGTGACGGCCCGGCGGATCTCCGGCTGCTGCTCTGCCACGGCCTGGAGGAGTACTTCGAACGGCGGCACCTGATCGGGTACGCGGTCGGGAACGCCCTGCTCGCCGTGGAGATCGCCCGGGAGCTGCCCACCGCCGAGCTGGTGCCGGAGGTGGCGGCGGGGATGCCGTTCCGTCCGGTGCTCCGGGACGCGCTCAACTCGCTCGGTGCGGCCCTGCTCGACGTCCGGCGGGTGGCGGAGGCGCTCGGCTGCTTCGAGGAGGCACTCGTCTCCGCCCGGGAGGACCAGGACCTGCTCGGCGAGGCCCGGTCGCTGACCGGCCTCGGGCAGGCCCTGTCCGGCCTGGAGCGGCTCGACGAGTCCCTGGCCGCGCACCGGCGGGCCGTCACGCTGCTCACCGGGCTCGACCTGCCCCGCCGGTCGGCCGCCGCCAGGACCATGCTGGCCAAGGTCCTGCTCCGCTCCGGGGAGCCCGAGGAGGCCCTGCGGGAGTTCCGTGAGCTGCTCGCCCTGCCCGGCCGGGAGGCCCGGGACGAGACCGCACTGGGCGCCGCCGAGGCGCTCACGGTCCTCGGCCGGCCGGCCGAGGCGATCACCGTCCTGCGTACGGCGCTCGACCACCACGAGCACCACGAGCACACCCCGGCGACCATCCGGGTACGCATCCGGCTCGGCGAGGCCCTGGTCGCGGCGGACCGGCCCGCGGAGGCGGTCGAGGTCCTGAAGGCCGCCGAACTCGCCGCCTCGACCAGCCGCGACCACCGGCTCACCGGCCGGGCCTGGCTGCAACTCGCCGGGGCCTTCCGGCGGCTCGGCGAACCCGACCGGGCCCTGCGGTTGCTGCGGGGTGCCGCCGGTACGGCCTTCCGGCAGCTCGACGCCGAGCTGCTGGTGCAGGTGGGCCACGCCCACCTGCACGCGGAGGGCGAACTGCCGGAGGCCGTCGAGGTCGTGCAGGCCGCGGCGGCCTGCCTGGAGGCGCTCGGCGACCAGCCGGGCGCCCGCGCGCTCCTGACCACGCTCGCCGACGGTCTGGCCGACTCGCATGACCAGGAGTCCGGGGACCGGCCGGAGGTCGAGGCCCTGGTCGCCGAGCTGCGGGCGGCCGAACGCGCGGTCGGCGGCCCCTGAACCCGGGTCAGGCCCCCCGGCCGGCCATCGGACGGGCCGGGGAGCCGACCACCGTGGTCCGGTCGGGCACGTCCCGGGTGACCACGGCGGCGGCACCCACGAAGGCGTACCGCCCGAGCCTGCGGCCCTGGAGCACCACCGCGTTGCTGCCCACCGTCGCGCCCTCGCCGGCCTGCACCGAACCCGAGACGTTGCCGCCCGGATAGACCGTCACCAGGTCGGCCAGCACGGTGTCGTGACCGACCGTGGCGTTGTAGTGCACCTGGCTGTGCGCGCCCAGGCGGACACTGCTGGAGACGTACGCGCCGCCCATCACCAGGCAGCCCGGGCCGAGCTCCGTCTCCGGCGCGACGATCGCCCGGGGGTGCACCAGGGTGGCGGCCCGGCCGCCGAGCCCGTCGAGCAGCGCGGCCAGCCGGGCCCGGACGGCCGGGTCGGCGATCCCGATCAGGTACGCCTCCCCGGCCGCCAGCTCCTTCGGTGCCCGGACCGGCAGCCCGCGGACCGTCCCGCCCTGCCCCCGGTCGTCCAGGAACCCGGCCACCGGCACACCGGCCGCCAGCGCCGTGTCCAGGGCCTCCCGGCCGACGCCGCCGGCTCCGGCGATCCAGATCATCCGTACTCCTGCTCAGATTGCCCTGTCCCACGACGGCACCGGCGGGTGCCGGTCAGGACGCCTCCTCCACCGGGATGCGTGGTCCGGTGGCCTGCCGGGGCAGCACGATACGCGTGGTGGTGGCCGCCGGCACCGGGATCGGGAAGCCGGGGTTGACGCCGCCGACGGCGGTGATGCCGGCCGGGCGGAGCAGCTGACGGGCGGTCATCAGGAGGATCCGGAGGTCGAGTCCGGCCGTCCGGTTGGTGATGTACCAGAGGTCGAGTTCGATCCGCTCCGGCCAGCTGATCGAGTTGCGCCCCTTGACCTGGGCCCACCCGGTCAGCCCGGGCCGGATCGCCAGCCGGCCGCGCTGGCGCGGGGAGTAGTGCACGACCTGCTCGGGCAGCGTGGGCCGGGGCCCGATCACGCCCATCTCGCCGCGCACCACGTTCCACAGCTGCGGCAGCTCGTCCAGGCTGGTCTTGCGGAGCAGTGCGCCGAGCCGGGTGATCCGGGGCGCGTCGGGTTCGTCGGCGAAACGTTTGTCCCGCATGGTGCGGAACTTGAGGATTTCGAACTCCGCACCGGCGCGGCCGGTCCGGGTCTGACGGAAGATCACCGGTCCGCCCATGGTGCAGCGGATCAGGGCCGCGATCACCAGGCCGATCGGAAGCGCGATGCTTCCGGCCAGCAGGGTGACCACGAGGTCCCCCCCTCGTTTCATTTCTCCCCCAGCGGGTGTGGTGTGAGGTTAGCTCAGCCGACCGACCAGGCCAACCGCTTGGCCCGGGCCACGGCGGCGTAGGTCTCCAGGGAGACCGCGGCGACACCGCGCTGGTCGAACTCGGCCAGGGCGCGGCGACGGGCCGCCGCGCCCAGCTGCTCACGCAGGGCGGGCTCGGTGAGGAGCCGGCCGAGCGCGGTGGTGAGGGTCCCGGCGTCGCCGGGTGGTGCGAGCAGCAGGTGCTCGCCGTGGGTGCCGATCTCGCGGCAGCCCCGGATGTCACTGAGCACCATCGGCAGGCCGCTGGCGGCGGCCTCCATGGCGGAGCGGGAGAATCCCTCCCGGTAGGAGGGAAGAACGAAGACGTCGAGGGCCGCGTACAGCTCCGGCATGTCGGAGCGGCTGCCGAGGAACTCGACCCCGGCCTCCTCCTCGGCCAGCGCGTCGGGCTTGTCGGCGTCCTGCGGGCCGATCCAGACGAACCTGGCCTTGCCGGCCAGCGCCCGGGCCGCTGCCGCGTACTCGACGATGCCCTTCTCGGCCACCCGGCGGCCGACTCCGGCCACCAGCAACTCGTCGTCGGACACTCCGAGTTCGGCCCGGATCCGGGCCCGGGCGGCCGGGTCGGGCCCGAACCGGGACAGGTCGACGCCGTTGCCCACCACCCGGGAGCGGCGGGCCGGCACGAAGCGGGCCAGCGCCCGGCGGTCCTCGCCGTTCTGGTACAGCTCGGCGTGCGAGAACCTGGCCGCGACGGCCTCCGCCCCGAGCACCAGCAGCCGCTTGGCGAACGGGTCGTGGGCCTGGGCCCACAGGCCGTGGCAGGTGTTGACCACGACCGGGACCCCGGCCAGCCGGCCGAGGATGCGGCCGAGCACGCCGGTCTTGGGGTTGTGGGTGTGCAGCACGTCCGGCCTGATCCGGCGCAGCACGGCGAGCAGTTCGCGCGCGGCGGCCAGGTCGGCGCCGGGCTGCCAGGCCCGGGTGAGCGAGGCCAGCGGCTCGTGCCGGACGCCGATCGCGTCGAGCTGGGGCAGGTACGGACCCGGGGCGCTGATGCCGTAGGTCTCGAAGCCGGCCTCCAGGTCGACCTTGAGCTCGGTGGCGAGCAGCAGCTGCAGGCTCATGTCGACGGTGGTCAGGTGGGCGACCCGGAGCGGACGGCCCTCGGGACCGCGCAGCCGGGGGGCCGGCGTCTCAGGCACGGGCGCCGACCGCCTTCGCGGTGGCCACGATCCGGGCGTAGGCCCGCTCGGGCAGCAGCCGGCCGTAGAGCTTGGCCCGGAAGAAGTCGATCGGGTCGGTCCGGCGGACCGGCACCCGGCAGAACCGGACCGGGTCGAAGCCGGGGTCGTTCCGCCCGACCTGCCCGGTGGCGGAGGTGCGGAACCGGGCCCGCAGTGCGGCGTCCATGTGCGGGACGGGGACGCCCCAGGTGTACGCGAAGTGCTGCGGGCGGGTGCCCAGGTGCTCCTCGACGTCGTCGTTGCAGGCGTCCAGCTCGGCGGTGCTGAGCAGGGCCGGGCGGGCGTGGGTGCGGGTGTGGTTGGCCACCGTGCAGAGGCCGGAGGCGGCCATCTCGCGGAGCTGCTCCCAGCTCAGGCCCGGGGCGCCGGACTCCTTGGCGGTGGAGCCCTCCCAGCGCATCTCGCCGCCGACCTGGCCACTGGCCAGGTAGACCGTGAACGGCAGCCCGCGCTCCTTGAGCAGCGGCCAGGCGTTCTCGTACACGTCGGCGAAGCCGTCGTCGAAGGTGAGCACGGTGCTCGGGGTGCGGCGGCCGGCCTCCAGCCGGTCGGTGGCCTCGTCGAGGCCGACCACCCGGCCGGGCGGCAGCTCGGCGAGCAGGTCCGCCTGGGCGGTGAAGTCGGCGGTGGTGACGTCGAGTTCGTCGGCGGAGCCGCCGCCGATCCGGTGGTAGATCAGTACCGTGGCGCCTTCGCCGGGAACACCCCCCGCCAGCCGCGCCAACTGCTGCTTGACCCTGCCCCGGATGTCTCCGGACACGGCACTGCCCGCCATCGTTCCCCCCTCTGCGGCACCCTCCCCGGCACCGCAAGTGGCCATGCGCACGGCGGCAGTTGCCTGCCGAGCGGGACCAACACTAGGGGGATGTGTGGGGCTGATGCCCGGAAGTTGTGAAAGAAGCGCGCAGATAGGCCGAAAATCGGCCGGTCCGATCAGCCGGTAGCCGTCCCGGACCGGATCTGACCGGCCGTCTTGCCCGGAACACGCCCGCGCGGGCCCTCCATGAGAATGCCGGGCGGGGCTCGCACGTCAGTGCGCGGCGCGGCCGTCCGGGCGAAGCAGGGCGAGCACGATCCGGCCGAGCAGCAGCACGCCGGTGGCCAGGCAGCCGGCCACGGCCATCGCCCAGGCCGGACCGTCGCTCTCCGGGACCACGACGGCGGTGACGATGCCGGCCGCGATGCAGGCCGTGCCCACGGCCGCCAGCAGCAGCTGGTGCCGGTGCAGGGCCGCCTCGGCCCAGAGCCGCGCCGCCCGCCCGCTGCCATGATCACGTTGCGTCTCACCCATGGCACCCACGGTATACCCGGCGCCCGTCCGCCGCGGGGCGGTGGCGGGCCCGAGCCGGGCGCACCCTACCGCGCCCCCTCGGGAGCTCCGCGCGCCCCCGCGAAATCTCGCCGAAACGCCGTACAACCATCCGCCCCGCTCGGTGGTCTCCACTACATTGAGCGATCCGGATCGAGCCCTGCTGCCGATCGGGCCGGTGCCCACACACCGCCCGCTGTCAGTGCGGCCCAGCAGAATCAGTACACCTTGAGAGCAGTGATCCAGGCCGTCCGCGGAACGGGTTGGGAGTCCCTACCGCGGTCGGCCGACCGGAGGGCGGCGCCGCCGTGCCCCGGGAGCCGGAGGCCGGTCAGGGCACTCCGGTGGTACCGCCACGCCGCACCGGCGACCGAGGGGGGCCCAGTGCCGCAGTCCGACGCCACCATGATGACCAGCACCGTCAGCAGCCTGCCGGCGAACAGCACCGCCACCGCATCCGCTACCGATCCCGCGGCCGAGCCCGCGGAGTCCGACCGCAGCAGCTGGCTGCGGTTCTCGCCCGCCCAACCGCTGTTCCGGGCCCGGGCGGCCCAGCGGCTGGCCGTGCTCGCCTACCACGGGGTGACCGACCCGCGGTCCTTCGGCGCCCAGCTCGACCGGCTGCGGCGGCTCGCCACCCCGGTCTCGGTGCACGACGTCGAGCACGCGATCGCCGAGGGGCGGCCGCTGCCGCCGCGCTCGGTGCTGATCACCTTCGACGACGCCGACCGCTCGGTGCTCACCCATGCCCTGCCCGAACTGACGGCCCGGAAGATCCCGGCCGCCGCCTTCGTGATCTCCGAACTCATCGGCACCGACCGGCCGTTCTGGTGGCACGAGGCGGCGTTCCTGGCCCGGCACGGCGGCCAGGCGCGCTCGCTGCGCAGCCACGTCCGCCCCGACCAGCTGCTGGCCCGGCTCAAGGCCCTGCCCGACCCGGACCGCCGCCGCAGCCTGCACGAGCTGCGGGTCAGCGCCCGCCGCCGGCCGCCGGGCCAGGACCAGCTCTCGCCCGAGGACCTGCGCGCGCTCCAGGACGGCGGGGTCGCGATCGGCAACCACACCCTCGGCCACCCCTGCCTGGCCCAGTGCGACGACTCGACCGTGCAGGCCGAGATCACCGGGGCGCACCAGGCCCTCACCCAGTGGCTCGGCGATCCGCCGACCGCCTTCGCCTACCCCAACGGCGGCTACGACCCGCGCGCCGACACCCTGCTGCGCCAGCTCGGCTACCGGCTCGGCTTCCTCTCCGACCACCGCCTCGGCCCGCGGCTGCCGGTCCACCCGCTCCGGATCAGCCGGCTCCAGGTCGACTGCACCACCGGCACCCGCCGCTTCGACACCATCCTGTCCGGCCTGGAGCCGGCCGTGCAGCGCTGGCGCAAGGGCCCGGCCCAGACCGAGTGACGGTGTTTCAGCCGGTCACCACCGCCGCCCGGCCCGGGGCCGCCTCTCCCCGGGTCAGGCGGCGAGGCGGGCGCGCAGGGTGCGGACCTTGCGGTGCAGGCGCTGGACGGCGACGAAGCGGTCCATCCGGCCGGCCAGGGTCAGCCGGTACTTGAGGCGCAGCGGGGCGGGCAGCGCCTCCAGGCGCTCGACGCCGATCGCCCGGAGCAGGCGGCTGACGTGCTGCTGGTACGCCGCCCGGTAGGCCCGGTCGCCGTCCGGCACCGACCAGAAGAACATCGGGAGCTCCTCGACCAGGGTGTTGTGGTCGTAGGAGCGCAGGTACTCGCGGTACTCGGGCTCGGTACGGGCCAGCAGCCACTCGCGCACCAGCTCGATCGAGCGGACCCGGTCGATCACACCCCGGGGGTCGGTCTTCACCTGGGTGATCGACAGGTCGCCGTTCTCCCGGACCCGCCAGTGGTAGATCGGCTCGGAGAACACGTCGACGCTCTTCGCCAGGTAGTGCAGCGGCACGCTGACCGGGGCGTCCTCGTACAGGATGCCCTCGGGGTAGAGCACGCCCGCCGCGTCGAAGAAGGAGCGGCGGTAGACCTTGTTCCAGGCGGTCCGGTCGGTGACCAGGCTGGGTATCTCGGTGACGTGGGTCTTCAGCCTGGTCTCGGCGAACGGCTTGCGGTGGCCGTGCGAGGGGAACAGGCCGGCCACCCGCAGCCGCAGCGCGTTGCCCGCGGCGAAGTCCGAGCCGGTCTCGTCCAGGCTCCGGACCATCAGCTCGTACGCGCCGACGGGGAGGGTGTCGTCGCTGTCCACGAAGGTGAGGTACTCGGCGTCCGGGGCGACGTGCCGGTGGCCGGTGTTGCGGGCGGCGCCGAGGCCCTTGTTCTCCTGCCGGACCACGCGGAAGCGCGGGTCCTGGTCGGCGAAGGCGTCGGCGATGGCCGCGCTGCCGTCGGTGGAGCCGTCGTCGACGAGCACGCACTCGAAGTCACCGAAGGTCTGGGCGGCTATCGATTCGAGGCATTCCTGCAGGTAGCGCTCGACGTTGTAGATCGGGACGACGACGGAGAGGCGGGGGGACATCGGCTCCGGGGGCCTTTCGGTTCAGGGCTTGGACCGATGGACGACCGGTCACCGGTGCTCTTGGTATACACGTAACCCGTCCCCGCTGGCCAGCAGTTGTTCGAACGCACTCGAACGATCTCCGGCACGGGCCGGTCCACCTCGGGGTTCGGGGAGAATGGGGGTTCTGTCCAGGGCGCCCGGCGAAGCGCGGCGCCCGTCCAGCGGTGGGAGTACGTACCCGGTGTCCGAGAACCTCGATCTGCTGTCCGACTGTGCGAACTGCTTCGGGCTCTGCTGTGTCGCGCTGCCGTTCGCGCGCTCCGCGGACTTCGCGGTGACCAAGGCGGCGGGCACCCCGTGCAAGAACCTCCGGACCGACTTCCGCTGCGGCATCCACACCGGGCTGCGGGAGCAGGGTTTCTCCGGCTGCACGGTGTTCGAGTGCTTCGGGGCCGGGCAGAAGGTCTCCCAGGTCACCTTCGGGGGGCACAGCTGGCGGGAGGCGCCGGAGACCGCCGGGGCGATGTTCGAGGTGTTCCCGGTGATGCGGCAGCTGCACGAACTGCTCCGGTACCTGAGCGAGGCGCTCACCCTGCGGGCCGCCAAGTCGGTGCACGGGCCGCTGCGGGCCGCGCTGGAGCGGGTCGACGCGCTGACCCGGGGCAGTGCGGCGGAGCTGGCCGCGGCGGACGTCCCGACGGTCCGTCAGGAGATCAACGAGCTGCTGCTGCGCACCAGCGAACTGGTCCGGGCCGGGGTGCCGGGCAGGAAGCGGAACCACCGGGGCGCCGACCTGATGGGCGCCCGGCTGGCCGGGGCGGACCTGCGCGGCGCCAACCTGCGCGGGGCGTACCTGATCGCGGCCGACCTGACCGGGGCGGACCTGCGCCACGCCGACCTGATCGGGGTGGACTTCCGCGACGCCCGGCTGGGCGGCGCCGACCTCACCGGGGCGCTCTTCCTGACCCAGTCCCAGCTGAACGCGGCCCGCGGTGACGCGGGCACCCGGCTGCCGTCCGGGCTGCAGCGGCCCGGGCACTGGTGAGGCTCAGCGCGCGGCGGCCCGGGCCCCCAGCAGCAGCCGGCCCTCGGGGTAGTGCAGGACGGCGGGCGGCAGGCTGCTGACCCGGCCGCTGTGCAGGACGGTGAGGGTGCCGCCGCCCTCGGGGCGGCCGGTGCCGACCCGGCGCAGGGCCTGGGCGGCGACCGCCCCGGCCGAGCCGTGGCAGACCGGCGGCGGGCTTCCGGGGGTGGCCACCGCGCTGCGGATCTGCTCCTCCAGCAGCTCGTAGTGGGTGCAGCCGAGCACGATCTCCTCGATGCCGGCGGGGGTGCGGGCGGCGGCGTCGGCCACGGCGGCGGCGATCGCGTCCGGGTCGGCCCGCTCCACCGCGTCGGCCAGCCCCGGGCAGGCCACCTCGGTGATGGTCGCGCTGCCGCCGAACTCCCGGATCAGGGCGTGCTGGTAGGGGCTGCCGGTGGTCGCCGGGGTGGCCCAGATCGCCACCCGGGCGCCGCCCGCCGAGGCCGGCTTGATCGCCGGCACGGTGCCGATCACCGGCAGGCCGGGCTCCAGCGCGGCCCGGACCACGTCCAGCGCGTGCACCGAGGCGGTGTTGCAGGCGATCACCAGCGCGTCGGGCTCCAGCTCGGCGGCGGCCAGGGCGCAGGCCAGCGCGTGCGCGGCGATGTCCTCGGAGGTACGCGGCCCCCAGGGCATCCCGTCGGGGTCGGAGGAGAGCACCAGGTCCGCGTCCGGACGGCTGCGGCGCAGCGCCGCAGCGGCCGCGAGCAGTCCCAGTCCGGAGTCCACCAGTGCGATCTTCACGGTTCCCGACTCTACTTCAACGCACCCGGTCGGAGCGGCCCGGCGGTGGCAGACTGCGGGAGGTGACCGTACTGCTGTGGGTGCCGGTGGTGTCCCTGCTCGCCTGGCTCTGGCTGACGCTGGCTCAGGGCTTCTTCTGGCGGACCGACCAGCGGCTGCCCGCCGCCCGGCCGGTGGCCCGGTGGCCGGAGGTGGTGGTGCTGGTGCCGGCCCGGGACGAGGCCGAGGTGCTGCCGGTCAGCCTGCCGAGCCTGCTGGCGCAGCGGTACCCGGGCCGGGCCCGGGTGGTGCTGGTGGACGATCACAGCACGGACGGGACCGGCGACTTGGCCCGCCGGCTCGGCCAGGCCGGCGGTGGCGCCGGTCTGGCGCTGACCGTGACCACTCCCCCGCCGCTGCCGCCCGGGTGGACCGGCAAGCTCTGGGCGCTGCGGCACGGCGTCGAACGGGCGGGCCGGGCCGAGTACCTGCTGCTGACCGACGCCGACATCGCGCACGGTCCCGATTCGCTGGCCGCCCTGGTGGCGGCGGCCGAGGGCCACCGGCTGGACCTGGTCTCGCAGATGGCCCGGCTCCGGGTGGAGACCCGCTGGGAGCGGCTGATCGTGCCGGCCTTCGTGTACTTCTTCGCCCAGCTGTACCCGTTCCGGTGGAGCAACCGGCCGGGGTCGCGGACGGCCGCCGCGGCGGGCGGCTGCTCACTGGTGCGGCGGACGGCACTGGAACGCGCGGGCGGCATCGCCGCGATCCGGGGCGCGGTGATCGACGACGTGAACCTGGCCCGGGCGGTCAAGCGCACCGGCGGCCGGACCTGGCTCGGGCTGGCCGAGCAGGTGGGCAGCGTCCGGCCGTACCCGGAGCTGGGGCAGCTGTGGCGGATGGTCTCGCGCAGCGCGTACGCGCAGCTGCGGCACTCCCCGCTGCTGCTGCTCGGCACGGTGCTCGGGCTGGCGCTGGTCTACCTGGTGCCGCCGGTCGCGCTGGTGGCCGGGGCGGTGGCCGGCTCCTGGGGGGCGGCGGCCGCGGGCGGGGCCGCCTGGGCGCTGATGGCCGGGACCTTCACGCCGATGCTCCGCTACTACCGGCAGCCGGCGCCGGCCGCGCTGCTGCTGCCGTTCACGGCGCTGCTGTACCTGCTGATGACGGTGGACTCGGCGGTGCAGCACTGGCGCGGCCGGGGCTCCGCCTGGAAGGGCCGGACGTACGGGAAGGCACTGGAGCCGGGCCCGGGTCCTGCGCCAGACTGACCTGATGGACCGTCATCTCAGAGCCCGCATCACCCATGCCGACCACCCGGTCGCCGCGCCGGTCTCCGACCAGAACGTCGCCAGGCTGCTGGAACGGGCCACCCGGGGCGGGGCCGGGCGGATGCTCGACCTCGGCTGCGGCGAGGGGACCTGGCTGCTCCGGGCCCTGGCCGCGAACCCGGAGCTGCACGCGGTCGGCGTCGACCTGGACGACAGCGGCCTGACCCTGGCCCGGCAGCGGGCGGAGGCGCTCGGGGTCGCCCGGCGGATCGGCCTGCACCACCAGGACGCCGCGGACTTCGGCTCCCGCGAGCCGTTCGACGTGGTGCTCTCGATCGGCTCCACCCACGCCTTCGGCGGGCTGCTGCCCACGCTGGCCGCCGCCGGGCGGCACCTGGCCCCGGGCGGACGGGTGCTGCTCGGCGACTGCTACTGGGAGCGCGAGCCGGACCGGGCCGCGCTGGCCGGCCTCGGCGCCGCGCCGGACGACTGGGCCGACCTGGCCGGCACCGTCCGGCGGATCACCGACGCGGGCTGGGTACCGGTGCTCGGCCACAGCAGCACCCGGGCGGAGTGGGACGCGTACGAGTGGGCCTGGACCGGCTCGCTCGCCGAGTGGGCGCTCGACCACCCGGACCACCCGGACAGTGCCGAGGCCGCCGCGACCGCCGCCGAGCACCGCGACGGCTGGCTCGGCGGCTACCGGGGCACACTGGGGTTCCTCACCCTGGTGCTGCGCCGGGCCGTCTGACGGCATGCCAGGGCCCCGGCAGTCCTCGCACCCGAGGGTGGTCTGCCGGGGCCCGGTCGGTCAGCGGCCGAACAGCCTGGCCGCGGTCGGCTTGCTGAACTCGAACCTGGTCATCTGCTCCAGGTCGCGGAGCCAGCCGGCCCGGCCCGGCGGGGCGGTGACCACCTCGCGGTAGAGCTCCTCGAACGCGGTGGTGACGCTCTCCAGCGAGAACCGGCCGACCACCCAGTCCCGGCCCCAGGAGCCGAGCGCGGCCCGGCGGGCCGGGTCGTCGAGCAGCGGACGGAGCTGGCCGGCCAGCGACTCGGGCGAGCGGACGCCGTCCCCGAGGCCGTACATGCAGCGCGAGGCGTGCGGCTCCACCAGCGGACCCGGCTCGTGCAGCGCCGTGTACCCGTCGGCACCGTGCACCACCACCGGCTTGCCGAAGGCCAGCCCGCGCAGTGCGGAGCCGCCCATCCCGAGCACCACGTCGGCCGCCTGGTAGGCGGGCCTGGGGTCGGCCAGCTGACCCGGCACCAGCACGGCCCGGCGCCCGAGCTCGGCGTTGACCCCGGCGGCGGCGGCCCGGACCCGCTCCAGGCTCGGCCCGGCGCCGACCACGGCCAGCCTGACCCGGGGGTCGGCCAGGCGGCGGACCGCCTCGACGGTGAGCAGCGCGCCCGCGTCCTTCTCCAGGTCGGGCACCATCCGGGTGACGATGGCGAGCAGCAACTCCTGCTCGCCGATTCCGTGTTCACGGCGGAACACACAGCCGTCGACCACGCCGGGAGCGTCCGTCACGGTGTTCACCGGCGGCTCGATCAGCCGGACGTCGCGGTGGCCGAAGGCCCGTCCGTCCCCCATCAGCGCGCCGAGCCCGAGCACCAGCGGCTGGTGCCGGGGCAGCCCGCGCAGCATCCTGATGCCGTAGAAGGTGGTGACCACCGGGATCCGGCCGAGCCGGCCCGGGCCGAAGAAGGAGTTCCGGGCGGCCCGGACCTCCCAGGCGTGCAGGACCTGGCTGCCGTGCTGGTCGGCCACCCGGTTGAGCCGCTGCCGGACCACCCGGGCCGGGGTGTCGGGACCGCCCTCGACCACCAGCTCCAGGCCGTGGCCGGCCGCGAGTTCGACCAGCGGGGCCGGCCCGTCCACCCCCTGCGCGAACAGCACCGGGTGGTGGCCCCGGTCGCGCAGGGTGCGGGCGATGTCCACCGCGTTGAGCTGGGCGCCGCCCAGCGCCAGGTTGTTGAGGTGGACCAGGACTCTGAGGCCGCTCACCGGTTCACTCCTCCCAGCGGTGCGGTACGAAGACCGGTGCGGCCAGCACCACGGCCCGGGGCGGGGTGTCGAGCATCGGCCCGAAGACGTCGAACTGGCCGACCGAGTGCCAGCTCATCAGCGTCCCGCCGTCGGTCCTGCCGATGCTGTAGACACCGGCCCAGAGGGTGTAGCGGCCGCGCGGCAGCGGCAGGTTGGGGATCATGCAGGCGACCTGGTGGTCCTCGCCGTTCAGCCTGACCTCGTGGCTGATCTGGAAGATCGGGCTGGAGGTGCCCTCGCTGACGCCCAGGTGCAGGGTGGCGTCGCCCCGGTAGTCGCCGCCGAGGGTGAGCTCGACCGTCATCGGCTCGTCGGTGGTGAGGCTCTCCCGGCCCTCGCCGAGGATCTCGTGCTTGAGCAGCTGGATCGGCTCGCCGACCCGGCCGCCGGCCTCGGACTGCGCCTCGATCGAGTCGCGGTAGCCGGACATCGCCTCCTTGATGCCCGCGTCCACCCGGATCGAGCCCTGCTCCAGCCAGACGCCCCGGCGGCAGATCGACTCGACCGCGGGCAGGTCGTGCGAGACGAAGACGATCGTGGTGCCCTGCTCGGCCACCTCGCGCATCCGGTCCAGGCAGCGCTGCTGGAAGACCGCGTCGCCGACCGCCAGCACCTCGTCCACCAGCAGCACGTGCGGCTCCAGGTAGGCGGCCACCGCGAAGCCGAGCCGCATCTGCATGCCCGAGGAGTAGTACTTGACCTGACGGTCGATCGCCCCGCCGAGCCGGGCGAACTCCACGATCGCGTCGAACCTGGACGCCACCTCGCGGCGCTTGAGGCCGAGCAGCGCGCCGAACAGGTAGATGTTCTCCCGGCCCGTCAGGTCGGGGTGGATACCGGCCCGGATCTCAATCAGCGCGCCGATCCGGCCGCGCACGTCGATCACCCCGCCGTAGGGGTACATCACCCGGGTCAGCATCTTGAGCAGGGTGGACTTGCCGGAGCCGTTGGAGCCGATCAGGCCGACCGAGTCGCCGGGCTCGATGTGCAGGTTGATGTCCCGCAGCGCCCAGCGCCAGTCCTCGCCCCGGCCGCCGCGCAGCCGGCGGGTGACCTGCTCGACCTTGTCCCGCAGCAGCATCCGCTGCTGGTCGGCCTTGAACCGCTTCCAGACCTGCTCGGTCCTGATCGTGCCCAGCGGATGCTCAAGCGACATCGGCGATCCCCGTCTCCAGCTTCTTGAACAGCAGGTAGCCGCCGACCAGGAAGACCACCGAACTGGCGGCCGCGATCCCGGTCAGGGTGAGGTCGGGGGCCTGGCCGTACAGCAGGGCCCGGCGGTAGCCCTCGATCACGGCGCCCAGCGGGTTGAACCCGACGTAGACCTCCTGCAGCCCCAGCGGGATCTGCGAGAGCGGGTAGGCGACCGGGGTGGCGAAGACGCCCATCTGGGTGATGATCGGCAGCAGGTGCCGGACGTCGCGGAGGTAGACCACCGCGACCGAGAGCACCAGGGCGACGCCGTAGGTGAAGGCGAGCTGGATCAGCAGCAGCGGGAACACCCAGAAGAAGGTGACCGCCGGGGCCGTCCAGAAGGCCAGGAAGAGCAGGCCCAGCACGCCGATGCCGATCAGCATGTCCACACTGGCGACCAGCATGGTGGCCAGCGGGAAGACCTCGCGCGGGCAGTAGACCTTGTTCAGCAGGCTGAGGTTGTTGGCCAGGCTGAGCGCGCCCTGGTTCATCGTGTTGCTGAAGAACTGCCACACGATCAGGCCGACGTAGGCGAACAGCGGGTAGGCCACCCCGCCGGTGTCGATCTTGACCGCGCGCTGGAACACCAGGGTGAAGATGGCGCACAGCGCGAGCGGCGTGAGCACCGCCCAGGCGAAGCCGAGCACCGCCTGCTTGTACCTGGCCCGCAGGTCGCGCTCGGCCAGCGCACGCACCAACTCGCGTGCGCCGAGCAGCTCCCGGGCCACCTGGGTGGGCCGGAGCCTGCGTTTGAAGATGAGTTCTGGAGGCGGACCGTCGGCCCCCGCCCGCCGCGCCTCGGTCTGGTTGTCGCGCTGATCCAAGACCTGCGCGCGTTGTCCCCCCACGGAACCCCGCCTTCTCCGGTGCCGAGTGTTTCGGTGACGTCCGAGGTACGAGCCTCGAATCCGGGCCGCTGCTCAGGCAGTTCGGCCGCGGCGACCACTCTGGCACAGAGTGTGGGAGCAAGGGGCTGGTTCGGTGAAGAACTCGGGCTGCTCAGCCCTGCCGCCGGGTCAGTCGACCAGGCGGTCCAGTGCGGCGGGCATCCCCGCGACGCCGCCGTCCCGGCTGGGCCGGACCCGCTCGCCCTGCACCAGCACGGTCGGCAGCTCGTCGACCCGGTACCGGGTCATCAGGCCGCCGGCCGCCTCGGTGGCCTGCTCGACCGCGTGGGACCGGTACGCCGCCCGGAACGCGTCCGGGTCCAGACCGGCCGTCAGCGCCCAGGCGGTGGCGGTCTCCTCGGTGGTGACGTCGGTCTCCCGCTCGCGCACCGCGCGGAACACCGCGAGCTGGAGCCGGTCCACCTGGCCGAGCTGCTCCAGCGTGTAGAACAGCCGGGCGTGGCCGCGCTGGACCTGCTCCTCCGGGCTGCCGACCCAGACGGCGGGGACCCGACGGAGCGTCACGTCGGCCCGGTGCTTCTCCGCCCAGCGCTCCAGCGGGAGCTCCAGCTCCTGGGAGTGGCCGCAGTCGTACCAGAAGAACTCGACCGCCTCCTGCTTCACCGCCCGGACCGGGCCCGGGTGGTCGATCCGGCCCACCAGCCCCCCGTCGTGCGGGACCTCGGGTGCGGCGGCGGCCGGGGTGACGAGCAGTCCACTGGCGACGGCGGCCAGTACGGCGGTACGCAGGAGCGGCTTCACGGGCGGTGATGCTGCCAGCAGCGCCGCCCGCGGGGCCAGCTGACGGGCCGTCCGGGCCGGATCTTCCCCCGGACGGCCCAAGGGCTCAGCTCTCCGGCTGCGGCTCCGGCTGCGCCGGGACGGCCCCGTCGACCGGTTCGACCTCGACCTCGGCCTGGGCCCGGGCCTGCCGGTCGGCCTGCTGGGCGGCGCTGTCGAAGAACCGGAGCAGCTCGACCGGGAAGGGCAGCACCAGGGTGGAGTTCTTCTCCGCCGCCACCTCCACCACGGTCTGCAGCAGGCGCAGCTGCATCGCGGCCGGGGTGTCGGCCATCTGCCGGGCCGCCTCGGCCAGCTTGGCGGAGGCCTGGAACTCGCCGTCCGCGGTGATGATCCGGGCCCGCCGCTCCCGGTCCGCCTCGGCCTGCCGGGCCATCGAGCGCTTCATCGAGTCGGGCAGGGCGACGTCCTTGATCTCCACCCGGTCGATGTGCACGCCCCAGCCCACCGCCGGGCTCTC
This sequence comes from Kitasatospora sp. NPDC002040, assembly GCF_040296785.1. Lineage (NCBI taxonomy): Bacteria > Bacillati > Actinomycetota > Actinomycetes > Kitasatosporales > Streptomycetaceae > Kitasatospora > Kitasatospora sp. NPDC002040. The sequence continues at coordinate 96,988 of NZ_JBEOXV010000014.1, read as the reverse complement.
CAGCAGCAGTTCCAGGCCCCGGTGCAGGTTCTCCCGGCCCGAGAGCAGGTCGTCCAGCTCGCTCTTGCCGATGATCGAGCGGAGCGAGGTCTGCGCCACCTGGGACATCGCGAAGTTGTAGTTCTGCACGTCGACGGTGGCCCGGACCGGGTCGATCACCCGGAAGTACACCACCGCGTCCACCCGGACCGAGACGTTGTCCTTGGTGATGCCCTCCTGGGCCGGCACCGGCATGGTGACCACCTGCATGTTGACCTTGCTGAGCCGGTCCACGAACGGGACCAGCAGCAACGGCCCGGGCTGCCGGGGCTCCGTCGTCACCCGGCCGAGCCGGAACACCACCCCGCGCTCGTACTGCTGCACCACCCGGAGACCGGCCGCCAGCCAGAACACGGCCACCGCGCCGAACCCCGCGAGAATCGTCCAGAGCACTTCCGCACCTCCCCCGTGGCCGCCGATGACGGCAGGCCGAGGGGCACAGTATGCGCGCGCCCCGACGGCGGGGCCAGGGTCCTGACCGGCCGTCAGCGGCCCCCGGTGACCTGCCGCAGCAGCTGCTGCCAGGAGTCGGTGACCACGCCCAGGTCGAACCGGTCCAGCGCGTGCGCCCGGGCGGCGGCCCCGAGGGCGGCCCGGTCGCCCGCCAGCACCCGGCCGAGCGCCTCGGCCAGCGCGGCCGGGTCGCCGGGCCGGACCAGTGCACCGGTGCGGCCGTCCAGCACCACGTCGCCGACCCAGCCCACGTCGGTGGCGACGGTGGGGAGTCCGGCCAGCGCGGCCTCGATCAGCACGCCGGGCACGCCCTCGCTGTCGCTGCTCAGCAGCAGCGCGTCGGCGGCCCGGTACAGGTCGCCCGGGTCGGCCAGCCGGCCGAGGAAGTGCGCCCGGTCGGTGGGCGGGTAGCTGTCCCGGAGCGGGCCGTCGCCCGCGACGGCGAGCTGGACGTCGGGCAGCCGGTCGAGCGCGGCCAGCGCCAGGTCGAGCCGCTTCTCCGGGGCGAGCGCGCCGATCCAGGCCACCACCAGGCCCTGCCGGGGCAGGCCGAGCCGCTCCCGGGCGGCCTGCCGCTCGGCCGGGTCAGCGGCGGGCCGGTAGCGGTCGGCGGCCCGGCCGTTCGGGATGGTGCGGACCTTCCCGGCCGGCAGCCGGAAGCGCTGCAGCAGCACCTCCCTGGCCCCGTCCGAGATCGCCGAGACGGCGGCGGCCCGGTGCAGGAAGGCACCCACCCGCAGGCGGCGGGAGAGGCTCGCCGTCCAGTGCCTGGGGTCGCCGATGTTGACGTACACGAAGGGCACGCCGGTGCCCAGCAGGCCGACGGCGCACGCCTGGAGCGTGCTGGAACCGTGCGCCACCACCACGTCCGCCCCGCGCGCCGCCGCCCGCAGCGCCCGGAGGGTGGCGGGGTGGTGCCGGGACGGGCCGAGGACCGGGGCGTCGTGGTCCGGGGGTGCGTCGGCGTGCGGCTGCAGCGCACGGAGCACGGAGGGCGCGCCCCGGCGCAACAGTTCGGCGTGCAGGTCACGCGCGAGATTCTGCGCGCCCCGGCCCCGGGGGTCGGTGATCAGGTGCAGCACACGGGGTCCGTCAGCCATGCGGTCAACCTTGCACACCGGTCCGCCTCTTCGCAGCGGGATCGGCAACGCCGGGGCCGGACCCGTCTCGCACCGAGGCGCTCCCCTCGGTATCTGCCCATTCCCTGGCGGAGCCCCCTTCCGGCCTGGGATGCTGATCGTCAGTCAGGGCGCCGCTGCGACCGGGGGGTCGGCGCCGGGGGTCTCGCTGGGGGTTGCCGCTGTGCACGTGCTCTATGTGATCGACAGCGTGAGCCGGATCGGCGGTGCCGAACAGGGCCTGGTCGCGATGGCCCCACAGCTGGTCCGCTCGGGCGTCCGGCTGGACGTGGCGTACCTGCGCATCTCCCCCGGCGGCTTCCAGCCGGAGCTGACGGCGGCGGGCGCGAACGTCTTCGGCGTCCACGCGGCGAACCGGGCCGGCGAGCTCGCGGCGCTGCGCCGGCTGATCCGCAAGCGCCGCCCCGACCTGGTGCACACCACGCTGTACGAGTCGGACGTGCTCGGCCGGGCCGCCGCGCTGGCCAGCGGCACGCCGGTGGTCTCCAGCCTGGTGAACTCGGCGTACGGGCCGGAGCACCTGCACGCCCGCGGCCTCAACCCGTGGAAGGTGCGGGCCGCCCAGGCGGTGGACGCGGCGACCGCCCAGGGCACCCGCCGGTTCCACGCGCTGACCCGGCACGTGGCCGAGGTGATGGCCCAGCGGCTGCACGTCTCGCCGGACCGGATCGACGTGGTGCCCCGCGGCCGCGACCCGGAGCTGCTCGGCTCGGTGACGCCCGAGCGGCGGGCCGCCGTCCGGGCCGGGCTGGAGCTGGCCGACGACACCCCCGTGGTGCTGGCCGCCGCCCGGCAGCAGTACCAGAAGGGTCTGGACGTGCTGCTGGAGGCGTGGCCCGCCGTCCGGGCCGGGCTGCCGGACGCGGTGCTGCTGCTCGCGGGCAGCCCGGGCGCGGAGACCCCGGGGCTGCAGAAGCTGGCCGACCGGGCGGGCAACGTCCGCTTCCTCGGCCCGCGTTCGGATGTGTTCGACCTGATGGCGGCCTCGGACGCGTTCGCCGTCCCGTCCCGCTGGGAGGGCCTGGGCAGCGCGGCGATGGAGGCGATGGGCGTCGGCGTCCCGCTGGTCTGCGCCGATGTGGCGGCACTGCGCGAGACGGTCGGCTCGGAGGACTACGCCCGGCTGGTGCCGCCGGAGCGGCCGGCCGAGCTGGCCGCCGCCCTGCTGGAGACGCTCGGCGACCGGTCGGCCGCCGAGCTGCGGGTGAAGGCCGCCCGGGCCAGGTTCCTGACCAGTTTCACCCTCCATCACGTCACCGGCCGGATGGTCGAGTTCTACGAAAGATCACTGCGCCGGGCATGAGATTGGCCAAAGCGCTTGCGCCGCACGTCAGGTGCCGCAAGCATCAGGCGCGGGGGGTTGCGGAGCGGCCGGGGGACGTCGGGGGGCGTCGCGCCGCTGCGAGCCGTCACCACACCGTGCGGAGCTGATCCTGCACCCGGCCCGACCGGTCCGCACAGCGCATGCACCACGAACGCGAGGGGAACCAACCGGTGGAACCGGCTAACCACTTCCTGGTCCTGCGCCGCTACTGGCGGCTGCTGGCCGGCTGTACCGTCGCGGCCCTGCTGATCGGTCTGCTGCTCACGCCGACCGGCGACACCGTCGACAACGGCAAGTGGCAGTGCAAGGTGGCGATCACGCCGGTGGCGGGTTCGGGCGAGGCCGTCCGGGCCGACCAGGTGCTCTCGTACGCCGGCGGTTCGGACGTCACCACCGCCGCCGCCAAGAAGCTCGGCGTCACCGACGTGGCCGCGCTGGCGGCCCGGCGGACGGTGGCCGCCGCCAGCACCCAGATGCTCACCGTCTCCGTGATCGGCCCGACCCAGCACAACTGCGCCGAGACCGCCGCCGCCTTCGCCGAGGCGATCATCAACGGCTACAGCCAGGAGTCGGCGAAGAGCGCGAGCGAGTCGATCAAGCGGCTGGAGGCCCAGGCGGCCACCCAGCAGGAGCAGGTCAACAAGTTCCAGCAGCAGTACTCCGCCGCCAGGCCGGCCGACCAGCCAAAGCTGCAGCCGCAGTTGACCGCCGCACTGGCCTCGCTCACCAAGACCCTGACCGCGATCAGCGACCTGCAGAACGTCAGCCAGACCGACGCCATCCAGCAGTGGGGCTCGATCGACGCCAAGGAGGTCAGCGGCAACCTGCTCAGCTCGCCGAACCGCGGGGTCCGGCTGGCCCTCGCGGTGGTGCTCGGCCTCGCGCTCGGTGTGGTGGCCGCGTTGATGCTCAGTCGGATGGACACCCGGGTGCGGACCCGCAACGGCACCGAGGAGGCGTTCAACCTCCCGGTGATCGGCGAGATCCCGCAGCTGTCCCGGCGCCACCGCCGGCTGCGCGACCCGCTGGTGGTGGCCCGGCCCTCCGACCCGGGAGCCGAGGCGTTCCGCTCGCTCCGCTCCACCCTGCTGCTGACCGGCCCGCCCTCGCTGGCCGCACAGCTGGCCGAGGGCAACCTCAACCCGGCCGAGCTGGTCTCCCGGCGGCTGGCGCAGCCCGCGCCGGTGATCCTGGTGATGTCCGGCCGCAGCGGCGACGGGCGCACCACCACGGTGGCCAACCTGGCCGCCGCGCTGGCCGAGACCGGCCGCGAAGTCCTGGTGCTGGACTGCGACTTCCGCCACCCGCAGGCGCACGAGCACTTCGGGGTGGGCGGCGGCCCGGGGATGGCCGAGCTGCTCAGCGGTGAGCAGCTGCCCGAGCTGGACGACCTGATCCGGCGGACCAACGTGGACGGCGTCCACCTGATCACCGGCGGCAACGCCACCGCCTACCCGGCCGCACTGGTGCTGCGCGCGGGCGAGGTGCTGCGGCGGGCCAGGCGGCACGCCGACGTGGTGCTGATCGACAGCTCCCCGCTGCTGCACGCCAATGACGCCTACGACCTGGTCCGGCACGCGGACGCGGTGCTGGTCACCGTCCGGGCCGGCAATGTGACGCCCGAACAGGCGGACCGGGTCAGCGAGTTGCTCTCCCGCACCGGTGTGCCGGTGGCCGGGGTCGCACTGCTCGGCACGCTCGGCACGTCCGGCCGCCGGAACCGGGACAACCTGCACGCCGGGGCCGACCGGCCGGGTGCCGTTCCGTCCCAGCCCGCCGGGCCCGCGCTCCGGCAGCTGCCCGCCGAGGAGCCGGTGCACCGGGCCTCCCCGACCTGGGCCCGACGCGGCCAGGGCCCGGCCGCCGAGTCGGCGGCCGGCGGCCACGAGGGCGAGCTCCGGTGACCGCCGGCCGGGTGAAGGTGCTCTGGCTGACCAAGGGTCTGGGCCGGGGCGGCGCCGAGCAGTTGCTGGTCAACTGCGCCCGCCACGCCGACCGGGAGCGGTACGAGATCGAGGTCGCGTACGTGCTGCCGTGGAAGGACGCGCTGGTCCCGGCGCTGGAGGCGGCGGGCATCAAGGTGCACTGCCTGGGCCGGGCGCCCGGGCGGCTCTGGCCGTGGCGGCTGGCCCGGCTGCTGGCCCGGCGGCGGTACGACCTGGTGCACTCGCACATGCCGGTCCCGGCCGCGGCGGCCCGGCTGCTCACGCTGGGCCGGTCCCGACCGGTGCTGGTGCACACCGAGCACAACGTCTGGGAGCGCTACCGGACCGCCACCCGGTGGGCCAACTCGCTGACCTACCGGCGGAACCGGGCCGTGATCGCGGTCTCGCACGCGGTGGCCGCGGCGATCCCGGCGGCCCGCCGCCGGGTCGGCGACTTCGTGCACGTGGTGCACCACGGCCCGGACCTCGGCGGTGCGGCCGCCGGCCCGGCGGCCCGGGCCCGGGCGCGGGCCGAACTCGCCCTGCCGCCGGACGCGCTGGTGATCGGGACGGTCGCCAACTTCACCCCGAAGAAGGACCAGGCCACCCTGCTGACCGCGTTCGGGCTGCTCCGGCGCGAGCACCCGGGGGCCCGGCTGGTGCTGATCGGCTCCGGTCCGCTGGAGCCGGAGCTGCGGGCGGCGGCGGGCGAGGGCGTGGTGTTCGCGGGCTCCCGCTCCGACGTGCCCGAACTGCTGCCGGGCTTCGACGTGTTCACCCTGAGCTCCCGTCAGGAGGGGCTGCCGGTGGCGCTGATGGAGGCGATGACCAGCGGCCTCCCCTCGGTGGTGACCAGGGTCGGCGGCATGCCCGAGGTGCTGGACGACGGCGGGCAGGGCTTCCTGGTCGAGCCGGGCGACCCGGCCGCGCTGGCGGCCGCCTTCGAGCGGCTGGCCGCGGACCCGGAGCTGCGCGAGCGGCTCGGTGCGGCGGCCCGGCTGCGGTCCGAGCGGTTCGACGTGGCCGGGGCCCAGCGGTCCGTCGAGCAGGTGTACGAGCAGGTGCTGCGGAGCTGACCGGTCCCGCCCGACCGGCCCCGCCCGCCCCGCCCCTCCGACAGGAAGACACCATCGTGAGCGCGAGCCCCGAGCAAGTGCGGGCCGAAGCGGCCGAGCTGCTCTGCCGTCCGCTGGTCCCGGCCGACCGCCCCGCGGTGCTGGACCTGCTGACCGCCTCGCTGGCGGGCGGCCCGACCGGCACCCGCAGCGCCGAGTTCTTCGACTGGAAGCACCGCCGCAACCCGTTCGGCTCCAGCCCCGGGCTGGTGGCGGTCACCCCGGCGGGGCGGATCGTCGGCGTCCGGCTGTTCCTGCGCTGGGAGTGGCAGCGGGACGGGCAGGTGGTGCGGGCCGTCCGGCCGGTGGACACCGCCACCCATCCGGACTTCCAGGGCCGGGGCATCTTCCGCCGGCTCACCACCCAGCTGCTCGAACAGGTCTCCCCCGAGGCCGAGTTGGTCTTCAACACGCCGAACGGCAACAGCCTGCCCGGCTATCTCAGGATGGGCTGGCGGGACCTGGGGCAGATCCCGGTCACGCTCCGGGTGGCCCGGCCGCTCTCGTTCGCCCGGGGCGCCCGGGCCGCGCTCACCCGGCGCCGGGCCGCGGCCGGGCCGGTGCGGTGCGAACTACCCACCGCCGCCGACTGGTTCGGCACCGAGCCGCTGGCCGGGCTGCTGGCCGAGCGGGCGGCCGCGGACGCGCCGGACCACCGGCTCGCGGTGCTGCGGACCGAGGAGTTCCTGCGCTGGCGGTACGGCGACGCGCCGGGCCTGGACTACCGGGTGATCACCTGTCACCGGGGCAACGAGCTGTCCGGGGTGGCGTTCGGCCGGCCCCGGCGGCGCGGGCCGCTGGTGGAGTTCACCCTCGCCGACGTGATCGTCCGCCCCGGGGACGGCGGGTCGGCGGCCCGGCTGCTCCGGGCGGCGGCCCGGGCCGGCGGCGACCACGTGGCCACCCATCTGGCACCGGGCACCGAGGCGGCCGGGGCGGCGCTGCGGGTCGGCTACCTCCGGGCCCCGCGCACCGGCCTGCGGCTGGCGGCGCGGACCCCGGACGGCTCCCCGCCCCCCGAACCCGGGGCCTACCGGTTCACCCTCGGTGACCTGGAGGTCTTCTGATGGTCCGACAGGTCCTGCGGACGGTGCCCTGGCCGTCCGCGGTGGCCGGCACCCTGGTGCTGGGCTACGTCACCGTCTTCGTACTGGCCATGGTGCACACCAGCTACGACACCTGGGGCGCGCTGCTGGTGCTGCCGGCCCTGATGGCGATCGGCACCCCGATCCTGGCCCGGGTGGCGGCCGCCAACCCCGAGCGGGACATCTTCAAGCTGCTGATGCTGGCGATGGCGCTCAAACTGCTCTGCGCCTTCCCGCGCTACCTGATGGCCTTCGTGCTCTACGGCGGCGCAGCGGACGCCAAGATGTACCACCAGAAGGGCGGCGAGCTGGCGCTCTTCCTGACCAACGCCGACCTCTCCGCCGGGATCCACTACGACCTGGGCATGAAGGTGGCCGGCACCGGCTTCGTCATCATCATCACCGGTGTGATCTACACGATCACCGGCCCGTCCCTGGTCGGCGGCTTCCTGGTGTTCTCCTGGCTCGGCTTCTGGGGGCTGCTGCTGTTCTGGCGGGCGCTCCAGATCGCCTTCCCGGAGGCGGACACCCGGCGCTACGCCAAGCTGGTCTTCTTCCTGCCCTCGCTGCTGTTCTGGCCGTCCAGCATCGGCAAGGACGCCTGGATGATGTTCTGTCTGGGCCTGACCACCTACGGGGTGGCCCGGCTGCTGGACCGCCGGTTCGGCGCGTTCGTCTTCATCGCGATCGGCTCGCTGGGCACCGCGATGGTGCGCCCGCACGTCACCGTGCTGGCCGGGGCCGGGCTCACGGTGGCGTACGTGCTGCGCAAGCGGCCCAAGCAGGTGAGTGCGCTGGGGCCGCTGCGGATGGTGGTGACCGTGGTGGTGCTGGGCGCGATGGTGATGCTGATGCTGCAACAGGTCAACACCTTCTTCGGCACCACCGGCGGCGGGGGCGACTCGGTCAACCAGGTGCTCTCGGAGACCTCCCGCCGTACCTCGCAGGGCAATTCGGTGATCAACCAGGCCCCGGCCGAGGACGCGGCGCCCGCCTTCAGCCTCAATCCGGCCGGGCTGCCGATGGCGGTGGTCAGCGTGCTGTTCCGGCCGTTCCCGTTCGAGGCGTCCAACATCCAGAGCCTGTTCCAGTCGGTGGAGTGCTTCGCCCTGCTGGTGATGTTCATCCGGGGCTGGCCGAGGATGCGCCAGCTCCCCCGGCTGTTCCTGCGGCGCTCGTTCATCGCCTTCGCGCTGGTGTACACGCTGCTGTTCTGCTGGGCCTTCTCGACCATCAACAACCTCGGCATCCTGTCCCGCGAACGGGTCCAGGTGCTGCCGCTGGTGCTGGTGCTGCTGGCCGTGCCCCGCCCCGAGGGCAGCACTCCGGACGGCGGCCGCTCGGCCGTCCGCCGGCGGTCGCGCCCGCCGGTGTGGCGGGTGCAGCCCGGGCAGTGGGGTTCGCAGGAGGCCGTCCCCGTTCTCCGTCCGGCCCGCGTGGGCGGTCCGGACGGCCAGTCCCAGCCACCACCTCGTCCCAGGGGGGATCGACCCGACCATGACGACCACTGACACGTCGTTCGGCGACACACCGTTCCACGACACCGCCGCACCCGCCTTCCTCGGCGGCACGCCCGCCTTCCCCGACGGCCTGCCGCTGACCCGGGTCCAGGTACCGGACCGGGCCGGCCTGCTGGAGCGGCTCGGCGCCGTGCTGGACAGCGGCCAGCTGACCAACGGGCGGACGGTGGCCGAGCTGGAGCAGCGGGCCGCCGAACTGCTGGACGTACCGCACGTGGTGGCGGTCTCCAACTGCACCGCCGGGCTGATGCTGGTGCTGCAGGCCGCCGGGGTGGGCGGGGGCCGCCCGGTGCTGATGCCCGGCTTCACCTTCTCCGCCACCGCGCACGCCGCGCACTGGGCGGGCGGCTCGCCGCTGTTCGCCGAGGCCCGGGAGGTGGACATCACGCTCGACCCGGCCGACGCCGAGGCCCGGCTGAAGGCCGCCGACAACCCGGCCGCGCTGATGGCCACCCACGTCTACGGCACCCCCTGCCAGACCGAGGAGCTGCAGCGGATCGCGGACGCGGCCGGGCTGCCGCTGGTCTACGACTCCGCGCACGGCTTCGGCTCCAGCCGCAAGGGCGTGCCGGTGGGCAACTTCGGCCTGGCCGAGGTGTTCAGCATGAGCCCGACCAAGGTCGCGGTGGCGGGCGAGGGCGGTCTGGTGGCCACCCGGGACGCGGCGCTCGCGCAGACCATCCGGCACGGCCGGGACTACGGCAACCCCGGGGACTACAACACGCTCTTCCCCGGGCTGAACGCCCGGATGAGCGAGCTGCACGCGGCGGTCGGGCTGACCTGGCTGGCCGGGCTGCCCGAGCGGGTGGCCCACCGGGGCGCGCTGGTGGCCGAGTTCGCCCGGGCCACGGCCGGGGTGCCCGGCCTGCGGCTGGCGCTGCCGGAGGAGGGCGACGTCTCGACCTTCAAGGACCTCACCCTGATCCTGGACGCCGAGGCCTTCGGTCTGACGGCGGACCAGCTGGCCCGCGCGCTCAAGGCGGAGGGCATCGACACCCGGCGCTACTTCCACCCGCCGGTGCAGCGCCAGCAGGCGTACGCCCACCTCGGCCAGGCCGAGGCGCTGCCGGTCACCGACCGGCTGGCCGCCGCCGTGCTGACCGTCCCGCTGTGGACCCAGATGGACGCCGCGACCGTGCGGCGGACCGCCGACGCGGTGGCCCGGATCCAGCCGTATGCGGAGCGCCTGCTCGCCGCCGGGCTCTGAACCGGGCGGCTTGCCGCCCGGCGCTCCGGCTGCCGGGCGGCAAGCCCTTTCGGGCCTCGCACGGGGGTGCGGCGATTAGGCGGATAGGGTGAACTCGCTTGGACCACACGGGGGTTGGGTGGGCAGAATGACCCGCTGGGCCTGCTGGCCCCACCCTCCCCCGGCCGGTCCTCCGGCCTCTGTACGGTTTGGAGTTCCCGGTGTTCAAGGGATTCCGCAGCTTCCTGCTGCGCGGAAACGTCGTCGACCTCGCGGTCGGTATCGTGATCGGCGCGGCCTTCACCGCGGTCGTCACCGGCTTCGTCACGGCCTTCCTCACCCCGCTGCTCGGTGTCGCGACCGGTGCCGTCGGCGACTACAGCAAGCGCGCCTTCGACATCGGCGGCACCAGCTTCCCCTACGGTGCGTTCCTGAACGCGCTGATCAGCTTCGTGCTGATCAGCGCGGTGATCTACTTCGCCGTGGTGGTCCCGGTCGGGCGGCTGCAGGCCCGGTTCGAGCCGATCAAGGACGTCCCGGTCGCCAAGACCGACTGCCCGGACTGCCTGAGCTCGATTCCGGCCGCCGCCGTGCGCTGCTCGCACTGCACCTCGGAGCTGGCCGGCCGGCCCGGCTTCCCGGCCCAGGCGCTCGCCTCCCGCTGACCCGCACCGGCAGCCCCCGGCCCGGCAGTCCCGTACTGCCGGGCCGTGCCGTGCCCCGCCACCTGCCGGGCGACCCGCCGCGGGGGCTCACGGCGTCCGACACGCGCCCTCGGCCCGTCCCGGGGTTCACGGCCTCGCCCGGACACGGACCGTTCGCCGACTGTTCGACCCTCCGTCAGGCCCGCGCCGTGCCGTGGCCGTGGCCGGAAAGCGACGGCAAAATGTCCGATCATCACACTTTCGACCGACTTGTTCTGGCGAAGAGTACGTAAACACTGGAACTCCTACGCCTCCCACTCTCCTCAGCAGGCACATTGTGGGCTTACGGTATGCCCCATGACCTCGCCCCGCTCCTACGACGGAGTCGGCTACCCCTCTCCGTCCTTCAGCTCCGGCACGCCCATCTACGACAGCCTGGTCGCAGAACGCGGTGTCCCGCAGATCGCCCCCATCAATGTGCCCGCCGCGCTCCCCCCGGTCTCCGCCGGATACGGCTACGGCACCAACTACGGTTCCGGGTACGGGAATCCGGGGTTCGACAACCCCGTGAGCAACCTGCCCGCACTGCCGCCGGCCCGGCTCGCGCTGGGCCCGGGCCCGAGCAGCAGCGGCCCCGCCACCCAGTACATCCCGGCCCAGCCGGCCGGCCTGTACGCCGCCGCCCCGCAGCCGCCGGTCCCCGGCTACGGCGGGCAGCAGCAGCCGTACCTGCCGCCGCAGCGCCCGGCCGCACCCGGCCCCGGTTTCCAGCAGTACCAGCAGGCCGGTCAGGCCTTCGGTGCGCAGGGTTACGCCACGGCCCCGAACTTCGGTGCCCAGGGCGGCCAGCAGGGTGCCCCGCAGGCCTTCAACGGCCAGGCGGCCCAGGGCTTCCAGGACCAGAGCTTCGGCGGCAACCAGCTCCGCCCGGCCGCACCGGTGGCTCCGGTCCGCCCGGTCCAGCAGCAGCGCCCCCAGTACGCCGAGCAGGGCCAGTACCCGCAGCCCGGCTTCCAGGGGAACGCCTACTGACCCCAGCCGCGCACCACCTGCCCGGCCCCAGGGGGGAGCCGGACGGAGCAGGGCACCACGGTCGTCCCGAGGGCCGCCCGGACCACTTCGCACCACGGTCCGGGCGGCCCTCGCGCGTACCCGGCCCCAACCGGCGGCCCGCGTACGGAGCGCCCGCGGCAACTGGCAGGATGGGCCCATGGCACAGCTGACAGGTCTGCACATCTACCCCATCAAGTCCGCCTACCGGCTGAGCCCGGCGAGCGCGCAGGTGGAGCCCTGGGGCCTGACCGGCGACCGGCGCTGGATGCTGGTCGACGAGACCGGGCGGGCGGTCACCCAGCGGGAGGAGCCCGCGCTCGGCCAGATCCGGGTGCTGCCCGCCCCGGACGGCTCGCTGACCGTCACCGCGCCCGACGGCGACCGGATCGAGGTGGCCGCACCGTCCACCGCCGCCGGCGACCCCGAGGTCAAGGCCGAGGTCTTCGGCTCCTTCTTCACCACCGCCCTGGTCTCCGCCGAGGCCAACGCCTGGTTCGCGGGCCGCTTCCCGGGCGTCCGGCTGGTGCACCTGGACGACCCGCTGAGCCGCGCCGTCGACCCCGCGCACGCGGGCCCGGGCGACACCGTGACGATGGCGGACGGCTACCCGCTGCTGCTTGCCACCACCGGCTCGCTGGCCGAGCTGAACGCCCGGATCGCCGAGGACCACCCGGACGACGAGCGGAAGGCGGCCGCCCTCCCGATGGAGCGGTTCCGCCCCAACCTGGTGGTCGACGGCACCGACGCCTGGGCCGAGGACGACTGGCGCCGGGTCAGGATCGGCGAGCTCACCTTCCGGGTGGTCAAGCCCTGCGGCCGCTGCGTGGTCACCACCACTGACCAGGAGACCGGCGTCCGCCGGGGCCCCGAACCGCTGCGCGCCCTCGGCCGGCACCACCGGATCGGCCAGAAGCTGATCTTCGGGCAGAACCTGATCCCCGAACGCCCCGAAGGCTTCACCGGCCCGCTCGGCACCCTGCACCTGGGCGACGAGCTGACCGTCCTGGAGCACGCCTGACCGGTGCCCCCGGGGCACAGGCGCGTCGGAACCGAAAACCTGCTCGCTCGTTGTACCGGGTGTGGCCACCGAGCGGCGCCCGGGCAGGCAGGCCGTTGACAGTTGACCGAGGTGGGGATGGCGGGTCGTCATGGGTGAGCACAGGGTCAGGGTCACGCAGGACAGCGCCTCGCGCTGGCGCCGCCGGGCGGGCGAGTACGAGACCCTGGCCGAGGCGCTGGCCGCCGCCGAGCCGGGGGACACCCTGACCCTGCGGGCCGGCACGTTCCGGGAGAACGTCCTGCTCGACAAGGCGGTCGTGCTGCGGCCCGCCGACGGTCCCGGCAGCGTCCGGATCGACCCGCCGAGCGGGGTCCCGCTGACCGTCACGGCCGCCGCCGCCGTGCACGGCCTGGTGATCGAGGGCGGCGACAGCTCCGTCCCCGCCGTGCTGATCACCGGCCCGGAGGCGGCCGCCGAGCTGACCGGCTGCCGGGTGGAGACCCGGGCCGCGGTCGGCGTCGAGGCGACCGACCGGGCCGGGGCCGTGCTGCGCGGCTGCACCGTGCTCAACCCGAGCGGCCTGGGCATCCGGCTGCGCTCGGGCGCCGCCCTGCTCGCCGAGGACACCGAGCTGGCCTCCTCCGCCCAGGCCGGGCTGGCCGTGCTGGACGGCGCGAGCGCCCGGCTGACCAACTGCCGGGTGCACCACGCAGGCGGCGCCGGGGTGCTGCTGACCGACCAGGGCAGCACGGCCGAGCTGACCGGCTGTGAGATCTACGAGATCCGCGGCAGCGGCGTGCAGGCCGAGTCCCAGGCGGCCGGGCGGCTGACCGACTGCGAGATCCACCGGGTCACCGGCAACGGCCTCACCCTGGACACCGGTGCCGAGCTGACCCTGACCGGCTGCCGGGTGCACGACCTGCCGGAGAACGCCGCCGACCTGCGCCGGGGTTCGCGGCTCAGCCTGGAGAAGAGCATCCTGCAGGACTTCGGCCGGGGCGCGCTCTCGGTCTGGGAGCCGGGCACCCGGGCCGAGGCGGTGGCCAGCGAGATCCACACCAGCAGCAGCGACTTCCCCGCCGTCTGGGTCTGCGCCGGGGCCGAACTCACCCTCACCGACTGCTCGCTGCACGACCTGCGGGACGCCCTCTCGGTGCTGGACCAGGGCTCCCGGGTGACCGCCACCGACTGCTCGTTCAGCCGGATCGGCAGCTCGGCCGTCTCGGTCAGCGGCGGCGCGACCGTGGCGCTGGCCGACTGCCGGATCCAGGAGGCCGGCACCGGGCTCTGGTTCCGCGACCACGGCAGCGGCGGGCGGCTGACCGGCTGCGAGATCTCCGAGGTGAGCACCGGGGTGATCGTCACCAAGGGTGCCGACCCGGAGCTGGCCGACTGCACGGTGCGCGGCGCCGCCGAGGCCGCCGTCTACGTCTTCGCCCAGGGCCGGGGCAGTTTCACCGACTGCCGGGTCTCGCACGGCAAGGGCTTCGGCTTCTACGTACTGGACGGCTGCCGGACGGCGCTGACCCGGTGCCGGGCCGAGCAGAACGAGCAGGCGGGCTTCGAGTTCTCCGAGCCCGGCCCGGTCACCGACGGCTGCATCTCCGACGACGTGGCCCCGGCCGCGGCCGAGCTGCCCGCCCCCCGGACGGCCCAACTCACCACCGCCGCAGCCCCGGTGGCGACCCCGATCGCCCCGATCCCGGACTGGCGCCCGGCCGACGAGGCACTGGCCGAGCTGGAGTCGCTGATCGGCCTGGCCACCGTGAAGCAGGAGGTGCGCACCCTGATCGACCTGATCTCGGTCGGCCGCCGCCGCAAGGAGGCCGGCCTGAAGGCGCCCTCGCTCCGCCGCCACCTGGTCTTCACCGGCTCCCCCGGCACCGGCAAGACCACGGTGGCCCGGCTCTACGGCGAGATCCTCGCCTCGCTCGGCGTGCTCCAGCAGGGCCACCTGGTCGAGGTGGCCCGGGTCGACCTGGTCGGCGAGCACATCGGCTCCACCGCGATCCGCACTCAGGCCGCCTTCGACAAGGCCAGGGGCGGGGTGCTCTTCATCGACGAGGCGTACGCGCTGGCGCCCGAGGACGGTGCCAGGGACTTCGGCCGGGAGGCAATCGACACCCTGGTCAAGCTGATGGAGGACCACCGGGACGAGGTGGTGGTGATCGTCGCCGGGTACACCGCCGAGATGGAGCGCTTCCTGGGCGCCAACCCCGGGGTCTCCTCGCGCTTCTCCCGCACCGTCACCTTCCCGGACTACTCGGCCGCCGAGCTGCTGGAGATCGCCCGCTCGCAGTGCGCCGAGCACGAGTACGCCCTGGCCGAGCCGACCGAGGGCGCGCTGCTGGAGCACTTCGCCGGGTTGGAGCGCGGCCCCGGCTTCGGCAACGGCCGGACCGCCCGGCAGGTCTTCGAGACCATGGTGGAGCGGCACGCGATGCGGGTGGCCCAACTGGCGGACCCGTCCACCGAGGAGCTCCAACTGCTGGTTCCGGACGATCTCCCCGTCACCCTGCCCCGTTCCGGTATGACCATCTGACAGGATGGCGGAGGGAATCCAGTGAACGAAGGGCCGACCAGATGTCCGACACCAGCAACCTGCTGGCGGAGCAGCGCCGGGCGCTCATCCTCGACGAGGTCCGGCGGCGCGGCGGTGTCCGGGTCAACGAGCTGACCCAGCGGCTGAACGTCTCCGACATGACGATCCGTCGGGACCTGGACGCGCTGGCCCGGGCCGGGGCGGTGGAGAAGGTGCACGGCGGCGCGGTCGCGGCCGGGGCAGCGCTGGCCCACGAGCCCGGCTTCGAGGCCAAGTCCTCGCTCGAACCCTCCGCCAAGGAGCAGATCGCCCGGGCCGCGGCCGCGCTGGTCACCCCCGGCAGCGCGATCGCCCTCTCCGGCGGCACCACCACCTACGCGCTGGCCCAGCAGCTGCTGGAGATCGAGCAGTTGACCGTGGTGACCAACTCGGTGCCGGTCTCCGAGGTGTTCGAGCGGGCCCGCCGCCAGGGCAACGGCGCGGGGACCACCGTGGTGCTCACCGGCGGCGTCCGCACTCCGTCCGACGCCCTGGTCGGCCCGGTCGCCGACCGCTCGATCCGCTCGCTCCGGTTCGACCTGCTCTTCCTCGGCGCCCACGGCCTCTCCGCCGAGGCCGGTCTCAGCACGCCCAACCTGGCCGAGGCCGAGACCAACCGCACCCTGATCGAGTCGGCCCGCCGCACCGTGGTGGTCGCCGACCACACCAAGTGGGGCGTGATCGGCCTCTCCACCATCGCGCCGCTGGACGCCGTCGACACCTGGGTCACCGACCCGGGCATCGCGGCCCAGGACGCCGCCGGCGCGCGCGAGCACCTGCGCGCCCTGCTGATCGCGGACTGACCGGCCCGCCGGAACTACAGCGGAAGCTCGTAGAACAGCGCCTCGCCGTCCTGCCGGACCAGGGTCAGGCCCGCCTTGCGGAGCACGCCCTGGGAGGCCGGGTTGTCGGTACTGGTCTCGGCCCGGAACAGCCGGGCACCGGCGGCCCGGGCGTGCGCCAGCACGCCGAGCACCGCCTCGGTGGCGTACCCCTGGCCGCGGACGGCCTCGGCCAGGCCGTAGCCGACCTCGACCCCGCCGTCGTCGTCCGGGCCGCCGTGGAAGCCGATGCCGCCGATCGCGGCGCCGTCCGAGCGGCGGCGGATCTCGAAGTTGCCGAACGGGTGCGGGTCGTTGCCGTCCTGACAGCCCTTCAGGAACATCCGGGCGCCGGTCCGCTCCCCCTCGGCGGGGTAGCCGGGCGCCCAGACGTCCTCGGGGCCGGGCTCGCCGGCGGCCACCCGGCCTGCCTCCGCCGGGGTGAAGGGGTGCAGGACCAGGCGTTCGGTCTGAAGATCATTCATGCCGCACTGACTATCACTCCCGCCGGGCCCGCCGCCAGCCGTTTTACCGGTCCAGCCCGCCCTCACCGCGGAGGAAGCGCTCCAACTCCTGCTGGAACGGGGCGATCTCGATGCCCTCGCCCGCCAGCCACTCGTCGGAGTAGTACTTGTCCAGGTAGCGGTCGCCCGGGTCGCAGATCAGCGTGACCACGCTGCCCCGCTCCCCGGCGGCGCGCATCTCGGCGACGATCCGCAGCGCGCTCCACAGCCCCGTCCCGGTCGAGGCCCCGGCCTTCTTGCCGAGCACCTGCTCCAGCACCCGCATCGCGGCGATCGACGCGGCGTCCGGCACCTTCATCATCCGGTCGATCGCGCCCGGGACGAAGCTCGGCTCCATCCGGGGCCGCCCGATGCCCTCGATCCGCGAGCCCCGGTCGCAGGTGGCGTCCGGGTCGTGGTCGACCCAGCCCTGGAAGAAGCAGGAGTTCTCCGGGTCGGCCACGCAGATCCGGGTGTCGTGCTGCAGGTAGTGCACGTACCGGGCGATGGTGGCGGAGGTACCGCCCGTCCCGGCGGTGGCGACGATCCAGGCCGGCTCCGGGTGCGGCTCCAGGCGCAGCTGGGCGAAGATCGACTCGGCGATGTTGTTGTTCCCGCGCCAGTCGGTGGCCCGCTCCGCGTAGGTGAACTGGTCCATGTAGTGCCCGCCGGACGACTCGGCCAGCTGCGCCGAAGCCTCGTAGACCTCGCAGGCGTTGTCGACCAGGTGGCACTCGCCGCCGTGGAACTCGATCAGGTCGATCTTGGCCTGACTGGTCGTCTTGGCCATCACCGCGACGAACGGCACCCCGATCAGCTTGGCGAAGTACGCCTCCGACACCGCCGTCGACCCGCTCGACGCCTCGATCACCGGCTTGCCGGGCCGGATCCAGCCGTTGCACAGCGCGTACAGGAACAGCGAGCGGGCCAGCCGGTGCTTCAGGCTCCCGGTCGGGTGGGTCGACTCGTCCTTCAGGTAGAGGTCGATCCCCCACTCCTCCGGGAGCGGGAACCGCAGCAGGTGGGTGTCGGCGGACCGGTTCGCGTCGGCCTGGACCTTGCGGACCGCCTCCTTGAGCCAGGCACGGTACACCGGGTCGGTGCGGTCGACGTCCGTGATCTCGCTGGCCATGGTGCCGGTCTCCTCGGTATCGGTGGGTCAACTCCCGTGAGCAGTACCGAGTGTAACAAGTAACTACGATAAGTAACTTTTCTGCCACCCCCAGCTTCCGCTTATCGCCCCGTCCCCTCCCCCGCCGCTCAGCCCGCGTAGGGTGCGGTCGCCCGGGCGGTCCGCAGCGCCCGGCCCCACCACTGCAGTTGGCCGATCATGCCCTTGGCCGCGCCCTCGCTGACGGCGACGTCGCGCGGCTCGCCCTCCTCGGTCAGCCCCGACCACGGCCCGTGCAGGCTGACCGAGTCGCGGACGCTCACGGTGTGCGTCTCGGCGAAGACCTGCCGCAGCTGCTCCACGGCGCGCAGCCCGCCGCCGAGGCCGCCGTACGAGACGAAGCCGACCGGCTTGGCCCGCCACTCGGCGCCGTGCCAGTCGATCAGGTTCTTCAGCGCGGCCGGGAAGCTGTGGTTGTACTCGGGGGTGACCACCACGAAGGCGTCGGCGGCGGCCAGCCGGGGCGAGACGTCCGCCAGTGCGGCGGCGGCGGCCGGGCTCGGTGCGCTGCCCCAGCCGGGCATCTCCAGCGGCAGCGAGACGTCCGCAAGGTCGATCAGGTCCAGCTCCAGGCCGCCGTGGCTGCCGGCGGTGCGGAGGAACCAGTCGGCGACGGCGGGCCCCCGACGGCCCTCGCGGACGCTGGCGACGATGACCGCGACGCGCAACGGTGCGTCCTGGTGGGTGAGTTCGGTGCTCATGGTGGTGCCCCCTCCTCGACGGGGCGACCGCCCGCTGCGGCCTCCCCTCCGGTAAACTACAACGAACGTTGTCGAAAGTGCAACGGTCGTTGTAATTCTTGGGAGGTGCGTGTGTCCGACACCAACGAGGCCAGGCTGGAACAGGCCCGGCGCGAGGTCCCGCCCCGCAGACTGGCGAAGCAGATCGCCATCGCGGGGGCCTCCTGCACCGTCTTCGGCCGCGAGGGCTACGCCCGCGCCTCGGTGGACGCACTCGCCGCCGCGGCCGGCGTCTCGACCCGCACCCTCTACAACCACTTCCCGGACGGCAAGGCGCAGCTCTTCCGCACCGTGGTCGACTGGACCTCGGCCGAGGTCCGGGACGCCCAGATCGGCCGCATCACCGCCCTGTTGGACCCCGAGCGGCCGCCCCGCCCCGCCGATCTGGAGCGCGACCTCACCGCCCTCGCGCACGCCTTCGTGAGTCAGATGGCCGAGTTCCCGGACCACTTCGCCCTGGTCCGGCACATCCACGCCGAGGCCGACCACGTACCGGGCGAGGTCCTGGCGGCCTGGCAGGCGGCCGGCCCGGAGCCGGTCCGCCGCGCCCTCGCCGACGCCATGTCAGGCCTGGCCCGGGCCGGCCTGCTCGACCTGCACGGCGACCCGGCCCTGGCCGGCTCCCACTTCATGGCGCTGACCTCGCACGCCATCGTCCAGCTCTCCCACTACGGCGTCCTCCCCCTCCCACCGGAGACCACCGACCACCTGGTCTCCGGCGGCGTGGCCGCCTTCCTCCGCGCCTACCGGGCCGGGTAGCGGGTCAGCAGGGCCTGGAGGTAGTCCTCCAGGCGGCCGGCCAGCACACCGGGGGTCAGGTCGGTTCGGCCCGACTCCCGCCAGGGGGCGGCGACCTTCTCGGCGTCCGGGGCGAAGGCCAGGGCGTCCAGCAGGCGCCAGTACAGGTGGGCGCCGGGCTCCCCGGCCAGCGAGCCGCCCGCCCGGACGTAGCGGTCGGCGAAGCCCATGCCCGCCTCGACCCCGTGCAGCAGCGCCAGGGCGGTGGAGCAGTGCGCCACGTCCAGGTCGGCCGGCCCCCAGGAGGTCTCCACCCAGTCGACCACGCCGCTGATCCGCAGGCCGTCGTCGTCCGCCCCCTCGAACAGGACGTTGCCGGGGTGGAAGTCCCGGTGCAGGAAGCAGGGTTGATGGTCCGGCGGATCGCGCCGGATGACGTCCACGGCGCGCTCCCACAGCTCCGGGCGCCCGGTGGCCGCCGGAACGTCCACCCGCTCCGGGCCGGTCCAGGCCTGGTAGGCCCGCGGCCGGGTCTCCGCATCCACTTGCACCCGGTGGATCCGCAGCAGCTGACGGGCCAGCAGGTCCGCCCCCCTGGTCGGCCAGCCGGATCGCTCCCGGCAGCAGGGTCATCAGCAGCGACGGGTGGTCGCAGTGCTCCGCCCCGGCATCGACCGCCACCAGCCGGGCGGCGGGCACATCCGTGCCTTCGAGCAGCCGCAGCACGTCCGCCTCGCGGGTCAGCAGCCCCTCGGCGTGCTCGACGAAGAACGCCTTGACGAACGACCGCAGCACCAGCCCGCGCTCGCCTCCCGGCCCGGAGACTCCCAGCCGGCGCATGTCCGAGGTCCAGCCCCCGCGCAGCCGGACCACCTCGTCGATCCGCTCCGACCCGGACAGCCCCCGCTCCACCCAGGACCGCGTCGCGGCCCAGCCCTCCCCTGTGTCCATGCCGCGATCATCACACTTTCAGGCCGCCAGATGCGGCCTGAGGCCGTCCAACAGGACGGTGAGGTAGGCGTGGACGAGGTCGGGCGAGGACGGCTCGGCCCGGGCGACGGCCAGGGCGGTGGCGCCGATGAGGGCGGAGATGACCGCGGGGTCGAGGTCCGCGCGGACCTCGCCGTCGCGGCGCGCGCCGCCGATCATCTCCTCCACGGCGCCGACCAGGCCGGCCCGCAGTGCGGTGGTGGCGGGCAGGTCGAGGCCGGTGAGCTGCTCGTTGACGGCGTGGTGGGCGGCCTGAAAGGCGATCAGTTCACCCAGGAACGTCCGCAGCGCCAGGTAGGGCGCGGTTTCGGCGAGCAGATCGCGGGCCCGTTGCACGACGGGCTCCAGCAGTTGGGCGACCGCGGCGTCCAGCAGGGCGTCCTTGCCGCCGAAGGCGCGTACGACGGTGGCCGCCCCCAGCCCGGCGCGCCTGGCGATGGTCTCGACGGTCAGGGACGCGCCACGCTCGGACATCAGCGCCACGGCGGCGGCCAGGGCGAGCTCCCGGTTGCGCACGGCATCGGCGCGGCGTTTCGGCGGGCCCTGGGGCCCCGGGGACGTTGACAACTGGAATGCCCCTTCCACATACTCAACTGGAACGCACGTTTCACTTCACTCTAACGGGAAGAGCCCCCATGAACGAGCGGATCCTGATCACCGGAGCCGGAATCGCCGGACTCGCCCTGGCCCACTGGCTGGCCCGGCACGGCGCACGGCCCACCGTGGTCGAGCGCGCCCCCGGCCTGCGCGCCGGCGGCAACGGGGTGGACCTGCGCGGCGACGCGATCACCGTGGCCGACCGGATGGGCCTGCTGGAGCGCATCCGCGACCTGGCCACCGACGTGAACGGCATCAAGTTCGTCGACGCCGCCGACCGCGCCGTCGCCCGGATCGCCACCCGCGACGCCGCCTCGGTCGAGATCATGCGGGGCGACCTGGTCGCGCTGCTGCGCGAGTCGGCCGACCAGGTGGAGATCCGGTTCGGGGACTCGGTCCGGACCCTGGAGCAGGACGACCACGGCGTGACGGTCGGCTTCGCGCACGCCGCCGACCGCCGGTTCGACCTGGTGGTCGGCGCCGACGGAGTGCACTCCGACCTGCGGCGGCTCGCCTTCGGCCCCGAGGAGCGGTACCTCCGGCACCTGGGCCACTACTTCGCCTTCGCCGACGCCGACGCCCGGCTGGGCGAGGACCGCTGGGTGACGATGTTCAACACACCGGGCCGGATGGCCGGCTTGTACCGGTCCGGCAACCACGCCGAGGCCAAGGCGTACTTCATCTTCCGCTCCGGGCCGCTGGGTTACGACCGCCGCGATGTCGCAGCGCACAAGCGGCTGGTCGCCGAGGCGTTCGCCGACCAGCCGTGGCGGCCCGGCCGCGGCCTGCTGACAGCGGCGCTGGCCGACCCCGACTTCTACTTCGACGCCCTCGGCCAGGTCCGAATGGACTCCTGGTCGAACGGACGCACCGCCCTGGTCGGCGACGCGGCCTGGTGCGCCTCCCCGGCCTCGGGCGCGGGTGCCGAACTGGCCCTGGTCGGCGCCTACCGACTGGCCGGGGAACTGGCCGCAGCCGGCGGCGACCACCGGACCGCCTTCGCCCGGTACGAGGCCGCCCACCGCTCGCTGGTCACCCGCAGGCAGCAGATCGGCCCGAACGTCCGGCTCATGGTCCCGAGGACCGAGGGCGGCCGGGTCCTGCGCAACGCGCTGGCCCGACTGCCGCTCCTGAACGCCGCCGCAGCGGTCGAACGCCGCCTGGCCCGCACCGCCGAACCCCTGACCGACTACCGCCGCGCCGCCTGACGGGTGCGGCCGGGCCGGTGACGTGCCGTCAGGAGCCGTCGGGCGCGGAAGGGGGCCGGTCGCTCCTCGATCAGGCACAGCAGTTCGGAGCTGCCCGAGGTATTTTGCACGGCGGATGTCCATCACGCTGCTCCGGTCACCGGACGGCGACTCTCCGGGGAGCCCAGCTTTGACCGGTCCGCGCGCGCCCTTCCTCTACGTCGTCGTCTGCGCCTCGGGGGTCGCGGGCGACGTGGGCCGACTCATCACCGCCGCCCAGCACGAGGGCTGGCAGGTCGGCGTGGTGGCCACCCCGCAGGCGCTCGGCTTCATCGACCGGGAGGCGGTCGAGGCCGCCACCGGCTACCCGATCCGCTCCGCCTGGCGCACGCCCGGCACCCCGAATCCGCTACCGCCCGCCGATGCGATCGCGGTCGCACCGGCCACCTTCAACACCATCAACAAGTGGGCCGCCGGCATCTCGGACACGCTCGCCCTCGGCATCCTCTGCGAGGCGTACGGGCTCGGCATCCCCACCGCCGTCCAGCCGTGCCTCAACTCCGCCCAGGCCGCCCACCCGGCCTACCCCGAGAGCCTGGCCCGGCTCCGCTCGATGGGTGTGCTGATCGGCGACCACGTCCCCGGGGCGAGCGCAGCGGACGGCTACGGCTGGACCCACGTCCTCGACCTGCTCCGGCCGGTCCTCGACCGCGCGCACCGGCAACCCGGGGCCTAGGGGGCATACCGGTACCGGTACGGACCTCAGGCGACGTCGGCGGGGATCGCCACGGCCGCGCCGGTGACCCGGACGCGGGCGTCGCCCGCGCGGAGCTCGACCCGCAGGCGGCCCGGGCGGCCGAGGTCGTGGCCCTGGTGCAGGGTCAGCACGGCGTCGGGGGTGGTCTCGCCGAGGGTGCGGAGGTAGGCGCCGAAGGCGGCGGCCGCCGCGCCGGTGGCCGGGTCCTCGACCACGCCGCCGACCGGGAAGGGGTTGCGGACGTGGAAGACGCCGACGGACTCGCGCCAGACCAGCTGGAGGGTGGTCAGGTCACGGTCCGTCATGAAGCGGGCCAGGCCGTCGAAGTCGTAGGCGAGGTCGGCCAGCCGCTCGCGGGTGGCGGCGGCGAGCACCAGGTGCCGGGCCCCGGCGTACGCGATCCGGGCCGGCAGGGACGGGTCCAGGTCGGCGGCGGCCCAGCCGAGCAGGGTGAGCGCCTCCGCCACGTCCGCCTGCGGAATCGGCAGCACGTGCGGTTCGACGCTGGTGAGGGTCGCCTCCAGCGCGTCCGGCCCGGCGGTGACGGAGACCGGGACGGGGCCGGCCCCGGTCTGGAACAGCAGCTCACCGGGGCCGATCCGGTCCGCCAGCGCGACGGCGGTGGCCACGGTGGCGTGCCCGCAGAACGGGACCTCCGCCAGCGGGCTGAAGTAGCGCACCGCGAAGCTGCGTTCGGTCGGGCCCGGGGTGAGGAAGGCGGTCTCGGAGTAGCCGAGCCCAGCCGCGATCGCGAGCTGGGCGGCGGCGTCCAGCCCGGTGGCGTCGAGCACCACCCCCGCAGGGTTGCCACCGGCCGGGTCGGTGGTGAAGGCGGCGTACCGGAGCACCTCGGGCGCGTTGTTGATCATGTCCGGCCGCAACGCCGCCGCCCGGCCGCCTATTCCCGGAAACACCCGGGCCGTCCAGGTCACCAGGGTTTAACCCGCCCGCTCCCGCTCGGCACCGGCACGAGACCTGGCGGCAAATCCCCCGTCATGACGACCGGTCAGGCTGAGGGCACCGCAACTCACCGAGAGGAAGCCCCACATGAGCGACTTTGCCCACCTCGCCACCGCACTCGCCGGTCTCTACACCGTGACCGACAACGGCTCCGGCGCCCCCGACCGCGTCTCCGAGCACGAGGCCGACCGGCTGGCCACCCTCCCCCGCCACGAACACCGCCCGCTCCGCCCGATCCGCCGACGCCGCACCCTCCGCCGGCCGGCCTGACCTGCCCTCCTACCGGTCGAGCGTCCCCGGCTCGGTCCGCCAGCGGGCCCGCAGCACCCCGTCGGGGTCGGGCAGTACGGCGCTCAGCAGCGGCTTCCGCTCGTCCGCGTTCAGCGACAGCACGGTCGCGGCCCGGGCCCGTTCCGCGATGGCCGGCAGCTCCGCGAGCTCCTCCTCGTCCCAGACCAGGAGGCTGTGCAGCCGCCCGTCCCGGTCCTCCCAGACCAGCTCCGCCGACTCCTCCGCCGACAGGCTGCCGAGCACCGCCGCCACGTCCTCGCCCGGCCCCGGCCAGGCACTGAGCTGCGCCCGCGGCGCGAGCCCGTCCCGGACCGCGTCCAGCCCGGGGACGGTCAGCCGGTGCCAGCGGGTCTGGTTCTGGACGTACGCCTCCTCCAGCAGGCCGACCCGCCCGTCCGCCACCGCCGCCGCCAGCCGGGCCCAGAACCGGTCGTCGGCCGGGCACTGCTCGCCGGGTTCCGGCTCCGGCTCGCAGGGGGAGCAGTCGAGCCGCTCGGCGAACAGGCCGAGGCCGGCGGTCCGCCGGACGGCCTCCGGGCAGGGCACGGCACTGCCGACGTAGACGTACTGGTCCCAGCCGACGTGCACGAAGAAGTGCCCCTCGGCCTCCAGGCGACAGAACAGCTCGTCGCCGCGCAGCATCCCCCGGAGCAGCGCGATCGCCTGGTCGAGCGTCACCTCCGCACCGTCGTGGTACGCCGTCACCCCGTCGGGCAGCCGGGTGTCCGGCGAGCCGAGCCCGGGCTCCCGGATCGCCAACCGCTCGACCCCGGCCTCGACGGCGAAGGCCCGCACCGCCGCCAGGTACGCGGCCAGCACCGGGCCGTCGTCGCAGTCGGTGTCCTCGGTGCCGGTGTAGTGGCCGGACCCGTCCCGGTCGGCCGGGTCGTACTTGGTGACGCGATGGACGAACGGGAGCATCCGGACAATCTAACCGCCCCGGGCTGATGATCCTCGCCCTGGCGCAGGCCGCTCCGCACAGGGCCGGTCTACTCGACCAGGCGCCCCGAGGCGGTGCCGATCACCTCGTCGAGGACGTCCCGGGAGCGGACCAGGTCGGTGATCATGCGGTCGATCCGGTCCCGTTCGGCGCTGAGTTCGTCGACCAGCTGCGGGGTGGCCCGTTCGTTCGGGCCGCCGTCCGCGTCCCGCATGCAGGGCAGCAGTTCGCCGATCTTGCGACTGTTCAGCCCGGCGGCGTAGAGGGCCTGGATCCGGATCACCCGGTCCACCGCCCAGTCGCCGTAGGTGCGTTGGCCGCCGGGGGTGCGTTCGGACCGGAGCAGCCCCTGGGTCTCGTAGTAGCGCAGCGACCGTTCGCTGACTCCGGTGTCGCGCGCCAGTTCACCGATCCGCATGCCTCAACCCCGATCGTCTCCGAAGGACTTGAACCTGACACTGATGTCAACTCCTACCGTACCGGCATGACGAACACCCGGGCGGAGTCCCGCCTCTTCGAAACCGCCCGCCTCGGCACTCTGGACCTGCCCAACCGGCTGGTGATGGCGCCGATGACCCGCAACCGCGCCTCTGCTGACGGCGTACCGCTGCCGATGATGGTCACCCACTACGCGCAGCGCGCCTCGGCCGGCCTGATCATCGCCGAGGCCGCCACCCCGAACCGGGTGGGGCAGACCTACCCGAACATCACCGCGATCCACAGCCGGGACCAGGTGGCCGGCTGGCGCCGGGTGACCGAGGCGGTGCACGCGGCGGGCGGCCGGATGTTCCTGCAGCTCCAGCACGGCGGCCGGGTCGGCCACCCGGACACCAGCGGGCTGACACCGGTCGCGCCCTCGCCCGTCGCCCTGCCCGAGACCGTCTTCACGCCCACCGGCCACCAGCCCGCCGTGGTGCCGCGCGAGCTGACGGTCGAGGAGATCCGGTCCACCGTGGCCGACTTCGCCGCCGCCGCCCGCAACGCGGTGGAGGCGGGCTTCGCCGGGGTGGAGGTGCACGCGGGCAACGGCCACCTGCTGCACCAGTTCCTGGCGCAGAACACCAACCGCCGCACCGACGCCTACGGCGGCCCGGTCGAGCACCGGATCCGGTTCGCGGTGGAGGTGGTCCGGGCGGTCGCCGAGGCGATCGGCCCCGAGCGGGTGGGGGTGCGGATCGCCCCCGGCGCCAGGTTCAACGGCATCGAGGAGAGCGACACCGAGCAGCTCTACCCGCCCCTGGTCACCGCACTGGCCGAGCTCGCCCCGGCCTACCTGCACCTGGTCTTCGCCGACCCGGAGCAGCCGCTGTTCCGGCGAATCCGCGAGCTCTGGCCGACCGCCCTGGTCGCCAACCCGGCGCTGGGCTGGGGCGATCCGCTGCCCGCCGACGGCGGCCGGCTCAAGGGCGAGCAGCTGCTGGCCGCCGGGGCCGACCTAATCGCGCTCGGTCGCCCCTTCCTGGCCAACCCCGACCTGGTCGAGCGCCTGCGCACCGGCGCCCCGGTCAACCAGGTGCAGGACGGCGCCCTGATGTACGTCGGCGGCGAGGCCGGGTACAACGACTACCCCGTCCTGGTCGCCGTTCCCGCCGCACAGGCCCTAGGCTCGACCTGACTGACGGTCATCACATCCGGGGAGCCGCACCGTGCGCGTCAAGGACTTCGATCACCTGGTGCTGAACGTGCGGGACGTCGAGCGCGCCCTGGAGTTCTACTGCGGCCCGCTCGGCCTGGAACCGGTCCGGGTCGAGGAGTGGCGGGCCGGGAAGGTCCCGTTCCCCTCGGTCCGGATCAACGCGAACAGCATCATCGACCTGCTCGCCCGCGAGCGCGGCGAGTCCAACGTCGACCACTTCTGCCTGGTCGTCGACCCGCTGGACTGGCAGCAGGTGATCGACTCCGGCGCCCTCACCGTGCTGGAGGGCCCGGTCGGCCGGTACGGCGCCCGGGGCAGCGCCCAGTCGGTCTACGTCCAGGACCCGGACGGCAACGTGATCGAGCTGCGCTGGTATCCGCAGGACGCCCGGGACCAGGACGACAGGCCCTAGGACTCAGCCGGGCAGCAGCACCGACTGGGGGTCGTTCAGGTACGGCGCCCAGGCCAGCTCCGCCGCGCCGGCCAGCCCGCCGTGGGTCACCCCGGCGGGCACGATCGGCACCCGGCCGCTGCGGCCCCAGAGACAGCGCTCGGCGACCACCGAGGCCAGCCGGTCCGGCGCGGCGTCGAGCAGGTAGCGGTGCAGGCCGCTGAGCACGATCCGGTCGGGGTTGAGGATGTTGACCATCCCGGCCAGGCCGAGGCCGAGGCGGTCCACCAGGTGGTCGACCGCGGCCCGGGCCACCGGGTCGGTGGCGGCGGACCGGGCCAGTTCGCGGGCCTGGACCAGCAGCGGGCGGCCCGAGTCGGGGGTACGGCCGGCGGCGGCGAACAGGGCGTCCGGGTCGGTCTCGGAGTTGAGGCAGCCCCGGTTGCCGCACAGGCACGGCCGGCCCTGCGGATCGACCGTCAGATGGCCGACCTCCAGCGCGAGTCCGGCACTGCCGGTGTGCAGCCGGCCGTCGATCACCAGTGCCCCGCCGACGCCCCGGTGGCCCGAGGTGACCAGCAGGACCTGCCGGGCGCCCCGGCCCGCGCCGTGCCGGTGCTCGGCCAGCGCGGCCAGGTTGGCGTCGTTGGCGACCGCGCTCGGGAAGGGGTACCAGGCCCGGGGGCCCTGGTCGGCCTTGCGGACCTCCTCGGCGAACAGGTCGGCCACCGGCGTACCGCTCGGCCAGGCGAAGTGCAGCGCCACCAGCGCGGTGCCGTCCGGCTCGGTGACCGGGTTGGGCAGGGCGAGCGCGGTGCCCAGGCAGACCCGGGCGCTGGCGCGGGCGAGTTCGGCCCCGGCCTCGGCCACGGCGCGCAGCATCCGGACCGGGCCGGTGACGTCGGGCAGCGGCAGGTGGACCGGCGGTTCGAGCTGGCCGCCGAGCCCGGCCAGCGCGACGCTCAGTCCGTCCGCGTGGATCTGGGCCGCGATCACCACCGGGCCCGCGGGGTTGACGGCCAGCCGGTGCGAGGGGCGGCCGCGGCCGCCCCCGGCCGGGCTGGAGTCCACGGTGATCAGCCCCAGCGCCTCCAGCTCGGCACTGACCGCGCCGGCTGTGGCCCTGGTCACCTCCAGCGCGCTGGTGAGCGCGGACCGGGTCGGGGCCTGTCCGGTGTGCACCAGCGCGAGCGCCGGGCCGAGCAGGGTGCGTCCCCGGTCGGGCGCGGCGCGGCGGGCGTGGGCGCCGTTGCCGTCGGGGGAGGTCAGCCGCGGGAGTGCGGCCGAGAGCGCGGATTCGGCGCGGCGGCGGTCCTCGCCGGGCTGATGCGGACTTGAAGGTGTGTGCGGCACTCCCCTATTCTGCTTTTGTGCCGCTACTAAACAAAACCAGTGTCCGTTCAGCAGCCCACAAGACCCCGGCCGTCCCCGGGCCCGCGCCCGTCTGGACCGCCGCCCGGATCGCCCTGACCGCCTTCTTCGCCGTCGACGGCTTCCTGTTCGCCGCCTGGGTGGTCCGCATCCCCGACATCCGGGCCCAGGTCGGGGCCTCGCACAGCGCGCTCGGCCTGGCCCTGCTCTGCCTCTCGGCCGGAGCGGTGGCCACCATGCCGGTGATCGGCCGGCTCTGCGTCAGGTACGGCAGCCGCCCGGTCACCGTCTGCTCACTGGCCGCGCTCAGCCTCGCCGTCCTGCTGCCCGCGCACACCGCCTCGGTGCCCACCCTGGGCGCCGCCCTGCTGCTCTTCGGCGCGGGCTACGGCGCCGCCAACGTCAGTATGAACAGTGCCGCCGTGGACCTGGTGGTCGAGCTCCGGCGCCCGGTCATGTCCAGCTTCCACGCAGGTTACAGCCTCGGCGGGCTGCTCGGCGCCGCCGTCGGCGGCCTGCTCGCGGGCACCCTGACCACGGCCTGGGCGCTCACCCTGAGCGGCGCGCTCGGCCTGCTGGTCACCGCGGTCGCGGGCACCGCCCTGCTCCGGGCACCCGCCGCCGCCACCGCCCCGGCCGCCCCGGCCGCCGCCGAGCGGCCCGCCGCCCGCCGCCCCGCCCGGCACGCGGGCCTGCTGGTGGTGCTGCTCGGCCTGGTCGCCCTCTGCGACGCTTACGGCGAGGGCGCGCTGGCCGACTGGGCCACCCTGCACCTGACCGACGACGTGCACGCGAGTGCCGGTCTGGCCGCCACCGGCTACGCCGCGTACGCCTTCGCGATGACGGCCGGCCGGCTCGGCGGCACCTGGCTCTCCGTCCGGGCCGGGCAGACCAGGGTGATGTTCTTCGGCGGGATGACCGCCTGCGCCGGGATGCTGGTCGCCGCGCTCTCCCCGGCCGTGCCGCTGGTGCTGTTCGGCTTCGTCCTGGTCGGCCTCGGCCTGGCCAACATCTTCCCGCTCGCCATCGCCGCCGCGGGCACGGCGGGCGGCCCGCGCGGCGTCGCCACCGCCTCCACCCTCGGCTACGCGGGCATGCTGGTCGGTCCCCCGGTGATCGGCTTCCTGGCCGACGCCACCACGCTCCCGCTCGCCCTCACCACGGTGGCGGCCGCGGCCGCCCTGTCCGCCCTGCTCTCGCTGGCCGTCCGGCCCCGGCCCGCCGCCGCGTGAGCTGACCGCCGGTCAGCTCCGGTCGATCCGGAAGGACTCCATCTCGGTGCCGTACCAGCGGTCGGTCCGGCCCGTGGCGGTCATCCCGAGCCGTCGGCAGACCGCCAGCGACGGTTCGTTGTCCGGCCGGACCACGGCGAGGACCTGCGCCAGCCCGTCGCCGAACCCCTTGGCCAGCGCACCCCGGGCCGCCTCGGTGGCGAAGCCGTGGCCCCAGCTGTCCGGGTGCAGGTGCCAGCCGACCTCCACCTCGCCGTCCCCGTCCGGCAGCGGCATCAGCAGGACGGAGCCCACCACCGTGCCGGTGTCCCGCCGCTGCGCCGCCCACACCCCGTACCGGGGATCGGCCGAGCGGGCCCGGCAGCGCTCCACCAGCGCCGCCGCCTCGTCCGGCGTCTCCAGCGCCCGGGGCGTGCTGCCCAGCCAGCGGGCCACCTCCCAGCGGGAGTAGATGTCGAACGCGCGCTCCTGGTCGGCCTGCTCCCACAGCCGCACGATCAGCCGGTCGGTCTCGAACACGGTGGTCTCCGTTTCTGGCCCTGCCCACGATGACGGTCCTGCCCAACGGACCGTCATGCTGCCGGATCGGGCCGCCCGGTGCGCGGGAATTGCGGTCAGGAGACCAGGACGAAGTCCCGGACCAGCCCGACGAACTCGGCCTCCCGCTCGAAGAACGCCACGTGCCCGGCGTCGAGTTCGGCGTAGCTGCTGCCGGCCAGGGCCGCGTGCAGGGCCCGGCTGTGCTCGACCGGGACGGTGGCGTCCTGGGTGCAGCCGATCACCAGGGTCGGGGCGGTGATCCGGGGCAGCAGCGCGCGGATGTCGATCCGGGTGTCCAGGTCGACGTGGCGCAGCGTGCCCGGGGTGGCGGGCAGGTTGGGGATCAGCAGCTCGACCTGCTCGCGGCCGATGCCGTTCAGGAAGCCGCGGCTGAAGCCGGTCATGGTCACGTGTCGACCGAAGGCGTCGGAGTCGTGGCCGCCGAGGGTCTGCCAGAGCGTGAAAAGGTTCCGCAGGTACTCGTCGCCGCCGGTGTGCGCCCAGCCCGCCACCAGGATCAGCCGCTGCACCAGGTCGGGGCGCAGGGCGGCGACGGCGGCGGCGACCGGCGCGCCCATCGAGAAGCCGAGCAGGTCGACCGGGCCGCGTCCGGCGTGCTCGATCACGGCGATCACCTGGGCGGCCAGGCCCTCGACGGTCAGCGGGGCGCCGCTGTCGGTGGTGCGGCCGGCGCCGGACAGGTCGGGGGTGATCACGGTGTGGGCGCCGGTGAAGTGCGGCACGGTCGAGCCCCAGTTGACGGCGGCGCCGCCGGAGCCGGTGCCGTGCACCAGCACCAGGGCGGGGCCGCTACCGGCGATGTCGTAGTGGACCTGGGCGTCGGCGACGGGGACGACGGGCATGGTGGGCTCCTCGGGTCGGGGGTGATCTGTTCGACGGGGACGACTCTGCCGCCGCTCGGAGCCGGCCGGGAGAGCAGCGCTTACCCTGGGACCACCGATCCCAGGCTCTCGGAGCCGGTCCGACCAGCGAGGCGAGCAGATGACGACGGTTCAGGTACTCCGCGCCGACCGGCGGGCCGCCACCCCCTGGCTGAACGGCGGCGGCATCACCCGCGAGGTCGCCGGGCACCCGGCCGGGGCGGGGCTGGCGGACTTCCACTGGCGGGTCAGCCTGGCGGACGTGGCCCAGGGCGGCCCGTTCTCCCGCTTCGAGGGCGTCGACCGGGTGATCACCGTGGTCGAGGGCGCCGGGATGGCCCTCACCGTGGCCGGGGCCGAGCACCGGCTGGACGCGCCGTACCGCCCGTTCGCCTTCCCCGGTGACGCCGAGACCGGCTGCGAGCTGCTCGGCGGCCCGGTGGTGGACTTCAACGTGATGACCCGCCGGGGCCGGGCCGCCGCCGTGGTCGAGGTCGCCGACTTCCAACGCACCGTCACCGTCCCGCCGGATGCGGTGGTGCTGCTGGTCTGCCTCGCGGGCAGCGCCGAACTCGACCTGGCGGACGTGCGGTTGGACCGCTACGACGCCGCCCTGCTGACCGGCCCGGCCACGGACCTGCTCCGGGTGGACGGCGTCGCGGCGGTGGTGACGATCCAGCAGCAGGCCTGAGCCCGCCCGGGCGCTGCGGCCGTCACCGGGCGGTCCGCCCGCGCCCGACATGGTCTGGACCTTTCCGGGGGTGCGGTCGCAGACTGCTGCCGTGAGCATCGACTTTCCCGTACACCGGCTGATGGTGCCCGAGCCGCACCTGCTGCCGTTCGCGATCGGGTCGTTCGACACCATCGGCGAGATGTCCCGGGCCGGATTCCCGCACCGGCACTCGTTCTTCGAGATCGTGCACGTGACCGGCGGGCGCGGTACGCACGTGCTGGATCTGGAGCATTGGCCGCTGGATCCGCCGCACCTGTGCGTGATCGCGCCGGGGCAGGTGCACTACTGGGACGAGGTGGACGGCCTCACCGGGCAGGTGCTGATCTTCAACGAGGACTTCCTGCTCTCCCCCGCCGAGGACGGCGCCGCGCTGCGCACGCTGGCGAGCCGTCCCTGGCTGCGGCTGGGCGGTGCGGACCGGGAGCTGCCCGAGCTGCTGGGCGAGTTGGACCGGGAGTACCGGTCGCTGGCCCCCGGGTACCCGGGGGTGCTCCGTTCGTACCTGCACATCCTGATCGTCCGGGCGCTGCGCGCCTCGGCCCCCGGTGCCGATGCCGCCGCCCCCGGCCGGGCGGAGGAACTGGCGGCCGCGTTCCGGAAGTTGATCGCCGTACCGGGCCGCTCGGTGGCGGACTGCGCCCGGCAGCTCGGCGTCTCGCCCGGCCATCTGCACACCCTGGTCAAGCAGGCCACCGGCCGCACGCCCGGCCATCTGATCCGGCAGCAGCAGACCATGACGGCCAAACTCCTGCTGGCCAGAACGGATCTGACGGTGCGCCAGATCGCCCGGGAGGCCGGGTTCGGTGACCCGGCCTACTTCTCCCGCTTCTTCCGGCGGGAGACCGGCATGACGCCGGGGGAGTTCCGCGACGGCACCGGAGGAAATCACCACGATCCCCGGCTGGAGTCCATCGCCGGGCTCCCGGACGGCCCGTAGGTTCACAGCTGGCCGCCGCGTCACTGCAGGCGAGCCGCTGTCATGAGCCCCTCATGACCCCGTCATGGCCATTCCCCCACGGTGGCCATGCCCGTCACCCGTCCCCAGGAGACGCCCATGTCCGCACAGGACGAACCCCAGGCTCCCGAGCGCCTGTTGAGCCGCAAGACCCTGCTGAAGGCGGTCGCCGCGGCCGGCGCCGCGCCGCTGCTGATCGGCGCCGGCACCGCGCTCGCCCGCGACCGGCAGGGCACCGGCCTGGCCCCCGAGCTCACCCCGGACTGCGACGACGGCGACGAGCCCACCGTCCCGCAGACCGAGGGCCCGTACTTCAAGCCCAACTCCCCGCTGCGCACCTCGCTGGTGACGGCGAGCACCCCGGGCACCCGGCTCACCGTCAGCGGGTACGTCTTCGGCTCGGCCTGCCTGCCGATCGCCAACGTGCTGCTGGACTTCTGGCAGGCCGACACCAACGGCTCCTACGACAACACCGGCTTCGCCTTCCGGGGCCACCAGTTCACCAACGCCCAGGGCGCGTTCACCCTGAGCACGATCGTGCCCGGCCTCTACCCGGGGCGCACCCGGCACATCCACGTGAAGGTCCAGGCCCCCAACCGGCCGGTGCTCACCACCCAGCTCTACTTCCCGAACGAGCCCCGCAACAACACCGACACCATCTTCGACGCCCGGCTGCTGATGGACGTGCGGCAGATCGGCACCGGCAAGGAGGGCAGCTTCGACTTCGTCCTGAACGTCCCCCAGACCCCGAACCCGAGCCCGTCCCCCACCGCCAGCCCGACCGCCAGCCCCACCGCGACGCCCACCCCGACGCCCACCCCCACCGGCGGCACCTGGGCGGCCGGCACCGCCTACCGGGCCGGTGACCGAGTCACCTACGGCGGCGCTTCGTACCAGTGCCTCCAGGCCCACACCGCCATGACCGGCTGGGAGCCGCCGAACGTGCCTGCACTCTGGCGCCGGCTCTAGCGCCCGCTGCTCCCCGGTGCGGTCACGGCCCGCACCGGGGAGCGCGACCTGCGGGGAAACTGTTTGCCCGCTGACCGTTCTGCCGCGATGATGCCGTTATGTCGCGCACCTTCGAGGACCTCGTCGCCGAGGCCGAATCCGTCTCCGTCGACGGCTGGGACTTCTCCTGGCTGGACGGCCGGGCCACCGAGCAGCGCCCCTCCTGGGGGTACCAGCGCACCGTGGGTGCCCGGCTGGCCGGGGTCTCCGCCGCACTGGACATCCAGACCGGCGGTGGTGAAGTCCTCGCCGGGGCCGGGGCGTTCCCGCCCGTGATGGCCGCGACCGAGTCCTGGCCGCCGAACGTGGCGAAGGCGACCGCGCTGCTGCACCCGCTCGGCGCGGTGGTGGTGGCGGCCCCGGACGAGCCGCCGCTGCCGTTCGCGGACGCCGCCTTCGACCTGGTGACCAGTCGTCACCCGGTGCGGCCGTACTGGACCGAGATCCACCGGGTGCTCCGGCCCGGCGGCAGCTACCTGGCCCAACACGTCGGCCCGGCCAGCGTGTTCGAGCTGGTGGAGTACTTCCTCGGCCCGCTGCCCGCCGAGGTGCACCGGGGCCGGCACCCGGAGGACGAGTGCAGGGAGGCCGAGGCGGCCGGGCTGGAGATCGTGGACCTCCGGCACGAGCGGCTGCGGACGGAGTTCCTCGACATCGGCGCGGTGGTCTACTTCCTCCGCAAGGTGATCTGGATGGTCCCCGGCTTCACCGTCGAGCAGTACCGCGACCGGCTGCGCGAGCTGGACGCGCTGATCCGGGCCGAGGGGCCGTTCGTGGCCCACTCCGCCCGCGTCCTGATCGAGGCCCGCCGGCCGGTCTGAGCTACTCGCCCTCGCCCGGCAGCCGCAGGTCCCAGCCGATCAGCGCGCGGAGCTGATCGGCGGTCAGGTCGCCCGGCAGCGCGGTCGGCGGCTCGTGCCGGAACGGCGGTTGCCAGCCCTCGGGTTCGGACCAGCTGCGCACCACCTTCGCCGGGGCGCCCGCGACCACGCTGTGGTCCGGCACCTCGCCGCGCACCACCGACCCGGCCGCGACCACCACGTTCCGCCCCAGCCGGGCGCCGGGGAGGATCACCGCACCGGTGCCGATCCAGCTGCCCGCGCCGATCTCCACCGGTTCGTTGCGCGGCCACTGCTTGCCGATCGGCAGCCCGGTGTCGTGGTACGAGTGCGCGGTGTCGGTGATGTAGACGTACGGCCCGGTCCAGACGTCGTCCGCGAGCGTGATCGACTGGTGGCCGACGATGTGCGTCCCCCGGCCGAGCACGCAGCCGCCGCCGATCCGCACGATCGGCTCGTCCCCCAGGTCCAGCCCGGGCACGAAGCCGGCCGAGATGGTGACCCGCTCGCCGATGATGGAGAACGGGCCGATGGTGATCCACTGCTCGTTGAAGACCGCGCCGAGCGGGAAGGCCAGCTTGGTGCCGTCGCCCAACTCGCGGAACCGGTACGGCCCCGGGTTCTGGTTCGACACCGCTCCGGCCTGCTGCACCCAGGCCCAGCCCCGGTGCACCAGCCGACCGGCGGCCCTGCGGCCTCGGGCGCGGACGGCGGCGAGCAGGGTACTGGCGTTCGGCATGTCCCCCACGCTAGCGGTACCGACCGGCCGGTAACACCGGACGGGAGCAAGGTCACACCCGCCCGGGCCGGCCGGAGGCAGGGGTCAGGAAACCAAGGGTCAGGGCCGGGGTGCCTTCACCCCGTGCACGGCGGTGTACTCGGCCGCCAGCCAGGGGCCGAGGTCCTCCGTGAACATCCGCCGCAGCTCCGGATCGCCGGTCGGGTCGAGCGCGACCCGCGCGGCGGTGCGCAGCTGCCCGGCCCGCTCGGGGTAGTAGCCCCCGGCGATCTCGGCGGAGGCGGTCAGGTCGCTGGTCCACCCGCCCCACCGGGGCATCACCAGGGTGAACGCGGTCCTGACGAGCCGTCGGGAGATCCCCCGGTTCAGCGCCCGGGGGTCGGCGGTGCTGGCGCGCCAGCGGGGCAGCGCCAGTGCCAGGTCGCCGTTGGTCTCCCGGGCCAGCAGCGAGGTCGGCCGGTACCGGGGCAGCCGCTCGGCCAGGTCAGGGCCGAGCAGCGGCGTGCACAGGCAGGCCGTGAACCAGCCCAGGTCGTACCGTTCGAGCTCGCCGAGCAGGGTGGCGGTGTCGGCGAGCAGGATGCCGCCCCCGTCGACCACCGGGTGCGCGGCGTCCAGGGCGGCCTCGAGGGCGTCCGCGTCGGCGCGGTCCGCCGGGGTCGGCGGACGGTGCAGGGCGAGCAACAGGTCGAGGTCGGAGCGGCCGGGGCGGGCGGTGCCGCGCGGGATGCTCCCGTACAGGTACGCGCTGTGCAGCCGGTCCGGGCCGAAGGTGTCGGCGATGCCCTGCCGAGCCGCCTCGACCAAGGGGCCGAACAGCGCTGGTACGCGGTCGAGGGAGCCCTCGCGCGCGATGAAACCCTGCTGGTCCAGCCCCTTGTCGATCATGCTCGCAACCGTACTACTCCGCCCAGGGGGCCGGTCGGCGCTCCAGGAACGCCCGCATGCCCTGCTGGGCCTCGGCCGAGCCGAACAGCCGGGCGGACTGGGCCACCCGCTCGTCCGCGTCCCGCTCGAAACTGGCCACCACCTCGGCGTTGGCCAGCTTCTTCGACTCGGCCAGGCCCTGCGGCGAGCCCAGCCGGATCGCGTCCAGCAGCAGCTTCGCGGCGGCTGACGGGTCGTCGGCGGCCTCGGTGACCAGACCGATCCTGGCCGCCTCGGCGGCGTCGAAGGTCTCGCCGGTGAGGTAGTACCGGGAGGCCGCGCGCGGGTCCAGCTTGGGGCGCAGCGGCAGCGAGATCACGGCGGGCGCCAGACCGAGCCTGACCTCGGTGAACGCGAAGGTGGAGAGCGGCCCGGCCACCACCAGGTCGGCGGCGCCCAGCAGGCCCAGCCCGCCGGCCCGGACGTGGCCGTTCACCAGCGCGACCACCGGCTTCGGGCAGTCCACGATCGCCCGCTGGAGGTCGACCAGCCCGCGCGGGCCCACGGTCGGGTCGGCCCCGGTCGCCTCGGAGAGGTCGGCCCCGGCGCAGAACACCTTCCCGGTGTGCCCGAGCACCACCGCCCGCACGGCGGGGTCGGCCGCCGCCTCGGCCAGACCCCGCGTCAACTCGGCCATCAGCCGGGTCGACAGGGCGTTCCGGTTGTGCGGGGAGTCCAGCTCCAGGGTGGTCACGGCATCGACGGTGCTGACGCGGACGAAAGGTACCTCGCGGGTCATCGCGCTGCTCCTGCTTTCCGGCTGAGGGTGGGTCGGACCGGTCCGGTGGGACCGTCCGGACAGGACTCTGACATGCCCACCCGCCTCCCGGCCAGAGGCCCGCCCCACCACCCGTCGGCCGGGAATCCGGTTGGCCGGGCCCGGGCGGGTGCGGCAGCATCGGGGCCCATGTCCACCGACCGACTCCTCCTGCTCGCACCCCGGATCAACGAGACCGGGCTGCAACTGCTCACCGCCGCCCGTTCCCGCGGCCTGTCCGCCCGCACCGCGACTGCCTGGCGGGCACCGGCCGACGCACCTCCGCTGGTGCACCTGTACGGCGGGCCGCTGTTCGCCGACGCGGTCGGGCGGGAGCTGGGCCTGGCCGCACTGGAGGAGCTGCCCGGCTGGCTGGCCGGGCTGCCGCCCGAGCTGACCCGCCGTTCGATCGAGCTGCTCACCCTGGCCGAGGCCCGGGGCCTGCGCCGCCCGGCCTTCTGCAAGCCGCCCTCGGACAAGCTGTTCGCGGCCCGGGTGTACCCGGACGGCTCCGGCCTGCCCGGCCCCGACGCCCTGCCGGACGACACGGCGGTGCTGGTCAGCGAGGTGGTGACGTTCCGTCGGGAGTACCGACTGTTCGTGCTCGACGGCCGGGTGCGGACCGGCAGCCGGTACGCGCTGGACGGCGACCTCGACGTGGCACCGCTCGACCGGGACCCGCTGCACCGGGAGGTGGCCGCGTTCGCCGCCGAGGTGCTGACGGCCTGCGCGGCCGGGCTGCCGAGCGCGGTGGTGGTCGACGTCGGCCTGCTCGCGGACGGCCGCTGGGCCGTGGTGGAGGCCAACCCGGCCTGGGCCAGTGGCGGTTACGCCTGCGAGCCGGACGCGGTGCTGGACGTGGTGCTCCGGGCGGCCGGTCCGCTCACCGAGCTCCGCCCGACGGACCGGCCGTACTGCCGGGAGCTCCCGGTCGTCACGGGGTGACCGTGGTGACCGGGGCGGCCGGCCTGGTGCGCTGGGCCCAGCGGACGGTGGGCGGCATCGCGACGGCGGCGGCCAGCATCACCGCGCCGAGCAGGATCCACCCGGCCAGGCCGTTGGTGATCACCACCGTGGTGACCAGGACCGGCCCGAGCATCAGGGCCGCCGCCATGCCGGAGTTGAACACCCCCTGGTACGAGCCGTGGTGGCCCTCTCCCGCCAGGTCGTAGCTGAGCGCCCAGCCGGCCGCCTGGCAGGAGATCTCGCTGAGCGTCTGGCACGCCACCCCCGCCACCAGCAGCACGGCGGCCAGCCAGCCGGGCAGGCCGTGGGCCAGGCCGATCAGCAGGCAGGCGGCGGCGATCATCAGGCCGCCCCGGCGGAAGATCCGGGCGGCGGCGGCCGGTTCCTCGGTGCCCCGGGTGGCGCGCACCTGGAGCGCCACCACCAGCACGGTGTTGACGATCAGTGAGACCGCGACCAGCACCCGGGGCGCCTCGGTGTGCTCCACCACCCAGAGCGGGACGCCCACCTCCAGCATCGAGAACTGGAGCCCCAGCAGCCCGTTCAGCACGGTGACGGCGAGGAAGGGGCGGTTGCGCAGCGCGGGGTTCCCGGCCCGCTCGCCCGGCACCTCCACGAGATCGGTCCCGCTCTTCTCGTGATCAGCATTCCGGTGCTACTCGTTCTGGTCGTCCGAGGTGCGGACTTCCACCGGGCGGCCGCCTTCAGGCGGGAGATGCGCTGGTTCGCGCAGGCCGCGACACGGTACCTCGCCGTCTGCTCCACGCCGCTGCTCCTGCTGCTCCAGGGGGCCCCGCTCTTCGGTCCGGACCACTTCGGTGCACTGGAGCTGCCTGGCGTCTTCATACTCTGGACCGCAGGTCCTGTGCTCGTGGTCCTCCTCCTGATGTCCCGCCGAGCCGCCACGGGCAAGAGCGTGCAGGTGGTCGTGGCGGTACTGATCAACGCCCTCCCGGCGCTGCTCCTTGTCGCCGGCTCCGCACCGATCGTGCTCTTCATCCTTCTGCAGGCGGCCTACGCCATCCTCTTGATGCCCGACGCAGCCAGCTCAGACGGCGCTCTCCCACGGCACGCCGACAGGGTGGTGGGCTGGTGAGCCCAGTAGTGGGTGGCCAACGCCGCCCGACGGACCTACATCGCAACCTTCAGGTGGGGTGACTACGTCTCACCTTGACGGATGTAATACGACACACTGAGCAACCGCTCAGTGTGGCTTGAACGGCGGCCAGAGCAGCGGGCGCTACGGCGCCGGTGCCGTAGCGGGCGGCGGCCTTGTCCAGGACCGGCTCCAGCGTGCGCGCGGCCTCGGCGGCGGCGTCGAAGGTCAGCTGCACCCCGTGGGCAGCTGTCACGGTGGCCAAGCCGCCGGCCCGGGCGGTGACCGCGCGGATCCGGGCCCGCTCCAGGCCCAGCACACCGAAGAGCGAGTAGAGCGCTTCGCGCAGGGCCGGGCTGTGGCCGGTTGCCTCCGGCAGCGTCCTGGACCTGGTAGTGGAGGAACGGTCCGCATAGGTGACCTGCAGCTCGACGGCGCGGGCGCTCTGCCCGGCGGCGCGCAGCCGGGTGCCGAGGTCGAGGGCGAGGTCCAGGAGGGCGCGGCGGATCTCGGCGGGGTCGAGGACGTCGCGGTCGAAGCGGCGGCTAGAGCTGATGGTGGCCGGCGGGCCGGCCGGGGTGACGGTGCGGCGGTCGGTGCCGTTGGCCCGCTCGGCGAGCAGACGGCCGATGCTGGCCCCGGCGATGCGTTGCACGGTGGCCACCGGGATGGCGGCGAGTTCGCCGATGGTGTCGATTCCGTACCGACGGACCTTCTTCTCCAGGGCGGGGCCGACACCGGGGAGCAGCCGGATGTCCTGGGTGTGGAGGAAGGCCAGGGCGGTGGCCGGGTCGTCGGGCAGGAGCTGGACGGTGCCGGGGCGGGCGGTGTAGGCGGCGAGGGCGGCCATGAGCCGGCTGTTGCCGAGGCCGCCGGTGGTGACCAGGCCGAAGCGGGCGGCGATCCGGGTCTGCAGTAGATCGGCCAGCTCGGCCGGACTCTGGCCGAAGTACTTGACCGCGCCTGCGAGTTGGAGGATGGCGCTGTCGGGCGGGAGGGCTTGGACGACGGGGGTGATGTCGGCGAGGACCCCGAAGAGCTGCCGGTAGACGTCGAAGGTCGGCTGGTGGCAGCGCAGGTGAAGGACCGTCACGGCGGTGGAGGTGCCGGTCATCCCGCCGCACCTTGCGAAGCGTGCCACATCCGGCCGGCGCCGCCCGGCCTGCCGGGGCGCGGGTTCTCGCGGCCGTCGTCATGGTGCTGCTCGGGTGCGGCTGGTCCGGGGGTGGCGAGGAGGGCGCGGACGGCCGCCGTGCCGCCCTCGGCGCGGACCCGGGCGAGCTCGGCGAGGTCCCAGGCCCGGTGCCCGACCACCGAGAGGGAGCGTCCGCGGTGCTGGAGCTGTCCTCGCGTTACCAGCAGCCAGGAGTGGAAGAGGGTGTGCGCGCTCGCCTCGGCGTCGGGCCCGGAAAAGAACGCGAGGTCGACCGGGAGGCCGCCCGCTCCGTCGTCCAGCGTGACGAAGATCGTGCGCCGGTTGTTCTTCTGCGGCGGGGTCTGGATCGCCACTTTCGCCCCGGCGACCAGCACCACCTCCCCCGCTTGGACGTCGCGCAGCGCGGTGGAGGGGGTGACGCCGAGTTCGGCCAGCAGCGCGTGGTGCTCGGCCATCAGGTGCTTGCTGGCGTCCAGGCCGATGACCTCCAGCTCGGCGTCCAGTTCCTGACGGGCGGTCATGGCGGGCAGGCCGGTCGGTGCGGAGGACTCGGCCGGGGCGGGCAGGGCGAGCTGGTCCGGCACGGCGGTCGTGCGGCGGCCGTGGTGGAGCTCGTCCAGGAGCAGCAGCAGGTCCCGGCGCGGTCGGCTGCCGCCGGGCACGGCGGCCAGGGCGCCGATCCTGGCCAGGTTCTGGGCGGTGGGCAGCGAAGGGCGGGCCCGCTCCCACAGGTCCGGGACCGAGGTGAACGGGCGGGCGGCGGTGATCCGGCTGATCTCCTCGGCGGTGATGCCCTTCACTGCGGCGAGGGCGATCCGCAGGCCCTCGCGGCCGTCCGGTCCGGTCTCGACCCGGTAGCCGGCCTCGGAGGTCTCGACGCATACCGGCAGCACCGGCACGCCGTGGCGGCGGGCGTCGGCCAGCAGCAGGCGCAGCGGGTACATGCCGGGCTCGGCTTCCATGATCCCGGCGTAGAAAGCGGGTCCGAAGTGGGCCTTCAGCCAGGCGCTCTGGAGGGTGATGACGGCGAAGGCTGCACTGTGCGAGGCGGGGAATCCGTAGGCTCCCATGCCTCTGAGCTGGTCAAACGTCGTGTCGATGACCTGCTGGTCGTAGCCGGCCACGCCGGCGCGGGTGCGGAACCACGTCTCCAGGGCGGGCAGGCGCTCGGGGCGGCTGAGCGCTCGGCGGGCCTCCTCCCCCATCGCCAGATCGGTCCGGGTCAGCACCGAGATGACCTTCGCGACCTGTTCGTTGAACACGAGCACCCCGAGCGTCGGGGACAAGGCGGGGATGAGGTCGGGGTGCGGGTAGCGCACCGGCTGGCGGCCGTGCCGGGCGGCCAGCCACGGCCTGATCATGTCGGCGGCGACCGGGCCCGGCCTGAAAAGTGCCAGCTGGACGATCAGGTCCAGGAAGGACTTCGGCTGGGCGCGGCCCAGCAGGTTCCGCTGGCCGGGACTGTCGATGGAGAACACGCCCAGGGACTCACCCTCGCGAAGCAGGGCGTAGGCGGCCTCGTCGTCCAGCGGCACCTGGTCGGGGTCGTCCAGATCGATCGTGCGGCCGGTGGTGCGTTCGATCTCGGAGAGCGCGTACGACAGGGCCTGCATCGTGCGGTTGCCCAAGATGTCCAATTTCAGGCAGCCCAAATCTTCGACATCGTCTTTGTCGAACACGCTCATGGGCAGGCCCTCCCCGGGGGTGGGGATCACCGGTGTGCGGGCAAGCAGGGAGTTGTCGGACAGGAGCAAGCCGCAGGGGTGCATGGCACTTCCCCTGGGCAGTGCGTCGAGGCCCTCGACCAGGTCCCAGAACCGGTTCCCGTACCGGCCGGCCTGCTCGGCGACCTGGCGCAGCTCCGGGAGCTCGGCCAGCGCCGCCCGGGCGTCCTTGGCCCGGATGTGCGGGAACGCCTTGGCCAGGCGCCCGGCCTCCTCGGGAGCCAGGCCTGTGGCAAGTGAGACGTCCCTGATTGCCCAGCGGACCCGGTAGGTCTCCGGCATCGCCACGGCTGCGACGCGCGAGGTGCCGAAGCGGTCCAGCACCAGGCGGTAGCAGTCGATCCGGCGGTCCGCGGGCACGTCCACGTCGATGTCGGGCAGCGAGCGGCGCCGGAACGACAGGAAACGCTCCATGATCATCAGTCCGTGCTCGAGCGGGTTCACCGCCGAGATGCCCAGCAGGTGCACCACAAGGGACCCGGCGCCGGAACCGCGCGCCGACACCCGCACCCCGGCCGCCTTGAAGTCCTCGACGATCTGACCGACCGTCAAGAAAAATGTCGACCAGCCCAAGCCCGTCGCAACCTCCAGCTCTTCGGCGAGCCTGAGAACGGCCTGCGGATCGCGGTCCATACCGCGCTCGGCCAGCGCCGACTCGCACCGCTCCCGCAGCACCCGGGCGGAGGTGCCCGGCACCAGGCCGAGGCGGTCCTCCTCCGGGAACCGCACACTCTCGATCCCCAAGTCCGAGGCCGCGTCCAAGCGGCACTCGGCCGCCGTGCGGGCCGTCACCGCCAACAGCCGCCGGCCACCGCCAGGGCCCCGCCCGGCCGCCTCGGCGACCTCCTCGGCCAGCTGCGCCATCGCGGCCGGCGGCTTCAGCCACCGCTCGCCGTTGCAGGTGGTGCCGGGCTGGACCGGGCGCAGCAGCCGGGCCGCGTCCAGTACATCGGCGACCGGGCCCTGGCCGGGGTCGGCGTAGCGGACGGCGTTGGTGAGCACCGCCTCCAGGTCGAGGTCGGCGGCAAGTCCCACCGTGCGGGCGGCCAGGCGCAGCGAGCCGGGCCCGGTGCCGGGGCGGCCGAGGTGGACGGCTTCCAGGCGCAGGGCCGGGCCGAGCATCTCCCGCCAGGGGGCGAGGAGTTGGGTAGCGCGGTCAGGGCGGCCGGCGGCCAGGGCCCGGATCGGCTCGGAGCTGGGGCCGAGCAGCACGGTGAGGCCCTCGGTGTGGGCGGCCAGCACCTCCAGCGGCACCACCGGCTGGCCGCCGCCCCGCTCGGCGCGCACCGCCCAGGCCGCGCTGACCAGGGCGCAGATGTTGGCCCAGCCCGCCTTGTCGCGGGCCAGCACGGTGATCCGGGGCGCGGACTCGTCCACGAAGGCCCCGCCCCGAGCCGGGGTCCGGCGCCGCCCGGCCGGGGTGCCCGGCTCGGCCAAGCTGACCGCGAGGTCCGCGCCGAAGAGGGGCCGCACCCCGGCGGCCGCGCACGCCTTCGCGTGCCGGACCACGCCGGAGACGGTGTCCCGGTCCGTCAGCGCGAGCTCGCTGATGCCGCGCTCGGCGGCCCGCTCAGCCAGCGCGGCCGGGAGCGAGGCCCCGTAGCGCACCGAATAGCCCGAGGCGACGTGCAGCTGCGCGACCACCGCGCATCACCTCCGGCCCTTCGGTCAGCCCCCTTCGTCGTCGGCCCGGCTCCCCTCCGGTACGGCCAGCGTAGCCCCTTATTCGTACAACTGTTCCCATGCTCGTCAGAGCGTTACCCCAGGTAGAGCAACCGGAACGCTCCGCCGAACACCCCGCGCGGCATTCGACTGGCTACGACCGGCGCGGCTCCGGACCTGGCGGATCGTCAGCAATGCGGCCAGGATGAGCCGGTGCCCGATCCGACCCCGTACAGCCCCGGCAAGTTCGACGCCGACGCAGCCCTCGCCTCCCTCGCCTTGCTCCGAACCCGCATCGAAGCCGACTCCCCGCAGGCCGCCGCGGCCGCCTGCACCGAGCTGGTCGACGCTTGGACGAGCCGGTTCGGAGAAGGCGGCCTGCGCCTGCTCGCCGCTCAGCTGGTTGAGCAGGCCGTCACCCTGCTGCCCGGCGACCCGGACGGCGCGGCCGACCGGCTCGCCGCCGCCGAGATGAACCAGCTCGGCAGCGACCCAGCGTTCTGACTTCCAACGAGACGGGCGGCCCGGCTTCCTCACCGACCGCGTGCCGGTGGTCCTGGTGCAGCACCGCGGCATCGTGCTCTTCTTCGCCCGGGCTGCGGGCTTCGGGTGCTCCTCCTCGGCCCGCTCGACCGCCGCCTCCAGCAGCGCCATCAGGTCGCCGACCCCGCTGGCCGGCAGCACCTTCGCGGCTGGCGCGTGCGGGGCGGGCAGCCCGGCCGCCTTCGCCTCGACCACCTCGCGCAGCGCCGACGTGTATTCGTCCCGCTCCGCCTCCAGCTCGAACCCCTCGCTGCTCGCATCCATCGACTGCCGGGCCAGCGCCACCTGCTCGGGGCGCAGCTCCGAGGTTGCTGGCGCCACTCCGGTGGTCGGGCGCACTTCGTCGGGCCAGAGCATGGTGGTCATCACGATCACGTCGTCCCGCACTCGCAGCACGGCCAGGGTGTCGCGGGTGCGCAGCGGTGCAGGCGACGGCGACATGGCCGGGCTGCTGGAGCGCCTCATGCAGCAGTGCGCCGGGCCGGCCGCGGCCCGGCCGGCGCCCAGGTAGTACGTGCGGTCGTAGTGGGTGACGTCGACCCGGTCCTCCGGGATAAAGCCCAGCACCCGGATCTCC
The DNA here is from genome assembly GCF_040296785.1 of Kitasatospora sp. NPDC002040. Lineage (NCBI taxonomy): Bacteria > Bacillati > Actinomycetota > Actinomycetes > Kitasatosporales > Streptomycetaceae > Kitasatospora > Kitasatospora sp. NPDC002040. Next base: position 52,496 of record NZ_JBEOXV010000014.1, on the reverse strand, counting down.
CGGGAGTCGGGGGTGGGCAGGTCGGCGAGGTCTGCGTCGGTCAGTACCAGGGTGTCGCCCGAGGGGAGCTCGAAGCCGCGGGCGATGTGGCCCTGCGCGACGTCCTGGCCGTCCAGCTCGAACACACGGCGCTGGACGATCAGGTCGTCGTGGACCAGGTGCAGCAAAACGCCGTGGCGCTCGGTCGCGGCGCACACCGAGCACGGGATGGACACCAGCGAGAAGGTGACCATCTTCCTCGCGATCGACTGCGGCACGGGTACCAGCGCCACTCAGCGGCCCTCCGGACCTATGCGACGCGGCGACCCGGCCCCAGACCCATGAAGAACGCGAACGCCGCCGGGGCCCGCGCGATCATCAGCGCGTCCGACTCCGGGTCGCCGCGGGGCTGGTCGTAGCACGGCCACGAGCAGCGGGCCCCGAACTCGTGGGCCAGCATCGGCCGGCCGCAGTTCTCGCACACCACCAACGCCAGCAGGCTCGGGCCGTCAGATACCGGCATCACCACCGCCTCCTGCAGCCCAGTGTGCTCCCCGGCCTCGACCAGGCGACCTCCGCGACGGCCGCTCGGGAGCGGCTGCACAACCGGAACTACAGCGACGCAACCTCGGCCTGGCAGGCCAGAGCAGCAAACCTGGCACTGCGGCCCTCGGGACAGCAACCAGGCTCAAATCAGTACCAGGGCCGCGCAGCTCGACATGCTGGACAACCGCTTCTTCGCCGCGCAGTAAAGTGAGAACATCAAACAGGTCATGCGGCTGTTGGACCACCGGCATACGGTGGCCGAACGGCCGGGTGAACGACAGAGGCCCCTCTCCGCAGGATTGCAGTCCGTACGGTGAAGGGCCCCTGACCTCATGGTTGCTGCGGTACTGGGCGTCTCAGTGTTCACCTGAGGCGCCCTCGCGCTTTCACCCCCAGGTCACCCCAGGAACTCCAGCACGAGCCGGATCGCGTTGATCACCGCGTTGATGATCGCCAGCCAGTCCAGCCCACCGCCGCGACCCTTGCCCTCGGTCGGCCGGCCCCGGTCCTTGCGGTCCGGTTCCCGCCGGTCCGGGCTCTTGGCCCGGTCCTCGCGCTTCGGGTGCGGCATCGGCCACCTCGATCTCCGGGCTCTCGCCCATCGGCTCCCCTCCCCCCGATGGAGAGGGGAAAGTGGCGGCCGACCCAGCGAACAGGTCGACGAACTGAGGTAGCTCTGCAGCTGCGAACGATTCTAGTTGTAGTGACCTCCGCCTAAACCCCACCCGCATGTAGTGATGGGCCCCGCGGAGAGCCCCACCACGCCGACAGCGTCAGCCATTTGCCCTGCTCCCCAGGGCCCTGGCGCAGCAGGCCACCAGCCGTGCCGACGGTCTCCTAGACCGCGGCCACCACCGAACATGACCCCAAAAAGGGGCATCCGGCCTCCAAGTAGATCTCCTCTGAATACGCGTGTTTCAGGACATTCCAACCGGAACCCAGCGGCCACCGCGGCCGGGCAACGGCGGCTCGTCTAAGACGTTGATGATCGCAGGGGTGCCGACGGCCTGTTCTGACTGCTGGAGTGGACCTCGGCAGACCGAGTGCGGGCTCAGCCCCCGCCGGACAGGGGACCGTCGTGTCCGACCGGGACAGGACGAAGCGTCTCGCGGACCAGGGCCACCACCTGGACGGCGGCGAGACGGCTCCCCCGTGAACCGACCGAATAGGCGCGGGAGATCAGCTCGCGCAGGACGGCTACGTGGCGCAGCTCGGCGGGCGCGTGCTGCCAGACCTCGCGGGCGCTCTGCTCCCCCAACTCCCGGAACGCGGCCGAGACCCCCATGATCAGCGCCGTCACCGGCTCGGCCGGCCCCCGCGCGATCCGCCGCAGGTGGTCAATGCCCTCCCGCTCGGGCAGGTCGTACACCGGGCGGGCAGCCAGCGGGCGCAGCAGGGTGAGCATCCCCTCCCACAGCGCGACATCACCCCGCTGCTCCAGCTCGTCAGCCAGCCATCGGCCGGCGGACAGGCTGGCGGTGCGCACCACGTCGTCCACGACGTCCGCCACAAGATCCGCCACGGGCATCTCGCCGGCCGGGCGGGGCTCGGGAGGTCGAGGGTCTTCGCTGTCCATCCGGTGACCGTACCCCGGGTGTCCTGACCGTCCCGTGTCGTGAACGGTCGAAGAAGGTATGCAAGCGAACCGGCGCCCCCGGTCCGCCTACCGTCCGGCCGGCCCGCGGAAGTGCGACCGGGCGGCAGTGACCTTGGTCACGCCGGACTGCCCGAACAGGGCAGATCGGGCGTATGCGCATGATCCATTTCGAGGCCTGCAACGTCGCCATGGCGAGCAGCAACTGACTTCTCGTCAGCTGAAATATCATCAGCCGCATTCACGCGGCTACCTCGACGAAGCCATGCATCATGTGTCTGACCTGCATGTTCATCTGCCTCCCATGGGTAAGCGAATAGATCCGGTTGAGGCCGCAGCTGAGATGAGGAGGGCAGGGTTCGAGCCTCTCGTCCCCTACCCGGGCGTGGGTGTGAAGTGGCTCTGCCGGTGCACCGTCTGCGGAAATGAGGTCGAGCCGCGGCTCGGCACCGTCAGGAAGGGGCATGGCTGCAGGTTCTGCGCAGGGCAGGTGGTCCCGGTCAAGACCGCCGTCGCCCGGATGCGCGTGGCGGGCCTTGAACCCCTCGACCCGTTCATCGGCTCCACGAAGCCTTGGCGCTGCCAGTGCACCACCTGCGGCGGCATCGTCACCCCCTCCTACCACTCGGTGAACTCCAACAACGCCGGCTGCCTGCTCTGCGGTCGTGAGCGGACCGCCGCCGCACTCCGACTCGACCCCGATGCCGCCGTCGACGTGATGCGGGCCGGCGGGTACGAGCCGCTGTCGCCCTACCCGGGATCTGGCACGCCGTGGCCGTGCCGGTGCCGCTCGTGCAACAGTGTCGGCACCCCCACGCTCGACAACGTCCGCCAGGGCTACGGCTGCATGGCGTGCGGCCGCGAGCGCACCGTGGCCGCGCACCGCCTCGACCCGGACCAGGCCACCCAGGTGATGCGTGAAGGCGGCTTCGAGCCCCTTGCTCCCTACCCGGGAGCGCTCGCGCCGTGGCGGTGCCGGTGCACGACCTGCGGGCGGGAGTCCGACCCGATGTACGCCTCGGTCAGCCAGGGCAGCGGCTGCCGCTACTGCGGCCGGCACACCGTCGTCCCCGCCGAGGCAGCGGAGTTCATGCTCTCCCGGGGCCTGGAGCCCCTGACGCCCTACCCCGGCTCGATCCTCCCCTGGCCGTGCCGCTGCACCGAGTGCGGAACCACCACCACCAAGGTCTCGTACCACGCCTACGCCACCTCACCGGCCCGCCGGGGCTGCGTCGACTGCGCCCACCGCCGCCGCGGCCTGGGCCGCCGCTTCGACGAACAGCTCGCAATCACGATCATGCACGAGAACGGGTTCACGCCGAAGGCAGACTTCAGCGGCAAGTTCCGGCCCTGGCTCAGCCAGTGCCACGTGTGCGAGCGCGACAGCAACCCCTCACTGGCCGGGGTGATGGACGGGAAACGCTGCAACTACTGCTCGGGGCACTGGGTCGCCCCTGAGGAGGCCGCCGACCTGATGCGCGAAGAGGGCTTCGAACCGCACGGCCCCTACCCAGGCGCCATGCAACCCTGGACCGCCACCTGCCAGGAGTGCGGCAAGCAGAGCACCCCCACCTACAGCAACGTCCGCTCCGGCTACGGCTGCCGGTTCTGCGCCGAGCACGGCTTCGACCACAACGCACCCAGCACTGTGTACGTGATGACCAACCACGAGCTCGGCGCCGTCAAGATCGGCATCGGCGGCCTGCACACCCGCCGCAGCCGCACCGAACAGCACCTCAGGCACGGCTGGCACCTCGACAGCACCCACGACACTCCGACCGGCGACATCGCCTACCGCATCGAGCAGGCCGTGCTGCGCCACCTCAAGCAGGAACTGGGCCTGCTGCACTTCGTGCGCCAGGAGCAGATGCCCCAGGGCGGCTACACCGAGACCTTCGACCGCGGAGTCGTCAGCTCGGTGGAGCTCCGGCAGCTGGTCCTCCTTGAAGCCGCACTGATCAGCGAGCACACCGACGAGGCGTAGCCGCTTCTGGGGGTCTGGGCGCTGCCCGGCCGTCGGCACGGGCCGGGCAGCGCGCGGTGGCAGGATGCGGTTCCAGCTCCTCGCTCACCGGGATGCCTGTGCTGCGGTTGATGATGTTGACGAGGTCGCGGGCCTTGGGAACGCTCTGCCAGCGGCGCTGGCGATGGCGGCGCAGCGCGGCCTAGTTCGCCAGCACCCTGCTGGACCTCATTGCCGAGAAGCGCACACCGTAGAGCCCCCTTGCACGGCGGGGCGCAGCGTTCCCCTCGGCCTACTCGGATTCTTCTGCTTCTGCGGGGATCGTCCAACGCAGCAGGGTGGTGGTGCCGCGCTGTTCCAGGGTGACTGCGTAGACCTGGTTCCAGGCTCGTTCGCCGTGGTGACGCATGGAGTGGTCGCCGGGATCCCAGCCCAGGCCCAGGACCTGGCATTCGTCGATCTCGATCTGTCCGGCGAGCAGGGGGTGAGTCTGGCCGGCCCGGTCGAGGAGGTGGAAGTGGGTGTGCGCGTCCACGGCGACCACCAGGCCGATTCGGGGCCCTTCCGCCAGCCAGTTCTGGAGCTGACTGGCGAACTCGTGGGCTTCGTGCAGGGGGAGGTCGAGGCGCCCGTAAGGTCCCTCGACCTCGTGCCGGGGTGTCCGTTCGCCGCCGAAGCGGGCGTGGGCGTCGTCCTCGTACTTCCCCCAGTATGTGACGTCGGCGAGTCCGTCGATCGACTCGCCCGGCAGCCCGACGAACGAGTCGAGGGCGCGGGCGTCCCCGAGGACCATGCCGCACCGGTCGATCGGCAGGTCACCGAGTCGGATCGGTTCTCCGTCGGGGTTGCCCGGCCAAGGCACGCCGAGGTCGACCTCCAGGACCGTGACGACGGGCCCGTCGTACGACTCCCCCGTTTCGGCGCGCACCTTCAGCGGCCCGTCGGCAGCGGCCGATACCGCGACCGCCTCGCAGAACCAGTCCCGGCTCGGGCCGTCCGCGGGCTCGTGGAGGTGGCCGCCACCTTGCTTCGCGGCGGCCAGTGCCCGCACGGACAACGGGTCGCCGAGCCCGGACCAGTGATCGATCCAGCCGCCCATGCCCAGGACCAGCACACCAGACGGCGCGGTGACGACTCCCAGGTCGACAGAGGTTTCACTCATCCGCTGATTCAACCAAGGCGGACTGTCACTGACAGCAACGGGACCCCTGATCGCCAACTATGACTAAGGATCCGACTCACTTCCGCAAGAGCTCATCGGAAGTACAGGTGTCGTCCGGATCGGCAGAGAGGCAGATATTATAGCCTTCTTTATCGCGCTGCACTGCAACTTCGAGGTCGCATGAGGATTCAGTCGGATCACGGTGAAGATCAGCAGAGATCGTTAGAGAATTTCCCTCTTGGGCATCGACGGAGGGCGAAAGCACGCTGGGATCGTGACCCGGCACATAGAATCGCCACGTTCCGGACTGCAGGGTCGGCGGGCAACTGCCGTAGGGTAGCGCCCTATCCAACCCGACAGCCGACACGCGATGATCCGTCGCGAATTCCATACGAGCCCCCTTTGAGTTGGACCAGCTGCCCACTAGATCAGCAGCCCGGATCTCCGCCGCATCCCCTCCGCTATTCGCGCACCCAGTGGAACCCAGTCCAACCGTCAGGGCCACCGCAACCACCCGAGTAGTCCACATGTACTTAGCCATACTGATCACCCTCCGATGCCGAAAAAGCATCATCCCTCGACTAGATGGATGGATCGTTCACCCCAGCTAAATTGGCCCTTGATGAGGTAGTCACCCGGGACGTAGAGCTCACCGAAGTGCGCTCGTGGAACATGCGCCCCCCGTGGAACTATTTTGATGACAGAGTGCCAGTCCCAGTTATTCTCAATTCGATATTTAATGTCTACACACCTGAACCCATTTGGCGCAGTCCCAATAGGGACAACGTGGCCATGGAGTGGGAATGATCCGATGGCGGCACCGGCGTAGTTACTTGCCCCGCCCCATTGGTGAAAGTGCCGGCCAGATCCATGGGAGCCCCCATGAGCGCACCCATGCCGAGTGGGCCTATTCCCTTATGCCGGCAAGGTCGCTAGCGTTGATCAGCACCTCATCCGGCCGACCTCCGCCCAGAGCCCCGCAGCCCGGCACCGCCGCAACCATGGACCCGACCACCAGTAGCCAGGTCACAATCCGCGCGCTGTGCAGCCGTCGGTCGGCCGTTGCCGTGCTGTCCATGTGATGCGTTCTTCCCGCCGCGCGCACAACGAAGTACCGCTCCGCCCGCTTGATGGGCCAGCGACCGGCCGAACGCCCCCATCATGACACTATATTGAACGCGTTCAATACAGTGGGTGCCGGAAGGCTCAGTGACTCGCGCCGAGCCGGGTACCGTAGCTGCACCTGCCATCCAGCTTCGCCAGTGATCGCCAGGACATTGACTAACAGTCAACAGCCCCGGCTGCCTCGGTGCGTGCCCCGGTCACCGACCTGGGTGCGCAGGGAGGTGGACGAGATGGTCCCTGCCTCCCTCGCCGGCGAGCGCGGCAGCCCGTTCCGCCGCTGAAGACCGCCGCCGAGGTGACCGGGTGAAGGCCGCAAGAGCCGGTGGGCCCAGGAGGTTCGGTGGCCGAACCTGTGCCAGGGCCGGCCACCAGCAGCACCGCACCGGGGCCGGCGGTGACGGGTCTGGTGCGGAGGACCGGGAGCGAAATGGGGGCATCGCTCAGACGGTCCAACGACGCTGCGCGCGATCGGCAACAGCCCACCGTACGGTCCGCCCACGGTGCGCGACGGACCCGTCCGGTGCGCCGTTGGTCGGGCTTACCCCCTGGGCAGAAGGTGGCTGACAGGCCAGCCCGCGCCCGGAGGCACTCAGCCGACGAACCCTTCCCAGTCGCCGGCGAACCGGTGGACCGGACCACTGCGCAGCGGGATCTCGTGGGTCATGTGGTACTCGCTGGCGAGGAGTGCGGCGAGGAAGGCGGCGAGCCCGCCGTCGAAGACGTCCCAGACCTCGTTCTCGCCGAACCAGACGACGACCGGCCAGCGGTTTGGGTCGGGGTCCTGTGTCAGCCAGAAGTAGTAGTTCCCGAAGGTGTCCCCGCCCCAGGACAGTAGCCCGCCCGGTTCCGGGAACATCGGGTGCGGGGGCTCGGGGGCGATCTCGGGGAACCGGGGCTCCTCGTGGAACTGTTCCGCCTGGTCGTAGGCGTCCGCCGTCATCGCGAGGAAGCCCGCGAAGCCCTCCCCGTAGAAGCCGCTGCGGGTGGGGCCGCTGACCAACAGGTCCTCGTGGATCCGGATCGAGCCGTAGGTGTCGATCAGCCAGCGGTAGTCCGCCGGGAACCGGAGACCGGGATGGGCGTCAGCGGCGCTCTCCCACGGCACCTGGGCAGGCCGGCGGGTCGGAGGGCCCAGCAGTTCGCCGAGGCGGCTCATGCTCGTGTCCACGGTCAGACCGCCGGGAGGTGGTCGGCGACCAGGGCGGCAAAGTCCTCGGGGGTGAGGACGCGGATGCCGAGCTCCTCGGCCTTGGCCCGCTTGGAGCCCGCCTTCTCCCCCGCGACCAGCAGAGTGGTGCGCTTCGAGACGCTGCCGGAGGCCTTGCCGCCAGCGCGCTCGATCAGTTCGTTCATCTCGTTCCGGGAGAGCTCGGCCAGGTCACCCGTCATGCTGCCGGTGACCACCACGGCCTCCCCCGCCAGCGGCCCGCCCTCGCCCCGGTCAGCCGTCTCGTTCCCGGCCGCGCCGGAGATGGGGCGCTGAGGCTCGGAGACCTCGGTGCCGACCTGCTGGGCCGTCAGCTTGTCCAGCAGCGGGGCGAGTTCGAGCAGCTCTGCCGCGACCACCCTGGCCTTCTCCGTGCCGATCCCCGGCACTTCGGCCAGCGCTTCGGCGTCGGCGGCGCGGATCGTGGCCATGCTGCCGAAGTGGGCGGCGATGCGGCGGGACATGGTGCGGCCGGTGCCCCGGACGCCGAGGGCGCAGAACACCCGGTTCAGCGGCTGGCTGCGGGCGGTCTCCAGAGCGGCGAGCAGGTTGTCGGCGGACGTCTCTCCCATCCGCTCCAGGGTGAGGAGCTGGTCCCGGGTCAGGGTGAAGAGGTCGGCGATGTCGGCCACCAGGCCGGACTCGACGAGCTGGATCGCCCGGGTGCCGCCGAGGCCCTCGATGTCGAGCTGGTCGCGGCCGGCCGCGTAGATGACCGAGGCCACCGCCTGGCAGTTGCGCCCCCGGACGCAGCGCCAGCGCTGCTCGGAGCGGTCGATCTCGTCACCGCAGCGCGGGCAGACCTCGGGGAAGACGACCGGTGTCTCGGCGCCGGTGCGCTGGTCAGCGAGCGGAGCCTCCACTCTCGGGATGACGTCGCCGGCACGGTAGACGTAGCAAAGATCCCCGACCATCAGGCCGCGGCGGGTGATGTCCGCCGGATTGTGCAGGGTCGCGTACGTCACCGTGACGCCGTCGATCACCACCGGCTCCAGGACCGCGCGCGGAGCGATGATCCCGGTGCGGCCCACGTTCCACTCCACCTCCAGCAGGCGCGTCACCTTGTGCTCGGCCGCCAACTTCCGCGCAACCGCCCACCTGGGGGCCCGCGAGCCGTTCCCCGCCTGCTCCTGGTCAGCGGCAGCGTCAGCCTTCACCACCACACCGTCGATGCCGAACGGCAGCGCGCTGCGCAGCGCGGTGATCTCCTCGATCCGCTGCTGCACCTGCTCGACCGTCTCGCAGCGCACCGGTGCGGCTGCCGTGGTGGCCGCGGTGTTGGCGCCGAGGGCGGCCAGGGCCTCCAGCAGGGCGCTGTGGCCGAGGCCGTCGAGGCCGATCGCGCTGTAGGCGAAGAAGGTGAGCATGATCTGGTACGGGCGGTCCTTCGCCCGCAGGGTGCCGGCCGCGCCGCTGCGCGGGTGGACGAACGGGGACGCCTCGTGAGCGAGGCGGATCCGGTTCGCCTCCTCGAACTGGACGGTCGTCAGCAGCACCTCGCCGCGCAGCTCGACGTCGACCGGCTCGGTCAGGACGGCGGGCAGGCCGAGGATCGCGTCGGCGGCGTGGGTGATGTCCTCGCCGGCCAGGCCGTCGCCCCGGGTGAGCATCCGCACCAGCTTGCCGCCCTCGTACCGGGCGGCGACCGCGAGTCCGTCGAGCTTGGGTTCCACGCACCAGGCCGCGACCGGGCGGCCCAGGCGCCGCTCCAGACCGGCCGCCCAGTCGGCGAGCTCGGTGGCGTCGAAGACATTGTCCAGCGACAGCATCGGCACCGAGTGCGGGACGTCGCCGCTGACCGCACCGCCCGCGACCTTGCCGCTGGGCGAGTGCGACAGCACCTCGTCCGGGTGGGCCTGCTCGTACGCGGTGATGGCGCGCAGCAGCGCGTCGTACTCGTCGTCGCCCAGCGGCGTGGAGCCATCGGTGTAGTACGCGGCGGAGGCGCTCACGGCGGTGGCCACGGCAGTGGCGTAGGCGGCAGGAGTTGCCAGCTCAGCGGGGGTCGTCATGAAGGTATTCTCCCGTCCTGCACTGACACATTGCGGCTGTTGGGAGACGGCGTCCGGCACCGGCGGTTCCACCCGCTCGGGCGAGGTGGCTACGCCGATCACAGTGTCCGCGGAGGGAGCAGCCGGGGAGCCAGCACGGTGCCACGGCGCCCGACCGGCGAGCCCTGGAGCAAGCGGGTGCCGACCTCCCCGCGATCATGGACGTCACCGCACATGAGGCGGACCTCAGGTCCTGACCTGCAGATTTGTTAGCAGCCATGCCTGGAGGCGGGAAGGATCTGATGGAATGACCGATGTGGCAATCCCCTCGCAGCTCCACCGCGCTGAGTTCATGCGGCTCTCGGGTCTTCTCGTACCGGCCGAGCTTGCAGCCGACATGCTGGTGACCTGGGACGCGAACGAGTCGGGCCTCGCGGTCGAGGAACTCGTCAACTACATGTCCGACCACCACACGCCGCTGCTGCGAGCCGACCGTGCGGTCGTACTGGAGTTGGCCGATGCTGTTGACGTGTCCGAGCGGGCCGTGCCCGCGCTGCGGTGGTGTCCGGATCTGGAGTCCGAGGACGTGTGGTGGCATGAGATCGAAGGCATGCCCCGTGCCTCGGCTGTCGCAGGCGAGCTCGCGAAGGAGATCGCACCGGGGCACATTCTCCACGGGAGCTTGCTGACTCCCTGGCTGGAGTGCGGGGCCTGCGATGACGTACTCGTCCGGCTCGACGATGAGATCGCCCGGACTGGAAGGACCCCGTATCAGGTTGCCGTTGTCCACCTGGGATGGTCACGGCAGGCTGAGACGCCGCCCTGGCCGACCACCTTCGTCTTCGACCAGGTGCTCGATGCCTTGGACCGGCTTGAGTCCTGCTTCCGAGGCACTGCAGTCACAGAGGCACCTCGAATCTGAGCTGATGGACACCGGGTCCCACGGCTGCGGGGTGCACCGACAAGTTCTCCCTGCTCCCAGAGTGCGAGCCGGATCTCCAGCACCAGGGCGGTGGCGGGTTCGGCGGCTCTGGCGTTGACCCGCAGGCGGATGGCACCTTCGTGCTCGGGCAGCCCGTAGGCCCGCCTCGCGGCGAGCGGGCGCAGCAGCTGCAGCGCCGCGGACCACATCTCCTCGGGCCCCCGGTTCTCCAGTTCGCTGGTCAGCCATCGGCCGGCGTCCGGTTCTGCCGTTGCGACGAGGTCCTTAGCCGCGGCGCCGACCAGGTCGTGCAGGGGGAGATCTGTGGTGCCTATCCGTGGACGCTACCTCGGGAGTACGCCGGCACCGGGATGCTCAGTAGAAGAAGCAGTAGAGGTTGCCTCCGGTGGCCACTGCGGTTTCTGCGAGCTGGGCAACGGCTCGCACGAGGGCTGGGACGTCATCCTTGGTCATTTCGTCGCCGTCTTCGGAGCGGAGCCTCTCGGCCCAGCGGGCGGCAAGCTCCTCCAGTTCCTCGGGGCTGGCGCCAGCGAGCGAGCGAGTCAACCTGGGTGGGAGGGCGAACACTCCGGTGCCGTCATGGGCCAGTGGCACGATCCACCGCAGTGCCGCAGGTGTCGACGGCTCCTGGCGCCGCCAGAAGGCCAGCCTGCGTCGTGGGGGATCCGGCAGTGGGCCGAGAAAGTAGAGGTCCCATTCCTCGACCGCGCAGGGTGCGGAGAACCACTCGCCCGTCACCGAGGCGAACCGGTCCAGGTTGCGGACCCGTGCTACGGCGGCGCTGCGGTCGTCAGGAGCGAGGAAGAACGCTATATCGGGTGCCATCGCGCCATGATGGCAGCTCTCGATCCCGGTGCCGGGCTGACCCGGGCCGTCGCCATACCGCCTTCGAAACTTGCGTGCCCCGATCCAATCGGCACACCAGGCCCTCCGCCCCGGCCCGGCGCAGCCCATCGCTCAGCGCCGGCCACCAGACCGACCGCAGCCGCTCCTCCCCCTGCACCTGCTGCCCGATCCCGTGCACACACACCAACCGCGCCACAACACCCACCCCCACGAAGCGAGACCACCCCACCGGCCGCAAGGTCTCCACAGCTACCAGCCCGCACCGATCCCGTCAGCCGAACCCTGACATCCGCCCACCGCCCCCCGGTCCCACCACACACCGGAACAGACACCGCGCTGGCCTCTATATCGACATCCACGTGCAGGTTCGCGTGGCTGGCGCTCCGGGGTTTCGCGAAACCACGCGCTTCCGCCCGGACGGACAACAAGTCCTCGCTCCTACTCGCGCTGACCGGCGGCACCCTTTTCGCGGGCGCGACCGCGCTCGGCAAGGCACCCACGATCGCGCTCGCCCTTGCCACCGTCGGGATCACGGCGGCCGCCGCCAGCGCCCTCCTGGCGCTCTTGGCCGTCTCGCCCCGCCTCGACCCCAGCCCTAGCAACGGCTTCGCCCGCTGGGCGGTCAGCACCCCTGAGCAGATCCGCGAAGACCTAGCCGTCGAAGACCACCGCCCCGCCCACCTCCACCCCCTCAGCGTGCTGTGCGAGCGCAAGATGCGGATGCTCCAGTGGGCCTGCCGCTGCGCCGCCGTCGCCGTGCTCACCGTCTCCGCCGCCGCCGCCGTCCTCCCCGCCGCCCGCTGACCGGCGCCACCTGCCCCCCGTGGGCCTGATGGACACCGCCCGTTCCACCGCACGCGAGAGCATCGCCGACCTGCTCGCCTCCGGCCGCACCGCCGGTGAGGCCGACGTGAGCGGCACCATCGTCCGGATCGACGTCCGGATCGACGTCCGGACGACCCAGGCCGAGCACGACTGGGCCCGAGTCACCCTCGACGACGGCACCGGCCAGTTCGCCAACCCGATCCCGAGCCTGGAGCAGCTGGCCGCTGACGCGGCCCACGACGCCGCACACCGCGCCGCCTCTAGCGCTGCCCGCCTCCCACGCGGTAGGGGCAACGAGACGGGAGCGCCAGCGCCGCTGTTGGTCAGCTGATGGCGGCTTGCTATTCGGCGACGGTGCCGGAGAGGTGGTAGGCGGTGGAGGTGGCGACGCCGAGGGCAGCGAGCAGGTCGAGCGCGGCGGTGAGGGGCGGGGCTCCGGCCGTGCGAGCGGCGGCAAGGTGGACGGGGAGGCGGCCGGCGGCGATCAGGGCTGTCCACTGGGTGGCGGAGAGGGCGAGGTAGTGCAGGCCGGGGAGGTCGGCCAGCAACGCCAAGTCCGACGTGGCGCAAGAGGATAGGTCGAGGGAGCGCAGCGCGGGGAGGGTACGCAGCGGGGCGAGGTCGATCGGGGTCTCGGAGTCGACGGCGAGTGAGGTGAGGTGCGGGTGGCCGGTGAGCGGGGTGAGGTTGGCCTCGGCGGCGAGGCCGACGGCCAGATCCTGGATGGGGAGTGCTGCCACGGGCGACAGGTCGGTGGTGGCGCAGCGGTTGAGGTGCAGGCGCCGCAGCTGCGGGGTGGCGGAGAGCGGGCCAAGGTCGACGGGTGACGGGGCGTCATTGAGGTGAACCGCCTGGACGCCCGGCGCGAGCCGGTCGTCCAGCGCGGAGACCACCAACTGGCACGACCCGTTCCCGGACTGCTGCGGGGCGTGCGGATCGGGCTGGCCCAGAGCCTGGCCGAGCCAGGCGGTGACAGAAGAAGCCACGTAGCGCGGACCGTGGTTGAAGTCCCGGCCGACCTCGATCACCTGACCAGGACGGCCGTTCGTGGCCGGCGCGAGGTCGACGGCGAAGTAGTTGCCGTCGAACCAGGTGGCGAACGGGAGCCAGCCTGGATGCCCCGAGCTGCGGCGCACCGTGTTCGGAGGGTCGGCGTCGAAGATGACCTGGCTCCAGCCGAGATGCCAGCCGAACCAGGTCGGGACGCCGATGTACTCGTCACGTGCGGCCAGCGCCGAGTCGAGCGACAGCCAGCAGTACCCGTCCAGTGCCTCGCTGCCGCCGTCCCCGTCGGCCTCTAGGTACAGCGCGCGCAGGTCTGCGGGGAGTGCCTGCCCGAGGCGGAGCTCCGCGGCGGCGAGCTGTCCCTCGGTGACGGGCGCCGGCATCTGCGGTTCCGTGCTGGAGCGTTCGGCGTGCTGCCGGAGTATGGCCCGCAGCCGCTCGACCGCCTCCGTCGGGTCCCCGGCGGGGGAAAGCTCGGACGGTTCTGCGCCGTCGGCCGTGCCCGGTTCGGACGGCCGGAAGTCGGGGTCGAGAGTCAGTGTCCAGCCGTCCTCGCGGCGGCCCTCGGGCTCCAGCGTGTCCCGGAACACCACCAGCTCGAAGGCACCGGACGGTCGGCAGATCAACTCCAGGGCGATGGCCTCCCAGCCGTGGCTGTCCCGGAACCGGGACGCCAGGGAGGCGAGGCTCTCGTGCGGGGACGGCATGCTGAAGTATGAGCCCGGACGGCTTGGCACCACGTACCCGCTGCCGTACATGCCAGTGCCCCTCCTGCCCCCGTGCGCCCGCAGCACGCACTCCGTCCAGCCTTCTGGCGCCTGCGCGACGATCTCCGCCGTGATCTGCCGTGCCGCCTGTTCCACCGTCAGGTCCATGCCTGTCCCCTCGTCCGTGCTGTTCGGATGATCATGTCAGCAGGCTGCGACAGAGCGATCGGCAGTCGGCAGGCGCCGACGGGCCGCTGCTGCCGCCTCCGATCAGCCACGGCACTGCTCTGGGTGCCCACCGCCCCGCAGGGCTCGCCAGCGCCAGCTCGGCGAACCTTCTCGGTCCCTGTTGCCACCGGCGACGGCCTCGGCCGTTCCGAAGAAGAAGCCGTAGTCCTCGACCGGCCAGACATCCGCGACCTCCGCCTCGTACTCCAGCTGCCAGGGGTACGGGTTGTTCTCCTCGCCCTCCTCCCCGAACCAGAAGACGGCGCGGCGCTTCTGGCCGTACTTGGTGGGCCCGATCGGCTCGTCCGAGACGAGATCGCCCTCGGGCAGGTCATCGGGGAATCCGGCCTCCTGCAGCTCGGCCACGGTGAAGGTGCGGGTGAGGGGTACTGCGCTGGGGCGGTCGTTCAACGGTGTCCTTCCAAGGCGGAGCCGGGGGCGCCGCACCGCTCAGCGGGCGGGCGGGCGGTGGCCAGCGATCGGTTGGCCAACCAGAGCAGGAATTCGGCGTACAGCAGGGCGGAGCGGCGGTCGTCGGGGTGCAGGGCCGCCAGATCCGGGAGCCCTTCGTCGGCCAGGCCGAGCAGCCAGTCCGGGCTGGTGCGCAGCGCGGTGGCCAGTCGCCTCAGTTCGAGGGCCTGGACGCCCCGGTGGGCGCTTTCGATCTTGCTGACCGCCGTGCGGGACACGCCGGCGGCTCGGGCGATGGTGTCCTGGGAGGCGCGGAGCGAGTGCCTGGCTGCCCGGATGCGGTCGGCCAGGGCGCGGCGTTCGTCGGCGTCGTCGCGGGGTGCGGGCCGTCGGCGTGCCGCACCGGGCGGGGCGGTCGGCACCGGGCTCTCCACCGAGGTGTCCGCGGGCGGGGTCACGAAGCGATCTCCAGTTGGGCGCGGGCGTCCTCGACCAGGACGTCGCCTGCGGCCTTCGCCCGCACGCGCAGGTGGCCGATCTCGGTGAGGGTGGGGGCGCCGCGCAGGGCGAAGGTGGCGGCAACGGCGGCTTCGGCCGCCGGGGTGAGAGCCGGGCAGATCATCCGCAGGGTCAGGCGCGGCGTGGTGAGGGCACTGCGGGTTTCGTGGACGGCCGGGGAGTGGTCCCGGTCGACCTGCTCGGGGTCGCGGGGGTTGAGCGCCAGCGCGCGTGCCCGGATGATCTGGGCACGGCGGTGGTCGTCGAGGGCACTCACCAGCGCGGTCACTGCCGCGAGGATCTCGGCTCGGCGGGCCTGGGCGTTCTGGTCCTGCTGCTGGGCGCGGGAGGCCCGCTGCTGCAGAAGGTGCCCGAGCAGGGTGCCGCCGAGCGCGGCGCCGGCGCCGACGAGTGCGGTGCCGATTGTGATGATCGCGGTGCTGTCCATGGGGTCCCCTCCGTGTACGGCTTCGATCGGATGTGCTGTGCGGGCGCGCGGTGCGGGCCGCCGTCGGCGGGCCTTGACCGTGGGCCGGTGTCAGCGCGGGGCGCTGGGAAGCCCGGTGGCAGCGGATAGATCGGTTTCGATGGCATCGGCGTAGTCGTCCAGGGACTGGCAGAGCCGGGCAGTGGTTTCCAGGTCCAGCGGCGCTCCCCCGCCCCGCCACGGCCTCCAGAGTTGGGCCATGCCCCTCACCAACGCGGTCACCTGATCAGCCGGGACCATCGACTAGTCGTCGACCTGGTGGACGGCCAGCTGGACCGGCTCCCCGTCGCCGTCCAAGGGCTGCCGGTACTCGTCCTCGACGAACGGCTGCCCGTCCGGCCTGCGGGGCAGCTGCGGCTTTCGGGGGGTCATGGCGCGGGCCAGCTGCTCCTTCCGCTCGGCGACGCGGGCGGCGGCCCGCGCGGCCAGCTCGGGGGTGATCGACGGCGACTCCGGGGGAACGGAGACGCCGCCAGCTGCGGCTTCGAGGCGGGCCCGCTCGGCTTCGACCACCAGCCGCTCCTCGACAGCGGCGGCGCCGTCCATCCACCCCTGGTCGTAGTCGTCGCTGGGGCCATCGAACATGGCCGACTCCGCGGCGCTGGCCGCCCAGTCGAGGACGTCGAACTCGTCCCGGGCGACGGCCGCCAAGGCGTAGTCGCGGGTGTGGCCGGCGTCCATGAGGTGCTGCGCCAGCAGGTACCGGCCGTAGCCGTTCATCGGGTCTGCCTCCAGTCGGGTGGGGCGGGGCTCAGCGGGTCGGTTCACTCGTGCGGTGCTGCTCGTACAGGGCGTCCAGGAGGCTGATCTGCTGGGTCGTCAGCTTCCCGGCCGTGCGGGCCTTGCCCTGCTTGCCCAGCCAGCTACCGGGGCGGAAGGTCGGGTCGGCCTCCCCGCCGGTGCGGTTCACCGGTCCGGCCAGCGTCCCGCCGTCCGCGAGGTAGGCGACCATGCGCCGGTAGGAGCGGTTGCAGTCCGGGTGCAGCCGCCATAGCGGGTCCAGCTCGTCGAGGAGCTTGGCCTGATGGGGGGTGAGATCGGCCTGACGTTGGTCACACAGAGGCGAACTCCTGGCTTGTCGGCGATGGTGTGAACGACCCGAATGTCACCGGCGCGTGTGCGGCCATGTGCATCTGGGCAGCGATCGAGCACAACTCGAGCATGCGAGAACTCGCGGACCTGCCGGTTGGCTGGGCTGCTGAGCGGGATGCGCCTGGCGCCCCCTGGCACCGGACTCCGTTCCAACGCTTGGACTAGACCCTCCCGTGCCAATCAGGCACGGAGCCAGATCACGAGGGCAGCTGCGGCGACAGTGCTGAGCTCCTTAGAAGTCATCTCATTTGGTGATTCTGCGATGGCAGATGGGGGTGGCGGCGATGGTGCCGAACGCTGCGAAGTGGGTGCCCTTGCGCTCGTAGCGGCGGTGGAGTCGACGGAAGCCGCCGAGCCAGGCGACAGTGCGCTCGATCACCCATCGGTGGCGGCCGAGGCGGGCCGAGGAGTCGACGCCTCGGCGGGCAATGCGGTGAGCGATCTTCCGTTGTCGCAGGTAGGAGCGGATGAAGCGGTGGTCGTAGGCTTTGTCGCCGTGCAGCTTTGCGGGCCGGCGTCGGCGCGGTCCGCGGCGTGAGCGGATCGGTGGGATCGCCTCGACGAGCGGGATCAGGGCCTGGCTGTCGTGCAGGTTGGCGCCGGAGACCGCGAGCGAGATGGGCAAACCAGTGCGTTCGGTGAGCAAGTGGATCTTCGACCCGAACTTGCCCCGATCGACAGGATTCGGACCCGTCAGGTCCCCTTTTTCGCGGCACGCATGTTCACCGAGTCGACCGCGCACCTGGACCAGTCCAGTTCGCCTCGCGCGCCGAGTTCGTCCAGGACCGGCCGGTAGAGCTTTGCCCAGACGCGGGCCGCGGTCCACTCCGCGAACCGGCGGTGGGCAGTCGGCCCGGACGGGCCAAAGC
Source organism: Kitasatospora sp. NPDC002040 (assembly GCF_040296785.1). Taxonomy (NCBI): domain Bacteria; kingdom Bacillati; phylum Actinomycetota; class Actinomycetes; order Kitasatosporales; family Streptomycetaceae; genus Kitasatospora; species Kitasatospora sp. NPDC002040. Next base: position 35,018 of record NZ_JBEOXV010000014.1, on the reverse strand, counting down.
AGGGCGGTAGTTGGGCCCAGGTGCAGCCCGAGGTGGCGACGAACACGATCGCGGCCAGCACCCCCCGGTCCCCGTGGCGCCGTCGGCCGCCGCCCTGCGGCCGGGTTGGTGCTACCGGCACCACCCGCTGGCATAACTCCCACAACTCGTCCGGCACCAGGCGCTCCACGATCGTCACGCGAGCAGCCTACAAGCCCAAATGAGATGACTTATTAGTCCACGTCACTCTCCCGTCCGATGGCCTGGAGGCGGTTCTTGAGACGGTAGCTGTTGCCGTTGATCGACCTGGCTTTGTTCACCGAGAGCCGGGTTCGGGCAGCACGGCTCCTGTCTACGCCTGTCTGCCGACGTGCCCAACGCCGGCAGACGACCCAGCTCGTGGCGAGTCTCGGCACGCGTGCGATCATGCTGTTCGCCGACGGGGCAAGGAGGGGTGATGGCCAGCGTATGGGTGACGGTGTGTCTGCCGGCCGAGGCCGCAGGCGATATCGAAGGAGCGCTTGGAAAGGCCCTCGCGCCTTTCTATCTGGACACGGCTGACAACCCCGTCGACCGCGGCATGTGGGACACACGCCGCATCCGCGGAGGCAGCGACGGCACGGGTTTCGCTATCGCCCCCGGACACATGAGCGACCCCAGGCTCATCCACGACGACCCGAGGCACGACGGCTCGCTCCGTCCCAGCGTCCCGGGCGTCTGCGCCGGAGGACCGCGCGCTCTGCTCGATTTCTCGCAGCGGAACCTCGCCCACGAGCGCGCGGTCGCCGCGTCCTGGGACCTGTGGAACAGCCTGTCCGCCCTCCACCCTCCGGCCGTTCGCCTCGCAGTCTTCGTCGACCGCTGGCGCAATGATCCGGATGCATTCCCTGATGACCGATGGGGAGACGAGATGCTCTCCGCCTACCGGGACCAGCCGCTGATCAAGGCCTACCTCGACCACCCCTTCAGCCTCAACATGGGGTACCTGGGGTTCGTGGGCCCTGACGATCCGCTGGAGCACCCGGTGATCGGTTTCGACGGAACCCGTGCCGCGTACATCCGTGGGCTCACTGCGTCGAACCCGCAGAGCACGGACGTGCTCACGGTGGACGGTTGGTGGTTGGAGGGCGACGTCAACGCCGTCCACGCCTCCTGTGATCCTGACTCCTGCCCTCACGACCCTCCCACGCCCGCCGTCTGGAACGGCAGCGAGGCGTACCTTGCGAACCTTCCCGGCGACACCATCCTCGTCCGGCTCCACTGCCACGCCTGATGTCACAACCGGCAGGGTGGCGGTCACAATCCGCCGGCACCCAAGTCCGAGGCACGGCAGGCCCGCTGCCCGTCCCCGGCCAGCGCCCAGTACGCGGCCGGCAGGAACCGCTCCCCACCGAGCTGGGCTCGGGTCAGACCCCCTGGGCACGGTCCCAGGACTCCCGCCCTGGCCTGTCCGATGAGGTAGCGGATGCCCTGGTTGTCGTCAGGGTTGGTCCACAAGCTGTTGCTGAAGACCTCTACTGCCTTCCTCGCTTCTCCGAGCGCCACCAGGTCAGCCCGAGGCCGTGCAGCGCCTAGTGGAAGGGGCGGTTGTCCAGCTCCGACCATGCGCGAGGACACCAGCGAACGGGGGCGGCAGCGACAGTTCCACGACGGCGACCCCGGCCTGGTAGTAGCCCAGGGCCTCGGGCAGGGCATTGCTGTCGGCATCGGCCCGGTCGAACGCGTCGACGCCCAGGTGCGCGGTCTCGCGGGACTGCACCCAGCCGGCCAGCGGGTGGCCGGCCGGGTCGGCGGACGGGCTCAGGACCGCGGTGAGGACGCGGTCAGCGTCCATCGCCGCGCCGAATAGGGAGAGCAGGACGTGGTCGGCGCCGAGCAGGGACAGGTGGCGGCGCAGGGTCAGGAGGTCTCCGGTGCGGGTGTTGGCCGGGGGCGGCCGGACTCCCAGCCCTGGACACTGCCGACGTCGCGGCTGATGTCCTCGGCGAAGGCACTCTGGGTGCGCGGGATGTTCCCGCGGATCAGCCGCAGCAGGAAGCCGGACACGACTCCGGTCTCGGCCCGGCCTCGTCCTGCCGTCACCCGCCTCACCTTCCCGCGCCGGGCCGCGGCCGGCGCCACGCCTGAGCCTACCGTGACCAACTTCCTTGATCAGCAGAGACGTTGAGTGATTATCTGATCATAATTGGAGCTGCGGTCGCGGCCTCGGGGTTCAGGGGGGTGAGGCGGAGCGTCAGCTCCTGGAGCCGGCGGCCCGTAGTCGCGATGTCGTACCGGCGCGCGTTCTTCACGGCCGCCTCGGCCAGGGCCGCGCGCAGGCCGGTGTCCTGGCCCAGCTCGTCGAGCGCCCGGGCCAGTGAGTGCGGATCGCCGGGAACGTACGGTAGTCCGGCGCCGCCGAGGGTCTCCCGAACGCCGGGTAGGTCGGAGTAGGCGACGGGCAGTGCGTGGGCCTGGGCCTCGATGAGGACGAGCCCGAACGCCTCGATGCCCTTGGTGGTGAAGACGAAGGCATCGAAGCCCGGCAGCCGGGACCACAGTTCGCCGCGGGGCAGGAACGGCTCGAACACCACCCGGTCGCGGAGGCCCAGAGCGCGCGCCCGCCGCTCCAGGTCCCCGCGCAGGCTCCCTTCGCCGATCACCGTCAGGCGGTGCCGCTGGCCGGCCAGGGCGAGGGCCTCGATCACGGTCACCGTGGACTTGTTGTCGTCCAGGCGGCCGGCGTGCACCAGGGACAGGGGACCGGACCGGTGCGGCGGCCGGTCGCGCGCCCGGGCCCGCTCCAGTGGGATGCCCCAGGGGATCACGGTTAGCCGGTCAGTGAACCGGTGCCTGGTGAGGCGGTCAAGGCGGTCGGCGAGTGCGGGGGTGGGGGCGACGATCGCGGCGCTCGCGGCGGCGACCTCCTCCAGACGGGCCCGCTCGTCCGCGCTGCGTTCGGCCGCAATCACGTCAGGTCCGTGGGCGATGGAGACGACCGGAATGCGGACGGCGGCCCGGGTGAGGGCCAGGCTGAGGGCCAGGCCGGGGTACTGGGCGTGGATCGCGTCCGGCCTGACCTCCTCGATGAGCGCACGGACCTCGTCCGTCAGCTCCTCGACGTAGGCGTCGTAGGCCCGGCCGAGCGGGCACTTCACCGTGGACAGAGTGATCAGCTGGTCGAACGCGGCCACCCACTGCTGGGCGGCCGGCGTCCGGCCGAGGAAGACCGTCCGGGTGGCCGGCATCGCGCGGTAGAGGTCTCCGACGAGGACCATGCCCCCGGAGGTGGGCGCGCTGGGGCGGTTGACGCCGGTCAGGACGGTCAGAGGGCCGCCGGTCATGCCCGGCCCCCGTCCGCCGCCAGGCGCTGGGAGGGAGTCGGCACCCGCGCTCCTGGAACCGGCTCGCCTCGCGATCCGCCGGCTCCGGTTCCGCACTCGCGGGGCGGGGCCCACCATGCCGCCAGGTGCGACGTGAAGTCGGCCTCGACCTCGTCATCGGGGTGCAGATACCCCTGGCCGTCGATTCTCGCCGTCCACGCCCGGGCCGCCGATCTGGGATAGACCGGGTTGATGCCGATCTCGCCCTTCGGGAGAGTTCCGTTGAACGGGGTGGGAATTCCCTCCACGTTCCAGAAGTCCCACACCTCCAGTGCCTTCGCCTTCTCGAAGCAGTGGTAAAGCTGCGGGTAGCGGGGCAGGTACCGGATCTCGCGGAAGACCATCTGGCCGATCAGCCCCGGCGCAACCACCGCCAGCGGTCCGAGGCCGGCGCCCTCGAAGGCGACCCGCTCCGCGTCCTGCGTCGGGTGCAGCACGGTGACGGCGAGCAGGTGGGACAGCCGCCGCCGGACGTACTCGGCCGCCCCATCGGCGAGCGCCGGTTCGATGCCGCCGACGAGCTCGACAAGCCGGCGGTGGCCGGGGCGGAAGCGGGCCAGGTCGAAGAGCTGGTCCATCCCGTCGACGGCGGCGAAGGCCAAGCGCTTGAACAGCAGGGAATTCAGCTCGCCGTCCTGGGCGAAGGCCTTGGTCTCCGGTGTGGCGGAGTGGAGCATCAGGTACTCGGACACGACCTCGAAGTAGAGGTAGCCGAGGAACGGCACGTGCGCCACGGCGGCGGCGAGCCGGTCGACGAACGCGGGCGCCGCGCTGATGTGCCCGGTGGCGTTGCGCAGGGCGAGGTCGAGGAACGGGGCGGCAACGGCCAGGCCGGCCTGCACGGCGCGGTGGATCCGGTCGTTCTCGGCCGGGGTGAGGTAGCTCTGATATGCCCGGTAGGTGCGCAGGTGGATGGCGCCCAGGTGCAGGTAGTCGACGCCCTTGGGCGGGACGGGGGCGTCCGGGGTGACCTCGAAGATCATCGGTGTGCTGGAGGGCTTGGTCCGCAGCAGGTAGGCGCCGAGGTTGTGGGGGCGCAGCCCTTGGGGTCGGCTGGTGAGGGGTGAGCAGTACAGGGCTCCGACCAGGCAGCCGGTGGAGACGTGCAGCTGGTGGCTGGCGCGGATGGCGTCGAGGCCCCGGGTGACGTGCAGCAGGTGCAGCGGGCGGCCGCTGGCGAGTGCCTCGGTCATCGCGTTGGACCGCAGCAGCCAGCCGTTGGGGGCGGTGGTCTCCAGGTGGTCGCGCCAGTCGCTCTCGCTCTCCGCCAGGGATGAGGGAATCGGGCGTCGCGGGGGCGCCGTGTAATCGGTGTGGGCGTTTTCCCATTCGTCGCGCACATTTTCTCCCGGAATAGAGAATCAGACGGATGCCAGGGGAATTCAGAGGACTTCCACGTTCGGGCCGCGCAGCCGGTTTCGGCAGTCGAGGACGTAGCGCGCGTGCTTCTCGACCGCGGTGAGGTCGAACCGGTCGTGGTCCATGAGGAGCACCACGGCGTCCGAGGCCGCGAGCTCCTGCTCGGTCGCGTCCACCAGGGGTACGCCCAACGCGGTGGTGCCGTGGGGGAGGTTGGGTTCGGCTCCGCGGACCTGGGCGCCGAGGCCGGTGAGGAGCGCGGCGACGCGGGCGGCCGGCGACTCGCGCAGGTCCGTGGCGTTGATCTTGTAAGTCAGGCCGAGGAGCAGGACCCGGGCCCCGGCGACGGGCCGGCCGCGCCCCTTGAGCCCGTCCACCAGGCGCTGGACGACGTGGGCGGGCATCTGCCGGTTCACGTCGTTGGCCAGTTCGACGAACCGCAGCGGGGCGCCGAGCTCCTGCTGCACCTTCCAGGACAGGAAGGCGGGGTCGACTGGCAGGCAGTGACCACCGGCCCCGGGGCCCGGGGTGAAGCGCATGAAGCCGAAGGGCTTGGTCGCGGCGGCGTCGATCGCCTCCCACACGTTCACGCCCAGGGCGGCGGCGACCGTGGCCAGCTCGTTGACCAGAGAGATGTTGACCAGGCGGAAGGTGTTCTCGATCAGCTTGGCCAGCTCGGCCTCCCGTGTGCCCGACACCGGCACGGTGGTGTGGAGGATGCCGTCGTAGAAGCTCTTGATCACTTCGAGTGACGCGGCGTCGATCCCCGACACCAGCTTGGGCGTCCCCTCGAACGACCACCGCGTGCTTCCGGGGGCGATCCGCTCGGGGCTGAACCCGGCGAAGAAGTCGACGCCGCCCGTCAAGCCCGAGGCCTGCTCCAGTACCGGCAGCAGCAGCTCCTCCGTGGTTCCCGGGTAGGTCGTCGACTCCAGCACCACCGTCGCGCCCGGACGCAGGTGCCCGCCCAGGGTCCGGGCGCAGGCCTCGATGTAGGACACGTCGGGCACTCCGCCCCGCAGCGGGGTCGGCACGGTGATCACCGCGATGTCGAAGCCGGCCAGCGCGGCGTCGTCGGCGCTCGCCCGGTAGGCCCCGCAGCCGTTGACCGCGCGCAGCCGGGAGGAGGTCACGTCCTCCACGTACGACTCACCGGCGGTGAGCTGCTTGATACGGTGCTGGTCCACGTCGTAGCCGACGACGCGGTGGCCCACCTCGGCGGCGCGCACCGCGAGCGGCAGCCCGACGTAGCCCTGACCAGCGACGACAACGTCCATGACGACTCCAATTCGGGTGAGGAGCACTGCTGTGCCCCTGGTTTCTGTGGTGATGCCGGTCCACAACTCGGCGGCCACCCTCGGCGCGTCGGTGCGCTCCGTCCTCGCGCAGACTCACGCCGACGTTGAGCTCCTGGTCACCGACGACGCCTCCGGCGACGGCTCCATGGACCTGCTGCGGGATCTGGCCGGCGAGGACGAGCGGGTGCTCCCCGAAGCCGCGCCCGAGCAGGGCGGCGCCGCCCGGGCCCGCAACCTCGCCCTGGAGCGGGCACGCGGGGAGTTCGTCGCCTTCCTCGACAGCGACGACATGTGGCTGCCCCAGAAGCTGGAGCGGCAGCTCGCGTTCGCCGCCGAAGGCGACGCCCCGCTGACGTTCACCTCGTACTACAAGGTCGACGGCGACTACGAGGGCGAGGCCCGCGACTTCGTGCCGAACGGCCGGGTGATCAGGGCGCGCGAGCGAGTGACGTACCGGGACATGCTGGTGCAGGACCACATCGGGGCCCTGACCGCCATGTACTCCCGTGAACGGCTCGGCACGCGGCTGATGCCGGACATGCCCAAGCGGCAGGACTACGCGCTGTGGCTGGAGATCATGCGGGACGGGCACCCCGCCCGGGGCCTGCAGGAACCGCTGGCGGTCTACCGGGCCGGCCGGGCGGGGTCGCTGTCGTCCAACAAGCTCGACCTGGTCGAGCACAACTGGCGGCTGTACCGGGAGCACGAAGGGCTGGGGCTGGTCCGGTCGACCCGGGCTCTGGCCGGCGCGGCGTGGCACTCGGTGCGCAAGTCCCACATCTAGGCGGCCCCGGAAGCACCCGGCCCCGGATCAGCAGGGCGGCCCGCCGACTACGAGGCCGGCTCGGCACCGCCCCGGTCGCGCAGGAACAGCTGAAGCAGCAACCTCCGCTCCGCCTCCGGGACGTTCTCCTGCCCGCTCTGCAACGCCTCCCGGCCATGCAGGAAGCGCTGCTGATTGACGATCAGGTAGTCCCCGGCTTCGAGCATGTACCTCACCTGCCCCCGGACCAGCTCCTCCGCGAGCTCCCGGGCGGCGGCGGCGTGCTCGGTACCGAGCCGGGAGCGCTCCAGCATCTTGGCGGTGAAGCGGACGAACCCCTCCCCCGGTTCGGCCGCGCTGTCCAGGACTGGGAACGGCTTGCACTCCTCGCCGACTCCGTGCAGGTCGAAGAACGTGCCGTAGTGGTAGGCCGCCTCCGACAGCACGGCCCGCGTCTCCTGCGACAACCGGGCGAGGGCCGTGTGTGGGTCGGACAGGATGCTGGGGCCGCCGCCGAGCGGGTCGCGGCGCACGCACAGCAGCGTGGTGAAGTCCGGCGGCTGGGTGGCGTTGACCAGGTCCATGTGGAACGCGTTGTAGCCGATCCCGCTGGACTTCCCCGGGTCCTTGTCGGGCTTGACCCCGATGTCCTTCCACAGCGGCCACTTCGGGAACGGTGAGAAGGGGACGGCGACCTCGGCCGCGAAGGCGGTCGCCAGCCGCAGGAACGGCTCGCCCATCCCCATCGCCCGTGCGAGGCCGCCCAGGCGCAGCACGGCGTATCCACCCCCCTCGCCGGTCAGGGCGTGGCGCAGCGCCGAGACCGTCTCCTCGATCTGCGGGGTGGCCGAGAGGCCGGCTCGGTACTCGTCGATGGTGGAGCGCGACAGGAACGAGCCGTCCAGGTGCCAGGGCGGGAGCGAGTGGTCGAGCAGGGCGGCTTCGAGGCCGCTCGAAAGTTCGATGATCACGCGGAGCTTCCTTCTCTCGTGGGGTTGCCGGGTGCGGCTGGCGTCCGGCGCCGGAGGTGGTCCGGCAGGGATGGGCCAGCGGTGGGCGTGGCAGTGGATCGCTGCTACGCCTGTTCGCTGTCCGGACTCAAGGTAGGAACAGCGGCCGCTGGCGAGGACTCACCGGCAGTACGGGTTTCGCGGTCCCTTGGGTCCACCAGGGAACCGTTCAGGAGGGCGTCGAAGCGATGTCAGGTGAGCTGGAAAATCTGATGAAGAACCTCGGGCACCGGATTTTCCGAATCGCGGGCACTGTCGCTGAGCGTGCCTGAATCGCTACGGTCTGGGTGTACCTGTTGGGCTCGTGCACCCCGAGGGGGCGGACGTGAGCGGACCGAATGACACCTTCCGGCGCCTTCGGGAGCGCGAGTGGAGCATGAGCCGCACCGAGGCCGCCGAGTTCCTGGTGGCGGAGGGCGCCAAGTGCGGCATGACGGTCTACCTGGTGGCCCGGACGATCGCGACCTGGGAGGACGGCATGACCTCTTGGCCGCAGGCGCGCTACCGGCGCCTTCTGCACCGGGTGACCGACCGAACCGTCGAAGAGCTGGGCTTCACACCCCCAGCACGCCGGGTAGGAGTTGCGGCAGAGCCTGCGGCTGGCCGACAAGTGGGGCAAGGAGGGGAAGTGGTGCCCCGACGCAGCATCCTCCTCGGAGCCGGGGCCGCCGTACTCACCACCGCAGTTCCGGCCGCCGACCACCTCCGCCCGGCCCTGGGCCAGGACCACCTGCGGGCCCTGCTGGAGATCGAGCAGCAGTTGTACGCCCAGGACCGCGACCACGGATCCGCCGACCTCGGGCAACAGGCCACCAACGCACTGCACACCGCCTACTCCTGGCTCGCGGAGGGCCGCTACGGGGCAGGTCTCGGCCGCGAGCTCCACACCGCCACCGGCATGCTGTCGGTCGCCGCCGGATGGCTCGCCCTCGATGCCGGCAGACCAGCCGATGCGCGCTCTCTCTACACCGAGGCGCTAGCCAACGCCCGACAGGCCGATGACCCGGGACTGGAGGCCCACGCCTTCGCCTGCCTGTCGCTGCTCGCCCACGCGACCGGCCGGCCGCGCGAGGCCGTCACCACCGCTCAGGTCGCGCAGCGGGCAGCGTCCGGGCTCGGCTCACCGCGCTGGCTCGCGTTGCTGGCGATGCGCGAGGCCCGCGGCTGGGCGCTGCAGGGTGACCGCACCCTGGCCGAGCAGGCGTTGGTGCGGGCGTACGAGCTCTACGCCAGGGGCCCCCAGGACGCCGACCCCCAGTGGCTGGCTTTTTTCGTCCCTGCTGAGCTGTCCGGACTGGAGTCCTTGTGCCGCGCTGACCTGGGGCAGCATGATCGGGCCGTGGCGGGTGCCGAGCAGGCCGTGATGCTGTTCGGCAGCGGGCATCCGCGCAACCGCGCGCTCTACACGGCGGACGTTGCCCTGCACCACACCCGACAGGCCAGGCCGGATCTCGACGCCGCCACCGACGCGGCCCACCGGGCTCTCGTCCACCTGCCCGATGTCCGTTCGGAACGCCTGATCCGATCCCTGCGCGACATCGCCGGTGCTCTCCAGAGCCACGGTGAAGTCCGGTGCGTGTCCGCCTACCTCGACTCCTACCGAGCCGCTGTCCGTGCGGCGTGAAGGGCCAGCCCGTGAGCACACCGCCCTCCCCACCGACGCTGCAGCGCTACGGCGCGAGCGACGCCGAACCGCTGCTCGACACCCTCGCCGACGTCTGGGCCGAGGCCCACGCCGGCCACGACGACGTCGCACGAGCCGGGTTCACCCCCGCCACCCTGCGCCGCCAGATCACCGGCCACGCCCAACACGAGGCCTTCACACTCATCACCGCGTACGCCGCCGGGCAGATCATCGGGTTCGGCTACGGATTCCGCTGCAGCCCCGACTACTGGTTCGGCGAGCGTCTCCTCCCGCACATTGAACCCAGGGAGGCACAGACCACCACGTCGCTGGCGGGGATCTGCGAACTCGCCGTCCGGGGCGGCTGGCAGGGACTCGGCGCCGGAACCCGCATACACGCGGGCCTACTGGAGGCACTGCGAGCGGAGTGGGTCTCCCTCCTGTCCATGCCCGGTTGCGAGCGGCCGGAGCAGCGCCTCTACCGAAAGCTCGGCTACCGGTACGCCGGCCCGTACCAGGCCGGCGCCGACGGCCCGGTGCTCGACCTCCTTCTGCTGCGCACTGGCGACGCCAGCTGACTGCCACCGTCCGGGGCGCAACCCGTTCTCGATCAGAGCCAGGAGCACAATGACCTTCGACAGGGGCCCCTTCATCCCCGGGACGCCCGACCGATGTGCTGCTCCTGGTGAGGGCGACGCCAGCACCCTCATTGCCCGGGGACAAGCTGGCCCGAGCCCGTCGAGCCGTGTGCGACGACGATCAGCCGGAGAGCGCTGGCCGCACCGTGCTTGGCCTCGACGGCTGACCGGCGAGCGCTAAGACCATGCCCCACGTGGCCAGCTGTCTCAGCCGCCTGGTTCGGCGCAGTGGATCATGGTCAGTCCGAGGAACCGGACGGGCGCGGCTCCTGATTGTCCGGGCGCATGATCTCGGCGTGCATCTGGAAGGCGAAGGCCTGGATCACCTGCTTCTCAAGGTGGAGCGTCGTCTGCAGTTGGGGGTCGAGGCCGGGTGAGGTGGCGATGTGACGCCTGTAGAGGTTCGCGGCCTCCTCGGTCGCTCGTAGAGCTGCGGGATAGTCGCCCCTCATCGCGGCCACCACTGCCAGGACATGCAGTGTGCCGGCGAGTGCAGGTTCGTAGACGGATGGGTTGTTGGCTGCCAGCCTGCGTCTGATTTCCACCGCGTGCTCGGTAGGAGCCAGGGCCTCTGCCGGTCGCCTGAGCGTCACCAGGTGGTTGCCGAGGTTGGACAACGCGGTGGCGAACGAGGGCTCGTGCGCGTCAGGACTAGCGGCCGACAGGCGGCGGTAGATTGCTACCGACTGCAACGTGGCGGCCACGGCGTCGTCCTGACGTCCTACGTTCGACAAGCTGCTGCCAAGATTCGACAGCGCGCGGGCGAGATCTGGTTCATAGGCGGCGGGGTTGGCCGCGGCCAACTCGTGCCAGAGTTCCACCGCCTCCGAAGCGGCACCCAGGGCGTCCTCAGGAAACCCGGCCTGAGACAGGTGAGTGCCGAGGTTGGACAACGAGTGGGCGAGGTGATGACCGTAGGCAGCGGAGTTACCTGCCGCGAGCCTGCGCCGGATGGTCACCGCCTGCTGTTCGCAGGTCAGAGCTTCGGCGGGGTATCCCGCCGCTGAGATCCGGTTGGCGAGGTTGGACGCGGCGGTCGCGAGTTCAGGTTCGTAGGCATCCGGGTTGGCGGCCGCCAGCCGGTTGTAGAGCTCCACCGCGTTTGCAGAGGCGATCATGGAGTCCTGCCGCCGCCCCACCTGCGACAGGTTGCTGCCGAGATTCAGCAACGCGCGGGCGAGATCGGGTTCGTAGGTGATGGGGTCGGTGGCCACCAGTTCGTAGTAGATCTCCACAGCCTTGCCAGTGGCCTCCAGGGCATCCACATGGCGCCCTGCCTCGGTCAACCTGACACCAAGGTTGTTCAACGAGTACGCGAAGTTGGGCTTGTTGGCGGCGTCTCTCGCGGCGCGGTCACGATCTTTCTGCGTCAGTGCGCCATTCAGCTCCAGGGCTAGGGCCGCAGTGACACTGGAAGGATATGGCAGCGCACTGACGACACTTTCGATCGCCTGGAACGCAATAGGCGTGATGTCCAGGGCAGCATCGAGAGTCTGGAGGACACGGTCGCTGGCGCTGCCGCGCCCGCTGTTGTAGTGGGCGATGGCGGCGCGGGCCAGGACAGTGATGGTCTGGGCCTGCTGGGCAGGAGAACCCACCCCGAGTAGCGGAGGCAGGGAGATGGCACCGCTCTCGAGGACGTGGGAGGCGTGGTACTCAGCGACGCGGTCGGGGTGGAGGGACCCCCAGTAGTTGTGACCGATCGCGGGGTACAGCATCGCGAGCCAGTCCACGATGGCTTCCGCCTGGTGGGCGGGCAGGCCGGGGAGGCTGGCGATCACCTGAAGTGCATTGTCCCGAGTGGCGGCTCCGCACAGCACGGCGACCGCGACGGCGGCGCCCAGCGTCGAGGCGTCGAGGTCGAGGCGGTGGGTCGGCGCATTAGCGCTGGCCTCCCAGAAGCGGTCCTCGTGCTTGAGGAGGGTGCGCTCCGGCGGGGCGCCCGGGACCTCTTCGACGGGGAGGGGTCCGTGCTGTAGAAGGCTGACCAGCGCGGTCATCTGCAGGGTAAGGACGTTGTCGTAACGGAGGTCGTGCAGGTCTTCGGGAGGCCTGAGTCGGGCCGCGAGGGACACCCAGTCGTACGTGGGAAGGGTCGGGACCAGCGGCAGGAACCGGGCCAGATCGGCAGCGGCGCGGTGATAAGCCCGCTGTCGTTCGCCGACGGGTTGGCCGGCGGGGCTGAGTGGAGCGAGCGGAATGACCGGCGCTTCCTCGAAGAGGTCCCGTACGGCGGGCACGGCCTGAAGGGACCCGGTGCGCCACTGACCGTCGGACCGGGCGAGCAGCAGCACGCGGACCCGGTGCCGGGAGAGGTGGAGGTGGGTGATCAGGCGGCGTAGCAGTCGGGGCCGGGTCTCGGCGTAGTCGACGACCAGGAGGAGGGGAAGGGCGGTGTTGAGAGTGGTGAAGTCGGGTGGGCTGCCGTCGAGCGTGGGGTCGTCGGTGAGATCGGAGCGCAGGTGGCCGGTGACCCAGCCGTGCCGGCCAAGAGTGTCTGTCAGGCGGCGGGCGAGGCGGGTCTTTCCCTGGCCGCCGGGACCGGTGATGACCCGTATCGAGATCGAGGGCGGACCGTTCTCGCACCACGCTTTCAGGTTGGCGAGGTCGGTGTCTCGGCCATGGAAGGTGACAGCCTCGGCGTCGGCGCGCAGCAGCGCGGCTGGGGAGCGGAAGTTGCGCTCGACTGCAGCGGGGGTGAGCAGGTGCGCCGGCTCGATGGGTTCGAGGACGGGTTCCCAGCCGGTGTGCTCGGTGACCAGGGCGCGGAAGGTGCTGTCGGCGAGGAGACTGGCGGCGGTGGTGGCGGTCAGACGGGTGCCGCCGTCGGCGAGTCGGTCGCGGCGTACGACTCCGCACAGCAGGTCGCCGCTGAAGCCGTCCTCGGTGAGGACGCTGGCGCCGGACATCCCTGACCAGCGTGTCCCGCCTGCGGTCCCGGTGCTCGGGGTGGGGTCGATGCTGGAGATCTCGTAACGGCCTGCGAGGGCGCCGGTTCCCGGAGCGATATGCCCGTTGAGCTGCTCGTCCAGGCGGCGGCCGTCCTCGGAGTCCTTTTGCAGGCGGGGAAAGCCGGTCGCGATCACCGGCTGAGGGCGGTGACCGATGATCAGGCCGTATCGCTGGGGCGGTCGGGTGAGCAGGTCACCAAGGGACGGCGGTATTCGCCATTCGTGGCTTTCTGGGATTTCGATCAGCGCGGCGTCCACCGTGCCGTCCTGGCGTCGCCAGCGCACGGTCGCGGTGAACTCGTTCTCGCCCGCGCCGGGCAGGCTCACTCGCACTGGCGCCGTGACGGTCGGGTCCGCGTCATCCACAACGTGGGCGGCGGTCAGCACCAGGCGTGGCGCGACCAGGTAGCCCGACCCGAAACCCGTTACCTTCCGCCCGCCCTTCAGACGGTCCACCCGGATCTGCACCCGGCGGTCGTATTCCAATTTTGCCTCCCCGAATTCCGGTCACCGGTCACCTGCTCCCGTCGAGGTGCTATTCCTCGTCGCTGATGTTCACGTCACCGCCGCTCGGCGTGTGCGGGTTCAGCCTCACCGTCAGCTTGTGGGACTCCTTCGTGCTGCTCTCCTTCTTCCCGCCGAGGCTGATCACACTCCAGCGCAGCCCGCCGTTGACACCGGTGCTGCGGGTCAGTTCCAGCCCGAGCTCGACCGTGATCTCCCCCAGCGTGAACAGCACGCCCCTCTCGCCCGGCCCTGCGGGGTCCGCGATGCGGCTCTGGGCTTCAGCGATCTGGTCTCGCAGCAGGGTGACCGCGTCCGCCAGGTCCATCCCCTGCTCATCCGCACCGCGCGCATCAGCCATGCCCAACCCCCTGTTGCCGTCTGGCCGTTGCCCGGCCCGGATCCCCCGATTCCTTGCCCGCCGCCAGCCGGCCAAACACTGGAGAGCATGGGGCACGTCCGAATTCGGGCCCCTGCCTCCCACCACGGCCGACGCCGACGCCATGCCGCCCGATACTGTCGACCTACGGCATGCCCGCAACGGCGGTCATCATCGCGAGGCCTGTCCAGTGAATCAACTACCCGGCCAGCCACGACCGACGACGGCACGAGCCTGGGTGTCGGGCACTGACGGACGGCCTCCCTTTCGCGGCGACCACGCGCGATGGCAACGAGCTGATCGAGCCATCCGTCGGACCAGATAGTTCAGCAAATGAAGCATACGGGGAATGATCTTTACTCCCCCGGGGAGTCGACTCCCATCCCACGGCGTACCTGCAGGTCAGCGGATCTTTTGAACGACCCACCGATGCCGGATTGTCGTTCACGGCAAGGTCGGGCCGACGAGATGCCGGCCTAACCCGCACCTTCCTCGCAGCGCAGGCACCCACGCGTCCGGCGCCCTGCGGTGAACCCCGCCGTGGAGTTCTTCGACGCCCGGCACCTGGAGCTGGTCGAAGCCGCCATGCCTTCCGTCTCGGCCGAGGAACGCTACGCCATGGACCGGATCTGGGACCGGGAGACCGCCGCGAACCCGGCCCTGTTCGACGGGCCGGCGGTCGCCTGCGTCTCGCTGCAGGCCGACCCTTCGGGCCGGCTGGCCTTGTCCTGGGCCCCGGTCACCTACCGGTACCGCGCACTGCGCCGGATCCGCAGCGCAGGCTGGAAACCGTCTTCGGTCTTCGTCACCGTCCTGCAGCCGGTGCTCGGCGGCGGCCTGGTGGTGAGGCGCGGGGCGGGATGGACAGCGCACCCGGGCCGTTGGCAACTCCCCGGCGGCTCCGTCGAACCCTCGCCGGCCGAGCAGCCCCTCGACCTGGACTCGCTTCGCCATCACGCCGCTCGCGAACTCGCCGAGGAAGTCGGACTGAAGGTCGAAGCCGACACCCTGAAGCTGTGGGCGGTGTCGCGCGGCGAGCACGGCAACGTCGGAATCCACTTCGCGAGCCGGCCACTGCCCGAAACCCTGGTGCGTCGACACCACCGGGAGCTGCTGTCCTCCCTGGGCGACGGCGTCGAACCGGAACTGGAGCAGATCGAGATCGTGGACTCCGCACAGAAGTTGGCCGCTCTCGGACCCACCGTGGACTACCTGGCCCCGCTGCTCGCCCGGTGGACAGCGCAGGTAACCGCCGCTGGCTCGACCATGCGACCGGCCGCCAACTAACCGACAGTTCTCACCATCGCCCGGCTTCGGCTACGCCCTGTCGAGGTGGGTGATCATCTGCTGCTGAGGACACTGTGGTCCGACCCCGTCGTTCGGCTGTACCTGGGAGGACCAATCCCTCAGCCCCGGATCGACCAGCTCCCGGACAGACATCCCCTGAGCTGGAGAGTCAAACGGCAAGTGTGTGACCCCAGGGGGACCGGGCAGTCCCCTACCCGTCGGCGGTCCGCCGCTCGGCTCGAACGGATGCCCTAGTCTCGACGGATGACGCTCTACTTCGACCCGCTGGCCATCCTCGGCAACGACCGCGATGCCTTTCAGGGCCGTTGGGAAGACCGACTCTGGCTCAACGTCCCCGGGCCCTTCTACGGCGGGGAGACCGACACCTGCTGGACGGGACGGCTCTCGGCGCCCGCCCACGTCCTCTACGGAGGCGAGTACCTCAGCGAGTACGTCTACCGCCAGCCCAGAACGCCTGCGGAGACGGCCCTGCTGGTAGACGCGGCAGACGACGACCCGTTCCTCGGGTACGGCTGTGACGGCGACTCGCGATGGACACCGGAAACGGTCCGTGAGTGGTGGCGCAACCGCAACCAGGTCGTGCAATACCTGTCCGATCAGCGGAGCAAGTGGGATGAGGGCGATACCTGGGCAGGCCAAGACATAGCCGCCGCCGTTCGCGACTTCGAGCTCTACATCGCCGGTGATCTGGCAACTGACCTGCGGATCTACCTCTACTGGCTGGAAGAGCGGCGGTCCCCCACACCCGTTGACCAGTTGCCCAAGCTGTAGCTTCACGCGGCGAGCGCGTGAGCCCGCTGAGACCAAGCTGTTGCCTCGTTGTACGGTGTACCGGCTTTGAGACAGCCGTGCAGGATACCGACGAGCCGGTTGGCGAGTTGCCGCAGAGCGGCGTTGAATTCGATGCCGCGAGCTCGTTGCCGCTTGTAGTAGGCCCTAGCCCCGGCGGAGACCCGCAGTTACGCGCCACCAACGCGTCCGAGCTGCTGGGGAGTCAGTTACGGGTTGACCGTACCGCCAAGCCGGTGAACTATCCCGGTCATGGCACTAGCCGGTGCGAACGGGCTCGAAGACGGCGTCCAGCACCGGCGTCTCCACCTGTCCCGGCGATGCCATGTCCGTGATCTTGCCATTCACAGTGGCGGGCCCTGCGCCCCGCCGCCGACACTCGCCGCTCTGACCCGCCAGGACGCCGACATGGCGGTCCCGGCCCGTGGCAGTTGGCCGTTGCTGTGCAACGCTTTGGCCATGTGCGGAAGGTTCGTCTCTACCACCGGGCCGGTCGACCTGGCCCGTCTCTTCGACGCCTCGACGGCCTTGTCCGACACCGGCTTCGTCCCGAGCTGGAACATCGCGCCGACCCGCGATGTCCTGACGGTGCTGGAGCGCTTGGACAGAGACAGCGGGGAGATCGCCCGGCAGGTCCGGGCGCTGCGCTGGGGCCTCGTACCGTCCTGGGCGAAGGACCCGTCAGGCGGCGCACGGATGATCAACGCCCGTGTTGAGACCGTCCACGAGAAGCCGTCCTTCAGGCGCGCCTTCGCCGCGCGGAGGTGCATCATCCCCGGCGACGGCTACTACGAGTGGCGCCAGGCCCCGGGCGGGCCGGCCGGCAAACCGTACAAGCAGCCCTACTATCTCGCCGCGGCCGATGGGAGTCTGCTGGGCATGGCTGGGCTCTACGAGTTCTGGAAGGACAGGACCCGTCCCGACGACGACCCCCTGGCCTGGCTCACCACCTGCACCATCATCACCACCGAGGCGACCGACGCCGCCGGCCGCGTCCACGACCGCATGCCGCTGACCATCACCGCCGCCAACCGCGACGCCTGGCTCGACCCCGACCACACCGACCCCGACAGTCTCCGCGCGCTCCTGCACACCCCCTCCGGCACCGAGCTCACCGTCACCGCGGTCAGCACCGACGTCAACAGCGTCCGCAATGACGGGGTCAGCCTCCTGACCAAGGTCGAGGACCCCCTGCCCGCCTGAGCGCGCCTTGCCGGCGCAATACGGCCTGTGGCTAAGGCCCTGACCCGCCGCACGGGGCTCCTACAGCAGACCAAGGACGGAGGCGCTCCACCCGAGGGCCTCGGGTGTGTGCCAACGGGGTCGCTCTTGTGTCCCGGCCATGCCCCGGCCTGCCGCGAACGCTTGCTGATGGGCCGGCTGGCGTTCCTGGACTCTCCTCCAGAGCGCCTGCGCCTGCGGGTGGTGGCCGGTGCTGACAAGGAATTCGGCCAGATCCTGCGCGAACCCCCACCCGGTGAGAAGGGGATCAGGAGCTGTCCGCGGCGTCTGCTCGGGATCGGCGGTACTGGCGAACCACGGGAGCGCGGTGTCACGAAGGTGAGCTGCGAACCGCTCCAGTTTCGTCGGGCGCTCCTCGGGCTGGGTGAGCACCACGAAGTGCTGACCGGGTATGTCGAGGAAGCTGGAGTGGCAGACGATCGACTCCATGGATTCGGGTCGGCGAACGGTCAACTCGGGGTTGGCCCGGCGCCACCGGCCCAGGTCGTCGTCGAAGACGGTCAGGCTCGCCACTGTGAACTTGATCAAGTGTCCCGATCGGTTCCACTTACTTTTCTCAAGGCGGAGCACCTCCCGACGCACCGACTTTCGGCGCTCCAGCGAATGCCGAGACCTGACCCACCCGAACCCGTCGAGCATCCCAGCCAGGCAAGCGGCCCCGGCATGGACGGCATCGGCGGGCTTCTCGGCCTCAATCAGGCGGGTGATCAGGTCATCAGGCTGCGTCAAGGTCACCTCGCAAATGATGCCGCACGAAGATCCGCCGCCTCGGGTGAAATTCGTGACCCACCGGCCCGCAACGGCGTTGTCCCGGCATGATCACTGCCGACATGCCCGCCGACGAGGTCAGCCGCCAGGCGCAGGACCTGCTCGCGGACGGAGCCGAACATGGGCTCGCCGCCGCCCGGGAACTCTGGGAGCGGTGGTGGGCCCGGCTTGTTCCTGAGGAATCGTCAGCGGGCTGAGCAGCCCCGGCAGCGAGCGGTCGCCAATCGGCCAGGGGGTCGCGGTCGGCCCGGTGGCGAACGGGGGCAGGTTCCGGTCGGTGCTGAGGATTTTCGGGCCGTGCCGCACGGTCCGCCGCAGTTCCCGGGCCGAAGCTCGGCCAGGTGGGCGGTACGACCGGCACCTACGGCAGGAGCAGGTCCCAGAGCCGGCCCGGCGCCAGCACCGTGGACTCCTCCGCCGCGCCGCAGTACTCGATGAGGGTCACCGCTTCCCCCTGCAGCAGGCCGAGCACTTGGGCGTCCTCGCTGCCGGCCGATGCGGCCCGGGCCCGGTACCCCGCCGCAGGGCTGCGGCTGGCCTGCCCGCCGGGCCGGGCCAGGAGCAGCGGGCGGTCCTGGACGAAGTAGGCGAGGACGAGCGGGCCGTCCCGGCGGCAGAGCGGCGCCCAGTGCCCGGCCGGGGCGGGGCGCACGCCGAAGCGGGCGTCGGCGTCCAGGTGGAGCTGGTGACGCGGGCGGTCTTCGGGCACGTACGTGCCGGAGCCGGTCTGGCCTTCCAGCAGGCCGTCTCGGATCAGCGTCTCCTGGGCCCGTTGGAGTACCGCGTCGCTGACGCCGTACTCGGCGGCGAGTGCCGCGCGGGAGGGCAGGCTGGTCCCCGGCGGCCACTCCCCGGCAGTGATTCGCGTGCGCAGGGCGTCGGTGACGGCTGTGCTGGCCGGCTGCTGGCGCGGCGCCATCGAACCCCTCCTGGTCCTCGGGTGACGGGGTCAACCGTAGTCCCGGGCGCAGCGTCGCCCGGTGGTCGGCTTGGGCATCAGGTGGGGTGGGGCCGATCATCAGCCGGGGGGCGCTGGGTTGCCAGGTGAGATCGAGCGCGCTGTCCATTGCGGCGGCGCTGGGTCGATTGGTGCTGTCACCTGCGGCGGGGAGTGGGGTCGGATACTGGCTGGTGTGATTACTGAGTCCTCGCATTCACCCGTCAATGACCCTGCGGACTTCGCGTCCCTTCTGGCGGCGGCCGAGGAGTGGACCAGTGCCGCGCTGGGAGCTCAGCAGGAGGGGCTGTGGGCCCTGACCGAGACGGAGCGCCGGGTCCTGGCCGACGTGGTGGTGGCCACCAATCCCTTGCACGGTGGCCGCCTGCCGCCGCACGACGGGGAGTCGGTGCACGTGCGTCTCGGCCGCATCAGGAACTGGGCCGGCGTGCTGCGGCTCGCCGCACGTGCCGGGGGCTGGGACCTCCATCCTGTTGTGGGCTCCGACCCCTCGTTCCTCACCCGGCCCATCGGCATGCCTGATCTGCTGTCGGGCATCTATGCGCTCGCGGAGCAGGGCGAACGGTGGCAGCAGCTGATGCTGACAACCATCGACGACCTCAACGCCAAGACCCGTCGCCAGCCACAGCAACGACCAGGCGATCTTGACCAGGCACTCGCCGAGCGTGAGCCCCGGTTCGCAAGGGACTTGGCCGCCGCCGAGCGGTTCTTTACCGGCCCGGGCTCGCTGGAGGACCTGCTGCTCTTCTTCTACTGAGCCACCAGTAGCCAGGAGGTCGCTGCGGCGCCCCGCTCACAGCGAGGTGGCTGGTCAGGCGGCCGCTGCGGTGAGGGCCTGGGGATGGCGGTGTTCTTGTCGAAGCGTTCGTGGTGCTGAAGGCGGTGGTGGGTTTGTCCGAGGATGCGGTGCGGTCCCGGGGAGCCGGGGATTCGTTGCTTTCGCGGACGATGGTCGGTCTGCTACCGGTAGCGTCTACGGGGACCACCGAGAGGGGACGTCGTGTCTGCGCAGCCTGCGGAGTTCGGGCCGGGGACCGTCCGGCGTAGCTACAACACCATCGCGGCGGCGCTGCCCCCGGCGCTGGTGGAGCAGTTCACGGACGAGTTCCACAGCGCGGACGTCTTCGGTGCGCCGCGGGTCTTGGAGTACTTCGGGCGGATCGCCGACACCCTCGCCGATCCGGGCACGTCCGCGGATGCCGAGCGGTGCGTGCCGCAGGCCACGGGCCTGAGCCTGGACGACGTCCTGGCCGGTGCCGAGTGACGGGGGCGCCTGGTGGGACGAGCCCGCACCGGGGGTGCGCTGGTTCGTCCAGCTCGGCACGGGCGCGGAACGGGACTCGGTTGCCGACGAGAAGCTCGCCCAGGAGGTCCGCGGGCTGCCGTTCGGCTACCGGCAGGCCCTGGGTGCGATCTCGGCCCGTCTCTCCCTCGACCCGCTCACCGAGCGGCCCGCTGAGGCCCACGATCCCGAGCGGGTGCGGATCACCCGCCTCGCCGCCGACGAGCACGGAGCGCTGATCATCGCCACCGGCGCCACCATGTCGGTCATCGCCCGGGTGCACCGGCCGACCGGCGGCATCGGCACCGTCCGGGTGATCCCCGGCCCGTGACGGCTTACCCAAAGCGCGTCGCTCAGACGCCCGGGTCGATTCCGGGTCCACTGGAGTTGGATACCTCCAACTGCTGAGCGCGCAGCGGGATGCAGCGTCCGCATGTTCAGGGAGTTCCGGTGCGGGCGCAGCGTCAGGATCAAGGGGCCGTTGCCGGGTGGCCTTCAGCCTCCGGGAGGAGCTGAACCAGACCAACCCAGGCGGACTCGCCGGCTGACTTGTGGAATGCGCGGACTTTCCAGCGTCCTGCGGGCACGGGGACCGGGGCCTGAGCTGGCTGACCTCGGCCGTCCGGGTAGGGCACGCCGAGATGCTGACCGGCCTCGGCCGAGTCCATGAGAACTGCCGAGCCGTCGGTCTGCCACACCCCGCACTCCTCCCAGGGCGTCGACGGATCGTTCAGTGCGGCCTCGGCGGCGGCGAGCAGCTCGGCGTCGGAGTCGGCAGCGAGCCAGCGTACGAAGGCTCTCAGCTCAGGCAGGTAGCAGGTGGTGGCGGGCTCGTCGCCCAGCACCAGCGCGGTGACGGCGTCGTGCCCGTGCAGGGTGATCGCTTCGGCCAGGCCCTCGACCTGGCAGGCCTTGTCGTAGTCGTCCGGCTGATCACTGTCACCGATGATCATGCCTTCCTCGGTGCACCCGCCCCAGTACTGCAGCGCGGAGACCGGAACGACGATCAGCGGACCGCCCATGGACTCGACCCAGGTCGGATCGAGGGACCGCCGGACAGCATGTTGATCAGAGCTCATGCGCGCATTGTGTCGCTGACCAGTGACAAGGAGGGTGAGCACCACCCGCCGCACCTGCGCTGCCGCTTCGACAAGCCCATTCAGGACGGGGAAGGAGCCCAGTTGTCGGCGTACGCCGGTATGTCTCGGGGAGGTACAGCTGAAGGTGCTCACGGTTTCACGGGCCCGCCCGGGCCGGGGCCCTGGACGCCCTTGTCGTCGAGGAGACGAAAAGTGTTATCGTCTATCTGACGCTAAATTGGTAGGGCTTCCCGCCGCCAGGAGGACATCGTGGACGAGCCGCTGCGCTGCAGCACCATCTTCTCGCCGGGCTGCGAACGGATGCTTCATGCGCCCGCCTGGTATCACGGGGACGAGTGGATCGTTGACTGCGGCCGACGAACCGGTCCGCATCTCCGGGAGGAGCTGCCCGAACACCTCCTGCGTTCATTGGCGGCCAGCCCGGCCTCGGACGTCCGCGTCGCGGTGCTCGCCCACCCCAACGTCCCTTCCGACCTGGTGGACCACATGCTCGACGATCCGAACTGGGACGTACGGCGCACCGCCGTCCGCCGGACCAGCGACGTCGCAGCACTGCGGTCGGCGGCCCGCGACGAGTGGCACGTCCGCGTCGCCGTGGCCTCGAACCCCAGCTCCCCAACCGACCTCCTTGAAGAGCTCGCCCGCGACCGGGACCAGACGGTGGCGGTCAACGCCGTCCTCAACCCCTCGGCGCCGCCCAAGCTGGTCAACAGAGCAGCGCTCAGCCGCCGGGACCACGTCCGCTGGTGGGCCCTGCACCAGACGAGCAGCCGGAAGCTGATGCGGGCAGCGGCAACGTCCGCCGACACGGATAACCGGAGCTGGCTCGCCGGCAACCCGAACCTCCCGCTCGACGTGCTCACGACGCTCGCCGAAGACCCGTCACGCGCGGTCCGCCGCAAGGTCGCAGCCCACCCCGCCTGCCCGCCGGAACTCAAACAGCGGCTTGAGGCCACCCTCGCCCCAGGCCGCGCCACCTTCACTGCCGACGAAAAGGAATGACGCAGGCAGGAGGGCCGGCCAGAGGAGGTCCCGGACCCGACCTGCCACGGGTGGCCTCAACACCGGCGCGGCTCCTCCCCTGCCCGCGGGCGTGGGTCCGAGTACTGCACCTGGTGACAGCCGCGTAGGCTCCGCGGGATGCACAGCACGCTGACGGAACACGCCCGGTGCCTCTACGGCGATGAGTACCGACCCACGCCGGAGTGCGATGGCCGCCACGAGGAGTTCTACTTCACCGAGAAGCTGACCTTCGCCGACGCCGACACGATCCTGGCCATGCTTCGAGAGCTCTGCCCGCAGTACGTCGACGGCCTGCTCCCGGTGTGGGTCCGCAACCTCTCCTACCGGCTGCTCCTGCTGCAACGCCCCGACGATCCGGACCTGATGCGCGAGGCCGCGAGCAGTCTTGAATTCCACGGACCCGACTGGGACCGGATCGCCGCCGAACTACGGCAGCGTGCCGATGCCCTCGACCCGGCGTCCTGACTTCAACGACCAGCTGCTGAGCCAAAGTCGGCGCTGGACAGGACCAGCGCTCGCCGGTGCCAGGCCCCCTGACTCGTGCACCACCGGAGCACCCAGGCCGCATCCGCCTGGCTGATTCCACCTGGCCAACACGGCTCACCGATCGGCTGCTCGCCGACGGAGTCACCAGCTGCCCGTTCAGCTTGTAATTTATCCACTCGTCCTCGCCAGTGGAACAGGTGATCCGTTGTGATCATCATGCGGAAGACTGTGTACGTGACGCGTCCTACTCCGCTTGCCGCTGCTGAAGTGATCCACGATCACCTCGTTGATCAGCTCAACCTCGCCCTGCGCCGGCCCGGGATGCACGGGGGCGAGGTGGCTTTCCGGCTCCTGCTTGACCACCTGCTGTTCGTCGAGCGCCAGCCCGAGGCGTGGAACCAGCTGAAGCAGAGTTGGGAAGGACAGGGACTCTGGACCCCCATCGGCCCCAGCGGGGCCTTCCAGGATGTCTTCCCCGCGCAGGCTGACTGCTGCGAAGTCGCCTCGGTATACGCGGAGTTCGCGCACCGGCGCGGCTGGCTCAAGCCCGATCGGGTTCTCACAAGTGAGGAGTACGAGGCCCTCACAGGCCGAGCCCGGGTGTGGGCCGCGGTTGACCGCACCTGGGCTGACGTGACGGCGGAGTTCGGTCCTCCCTCTGTGCTGTTCGGAGGGAACAATCCTCTGTACGGGAAGGCGCTCGGTTACCTCTCGGAGGATCCGGAGCAGCCGATGGTGGTCTTCCACCTGTGGAACGGCAGTGAACCGGAGGCCGAACCGTGGCCGCCCGAGCATGCGCAACCGTTGCTCCTCGCAGTGCGTTTCGGCGGCGGCTTGTTCCGCGGGTCGTTGACCTTCACCCCTGAGGGCGAGCGGAGAAAGCCGCCGACCGGGGACCTTTGCCTGCCGCAGTAGTGGCCCGACAGCGAGCGCAGGTCACCCACATGGAGATTTCCAGGACAGCGACGCCGCCCCCGCATGATTCTGGACCTCCAAGAGGTACAGGACTCGACGCGAGGGCCGTGCTGGTGAGGTGCACTCGTGAACGCCCCTGACGCTGAAAGTCCCCGACCATGTGGTCAGTAGTTCAGTTTGGTGATGACGGGTGCGTGGTCGGAGGCGGGTGCGTCGCGTCGGCCGGTCGGGTCCTCGGTGATGGAGTCGAGTTGCTCTCCGGTGCCGGTGGAGACCTCCTCGACGCGCTGCAGGAGGGCGTGGCTGGTGAGGATGTGGTCGATCAGTTCGGGCTGGCCCTCGAAAACGCGCGAGCGGCGCTGCTCTTCGGGGATGAGGGGTGCGAGGTTCCACAGGCGCATGGCGTCGCCGCGGTCGGGGCGGTCGAACCCTCCGGTGCCGATCTGGGATCCGGGCGGCCCGTAGAGGATCTGGGTGGTGGCGGCCTGCGGCTCGTCGTTCAGGTCGCCGAGGACCGCGACGTCGTGGGTGCGGCCGTCGCCCTGCAGGAGTTCGTCGGCGAGGGCGCGGACCGTGGTGGCCTCGGCGGCGCGGCGGTAGAGCGCGTAGGCGCCGAAGCGGGCACGCTCGCCCTCGTCGCGGGGGTTGAACCGGCCGCCGGGGAACGACAGCAGCTTGGACTTCAGGTGGCACGTCGCCACGGTCAGGGTCTGGTCGTCGGCGGGTTCGACCTGCACGGTCAGGACGCCGCGGCCCATCGCGGCGGCCTCCTCGCCCTGGTCGCCGGTCTGCACCGGGAGCAGTTCCTCGGGGAACTCGGTGGTGTCCGACACGCCGGTGAAGGGCAGGCGGCTGAGGAACCCGACGCGGATGCCGCGGCCGTCGGGGTGCTCGGACAGGGCGGTGTGCCACTCGCCGTCCAGCAGGGCGACCAGGTCGTCCAGCGCCTCGGGGTCACCGACCTCCTGCACGCCCAGCAGGTCGGGGCCGATGCGGATGATCGTCGCCGCCAGACCCGCCAGCTTCGCCTGGTAGGCCTCCTCCGTTTTGGGGCCTGACGGTCCGCCGGCCTTGAAGAGGTTCTCCAGGTTCCAGGTTCCGAGGATGAACGTCATGGCCACACACTCTCCCGCCGGTCGCGACAGCCCGTACGCCCGGCATCCTCCCGCAGACGCACACGAAGCAACCGGTGGTACGTGGAGACCCGCCGCCTCATCACCCACCCAGAGCAGATCGGGCCACGGCCTCCGCTCCGGGCCGCTGCGACAGTTCACGATCGCGAACTCGAACCGCAACCACACCGTCCAGACCTGGCGCCGCACGCCTACCCGCGCTGGCGCAACCAACGCCCGCCACCCCGACGTCCTAGCCGCCCAACACCGGCT
The DNA here is from genome assembly GCF_040296785.1 of Kitasatospora sp. NPDC002040. Taxonomy (NCBI): domain Bacteria; kingdom Bacillati; phylum Actinomycetota; class Actinomycetes; order Kitasatosporales; family Streptomycetaceae; genus Kitasatospora; species Kitasatospora sp. NPDC002040. Next base: position 9,895 of record NZ_JBEOXV010000014.1, on the reverse strand, counting down.
GGCTGGGAGCGCTCACGCCTCTGCCAGCACCCGGGCCGCCACCGGCCCGAGCGCCCGCCCCGCGGCCTGGCCACCTCGCCCGTTCGCAGACACCGTCACACCGGTGCAACCGCCCCGGCGGTCCGGCCAGTCACGGGCCCAGCATGGCGTGCCGGAACCGGCCTGACCCTCGACACTCCAATCTCACCCTGACAAGCCGAAGTCAGTACCGCAGCCGAAGCCTGGAGGACTTCGCCAGGGAGGCAGCCCGGACCTGTCCAGATATCCAGTTCACGGCTCCACGGCCGAACGATACGATCTTCGCCGAATGCACACCTGTGCGACGAAGTTCTGTAGAGAAACAGGCCATGACTCACCCGCTCGTCATCATCCCTCTCCTCGTCCTCCTCATCAGGCTGGCCCTCTGGCTGAACAAACGCCGCCAGGCCACCGCGGTCCACAGCGCACCCGCTGCAGGGCTGGTGCCGCGCACCGAACTGGTCGAAGCAGGCAGCGAACCCGCCGACCCGGCGGCACGGGCCGCCCTGGATGCGGCCAAGTCGGGAAACTGGCGCCCTGCTGCCGCCTACCTCTCGGACGGCAACGGTGACTGGAGCACCCGCTACGCCCGGATGAACCCCTTCAGCCACCTCGCGGCCACCGACGACATCTGGCTCAGGCAGTGGCGCAAGGAGCAGCCGGACAGCCCCGAGGCCGCCCAGGTGCACACCGACGCCCTGGTCAGGCGCGCGTGGGAGATCCGCACCGGGAGGTACGCCTCAGAGGTGACCCGCGAGCAGGCGATGGGCTTTCACCAGGTGCTGCAGCAGGCAGCCGAGGTGTCGCAGGAGGCGATCCGACTCGCCCCGGCCGGGGACCCGAACGCCTGGGTGATGCAGCTGTCGGTCGCTTTGGGCCAGGGCTGGTCGCACGAGCGCTACCGCGCACTGTGGGCGGAGATCGTGGCTCGCGAGCCCCACCACTTCGGCGCGCACAGTGGCGCGCTGCAGTACTGGTGCCAGAAGTGGCGCGGCAGCGACGAGTTGATGCACGCGTTCGCGGACGATGCGATCGCCGGCGCGCCGGCGGGCAGCCTGCTGACGGTGCTGAAGCTGCGGGCGTACTGGGAGCAGGTCCTGCGCGACAACTCCGGGGCCTCGCTGTACCGTTCCGCCGAGTTCACGGCCGCCCTGGACGCGGCCCTCGCCGACCTGGCGGCCGCCGACCCTGCCCATCCTGGCGTCGTTGCGGCGAGTGGCTGGATCGCCCACGGCCTGATCGAAACGGCCCGCCCCGCGCAGGCCCTGGACCTGTTCCGCAGGATGGGCCGGGAAATCGCCGGTCCGTGGACCTACTACGAGAACCAGGCCGCCGTTTTTGACACCGCCCGCATCAAGGCCGCCCGCGCAGCGGCCTGACCCAGCCCCGCGCTGGCTGCTCGCGGGGACCGGCGGGTGCGCGGTCGTCTGGCCGCTCCTGGCCTGTGAGCGATTGATGCGATCTTCGCTGGGATGAACGGGCAGGAGAACACGGATCGGTGAAGCCCGGCGCCCACCCGACAGGACAGCTGGGCCGCCGCGCTGCCCGCTGCTGTCGGGTCAGCACCGGATCTATCGTCCACCCAACAGCCCCACCGAAGCGCGACGTCTCCCTTGGACGGTTGCGAGCACCTGGAACGTGTCCTGGGGCCGCGACTGGACCACCCGGCGGTGCTGGCCCTGCTGGAGCGGTTCGGCTCACCCGCTGCGCTGCGCAAAGCCGGACGCCGCCGCCTGCTCGGCGTCGCCCGGCCCTTGGCACCGCGCATGTTCGAGCGCCTGGTCGAGGAGATCCTCACCGCGCTCGACGAGCAGACCGTCGTCCCGGGCACCGAGGCGGCCGCGCTGATCGTGCCGAGCCTGGCCGGCTCACTGCGGGCCGTCCTGGACCAGCGCAAGCTCCTGGAGAAGCGGATCCAGGAGCTGCTGGACGAGCACCCGCTCTCGAAGGTCCTCACCTCCATGCCCGGCATCGGCACCAGGACCGGCGCCCGGGTCCTGATCGACGTCGGCGACGCGAGCGCGTTCCCGACCGCCGCCCACCTCGCCTCCTACGCCGGCCTCACCCCCGCGACCCGCAGTTCCGGCTCCTCCATACGCGGCGAGCCACCTTCTCGACGAGGCAACAAGCAGCTGAAACGGGCGTTCTTCCTGGCCGCGTTCGCCTCGCTCAGCGATCCGGCCTCGCGGGCCTACTACGACAAGAAGATCAGCCAGGGGAAGCGTCACACCCAAGCACTCCTCTGCCTGGCCAGACGCCGGGTCGACGTCCTGTTCGCCATGCTCCGCGACGGCACCTTCTACGAGTCCCGGCCTGCACCGGGCAGCAGCTGAACTCCGAGGGGATCTGCCAGCAGCACCACGCAGTCCGCCGCCGGATCGAACCCGAGCACCGGGTTCCCCCAGTCGCCCTCCGCGGTCATCCGCACGGGCTTGCCCAACCGGCCCCCGATCGCACCCAGGAAACCACACAGGACGTCCACCCCTTCCTGGCCCTGCAGCTCACGAAGGTCGACGTCGAAGTCAATCTCGTCAGCAGACATCGGGCGGAAGATCGCCAACACCTCCGGGACCGGCCAGACCCGCAGATCGACCGTCTCCGCATCGGCCGGCCGCGCCAGCACCTCCGCCGCCGAGGGTAGCGGCCCGGCAACGCCGCCCTCGGAGTACTCCCACGTCCATCCGCTCGACCGCACCAGGTCGAACACCATCTGCCAGTCCTCGACCGAGGCGTCGGCCACGGACACATCCGGCAGAGCACCCATCAGGTCAGGGTCGAAGAAGTTCCTGACGTCATCCCACAGCAGATCCGACATCCCGCCATGCTGCCCGCCAGCCCGCCCAAACGCAGCCCGATTACCTTGACGAACCCCATAGAGGCACCCCCCGCCTGGCCACCTCGCCCGTTCGCAGACACCGTCACACCGGTGCAACCGCCCCGGCGATCCGGCCGGTCACGGGCCCAGCAGTGCGTGCCCGGGACGGGCCGACTGCCGGCGGCCTACTCCTCGCGCAGGAATTCCCGCAGGTCCGCGGCGACCACTGTCATCCCTTCACCGGCCTCGATCACGGTCGTCACGGTGCAACTCCAGTCGCCGGGGAAGAACCCGGACCGCAGAGTCCAGCCCAGATACACATGACCACCCGAGCCGAACGTGGCCGTCACGACCAGGTGGTTGTTGACCCAGACCCGCTCACCCTCCCAACCACGGAAGTCGCGCGCGAGACCATCGAAGAACTCGCCCATGCTGTCCCAGACAGTCACGGTCACGGTGTCGAGCCGCGCCCGCACACCGTCATCGATGGCCTCCACAGCGAAGGTGACCTCGTACTCCGCCCGGGACCAGTCGGACAACCGGACGGAAGCCGACGACGCCCCTGCCCCCTGAACGACGAGCTCAACCTGCCCTGGAACCATCTCGATCAGACTCACCCCGCGAAGAATACGGACACCCCGGCCGGCGTCACCAACACTCCCAGGCGTCGGAGCCGTTCCTACTACTCACCAACAGCTGATGATCCATCAGCCGCCCAGCGCTGCCAGCTGCCGACACCAACCCTTCTTCGTTCCCAGGCGTGCTGGTCGCTGGCGCGTGCGAACGCAACGGTAGGTCGAGCCGTACCGGACGGCGCGCCGCCGCACGGCGGTACAGAGGAGACACGTGCGCCCCACCCGGTTCCAGACCCTGCTCGTGGACGTCGCCGCCGGCCTGCCCGGCGTACAGCGAGCAGCCGCCCTCGCGGACGTCGGCCACACCGCCCACCCACTGGGCGCGGCCCTGCAGCTGGCCTCCGGTGCGCAGCTGTGGTGGCAGATCACGGCCGTCTCCACCACCGGCGATGTCTACGGCAACGAGGAGGGGCAGCCGGTCACCGGTGCGGCTCCGGAACCCCGCGAGATGCCGGACCTCACCGCCCAGCCGGTGCGCACCGCGGCGGTGGAGCAGGCGCTGGCCGCGGGGATCGTGGCGGCGGGGTCCAAGGAGATCGCGTCGGTGGAGCCGTACTCGGAGCGCAAGACGGTGTCGGCGATCGAGTACGGCCTGACCGTCAAGTTCCACAGTGGCGCTGATCCGGCACCGGCGGTCCGTCGAGCGTGAGTGGGAAGGCCTCTGAGAACGCGAACGGCCGGCCACGGGCAGTGTCCGTGGCCGGCCGTTGCGGCGTCTGGCTACTGCTCGGCCAGGCGCCGGAACCGCGAGGCGGTGTGGGGCTCGCCGGCGGTGTGGTGGCGGGAGCCTACCCGCCCCAGTTGGTGTCGGCCAGTCCCCAGATGCTGTCGCGCAGCACCGCGTCCCAGCCGGAGTCCGGTGCTGCACCCCACATGCTGTCCCGGCGTCGTGTGCCCTTCATGGACCGGCCTCCCCGCTCTCGCTGATCATGTACAGCGCACTGTAGATCGCTCTCACCCGCATGTCACCGCCTTTGAACTGCCAAATTCCTTGTCGCTGACGGGGGAAGCTGCTGCCGCCCGGAGAGTTTGAGCAGCACCTCGCCCAAGACCGAACCTGGCCCAGGCCCGCTGCCGTTCACTCGGGGGCGTTGGATCGTCGCAGCGTTGCCCCTCCTGACCCCTCGAAGCCGTCGGCCGAGGGGAACCGACGGAGCACACCGTCCGACGCTGCCCCGGGAAGAGGCCACCGGGCGGGCAGCCGCCCTGCTCAGTCGGGCAGATAGGGCCGTGGGATCACTTCGGACGGGCAGGGCGTGCGATGCGCGGGGCAGGCACGTCCTGATCGATGGTGAACACCTGGTCCGTGCCAGTGATCTCCGGCATCCGGCCCGACCGCCGCCGGGCTGATCCTCCGCTGCTCCCCCGCCTCCCAGTGTGCGCACACGCCGCACCGGCCGCGGTGTCCGCCGTTTACAGGCCGCCGGGTGCGAAGCCGGGAAGTCATGCGAGTCGGCGGGCCTTGCCGGTCAAGGTGGCCTCCTGGGCGTCCAGTTCGACGCGGAGTTCAGCGGCCTGGGTGAGGGCGGCCGCAGCGGTGGCCGGGTTGAGGTCCAGGTCGGCGAGCGCCGCGGCCCGTGCCCGACCGAAGAGTGGCCACACTGGGACGCTGACCTGCAAAAAAGGGTTTGCCCGGCGGGGCACGCCGTTGCAGGGTTGGCGTCTCACCCGATCCGGAGTTCCCATGAATCCACGTCAGCAGCCCCTCACCATCCGGCAGGCAGCCGAGCAGATCGCCGCCCTCGACCACAACCGGCGCGGCTTCGGCGTCCGCGCGACCGCGCAGGCACGGGCAGTTCTGGCCGACCTGGACCGGCGGGGCCTGCTCGGGGAACGCTCCTTCACGCTGGTGTTCGCCACCTTCGACGGTGATCCTCTGCGGGTGGCCCAGGTCCGGCAGTTCGTGAACCAGGTCCTCGTCAATCGTGACCTGCTGAACGCCGGCTAGTGGTGGTGCCGCTGTGCCCGGCGGTGTCGGCCGCGTGGACGGTGATCGGCGCGGCGAGCAGGGTGTCACAAGCTGACGTGCCTTCTCCGAACCAGGCTGTGTAAGGATCTGGCCGTGCCGAAACCCACCCTCACCGAACGCCGCTCCCCGTGGGTCGTGTTCACCTCTGCCGATGACCCCTGGCTGAGGTCGGAGGTCGCCACGCTCGTCGCCCGCGACGGCCTGGTCCTCCGGCTGGACGGCCGAGAACTTCGCGACGCACCGTCGCTCTTTCGGGCCTTCGCCAGAGAGCTGGCGTTCCCCACCTACTTCGGCCACAACTGGGACGCGCTGGTGGACTGCCTGCAGGACTGGCACGGCCCGGGCCACGGTACCCAGGACCTCGCGATTGTGATCGAGCACGCCGATGGCCTTCAGCATTCCGAATTCCTGGGACTCTTGGTCTCGGTGCTGACCCAGGCAGCCGAGCAGTCCAACCTGCGCCTCGACGGGGACGGCAACCTCGATGAGTGGCAGCCCCGGATCGCCCAGCACTTCGTCCTTCTTCTGAACCACACCTCACCCTCCGCTTTCACACAGGCAGTGGCCCACCGCGCCGATGTAGTGGTAGCCCTGGCAGACGGCCGCCTGCTCGCCACCTGAGACATCGTCAACGGCGCGGGGCAGGCACAACCCGAGCCGAGCGAGTTGGACCAGCGCCTGAGAAGTAAGAGCGGTTGGCTGAGTTCGAGTCCGCGGCTGGCCGTCAGGGCAGTCCGATCGGGGCTGGCCTCAGCGGCTGACCGTTCAGCTCGCGGGAGTCCTTCTCGTCCCACCACAGATCGCCCTGCTCGGTGAGGTAGGGGTGCAGTCCGCGGACGCCTCCGCCGTCGTGAAGCGCTCGTGCGACGGCGTGGAGGAGATGCGCCAGGCCGGGCCATGAGTCGGTAAAGTCGCCGCCGCCGCTGTGGCCGGCCCAGCCGAGACGCCCCGCGTCCGGGCCGGAACGCTGGTCGATCACCTGTGCCACGCCGTCGGCGCTCTCGGCCCAGGGCACCCAGAGCAGGTGCCACCAGGGCTCGTCGTCCCAGGGACGGGTGGTCAGGCCGTCGTTCTCGGCCGCGACGTCCATGCAGGTCTGCCAGCGGTCCACGATTCCGCTCACCGACAGGGAGGATTGCTCGGGCAGGAGGGTCGCCCAGGTGCTCAGCCCGTTGTGGCATTGCAGGGACTCGGCGAGGTCACCGGGCAGTGGGATGCCGAGGATCCGTTCTGCGTCCCGGACCTCCTCCGGCGTTGCCGGTGGGTTGAGCACTGCGAGGTCGGAAGCCGAGTGCATTGCCAGCCAGGCATCGATCCGGCGCCATGACTCCGACGGGGGCAAGATCTGCTGAGTCATGGCGCCATCCTGCCGTACGTGCCCGACAAGGTAGATCGAGAGCCTGGCAGCGAGCGCTGTCCGCCGGCTACAGCACGGTGAGGGTGATGACCCACAGGTGCGGAGCGGGCGGGTCGGGGAGGATCACGTAGTGGGCGATCAGGTCGGGCAGGACGATCTGCCGGATGCTGTCGTCGAGGTCGTCACCGTCGCCGGCCGGCCAGGACCACGGATCGGCCATCGCGCGCTCCAGGCCGTCCTGGAGCTGCTTGACCTGATCGTCCGTCAGGACGGTGCGCACCAGGGCGGCTGCCTCGGCGGACAGCCGGGCCCGGAAGGGGAATGCGGTCACCGGGGGAACAGGTCGTCGAAGTCGACGCCGTCGGCCTCGGGGCGGCCGGCGCGGTTCCAGTCATGGACGGCCGCGGCGGCCAGCGCGGTGGCGCGCGCGATGCGCTCCTCGCGGGTGCCGCTGGCGGCCAGGTGGTCCGCGGTGAGGACCCGGCCGATCAGCGTGTTGACGTCGATGCCCGCGCTCGCCGCCCGCTCACGCAAGCCGCGGACCAATTGGTCGTCCAGACTCGTCGTCAGCTCTACGGTCATGAGCCGATGGTAGAGCCCGGGCGCGCCCCGGCGAAGGGGGCCGGGGGAACTCGCGCCGTCCGCTCGGGCGCCCGTGCGGCCTGCGGCGGCTGGGGGCCGCTCCACCCGGTGAACACCCAGCCCGGCGGAGTCACCCGCCACAACCGCGGGTACGGACGGCGGTGTGGACGACAGCGTGAAGCACACCACCGCTGGGACCGGGACGGGCAGCACCGACACCGTGCTGATCGTCGTACGCGGACCGAGCGGCGCCGGGAAGTCGAGCACCGCCGCCCGGATCCGCTCCGCCTACGGCCGCGGCCTGGCCATCGTCGGACAGGACCATCTACGCCGGGATGTGCTCCGTGAGCGGGACGTGCCCGGCGGCGCGAACATCCCCCTGATCGGCCTGGTCGCCCAGCACGCCCTCGATGCCGGCTTCCACACCATCGTCGAGGGCATTCTCGACGCCGACCGGTACGGCGCCATGCTCGCCGACCTGGTTGCCTCCCACCGCGGGCGCAGCTACCTCTACTACCTGGACGTCGGCTTCGAGGAGACGGTGCGTCGGCACGCGACCCGGCCGCTGTCCGCCGAGGTGAGCGCCGAGCAGATGGCCGGCTGGTACCGGCCGCTGGACCTCCTGCCCGGCGGCGTCGAGCACGTCATCAGCGAGGACAGCACCCTGGACGACACCGTCACGCGGATCCTCACCGACACCGCACTCACCCCGCCGGGCTGGACACCACGCCCCTGAACCGGCTCGCCCCTGCGGGCGCCTGGTGAGCAGCGTCCAGCCGCCAGCGCCGTGGACGACGGCGCCGTCCTGGGCGCGCCGCTGCTCCAGAACCGGGGACACCACCGCGATCGGCTGCGAGGTCTGATGGGCGCACCGCCCGGCGGAAGCTCGGGTGACCCTTCGTCACAGTTGCGAGTTGATGCCGTCGGCGGCGCCGCTGGCTGGATGAGCCCCGCGCGAAGCGAGGGCGAGCGACCGGGAGAGCAGTGTGAGGGACTACTCGGCCAGACAAATCCGCTGGTCGACGGTGCAGGACGAGTGATCTGATGTCGTCATGGCCGGAATGAGCATCACGGTGTGTCTGCCTTCGCGAGAGGACGGCCGGGTGGAGGAGGCGGTCGCGAAGGCGATGGCACCCTTCGAGATCGACTACACGCGCGGCGAGGACCTGGATATCTGGGACTCCTGGCGCATCACTGGTGGCACGGCGCATGGTGGCGGGTTCAACGTCCTTCCCGGTCATGAAGGGGATGCCAGGCTGCTCCACGAGTTCCCGAACCGGTGGTGGCCCGGGCACGTGCCGGTTCCCAACGACTTCGGCTGGTGCGCGGGCGGGCCTCGCGAACTCCTCGACTTCTCCGCCTCTCCTGAGGCGGCGTGCGAGCTGGCCGACGCGGTGTGGCAGCGGTGGCACCAACTCGCGGCAGAACTGCCGCCACCCCGCTCCCTGGACTTCTACCTCGCCCGCCATTTCGCCGAGGCGATGACCTACTCGTCCCAGCAGGCTCATGCCGACTACGTCGCCCAGCCCCTCGTGCGGGCGTTCACCGACTATCTGAAGGTTCTGCCAACGGAGCGCTTCTCGTCGGCGTTCCTCTTCCTGGCGGACCCGGTCGCGAAGGTGGGCGGCTCTTCCCGCGAGGAGTTCATCGCCCGCTGCACGCCCTACGCTCTGCGCCGACGCAATGTCCTCACCCTGGAGGGCTGGTGGTACGAAGACGGCGACCCGGGTGTGCACGGCGCCTGTCACAGCGACGCCTGCCCGCACGAGCCGGATCTGGCACCGGGCTTCGGCCACGTCAACAGCTACCTGGCGGCGCTGCCCGGCGGCACACTCCTGGTCAACGTGCACTGCCACGTCTGAGCTTGACTCTGTCGGTGATCTTCATCAGTTCCACGGCGGCACCAGGTAGTTCGGTGGTCGGAGTGTCTGTCGTCTGCGTCATGCTCGCGGCATGAACGAAGACACCTTCTGGCAGATCATCGAAGACTGCAGGCCCGCGGGACCTGACCCTGAGGCTGAACTGCTCGCCGCCAACATCACCGATCGCCTCGCCCGGTCCTCGTTGGAGCTGGTCACGGGCTTCGCGGAGCAACTGTCCTGGGCGCTCTACCAACTGGACCGGAAAGAGAATGGACAAGGCTTGTCAGGAGACGCCTTCCTCTACACGCGCGCCGCGATCGTCGCCGCAGGCCGAGCGGTATTCGGCAGGGTCCTGCAGGACGCTTCCGCCTTCGCCCCGTTCGTCATCGACGGCGTCTGGGCCGAGAGCCTGCTCTACGCGCCGGACCGTGCATACGAACGCATCACCGGCGAGGAGTGGGGCCGCGATACGTGCTACTCCTTCGAGTCGTACTCGAATGCCGAGGACTGGGCAGGCTGAGCGCCGCCCGGAGATGAATACTCCCGAGATCTTCACCGGTCGGGAGCAGGCCGACGGTGTCGATGACGATGCTGCGCTTGCGTCCGACGATCTTCTTGCCGGCGTCGATGCCCTGCTCGGAGGCGGGGACGTTGGTG
>NZ_JBEOXV010000013.1:0-190624 GCF_040296785.1 Kitasatospora sp. NPDC002040 | reverse complement strand
CCCGCCGCAACACTCCCCCTCACTCCCACCCCCCCCCCCCCCCCACCCCCACCACCCCCCCCCCCCCCCCCCCCCGGGGGGGGGGGGGGGGCCCCCACGCTTCTGCCGGTCCGTCAGGCGCGGGTGCCACCGCCGCCGAGCTGACCGGTGAAGGCCTTGATGCTCTCCACGATTCGATCCATCTGGGTCAGCTGCGGCGCCTTGTCGGTGATGTCGAAGCCGAGGTGCACCGAGGCCAGGGCCTTGCCGTCGGCGGTCGGGAAGACCACGGTCTGGACGTAGCCGTCGTTGCCCTCGGGGGCGTCCACCTTCCAGCGGACCAGCCAGCCGTCCCGGCCGTCGATCGCGATCGGCTCGGACTTGAGCTGCTCGTGCGACTTGATCTTGCCGTAGGACTCCTCGGCCGCCGTGGTGATGTCCTGCTCGGCGGCCTGCTTGACGTCGGTCCCCTTGAGCTGACCGGTCGACGCCCCGCCCAGCGAGCACTCGCCGGTGCCGGAGGCGCAGGTGTACGAGCCGATGCTCAGGGCGGCGTACCCGTTCTGGGTGGTGCCGCCGGTCCAGCCGGTCGGGATCGACAGGCTGATCCGGTTGACCGCGTCCACGGCGAGGCCGGAGTTCCGGCCCTTGCCGCTGTCCGGGCTGTCCGGACTGCCCGGTGACTGCGGGGCGCTGTCGCCGCCGCCGTTGCCACCACCGTTGCCGTTGCCGCCGCCGCGGCCGACCTTGAAGTCGGGGCGGGCGTCGCCCGCAGCCCGGTGCTCGGACCGGCCGTCCATCGCCACGTACGTGACGCCGGAACCGACCAGCAGCCCGACCAGCGCGGCCACCCCGGCCGCGACCAGCACCGGCCTGGCGAGCTTCCGGCGGACCGGGGCCCCGGCCGTCGCGGGCTCGACCGGGGGCAGCTCCGGGTAGCGGACGGCCGGTCCGCTCTCCAGGACCTCGCCCTCCAGCACCTTCGGCCCCTCGGGGCTGTCCGACGGGGCCGGCCGGGTACTGGCCGTCCACCCCCGGCCGTCCCACCAGCGCTGCGGCCGGGGGTCACTCGTGGTGTCCTGCGGGTCCGGGTACCACCCGGCGGGAATCTGCTCGCTCACGGCACCGAATCTAGGCGCCCGAAGATAAACGCGGTATCAGTTCGACCCCCATTCCGCCCGTTTCCCGATGAGATTCCGGTAAGAAACCTGTCGATCATCCTTCGCGGCCGGACCGGGGACGTCGCGGCGGCCTTCCCGCGACCTGCCCGCGACCTCCCGGCGACGGGCCGGAAACCTGACGGAGCCTCCGGCGACCGGGCGACCCGACGGCGAATCGGCCGCCCCCGCCGGCCCCGACCGGGCAGAATCCGGACCATGACCAACAGACCCCTGATCGGAGTCAGCACCTACCTCGGCGACGCGACCTGGGGCCCCTGGGACCCCCAGCGGGCCGTACTGCTGCCCGAGCGCTACCCGCGGCTGGTCCAGGCCGCCGGCGGTACCGCCGTCCTGCTGCCGCCGGACGCCCCCGAGACCGCGCCCGGCCTGCTGGCCCGGCTGGACGGGCTGGTGATCTCCGGCGGCCCGGACGTCAACCCGGCCCTGTACGGCGCCCGGCCGCACCCGAAGACCCTGGCCACCGCACCCGAGCGGGACCTCTGGGAGGCCGCCCTGCTCCGGGCCGCGCTGGCCTCGGGGCTGCCGCTGCTCGGTGTCTGCCGGGGGATGCAGCTGCTCAACGTGGTCTGCGGCGGCACCCTGATCCAGCATCTGGAGGGCGGCGAGCGCCACCTGCGCGCCGTCAACCGCTACGGCTCGCACCCGATCCGGCCGCTGCCCGGCACCCGGCTCGCCGAGTTGCTGCCCGAGCCGGAGGTGGACGTCCCGACCTCCCACCACCAGGCGGTCGACCGGCTCGGCGAGGGGCTGGTCGTCAACGCCCTGGCCGCGGACGGCACGGTCGAGGGCATCGAGGGCGCCGGCTTCGTCCTCGGCGTCCAGTGGCACCCCGAGCAGGGCGACGACCTGCGCGTCATGCGGGCCCTGGTCGAGGCGGCCCGGGTACCCGCCGTCGTGTAGCGCTCCTGCCGTGGACGGCCGGGCTCAGGCGATCAGTGCGCCGGCCAGCCCGGCCAGCAGCAGGCAGGCGACCACGGAGCGGCGGGCGGCCAGCAACCAGAGCAGAGCGAGGCCCAGCAGCACGTACTGCCAAAGCAGTTGCAGCCCGAGCGCGAGCGGTACGGCGGAGCCGGCGATGGCTCCGGTGACGGCCGGGCCGGCCCCGGTCATGAAGTGCTGGACCCGGTGGTCGGCCCGCAGCCGGTCGAAGCGGGAGGCTCCGCAGAGGACGAAGACGAAGGACGGCGCGAAGGCAACCACCGCCGCCAGCAGACCACCCGTCAGACCGGCCGCCGCGTAGCCGACCACCGCAACGGTCTGGACCACCGGTCCAGGAGTGACCTGCCCCAGGGCGACGGCGTTCAGGAACTGACCGTCCGTCATCCAGCCGTACCGCTCGACCGCGTCGTACCGCATCAGCGGGATGATCACGAAGCCACCGCCGTACGAGAGCGCGCCGACCTTGAGCGCGACCCAGGCCAGGGCGCCGAGCCCACCGGTCGCGGGCAGCGCCCCGAGCAGCAGCGGGAGGGCCGGCCGCTGCCCCCGGACGGTGACCTCGGCCAGCCCGCAGGCGAGCAGGACCAGCACCAGCCAGGGGCCGGCCAGCATCGCGGCGGCCGCCCCGGCGAGCGCGTACCCGCCCCAGCGGAGCCGGGCCGACCGGGCCGTACCGGCCCGTTTCAGGCTGCCCGGCGCCAGCGCGGCGGCGGCCTGCACGGCGACCGCCGGCACCGCCGCACCCGCGCCGGCGGCCGCCCCGAGCACCCATCCCGGCGGGTCACCGGCCAGGAAGAGGGCCGCGAGGGCCAGGATCAGGGCCAGGCCGGGGACGATGAAGCAGACGCCGCCCACCAGTGCCCCCGGGGCGCCCCGCAGCCGCCAGGCGGTGAAGACCGCCAGTTGGGTGGAGGCCGGGCCCGGCAGCAGGTTGGTGGCGGCGATGCCGTCCTCGAACTCGTCCGGGCGCAGCCACCCGCGCCGCTCCACGCAGAGCCGGCGCAGCAGCAGGATGTGGGTGGGCGGGCCGCCGAACCCGGTGCAGCCGATCCGGCCCCACTCCCGCGCGATGGTGCGCAGCGGTACCCGTTCCTGATGCTCCGACACGCCTGATCCCCTGTTCGCCCGACGGCCGCCGCACCCTAGCGGAGGCGGCCGACCGGTTGATGAACGGCCGGGGAGGCGTAGCGGAGGGTGTCCGACGGGAACGACAACGGTCACCAGTGCAGCCTTTGGATCTTCGTCCGATCTGCGGTTCACTTCCGGTGTCGGGGCGGCTGCGCCCTGGTTCCTGCGCGTTCGGGGAGAGGATCTCGATGTCGAACCACGAGCACGACCATGGGCACGACCACGGTGACGGCCACGGGCACGACCACGGCGGGCAGAGCGGGCACGGCGGCCATTCGCACAGCATCTCCGCCGACGCGGACCGGAAGTGGCTGCTCAGCGCGCTGACCCTGATCGTGGTCTTCATGGCCGGCGAGGTCGTGGTCGGCTTCGCCGCCCAGTCGCTGGCCCTGATCTCGGACGCCGCGCACATGCTGACCGACGCGGCTTCGATCGTGCTGGCGCTGATCGCGATGCGGCTCTCGCAGCGCCCGGCGCGTGGCGGTTACACCTACGGCCTGAAGCGGGCCGAGATCCTCTCCGCGCAGGCGAACGGGATCACCCTGCTGCTGCTCGCCGCCTGGCTGGGCTACGAGGCGGTCAGCCGGCTGTTCGACCCGCCGGAGGTGACCGGTGGGCTGGTGCTGGTGACCGCGCTGGTCGGGGTCGTGGTGAACATCGGGGCGGCCTGGTGCATGTCCAAGGCCAACCGCAGTTCGCTGAACGTCGAAGGTGCCTTCCAGCACGTGCTGACCGACCTGTACGCGTTCATCGCCACCGCCGTGGCCGGTCTGATCATCGTGACCACCGGCTTCGCCCGGGCGGACTCGATCGCCTCGCTGATCGTGGTGGCGCTGATGCTCAAGGCGGGCGTCGGGCTGGTCCGGGACTCCGGCCGGATCTTCCTGGAGGCCGCCCCCGCCGGGATCGACCCGGACACGGTGGCCGACCGGCTGATCGACTCCTCGCAGGTGGAGGAGATCCACGACCTGCACATCTGGGAGATCACCTCCGGCCAGCCCGCGCTCTCCGCGCACATCCTGGTGCGGCCCGGCGGCGACTGCCACGCCGTCCGCCGCGACCTGCAGCGCACGCTCAGGGACGAGTACCGGATCACCCACGCCACCCTCCAGGTCGACCACGTCGGCGAGGAGCTGGGGCAGGACCTGCTGGCGATAGGGCGTTCGGCGGTGGAGGCGGGCGGCCCGGACGAGCACTGCGGCGACTCGCACGGCCCCGTGCACCGCAGCGGACCGCACCGGCACTGAACGGGCCTGCCGCTGAGTGTCCGTCAGCGGGGTGCGGCATGATCGGGGTCATGACCGCACCCAGGCTGATGCTGCTCGACTCGGCGAGCCTCTACTTCCGTGCCTACTTCGGCGTACCGGATTCGATGAAGTCCCCCGACGGGCAGCCGGTGAACGCCGTGCGCGGCCTGCTGGACTTCATCACCCGGCTGGTCCAGGACCACCGCCCGGACCAGCTGGTCGCCTGCATGGACGCCGACTGGCGCCCGCAGTGGCGGGTGGACCTGATCCCCACCTACAAGACCCACCGGCTGGCCGCCGAGCCCTCGGTCGAGGGCGAGGAGGAGATCCCGGACACGCTGGCCCCGCAGGTCCCGGTGATCGAGCAGGTGCTGGACGCACTCGGCCTGGCCCGGATCGGCGTCCCCGGCTACGAGGCGGACGACGTGATCGGCACCCTGGCCACCCGGGCCGCCGGGCCGGTGCAGATCGTCACCGGCGACCGGGACCTGTTCCAACTGGTCGACGACGCCCGGGGTGTGCAGGTCATCTACCCGGTCAAGGGCGTCGGCAACGCCGAGGTCATCAACGAGGCCTTCCTCCTCGGCAAGTACGGCGTCACCGGCGCGGAGTACGCCGACATGGCCGCCCTGCGCGGCGACCCGAGCGACGGCCTGCCCGGCGTGAAGGGCATCGGCGAGAAGACGGCCACCCAGCTCATCCGCGAGTACGGCGACCTGGCCGGCATCCGCGCCGCCGCCGCCGACCCGCTCTCCAAGCTCACCCCGGCCCGCCGCAAGAACATCCTCGAAGGCGCCCCCTACCTCGACGTCGCCCCTACCGTCGTCCGCGTCGCCACCGACGTCCCCCTCCCCGCCTTCGACCCCGCCCTCCCCCGCGAGCCGCTGGACCCGATGGCCCTGGAGGAGCTCTCGGCCCGCTGGGGCCTCGGAACCTCCCTCACCCGCCTCCTCGACACCCTCGCCGCCACTCGCTGACGACGAAACCCCGCACGCGTGTGGAGCGGTCCGGCCAGGCTGGTGCTACCGCTCC
Source organism: Kitasatospora sp. NPDC002040 (assembly GCF_040296785.1). Lineage (NCBI taxonomy): Bacteria > Bacillati > Actinomycetota > Actinomycetes > Kitasatosporales > Streptomycetaceae > Kitasatospora > Kitasatospora sp. NPDC002040. The sequence continues at coordinate 185,118 of NZ_JBEOXV010000013.1, read as the reverse complement.
GCACGGCGCAGGAACTGCCAGCCCAGTACGGCCAGAGCGAGCGCCTGCACGACAGAGGTGAGCACCAGGAGGGGCTGAGCGGAGGGAGAGCACCAGAACACGGTCATGCAGATCATGGGCAGGATCAGGTAGGTGAACAGATCCACTGCGGTCTGAAGCCGCTTGCGTACGCGGTGACCGGCGACGTCGCAGTGGTAGACCTCCCAGCCGAACACCGCGCCGTGGGCGGAGGCGAGTTCCCCCAGACGTGATCCCAGTCGGTCGCGGATGTAGCGGCCGATGGCCGAGATCTTCTCGTCGTTGACCAGGTAGGTCCATCCCAGGATCAGGCAGATCGCGGGGACGGCGAGCAGCAGTCGGGGCTGTCCGCTCTGGAGGGCGACCGCCACGATCGCGGTGGTTGCGGCGAGCGTGAAGTAGAGCAGGGTGTCGCGGAACCCTATGCGGGTCTTCTGTTCCTCTTTGAGGCAGTCGTACTCGGCCAGCAGGATGGTGCTTTCGGTGACATCGTGCGTGCAGGTCATAGCAACTCCCAAGCTCGAGCCCGGAATCAACCGGCGATCCGGAAGGGGGTCAGGTTGTCGGGGCCGCGCCGTTCGATCCAGCCCTTACCTTCCGCCGCTATCCCCTCCAGGAGGCGGAAGGCATGGATGGAACCGGCCGCACTGAGGCTGATCTCAGAGATCTCCTGGGCGTTCTCGTCCGGTGCCAGCTGGTGGGCCTCGGCATCCTTGACGCGGATCTTCATGGCCGGGCCGTTGGTGAGGACGAGCTCCAGGTCGTAGCCGATGTCGGTGTTCTCCGTCACCTGCACGGAGGACAGCGCGTCGAACCGGTAGTTGTTCCGCTGCTCGTTCTTGCGAGTCGCGTCGAAGAAGTCGAACTCGGAGCTGACCTCGCGGACGCCGTCCTGGGTGAACAGGAACAGGCGGAAGACGTAGCGCGAGTACCGCCAGGGGCCGCCCCTGATCCGGCCCCGCTTGGCGGCGGGGCCCGGGGCCACCAGGATGGTGTGGGTGATCAGGTCGCGCCAGGTCAGCCGGTGATACCGGAGCGCCTCGTCGATGAACGAGGTCTTGTCGCAGGCGAGCCAGGTCTCCATCTCCAGCTCGCTGGGACGTGTGGCATCCAGGCGCTCCTTCCAGCGCTGGTGGGCGAGTTGACGTGCGGCCAGTTGCTCGTGGTACTCCCGGCTCTCCCGGGCCAGCCGGTGCTCTTCGCGTCGGATCTCCAGCCACCGGGAAGCGGCTGCGTGTCCGGACCAGGCCGCGCCGAGCACGGCAAGGAAGGCCCATATCGGCCGCGGCTGGGCGAAGCCCGAGACCGCCGTACCGAACGCGGCCAAGGCTGCGGTGCCGAGGACGGCGAGGGCGGCCACGGTCAGGGCCTTTGTGCGGCCCGGGGGTTGCTCCTGATCGAACAGGGTGCCGTTGTTGTGGCGGTTCCTGGTGTCCTCGGCAAGGTGCCTGATCAGCCAGTCGACCCGGTCCACACCGATCCGGCTCTCCCGGTAGAGGTACGCGATCTCGGCCGCGAGGCTGCTGCGGACCTGGGCGGTATGGGCAAGCCAGGCCTCTGCGGCGAACCCGTTGGGTGTGCGCATGCTGAAGTAGTGGTCGAACGAGTGGCGGACGCCCTTGGTGAACCCGCCTTCGGCAGCAGCCGGATCGCGCGGCTGCGGGATGCGGGCCCCGGCCGCAGGGCCCGACCGGGGCTCCCGGCCCCACCACCGGAGGCCGTAGCGCGCCGCGGTCAGACCCGCGCCGAGCGCCACGAGCAACTCGAGGACTGCCTGGACCGGATTTGCGACCAGCGCCAGGCCCCAGAGGAACGCGCCACTGCCAGCGAACAGGACCACCCGGATCGGGAGAGCCGCCTGGGCGGCGGCAGCGGTACTCGGGCGGGGCGGCATGGCCCGCGCCCCGATGGGGGCGGCCGTGAAGTACGCCCACAGCCGCTGGGCCCTCGCGTTGCCAAAGCGCTCCGCCCCGGCCCGTTCGCGGGTCTCCGCCCACAGGTCGTCCTTCAACCCTCCGGTGAGCATGAGGTCGAGGTGACGGAGGATCGCGTTGTGCTGTCGGCGCGGCAGGTCCTGCAACTGCTTCAGCACGGGGCCGGTCTCGCCACTCTCGGCGCTGAGCACTGCCAGCAGGTCGAAAGTGACGCGCAGGGCTTCCTTCCACTCACCCTCGGCGTAGGACCGTACGTGCCCGGAGGTGTAGTGCAGCCGCAGGACGTCCTCGTTGCTGAGGTCCTGGTAGGTGCGCGCGCTGAGCATGGCTAATACCCAGTGGAAACGCACCTCCGCGCCGTCGTACCCGTGGACCATCGCATCGGTGATCATTTCGCGGGCGCGACCGGGGACCCCGGCCTCCAGGAACTGCACGCCCACCCGGTACTTCTCCTGCGGCGAGGCGTCCGGGTGGACGAAGTAGACATTGGAGTTGTGCACGGTCCCGGCCTGCATACCGATGGTGGAGTTGTACGCGGCCGAGCTGAACGGGGTGTCGTCACCGTGGCTCATGCTGGGCCACCGGCTGCAGCGACCAGGGGGGCCAGCGTGGCCACCAGCCCGGGGCACTCCGCGACCAGTCCGCGCAGCCTCCTGAGCGTCATGACCGTCCGTTTCGACGACTCGGGGGTATTTCCTCCGGCCGATCGGAGGGCGGAGTCCAGGTCGGTCAGAGCCTCCCGGTAGCTGTCTTCGTCGAGGGTGCCATCCGCGCGGTGCTGCCCCAACTGGTTCCGGAAAGCGTTCAGTTCCTCGACCAGATCCATAGGTCCGGACGCTTCCGGCGCCACGTTCAGGTGGACGCTGCTGCCCGTGACCGAGCCGGCCATGATGCCGACGGTGCTGTTGTAGGCGGTATTGCCGACGTGCTGGCCGAACTGGTCGGCCGAACGGGTCCTGTCGTCCCCGGACATGACGGTCTCCCTCTGTTCCCCCATCAGCTCCACCGCCAGCCGGATGGCGAACGCCGCCGCGTTCGCTGCGGCCCGTGGCTGCCAACTGCGGTCGTCCGAGCTGTTTTTCGTGCCGTCCGCCCGGTCGCTGATCCCCCGGACGACGGCCACCGGCGCCCCGTTGAGATGGCCGGCCTGCGCCACGCCGGCCGCCTCCATCTCGATGGCGAGCGCGTCGTTGTAGTGCTGCCGGATCCACTTCGCCTCGGCCGAGATCTTTGAGTTCTGGACGACCTCGCCGGCGGCGATCGCCCCGAAGCGCACCTGCGGCACGTGCTCGTGCTCGGGCGCGGGGTCCGTCCAGTCGTTCGAGCGGGCCAAGTGTGCGGCGAGCTGACTGACGCCGTGCGGTGCTTCCCACACCCGGGGGCGGGACTTGAGTCCGTCGTCCTCGCTGGTTCCGCCGTGGTAGGCGTACACGTGGGACGCAACCACCACGTCGCCCAGCCCGACAGTGTCCCGTAAGGCTCCGGCGACCCCGACGAACAGCAGGGCCACCGGCGAGAATTCCTGGATCGCGCGTTCGGCGATCACCGCGGCGGAGTGGTTCCCCTTGCTCGTCAGACCGAGCGCGACGCGGCACGATGTGCCCCGCACGGTTCCCACCTCGAACCGGGTGCCGCGTTCATGGAGATGCACCCGCGGATCCGCCAGCCTCTGGCGCACAGCCTCGTACTCAAGATTGAGGGCGGTGAGAATCACCACCGGGCCGTTCGACATCTATGCCTCTTCCTCTCTCGGGTTCTCCTCCACCGCGGATGCCGCGGGTCGGGTCAGTGGTGGGAACAACACGGTTGTCGGACCGGCCCGGTACAGCCGTGCGGGCCGCCCTCCCGTGGTCCGGCGGTCCGTGCCGACAGGGACGATGAATCCCTTCACGGCCTGGACCTTCCGGTAGAAATTTCGGGTGTCGAGTTCGGTGCCCCAGACGGCCTCGTACACCTGCTGCAGCTCTGCGACGGTGAAGCTCTCCCGGCAGAACGCCGTCGCCAGCGCCGAGAACTCGAGTTTGGTGCGCGCGTGCTCGATCCCGTCCGTGGCGATCCGACGGTGGTCGAAGGCGAGCTCCAATTCGCCGGACAGGACCGCCTCCGCAGGAACCCAGGCCGCATCGGCGGCATCCGTTCCCGCGACCGGGTCGGGCAGTCCCGGTGCGATCGCGAGATGGGCCACGGAGACGACCCGGCCTCGCGGATCACGGCCCGAATCCCCGTACACCGCCAGTTGTTCGAGGTGCACCCGGCCTGAGGTCAGGGCCGTCTCCTCGCTCAGTTCGCGGTGGGCGGCATCCAGGATCTCCTCGTCGTCGCCCCTCAGGAATCCGCCGGGCAGGGCGGGCATCCCCAGGAAGGGATCTTTGCCCCGCTCCACCAGGAGGAGGTGCAGGCGACTCTCCCGCAGCGTCAGGATCACGAGATCGACCGTCAGCAGCACAGGTGTTGGTGACGACGCATCATGTTGCATGCTCTGCAAGGTACTTCAGTTACTGTCACTTGCACAATAAGGGAGATGACGGGGATCGCCGAACACCCGATCCCGTAGCCACAGCCCGCATGGCGGGACCACGGGATCGGCCGAAGTTCCGGATATGGCCTGGCCGATGCATCCCCACTTCAACGACCTTGCCGAACGGCTAAAGGGTCGCGGCGAGCCACTGGAAGGCCCGCTCGTCGCTGTCCGTGGAGGCGGTGGCCGGATTGTCGGCGCGGTGGCGATGCGCCAGGCGGCGATGGCGACTTCAGTGGACGTCCAGTAGGGCGGTCGTCGGATTCCACTGGGCAACCCGTCCGGCGTCCGGAGAACCGGACCTTCTCGGCCCGAGCATCGTGTGCCTACCTGGACGTCGCCCCCACCGTGGTCCGCGTCGCCACCGACGTACCGGTGCCCGGGTTCGACCCCGCCCTCCCCCGCGAACCGCTGGACCCGATGGCCTTGGAGGAGCTCTCGGCCCGCTGGGGCCTGGGCACCTCCCTCACCCGCCTCCTCGACGTGCTGGCCCGGAACGGGGGGACGGTCTGAGGCCGAAGGTGTCGGCGAGGCTGGTGAGGACGGAGCCGGGCCAGGTGCTCTCGCCGAAGACGGTGATCGGGACGGCGAGCACACCGTGGTCGCGTCGGAGGGTCTCCGCCGGGATTTCGACCGGGAAGAAGTAGTTGCCGGGGCAGGTGCGGCTCGCCGTGGGGATCGCGCCGAGCACCTCCTCCGGCAGTCGTGCGAACAACCGCTCGGCCCGGGCGGCCAGTTCATCGGTGACCAGTCGGGGCACTCCGCTGTGGTCCGTCAGCAGCCGCTCGGCGAGCGCCAGCTGATCCTGCGTCGGCGGGTCGGCCCGGAACGCCTCGGCCGGCTCGGCGTCCGCCGGGCCGAGCAGGACCACGCCGAACGTGCGCGGCCACAGCCATCCCTTGGTGACCGAGTGCAGCAGGACCGCCCGGCCGGTGTCCAGCAGTCGCCGGGTGCCGATGTCGAACGGGGCGCCCAGGTCGTAGACGCTGTCGATCAGCAGGCGGCGGTGCGGTGACTGCTGCAGCCACGCGATCAGCGCGGTGCATTCGGCCTCGGACAGGTACCGGCCCAGCGGCTTGCTGGGGTTGGCGAGCAGCAGGTACTCGGGCCGGTCGTCCACCGGCGGGCCGGGCAGGACCGGTTCCGGCAGTGTCGGTTCCGGCAGTGTCGGGTAGGAGCCGGGCGCCAGGCCTGCGGCCCGGGCCAGCTCGAAGTAGACCGGGTACACGTCGGCGGGCAGCCACAGTCGGGCCTCCGCAGCGCGCAGGTGGTGGAACAGCACGCCGAGCCCGTGCCGGACTCCTCGGCTGATCATGGCGCGGCGGGACCACTCCTCCGGCAGCTCGTACCGCCGCAGCCAGGCCCGGGCGAGATCGCACCGGTACACCGTCCCGGGGTCGGCCGGCGGGTCCGGTCGCAGCGAGGCGAGGGCCCGGTACACGTTGGTCTCGGCGGCGTCCAACAGCGAAGGGGAGGCGCTGAGTTGCCGCTGCCGGAAGTCCTGGAACTCGTCGAACCTCATGCCGCTGCCCCCTCCGGCACGATCTCGCTGGCCCGGTCCTCCAGCGAGGCGTAGCAGCGGCCGTCGGCCAGCACGTTCCAGCTGCGGGCGATCCCGTTGGTGCGTTCCCAGAGCAGGCTGGGCTCGGTGTAGGCGGCGATCCGCATCGGCCGGCCGTCCCAACTGCCGTGGTAAACCGGCGAACCCCAGGGCAGGCGGCTCGCCGGCTCGAAGCCGTGCTGCTCGGCGAACCGGGTGACGACGGACAGCGGGACCTGGTGGTCCCGGCTCCAGACGTTGGCGGCGCGGTCGAAGTAGAGCGACTCGGTGCTGGTGGAGACGTAGAGCTCCTTGAAGCAGACCTCCTCGACCCCGAGCGCCGCGGCCCAGGAGAGGTAGTCGGCAACGCCGGCCGCGTCGGCGACGCCACCGTGCTGGAGCACGCAGATCAGTCTCATCCGCAGCCCCGGCCAGCGGTCGCGTCCAGTCCGCCAGGTGTCGACCACCGAACCCACCGGTGTGCGCAGCATCATCAGCCGCTCGCTGACGGCGTCGTCCTGGTGGTGCCGGGAGACCGCCAGCACGCTCAGGCCCGCGGCGCCCAGGGCGGCCAGTCGGTCGGCCCGGTCGGCGTGCTGCCCCCTCGCCAGGTTGTGTGCGTTGGTGATCAGTACGACCTTCGGGAAGGCCGCCGCGCAGGCGGACACCAGCCGCAGCTGCTGGTCGAACGGCAGGAGCGTGGGCTCCCCGCCGCCGGTGATCACCGCCCGCTCGGCGCCGGCCGCACGGGCCCGCTCCAGCCAGTGGGAGACCGTGTCCCACGGGACCCGGGCCGGCGCCTGGTCGGCGGAGATGGAGGCCGCGGAGAAGCAGAACGAGCAGCGGGCCTGGCAGGCGGAGGCCACCGGCAGCACCGAGACCGAGCGCGGTCGCAGCTCGGCGTAGGGCCGGCGGGCCGATCCGTGCAGGTGCAGCGAGGCCGCCACCGCGTCCTCGACGGTGGTCGGGCGCAGGGTGAACTCGTCGCCCGCCCGGTCGAGTTCGTGGACGGCCGACAGCCGGATCCGGGGCCGGCGCAGCTCCGCGCCGAGGCCGGTGGCCAGGTTGGGGTGCAGCTCGTCCGGGTCCACCGCGGTCTCCTGCACCAGCAGCCGGTCGCCGGGAACGGCCAGCCGGTCCAGCAGGCGCCCTGCCTTGTCGATGCCGATGCCGAGCTCCGCCCGGGTCAGCAGGTGGAAGCGGTCGGGGTAGGTGCTCTCCGGTATGCCCGCCTTGCCGTAGGCGAACGCGTACTTGTCGAAGCCCCTGGCGAAGTTCGACAGCACGATGACGTGGAAGCGCTGGTCGCTGCGGTTCATGGCGCCATGATGCACGAACAGCGCAAGGGCTCGGGCTCGGGGAACGGCGGCGCCGGAGGTCCTCGCCGTTCCCCGAGCCCGAGTGCCACCGGCTACCCGACCGAGCTGTAGGCGATGATGCCGCGGCGGAGCGCGTCCACCGCCTTGCGCGCGGTGGTGCGCAGCTTGGCGTCCTCGCCGGCCGCGTCCTGGATCTGGCCGAGCACGTCGATCAGCTGCTTGGTCCAGCGGACGAAGTCGCCGGCCGGGAGGTCGGCGTCCCGGAGCACCTGGTCGAGGTTGTGGCCGAGCGCCCAGCGGTAGGCGACCCAGGCGAAGCCGAGGTCGGGTTCGCGCTGGCCGACGCCCTCGGCAGTGTTGATCTTGTGCTGCTCCTCCAGGGCGTCCAGGTGGCCCCAGATCCGGATCATCCGGCCGAGCGCCTCCTTGCTCGCGCCCTCCGGCACCCGGGGGGCGGCCGCGTCGTCGGACTGCCGCGACTCGAACACCAGCGCCGAGGCGCAGGCGGCAAGTTCGGGCGGGCTGAGCTCGGCCCAGACGCCCTCGCGGATGCACTCCGAGGCCAGCAGGTCGAGCTCGCCGTAGAGCCGGCCGAGGCGCTTGCCGTCGCCGGTGACGGTGTCACCGGTGAGGTAGCCGAGGTCGGTGAGCAGGCCGCAGACCCGGTCGAAGGTGCGGGCGATGGTGTGGGTGCGGGAGCGCATCCGGCGCTCCAGCAGGTCGGTGTCGCGGTGCAGGCGGTGGTACCGCTCGGACCAGCGGGCGTGGTCCTCGCGCTCGTCGCAGCCGTGGCAGGGGTGCTGCCGCAGCTCCGTCCGCAGCCGGGCGATCTCCGGGTCGTCGGCCGCGGCGGCCCGGCCCTTGCGGAACCGCTCCGGCTCCAGGTGGCCGGCCTTGGTACGCAGGGCCGACGCCAGGTCCCGCCGGGACTGCGGGCTGCGCGGGTTGAAGGACTTGGGGATCTTCATCCGGTCGACCGCCGTCACGGGGTACGGGAAGTCGATCATCGCGAGCCGCTTGACCTGCCGCTCGGCGGTGAGCACCACCGGGCGCGGGCCGTCCTGGTAGTCGGGGTGACGGACCGTCCGGGGCGAGCGGCTGACCGGCGGCAGGCCGGGGTCGATCACCAGCGCCAGCCCGGCGAACTTGCCGGTCGGCACGTGGATCACGTCGCCCGGCTTGAGCGCCTCGATCGCCTCGATCGCGGCCGCCCGGCGCTGCCCGGTGCCCTCCCGGGCCAGCTCGTTCTCCCGGTCCTTGAGGGTGCGGCGCAGACCCATGTACTCCTCGAAGTCGCCGAGGTGACAGGTCATCGACTCCCGGTACCCCTCCAGGCCCTCCTCGTTCCGCTGGACCTGGCGGGCGATGCCCACCACCGCGCGGTCGGCCTGGAACTGGGCGAACGAGGTCTCCAGCAGCTCGCGCGAGCGGTGCCGCCCGAACTGCCCGACCAGGTTGACCGCCATGTTGTAGGACGGCCGGAACGAGGAGCGCAGCGGGTACGTCCGGGTGCCGGCCAGCCCGGCCAGGCCCTCCGGGTCGAGGCCGCGCTGCCAGAGCACCACGGCGTGGCCCTCGATGTCGATGCCGCGGCGGCCGGCCCGGCCGGTGAGCTGGGTGTACTCGCCGGGGGTGACGTCGGCATGGGTCTCGCCGTTCCACTTGACCAGCTTCTCCATCACCACCGAGCGGGCGGGCATGTTGATGCCCAGCGCCAGGGTCTCGGTCGCGAAGACGGCCTTGACCAGGCCCTTCACGAAGAGCTCCTCGACCACCTCCTTGAACCGGGGCAGCATCCCGGCGTGGTGGGCGGCGATGCCGCGCTCCAGCCCGTCCAGCCACTCGAAGTAGCCGAGCACGTGCAGGTCCTCGTCGGGGATGTCGGCGCAGCGCTCCTCGACGATGCCGCGCACGACGGCCCGGTCGCTCTCCCGGTTCAGCCGCAGGCCGGAGCTCAGGCACTGCTGGACGGCGGCCTCGCAGCCGGCCCGGCTGAAGATGAAGGTGATCGCGGGCAGCAGGCCCTCGGCATCGAGGCGCTCGATCACGTCGACCCGGCCCGGCGTCCAGACCCGGTTGGGACGGCCGGTGGGCATCGAACGGCCGCGGCCGCGGGCGAACTTGTCGTTGCGCGAGCCGCGGTCGCCCTCGGAGCGGGCGAGCCGGACCAGCTCGGGGTTGACCGCCTTGGCCGGGTTGCGCGGGGCGTCCTTGGGACGGCCGTCGCGGTCCGGGTTGGCGAACAGGTCGTACATCCGGTTGCCCGCCATGACGTGCTGCCAGAGCGGCACCGGGCGGTGCTCGGAGACGATCACCTTGGTGCCGCCGCGCACGGTGTCGAGCCAGTCGCCGAACTCCTCGGCGTTGGAGACGGTGGCCGAGAGCGAGGCCAGCACCACCGACTCGGGCAGGTGGATGATGACCTCCTCCCAGACCGCGCCGCGGAACCGGTCGGCCAGGTAGTGGACCTCGTCCATCACCACGTACCCGAGGCCGTTCAGCGCGGAGGAGCCCGCGTACAGCATGTTGCGCAGCACCTCGGTGGTCATCACGACCACCGGGGCGTCGCCGTTCACGCTGTTGTCACCGGTGAGCAGGCCGACCTTGTCGGCGCCGTAGCGCTTCACCAGGTCGCCGAACTTCTGGTTCGACAGGGCCTTGATCGGCGTGGTGTAGAAGCACTTGCGGCCGGACTGCAGGGCCAGGTGCACGGCGAACTCGCCGACGATGGTCTTGCCGGAGCCGGTCGGAGCGGCGACCAGCACCCCCTCACCGGCCTCCAGTGCGCGGCAGGCCTCGAGCTGGAACTCGTCCAGCTCGAAGTCGTAGAGCTGCTGGAAGCCGTGCAGGACGGTGGCCTGCTCCTTGGCCCGGCGGCGGAAGGCCGCGTACGCCTCGGCGGGGCTGAGCTCTCCGGTGCCGGAGGTCTCCGGGTGTTCGGGCACGGCGCTGTTCATCGGCGTCACCTCTTCTTCCCGTGGGACTGCTTGCTGCCGTGCCGGGGACCGGCGGGGCGGGACGGGGGCGCAGACGGCGACGCCTGCGGCTGCGGGGCCCGGGCGGCGGTGGCCGGCCCGGGGGCGCAACGGCTGTGGTTGGTGTGGTGATCGTGCATCTCAGCCAGAGATTACCCGTCCGGACCGACATCAACAGCACCGTTTTCGCGGGTGCTGCGCCCGGACCGGAGCGGCGGATGTCGCCCTGTCGCCGTGGCGCTCTGTCGACATTGTTCCGGCCATGAGCATGGCAACCTGGCGCAATCGCGCCTGTGCAAGGAGTCACAAGAATGCTCGACTTACCCATCAGCACCAGGCACCGGGCACCGCACTCCATCCCGCCCCCGAGAGAGGTTCCAGCCATGCCGGCCAAGCGCCCACGGCTCCTGCACCGCCTGACGACTCTTCTGATCGGCCTCACCACCCTCACCGGCCTCGCCCTCGTCGGCGCCTCCGCCTCGACGGCGGCCGACCGGGACGGCGTGAGCGAGCCCGGCGAGTTCGCCATCTACGGCGGACCGAACACCACGTACGAGGTACTGGATCTGTACCTGTCCCAGAGCGACTTCAACCAGATCTCCTGGCCCCGGTACGGCGGCGCGGTGAACGACCAGGACGAGTCGTACTGGAACCGGGACGACTTCACCTGGCACGTCTACACCGACGCCTGGCGCGGCGGCCGGCACGGGTGGATCAGCCCGGGCGTCAGCGGGAACGCCTCCAGCAGCTTCTGGCACCAGATCTCCTCCGCGTACTACACCGCTTCCTGACCCACCCTCAGGCACCGCCCGCACCCCGGTCGGGCGGTGCCGCACCCCGCATCGAGGAGCACGTCTTGCCCAGCCGGTCCGCCGTCCTGCTCACCACGCTGGCCTCCGCCCTGCTGCTGACCGCCTGTACCGGCGGCCCGGGTGCGCAGCCGGCCCCCGAGGTGGCGGCGGCGCCGACCCCCGCCGATGCCAACACGCTCAGGCTGCCGCTGCAGGAGTACCTGCCGAGCGCCGCGCAGTTGGACCGGCTCACCCTGGCGCAGCGGGTCCTGACGGACCAGTGCATGGCCAGGTACGGATTCCGCTACCGGGTGCCGGCGCTGCCCGACTCCGGCGGCGCGCCGGAGAACGCCCGCCGCTACGGCCTGGCCGACCCGGTCGAGGCGGCGGCCACCGGGTACGGCGCCGGGGCGGCCGACCGGCCGGACAAGCCGGTGGTGCCCTCGATGGACCCGACCGAGCGGCTGGTGCTGAGCGGCGCCGGGGCCTCCGACCCGAGGACGCTGCCCCGGAGCCAGGACGAGGCGGAGAAATCCGGCCGCTCCGAGGGCGAGGTGAACGGCCTGCCGGTGCCGGCCGGGGGCTGTGTGCGCGAGGCGTACCTCAAGCTCTGGGTCCCCACCGCCGCCGCGCCGGACCCGCTGAAGGTGCAGGACCTGGACGGTGAGGCGTACGACCGCTCCCGCCAGGACCGCCGGGTGGTCGAGGCCGCCGAGGGCTGGGCCGCCTGCATGGCGAAGAAGGGGTACCAGGCCCGCAACCCGGTCAGCCCGCAGTCCGAACTCGGCCTGGACCCGGCCGGGTTCGCCGGTCCGCCCGGGATCGCGGCCGCCACCGCCGATGTGGCCTGCAAGCGGGAGGTCAACCTGGTAGGGATCTGGTTCGCGGTGGAGTCGGCGTACCAGCGGCGGCTGATCGAGCACAACGGCGAGCTGCTGCGGTCCGCCAAGCGGCAGTTGGACGACTCGCTGCGGCTGACCGCTCAACTGGTGGCCCGCGCGGGCTGATCGGTGATCGGGTCGGATTCGCAGTTGCAGAAGTCTTCAAATCACTGATCGGTGATCACTTCAGGTTCTGCTTCGGTCGATTGCCGACAGACCGCCTGCGGACGGCCCGGTCCTTCCTACAGTCGTCCCACCGAGCCCGCCTTCCGGTGCGGGCTTCGTCGACTGGAGGATCGCGATGTCGAATCTGGAGAGCTCGCTCAAGGAAGCCATGTCCATCGACGGCGCGATCGGCGTCGCCCTGGTCGACTACGACAGCGGGATGGCGCTCGGCACCCTCGGCGACAACACCGAGCTCGACCTCAACGTGGCGGCGGCGGGCAACACCGACCTGGTGCGGGCCAAGATGCGCACCATGCAGATGCTCAACCTGCACGACAACGAGATCGAGGACATGCTGATCACCCTCACCACCCAGTACCACCTGATCCGTCCGCTCACCATGCCCAACGGCCGCGGCCTCTTCCTCTACCTCGCACTCAACCGGCAGCGGGCCAACATGGCGATGGCCCGCCACCAGCTCCGCCGGCTGGAGGCCACCCTTGAGCTCTGACCGGCGCTCGGCCGCCGGCGGATCACGGGCATCAGGGAGAGGGGAGAGCTGCGGTGCCCCAGCTGTACCAGGCCAAGGCGGAGCTGTTCCGGATGCTCGGGCACCCGGTCCGGATCAGGGTGCTGGAGATCCTCCAGGCCGGGCCCACGCCGGTCCGGGACCTGGTGGTGGCGCTGGACATCGAGCCGTCCAGCCTGTCCCAGCAGCTCGCCCAGCTCCGCCGGGCCGGGCTGGTGACCGCCGCCCGGGAGGGCTCGACCGTGGTCTACGCCCTCGCCGGCACCGATGTCGCCGACCTGATGCGGGCCGCCCGCCGGATCCTGACCGAGCTGATCGCCGACCGGGGCGAGCTGCTGGCCGAGCTCCAGGCCGCCGACTGACGCTGCATCAAGCGCCCCCGGCTCAGCGGCCGCCGATCAGCTCGCCGATCCCGGCGGCCAGCGCGCGGTACTCCTCCGGCCGGTTGTAGACCTGCGCGCTGATCCGCAGCACCCCGCCGCCGGACCACGGCCGGATCGCCACCCGGGTGGCCAGCCGCCGCCGGATCGCCACCATCATGGCCTTGGCGGTGTGCTCGCTCTCCGCGCAGCCCGGGGGCAGCCGGACCGCCCGCATCGCCAGACCGGGCATCGACGGCAGCTCGCGCAGCCCGGCCCGCTCCACCAACTGCTGCTGCCCGTAAGCCGCCAGGGCCTCGTTGTGCACCCTGACCCGCTCCACCCCGAGCTGCTCCAGCAGCCCGAACCCGGCCGGTGCGGCCAGCCAGGGCGTGTAGTCGCAGGTGCCGCGCCACTCCACCCGGCCGGGGAAGCCCCGGTCGTGCTCCCAGGAGAACATCAGCGGCCGGACCCGCGAACGCCAGGCCCCGTGCACCGCGAGCACCGCCCCGGCCCGGGGGGCGAAGGCCCACTTGTGCAGGTTGCCGATCCAGAAGTCGGCTCCGCCCGCCTGCTCGCCCAGGTCGACCGGCAGCATGCCGGGTGCGTGCGCGGCGTCCACCACGGTGATCACGCCGCGCGCGCCCAGCTCGGCGAGCAGGACCGGATCGGCGATCTGCCGGGCGGTCGGCGAGCTGACCAGGTCCAGCACGGCGACCCTGGTCCGGTCGTCCACCGCGGCCAGGATCCGCTCCCGGACCGCCTTCTGGTCGGGCGTGTGGACCGAGAGCCGGACCGTCCTGACCCGGGCACCGCACTCCGCCGCCCGCCGCTCGGCCGCCCTGGTGACCACGCCGTAGCCGTGGTCCGTGACCAGGACCTCCTCACCCGCCGCCAGCGGCAGCGAGTCCAGCACCACCGCGATGCCCTCGGTGACGTTGGTGACCAGGGCGAGCCGGTCGGCCCGGCCGCCGAGTGCGGTGGTGATCCGGGCCCTGGCCCGGGCGATCCGGTCCGGGAGCTCGTGGAAGAAGCCGTCCGGGTCCAGCTCCTGCTCGGCCCGCAGCCGGGCCTGGACCCGCTGGACGGGCAGCGGCACCGCGCCGTACGAGCCGTGGTTGAGGTGCGCCACCGCCGGATCGAGGGTGAACAGCGAGCCGGTGCCCGGGAGTTGGTGTGGCGGTTCGATGCTCATCGGGTCCCCTGATCAATGCTGGTACTCATGATGTGTGACATTTCACACTGCATACTTCTAGCCGAACTCCCCCGCCCGGGGCAACCATCGGCCCGTGACCCACACCGATCCCTTCCTCGCCCTGAGCGCCCGCACCGGCCGGTTCGGCTACGGCGCACCCCGCGCCGCCACCCTCGCCGCCGACGGCTCCCGCCTGCTCTACCTGCGCTCCACCGGCCCCGAGGACCCGGTGGAGCGGCTCTGGCTGCTCGACCTGGAGACCCGGCAGGAGCGCCTGGTCGCCGACCCCGCGACGCTGCTCCCCGGCCGGACCGGTGACCCCGCCGACCTGCCCGCGCTGGAGCGCCGCCTGCGCGAACGGCTCCGGCTCTGGGCCCCGGGCATCGGCTCCTTCGCCGCCACCGCCGACCTCTCGGTCGCGGTCTTCGCCCTCGACGGCCGGCTCTTCCGCAGCAGCACCGCCACCGGCGCCAGCACCGAACTCCCGGTCGCCGGGCCCGCGTTCGACCCCCGACCGGCCCACGACGGTGCACTGGTCGCGTACGTCACCGGCGGCGCCCTGCACCTGACCGACCGGGTCGGGCCGTTCAGCCCGGCCGACGGCGCCGTCTGGGGCGTGGCCGAGTTCGCCGCCGCCGAGGAGCTCGGCCGCACCCGGGGCCACTGGTGGTCACCGGACGGCCGCGCCCTGCTGGCCACCCGGATCGACGAATCCGCCCTCCCGCTCCGCCACTTCGCCGACCCGGCCCGCCCGGAGCTGCCCGCCGAGAGCTTCGCCTATCCGCAGGCGGGCGGCCCCAACGTCGACCTCCAGCTCTGGGTGCTCGGCCTGGACGGCACCCGGGTCCGGCTGGACTGGGACACCACCGCCTTCCCGTACGTCTGCGCGGCCGGCTGGGAGGGCGACGGCGAGCTGCTGCTCACCGTCGCCGACCGGCTGCAGCAGACCGTGCTGCTGCTCAGCGCCGACCCGGCCACCGGCGCCACCCGTGAACTCTCGTGCACCGTCGACGAGTTCTGGGTGGACGACCTGCCCGGCACCCCGGCCCGGCTGGACGACGGACGGCTGCTCACCGCCGCCGACACCCCGACCGGCGATGCCCGGGGCGTCGCGCTGGACGGGAAGATCCTCACCGACGAGCGCACCCAGGTCCGCCGGGTGGTCGGCCGGCTGCAGGGGCGGCTGCTGATCGAGGCGGGCCAGGACGACCCGGCCGACCAGCACGTCTTCCTGCTCGACCCGGACAGCGGCGAGCTGGAGCGGCTCAGCTCCGGCCCCGGGGTGCACTCCGCCGTCAGCGCCGGGGAGACCCTGCTGCTCACCTCGGCCACACCGGCCGGCCTCTCCCGCGTGCTGCACTTCCGGGGCGAGGTGGTCCCGCTGCCGGACCACGCAACCCCGCTGCCGTACCAGGTCGCCCCGCAGCTGGCCCGGGTCACCGAACTCGGCCTGCCCACCGCCGTGGTGTACCCGCGCGGCCACGTCACCGGCCGCCGGCTGCCCGTCCTGCTCGACGTCTACGGCGGCCCCGGCTACCAGGCCGTCGCCAACGAGCCGCGCCGCTGGCAGGTCCGCCAGTGGTGGGCCGACCAGGGCTTCGCGGTCGTCACCACCGACAACCGGGGCACCCCGTTCGTCTCGCCCTCGTTCGCCCGGGCGATCTTCCGGCGGTTCTCCGCCGTCGCCCTGGACGACCAGGTCGCCGCCCTGCACGCCCTCGCCGACACCCACCCCGATCTGGACCTCACCCGGGTCGGCGTCCGGGGCTGGTCCTACGGCGGGTACTTCGCCGCCCTCGCGGTGCTGCGCCGCCCGGACGTCTTCCACGCCGCCTGCGCGGGCGCCCCGCCCACCGACTTCCGGCACTACGACACCGCCTACACCGAGCGCTACCTCGGCCTCCCGCAGGACAACCCCGAGGGCTACGCGGCCGACGCGCTGATCGCCGACGCGCCGTCACTCACCCGGCCACTGCTGCTCATCCACGGCCTGGCCGACGACAACGTGCACCCCTCGCACACCCTGCTGCTCTCGCAGGCCCTGACCCGGGCCGGCCGGGCGCACTCGGTGCTGCCGCTGCCCGGCG
Source organism: Kitasatospora sp. NPDC002040 (assembly GCF_040296785.1). Lineage (NCBI taxonomy): Bacteria > Bacillati > Actinomycetota > Actinomycetes > Kitasatosporales > Streptomycetaceae > Kitasatospora > Kitasatospora sp. NPDC002040. Next base: position 168,807 of record NZ_JBEOXV010000013.1, on the reverse strand, counting down.
TCAGCCACATGACGCCCGACGGCGTCAACGAGCAGATCACCGAGGCCGAGCTCGCCTTCCTGCGCGGCTCCCTGGGCTGACGCCCGAACACTCCGAGGCCCGGCGTCCGCACCTGGCGCCGGGCCTCGGGCACTTCCACCGCGGGCGGGACGAGACGGATCTCCCCGCCCCCCGACCCGCTCCGATGTCGCCGCAGGCCGACAAGCCACTGCGGCGAAAGGGAGTTGGCGGCCACATCGGTTCTCCCTGGGCCTTCCATGTGATGGATGACATGTGAAATATTACCCTCGCTCACCCGACCACCCCCGTCCGGAAAGGACCGGTCAGTTGCGCAGACTGTCCGCAGCCGTCACGGCTGCCCTGACCACCAGTGCGATAGCCGCCACCCTGCTGAGTGGCAACGCCTACGCCGCCCCCAAGCCCTCCCCCGCACTGCAGTCCACGGACGCCCCGGCCGAGGCCCAGGTGGGCCCGGAGGGCAAGGAGGCCCCCGAGGGGCCGCTGGCGCCGCAGGAGAAGACCCGGCAGGCGCTCCGCACCAAGGCCCTGGAGCAGCTCAACCAGGGTTCGCTGGCCAAGACTTCGGCGGGCACCGCGCCCAAGAAGGTCAAGATCGGCAACGACTACGTCCAGCTCGCCCAGGAGCGCAAGGACAAGGTCTTCGTGATCCTGGCCCAGTTCGGCGACCAGGTCGACAACTCGACGCTGTACAACGGCGTTCCGCGCTACGCGGGCACCGCCGGGCCGAAGCACAACGCGATACCCAAGCCCGACGGCAGCGACACCCACACCTTCTGGAAGAACGACTTCAGTCGTGCCTACTACCAGCAGATGTTCTTCGACGACAAGGCCGGCGCCAACTCGATGCGGAACTTCTACCGCACCCAGTCGTCCGGCCGGTACGACCTCGAAGGCACCGTCACCGACTGGGTGACCCTGCCGTACAACGAGGCGCGTTACGGCAGCAACAAGGGCCCGCAGGGCAACGGCGCCTGGACCCAGGCGCAGGAGTTCATCCGGGACGCCACCAAGGCCTGGTACGACGGCGAGCTGGCGAAGGGCCGTACCGCGGAGGCCGTCAAGGCCGAGATCAAGCAGTACGACGTGCACGACCGCTACGACTTCGACAAGGACGGGAACTTCGACGAGCCGGACGGCTACATCGACAACCTGGTCGTCGTGCACGCGGGCGTGGACGAGACCTGGGGCGGCGGCGCCCAGGGCGCCGACGCGATGTGGGCGCACCGCAGTTGGGCCCTCCCGGACCCGACCGGCCAGGTCGGTCCGCAGGGCAACAAGATCGGCGGTGCGCCGGTCGGCGACACCGGCGTCTTCGCCTACGACTACGTGCAGGGCGGCGAGAACAGCGGCGTCGGCCTGTTCTCGCACGAGTACGGCCACAACCTCGGCCTGCCGGACCTCTACCCGACCTCGGGCGGCGACAACAGCGTCAGCTTCTGGTCGCTGATGTCCTCCGCCTCCTACCTGGGCCGGGGCAAGAACACCACCGGTGAGTACCCGGGCGACCTGGACGCCTGGAGCAAGCTGCAGTTCGGCTGGCTCAACTACGACGAGGCGCAGGCCGCGACCCGGTCCAGCCACGCGCTCGGCGTCAGCGGCTACAACACCGACCAGGCCCAGGCCGTGCTGGTGCACCTGCCGCCGACCACCAAGACCACCACGCTGGCCGACCCCTTCCAGGGCGCCTCGCAGTGGTACAGCGGCACCGGTGACTCGATCGACAACTCGCTGACCCGGACGGTGGACCTGACCGGTCGCACCGGCTCGGCCGCGATCTCGGCGGCCACCTGGTACGACATCGAGCAGGACTACGACTTCCTCTCGGTCGAGGCCAGCGCCGACAACGGCAAGACCTGGAAGGCCCTGGGCGGCACGGTGGACGGTGCGCCGATCGGCAACACCACCGCCAACACCCCCGGCCTGAGCGGCACTTCCAACGCCTGGCGGCAGCTGAACATCCCGCTGGACGCCTACCTCGGCCAGACCGTGCAGCTGCGCTTCCACGTCACCTCGGACAACAACACCCACGGCAAGGGCGTCCTGATCGACGCCGTCAAGATCACCGCCGGCGGTGCCACCCTGCTCGAGGACGGCGCGGAGAACGGCAACCAGGGCTGGGTGCTGAACGGCTTCACCCCGCTCAAGGGCAAGGACTCGGTCAAGGAGCACCCGCGCGCGTACCTGGTGGAGAACCGCCGCTACGTCGGCTACGGCGCCTACCTGCAGACCGGCCCGTACAACTTCGGGTACAGCGGTGTCGAGGGCAAGGCCGGCGTGATCGACAACTACCCGTACCAGGAGGGTGTGCTGATCTGGCTCTGGGACACCAGCTACCTGGACAACAACACCAAGGACCACCTGGGCGGCGGCCTGATCCTGCCGATCGACTCCCGTCCGCAGGCGATGAAGTTCAAGGGCGGCGTGCTGGTCAACGGCCGGGCGCAGAGCCACGACGCGACCTTCTCGCGCAACCCCACCTCGGCCTTCACCCTGCACAGCGCGGGTGTGGCGACCAAGTACCCGGCGAAGCCCGGCATCCCGGTCTTCAACGACCGCACCGGGGTCTACTCCGACCCGGCCATCCCGCAGCTGGGCGTGGCCGTCCCGAACACCAACACCAAGATCGAGGTCGTCCGGGAGACCCAGGGCGGCAAGCTGACCACCATCAAGGTCGGCCCCGCCTCCTGATCCACCGTCAGCAGCAGCCCCGGTCCGCGCACCCCTGCGGGCCGGGGCTGCGGCCTGCCCGCGTACGATCGATGCAGGTCAGCACGGGTCGACGCACACGCAGGTCGATGCGGGCACAGGCCGAGGCAGGCACAGGTCGAGGCAGGTCGGCGAGGGAGGTACGGTCTTGCTCACGGTGCAGGAGGTCACCCGGCTGTTGAGCCACCTGCGGGGCTCCGGGCCGGTGGACCGGCGCCTGGAGCGCCTGCTCGACTGGCTGGGCGGCGCGGTCGGCGGTACGGCGCAGCTGACCGGCACCCCGGGCGGGGCCCGACTGCCGCCGGAGGCCGCCGAGACGGCCGAACAGCTCACGGCGGGGCGGCTGCGTTCGGCCGCGTTGCAGGACGGTTCGCGGCACCTGCGGCTGACCGCGATCGGGCCCGAACCGCCGTACGCCGTCCTGACCGTGGCCCGTTCGGAGCCGTTCGACGGACGGGCCGGCGCCCTGGTCACCGCTGCGGTGGACCTGATCGGGTCGCTGGTCGAGCTCCGGGCGGCCGCCGCCGACCGGGAACGGCTGCGGACGGTGGCGGCGGCGCTGCGGGTCGCGGTCTTCCAACTGCTGATGGGCGGTGAGGTGACGCTGGCCCAGCGCACCTCCGAGGGCCTGACGGCCGGGCTGCTGGACGCCGAGCAGCAGCGGGTCTACGTGCTGGAGGGCCCGGCGGCCGAGCGGGACGAGCTGGCCCTGCGGTGCACCGAGGCCACGGCGGGGCAGGCTCTGGTGGTGCGCTGCCCGGCGTACGACCAGCACCTGATCGTGGTCGCCCCGCTGCGCGGCCCGGTCACCGAGGACGGCTGGGACCGGGTCGGCCTGGCCCTGCGCGACTTCGTGGCCGACCGGCCGGACCGCTTCCTCGGTGGCAGCGGCCGGCTGCCGCTCGCGCAGACCGCCGGGTGCTACGGCGACGCCACCCGGGCGCTGGCCGTGGCCCGGCTCCAGCCCGGGCGGGCCGCCCTGTACGCGGCGGAGAGCCGGCTCGCCGAGGTGCTCGACCCCCGGGCGGCGGCGGCCTGGGCGGATGCCCTGCTCCGTCCGCTGCACGCACTGCCGCTGAGCGGTCGGGACCAGTTGCTCGGCACTCTGCACCTGGGCCTGGAGTTCCCCGCCACCAGCGCCGCGAAGATCATCGGTATCAGCCGCAACACCGTCCGGGCCCGGCTGGACCGTGCGGGCGACCTGCTCGGCCTGGATCTGACCGGGGTGCGCGAGCGGGCGGTGCTGCACCTGGCGCTGCGGATGGCCGGCCGGGACGGTGCCGCCGCAGCCCCGGTGCCGCCGGTCGAGGTGCCGGCCGAGGTGCTGACCGAGGCACTGGTCGAGGTGCTGACCGCGCCGCCCTCGGTCGAGTGGGCCGGGACGCTGCTCGACCGGCTGTCCGAGGACGGCCGGGAGCTCCGGCGGACCCTGCTCGGCTGGCTCCGGGCGAACTGCGGGGTGGACCTCACCGCCACCGCCCTGGACCTGCACCCGCAGACCGTCCGCGACCACCTGCGCGCGGCCGAGCGCCTGCTGCAGCGTCAACTGCTCTCCGGCGGTGGCGGCGTGTACGAGGTCGTCCTCGCCTTCACCGCCCTCGGCGAGCTGCCGCCCGTGCACGGCTGAGCCCCGGGCGGCCCGGGACCGTGCAGTCGTGCGGTACCGCGCACCGGCGGACCCCGCCTAGAGTCGGTGCCGAGCTCACCGGGCGGGGCCCGCTGCCACGGATCACTCCGTCGGCCCCGCCCGGTGCACAGGGGTGCTCACCGGGCGGACTCCTCCACGGTCCTCCGCCCGGTGGGCGACGGGCCCGCGGTCAGCGACGGAGCGTCAGCAGACCGCCGAGCGGGACGTGCAGGGAGAGTTCGAGCCCCTCCACGTTCGGGGCGGCCTCGGCGACGGTGCCGCCCATGGCGTCCTGGACCAGGACCGTGAGCCGGCCCGGGGGCCGGTCGAAGGTCAGCCGGACCAGCGTGTCGGGGTCGGCGTTGCCGAGCAGCAGCAGGTCCCACTCCCCCGCCACCGCGACCGGCACCGGCGCGTAGCGGCCGAACGCCCGGGCGCCGCCCCGGCGGGACTCGATCAGCGGGTAGGCCAGCTCGGGCCGGTGCGGGCGGAACTCGGAGCGCTGGAGCAGGTCCCGGTGCTCGGCCATGACGGCGAGCCAGAACCGCAGCGCGGCGAGCTGGCCCGGGCCCTGCGCGGCCAGGTCGACCGAGACCTGCGGGGTGGCGAACAGCACCGAGAGCAGCAGCACCGCGATCTGCGCGGGCGCCTCGTCCGGGTGCCAGGTCAGCGGGTCGGCGTGGACCGCCAACGGGCCTGCGGTGAGCCGGAGATCGGCGGTGCGGGTGCGGTTCTCGGTGGCGTTGTGCGGGCAGTCGGTGGCCCGGACCATGGTCGCGTACGGCCACAGGCCGGGGCCCATGTACTGCTGCCGATGCTCGATCAGCACCTCGGGCCGCACCGCGCGGAGCCGGGCGTCGAGTTCGGCCAGCAGGCGGCGGACGCCCTCGGCCACCTCGGTGCAGTCCGGGTCCGGGGAGGCGGTGGTGGGCTCGCGCAGGAAGGTGTCGATGAAGTCGATCTTCAGACCGTCGACGCCGTGCTGCTCCACCGCCGCCGCGAGCCGCTCGACCTGGTGCGCCCGGACCACCGGGCTGCGCGGGTCGAGCACGTACGTCTCCAGCGCCGGCAGGTGGGCCAGCGCGTGCTCGGCCAGCGTGCCGATCGCCGCGCTGCGGTCGCCGGCGAACGGCAGGGCGTGCCAGAGCAGGTAGTTGAGGCCGAGCGCGCGCACCCGCGCGACGTGCTCGGCGAAGTCCGGGAAGCCGACCGGGGCGGGCTGCCAGTCGCCGGTGGTGGCGTAGGAGCGGCCGTTCTCGTCGGTCTGCCAGCCGTCGTCCACGATCAGTGCGCCGAAGCCGAGCGGGGCGGCCAGCTCGGCCAGCTTCTCCACCTCGGTGGCGGTCATCGCCAGGTGCAGCGCGTACCAGGTGCAGAAGACCGGTTCGAAGGCGCTGTCCGGCACCACCGACAGCGGCTGCGAGGCGCCCCACCAGTCGGCCGCGCCCCGGACCGTGTCGGCGAAGTGACGCCCGCTCAGGTCGAGCAGCAGCCGCAGCGTGCCGCCCTCGTGCTCGACCCACCAGCTGAACTCGCCGGTCTCCTCGACCGCGCCTTCGCCGATCGAGACGGGCCGGACGGTCTCGCCGACCGCGAAGGTGCAGAGCGCGGCGTCGGCCGTGCCGACCAGGCTGCCGACCGGCGCCCCCTTGGGCAGCGCGGCGATCCGGGGCAGCGCCCAGGACGGCGGCAGCCAGCGGGTGCCGGTGCCCGGGGTCCAGTAGCCGGTGGCGCCGGTGCACGGCAGCCGCCACTCCACCCGGGCCCGGACCGGTGCCTCGTCGGTGGGGTCCCCGGGGCTGACCTCGATCAGCAGCACCCCCGGCACCTCCTGCGGGGTGACCCGGACCGCGAGGTCGGCGGCGCCGACGGCGGTGGCTCTGACCCGCAGGCCCGCCAGGTCGAGTCCGGTCTCCACCGCGCACGCGGTCTCGGTCCGTCCGGAGGGGTGGGCGCTGCCGTCCCAGCTGAGCGGGGCTGTGGTCACGAGGGGTGGCCTTTCTGAACATGTCGGAACCCGTGCGGGACAACCGCGGAAGCGGTTGGACGGTTGCCCCGCACGGGCGTTGTGGGACCTGGTCGGACGCGGCCCGCCGTTACGGTTCCCCGCCGCGTCCGACCAGGGGCATGGATCACCTGCGGAGCGGACCCTCGCAGGTGTAGTCGGAGGTGCCGGCCTTGCCGCCGGGCCAGACGTTGACCGGCCCGAACCAGCAGTTCATGTCGTCCAGGTTGTTGGCGACGCCCTTGGTCCGGGTCAGCAGGAAGTAGTCGACCGTGTAGGACATGTCCTTGAACACCCGGTCGGGGTTGCCCGCGTCGGCGAGGTTGGCGGTGATGGCGCCGGTGCAGACGAAGCGCATCGGCTTGTTGGCCCAGTCCCCGTTGTCCTTGCAGTTGGGGGTGTTCTGGGTGGCGGCGGCGATCGCGGACTGCACCTCGGCGGGGTAGGCGAACCTGAGCGCCCCGTTGGCGGTGTACGAGGTGCTGGGCACGTACAGGCTGCCGGCCTTCGCGATCTGCGCGTCCAGGAAGGCGTTGTACTCGGCCTGCAGGCCCCGGTCCGCGCCGGTGCGGGTGCGCCAGGCGTCGAAGCCGGCCGGGTCGTCGGCCCGCAGGTAGCCGTACATCTCGCGCAGCCGGGCGGGGTGCTCGGCCCAGAGGAACTCGTAGAACGTCCCGGCGTAGTTGTAGAAGTGGAACGCCGGGGTGTCGTCGTAGCTCGCGTGCAGCAGCTGGTCCACGGTGAGCCGCGGGATGCCGGCCGCCTCGTCGCTGGCCAGCTTGGCCACCAGCGACCTGCGGACCTTGACGCCCTGGTCGCGGGTCGAGCCGTCGAAGAACTCGGCGGTGCCCTCGTCCATCGCGGTGGTCAGGTCCTTGGCGTACCAGCGCGCCTCGCCGAAGTAACCCGGGGTGGCCCAGCGGCCGTTGAGGTAGTGGGTGTACTCGTGCCGGAACAGCTCCTCCAGCGTCAGGTACGACTCCGCCGGGGTGCGCTGGTAGGTGTAGAAGGTGGCGCCGCGCTCGATGTAGATGCCGCCGTTGTTGGTGGCCATCCCGGTCAGCAGCGGGTGGTACACCTCGTAGTCCGAACGCGTCGCGTACAGGTGGATGTTGAGGGTGGCGTTGGTGTCCCCGGCGAGCGGGACATCGGTGCCGAGCACCCGGAAGAACTGGGTCTTCACCTGCTTGGAGGCGTAGTACATCTGGTCCACGGTGGCCCGGTCGAGTGCGGTCCTGACCGCGACGGCGCCGTTGTCGTAGCTGTAGGTGTACGGGAAGAGCTTCGCCTCGATCTTGTCGGTGCAGACCCCGAACTCGGCACAGTTCCCGAAGGTGTTGGCCCAGCCCACCACCTTGATCCAGGGGCCGGAGTACTCGCCGAAGGCTGCCTTGGTGGTGGCCAGCAGGCCGCCGATCTCGGCGGTGATGCCGGCCCGCAGCCCGGCGATCTGGCCGAACCGGCCGTACTCGCCGACGCCGTCCCGGGCCATCCACTCGTTCTGGGTGCCCTTCAGGTGGGCGTAGCCCGCGAAGACCTTGAAGGCGGCCCGGTAGGAGGGGTCGGCGACGACCTGCGGCAGGAAGGCCGGGTCCTGGTTGCCCACCCCGAGGAAGTTGAGGTTGAGCGCGGCCAGGCCGGCCGTGCCCCAGCCCCAGCTGTCGGCGATCCGGGTGCCGGGGGCGAACTTGGCCAGGATCCGCTTGGCCAGGCCGAGGTTGTTCTGCCGCAGGCCCACCGAGCCGGCGGTGGTGGTCATCTCACGGATCGTCACACCGGCGAGCTCGGTGTCGTCGAAGGCGTGCGGGCTGTTCCCGTACGCGGTGACGGCCTGCTGGATCGCGGCCAGCGTGGCGGCGTCGGTGACGTCGATGCCGCCCTGGGTCCAGTCGAAGTAGACGGTGGCGTGCAGGAAGGTCCACAGCTCGTAGAGGTGGGCGGCGCCGGTGCCGTTGTCGGCGGCCGAGAGCTGGGTGATCCGCCGGGCCACGGCCTGGACGTGGGCGTCGTCCATGGTGGTGTTGTACCGGGCGTCCCAGGTCCACAGGAAGCTCTTCAGGCAGCCGTCCACGGTGACGGCCGGGTCGGTCAGGAAGTCGGCGAGCCCGTTCGGGCTCAAGCCGGCCATCCCGTCCACCGTGCACGGCACGCCGGCCGCGGTGGTGGCGGCGCTGCCGCTCGCGGCGAGTTCGGTGGCGGTCGGGGCCGGGGCGCCGACCCGGTCCGGCAGCATGCCGGGGACGTGGCCCGAGCCGAGCGAGCCGCCGCCGGGGGCGGGGGCCGCGGTGCCGGTGCGGGCGACCGCGTCGCCGAGGCGGTCCACCTCGTCGTAGCCGGTGGGCACCGTCGGCGCGGGAGCGGTGGCCTTGGCCGCAGGGCCGGCCACCGGGGTCTGGGCGACGGCCTGCACGGTCTGCACGGCGGGCAGCGCGAGCGAGGCGGTCAGCACGGCGGCGAGCAGGACTCGGCGTGCGGTACGGGGAGTTGCCATGGTTCTTCTCCAGAGGGGGTGGAGACGTGGGGGCGCATCGCGTGGGGGCGGTGCGTGAAGCAGTGCTGCGTGCAGGGGTGGTACGTGCGGGGGTGGTACGTGCGGGGGTGGTACGCGGGGTGGTACGCGCCGCCGCCACCGGTCGAGGGTGCGCGGCGGCGGCGCGGGTCGAGGGTGACGGGGAGGTCAGGCCTCGGGGAAGTGGCAGGCGGCCTGGCGGGCACCGCCCGCCGTGGTGAGCTGGAGCAGCGGCCGCTCGGTGCGGCAGATCTGCTGCGCCTTCGGGCACCGGGGGTGGAAGGTGCAGCCGCTCGGCGGGTTGGCCGGGCTCGGCGGGTCACCGAGCAGCACGATCCGCTCCCGGGCGCGTTCGGCGGCCGGGTCCGGCAGCGGGACGGCGGAGAGCAGTGCCTTGGTGTACGGGTGCGCCGGGTTGGCGTACACCTCGTGCTTGTCGCCGATCTCCACGATCCGGCCGAGGTACATCACCGCGACCCGGTGGCTGATGTGCTTCACCACGGCCAGGTCGTGGGCGATGAAGACGTAGGCCACGCCGAGTTCGCGCTGCAGCCGCTCCATCAGGCCGACGATCTGGGCCTGGATGGAGACGTCCAGGGCGGAGACCGGCTCGTCCGCGACCACCAGCTCGGGGCGGGTGGCCAGGGCGCGGGCGATGCCGATCCGCTGGGCCTGACCGCCGGAGAACTGGTGCGGGTAGCGGTCCAGGTGCTCCGGGGCGAGGCCGACCAGTCGGATCAGGTCCCTGACCTCGCGGTTGAGCTCCGCGGTCGGGGTGTCCTGGGCCCGCAGCGGTGCGGCGATGATCTGCTGGACCGTCTGCCGCGGGTTGAGCGAGGCGAACGGGTCCTGGAAGATCATCTGGAACTTGCGCCGCAGCGGCCGCAGTTCGCGCTGCGTGGTGCGGGTGATGTCCTTGCCCTTGAAGGCGACCTGACCGGCCGTCGGGTCGAGCAGCCGGACCAGCATCCGCCCGGTGGTGGACTTCCCGCAGCCGGACTCGCCGACCAGGCCGAGCGTCTCGCCGGGGCGGACGTCGAAGCTGACGTCGTCGACCGCCCTGACCCCGGCCCGGCGGCCGAGGCCGGAGCGGGGCCCCGGGAAGGTCATGCCGAGGCCCTCGACGGTGAGCAGCGGTTCGGTGGTCATGACGTCACTCCGTCGAGTCGGCAGGCGTTGCGGTGCCCCTCCGCCACCAGGCGGAGCAAGGGGCGCTCCCCGGTGCAGAGTTCACTGGGCTTCGCGGCGTAGACCGGGCAGCGCGGGTGGAAGGCGCAGCCGGCCGGCGGGGCGAGCAGCGAGGGCGGGCTGCCGGGGATCGAGCGCAGGCTCTCCCCCTCGACCGCGTCCACCCGGGGCAGCGAGTCCAGCAGCCCCCGGGTGTACGGGTGCCTGGGGGTGGCGAACAGCGTGTCGGCGGAGGCCTGTTCGGCGGCCGAGCCGCCGTACATGACCAGCACCTCGTCGGCCACCCGGGCGATCACCCCGAGGTCGTGGGTGATCATCACGATGCCGAGGCCGCGGTCCTGCTGGAGCTTCATCAGCAGTTCCAGCACCTGGGCCTGGACGGTGACGTCCAGGGCGGTGGTGGGCTCGTCCGCGATGATCAGGTCCGGCTCGCAGGAGAGCGCGAGCGCGATCATGGCGCGCTGGCGCATCCCGCCGGAGAACTGGTGCGGGTGCTCGCTCGCCCGGCGGGCCGGCTCGGGGATGCCGACGTCGCCGAGCACCTCGACCGCGCGGGCCCAGGCGGCCTTGCGGGTACCGCCGTTGTGCTCCCGGTACGCCTCGGCGATCTGGTCGCCGATGGTGAAGTACGGGTGCAGCGAGGTCAGCGCGTCCTGGAAGACCATCGCCATCCGGCGGCCGCGCAGCTTGCGGACGGTCTCGTCCGGGGCGCCGAGCAGCTCGGTGCCGTCGAACCGGACCGATCCGGTGACCCTGGCACTCCGGTGCAGGCCCATCACGGCCAGCGAGGTGACCGACTTGCCGGAGCCGGACTCGCCGACGATGCCCAGCGTCCGGCCGCGCTCGACCGTGAAGTCGACGCCCTTGACCGCCTCGACCACGCCCTCGGCGGTGTTGAACTCGACGTGGAGATCGGTGACTTCGAGCAGCGTACTCACGCCAGCCTCGCCCTCGGGTCGATCCAGGCGTAGACCAGGTCCACCACCAGGTTGGAGGTCACGATGAAGAAGGAGGCCAGCAGTGTGACGCCCATGATCACCGGTTGGTCGGACTTGTTCAGCGAGTCCGCGAAGAGCTTGCCGACACCGGGGAGGCTGAACAGCGACTCGGTGATCAGCGCGCCGGCCAGCAGCCCGCCGAGGTCCATCCCGAGCATGGTGGCGACCGGGGTCAGCGCGGGCCGCAGCCCGTGCTTGGCGACCACCCGCCGCTCGCGCAGGCCCTTGGCCCGGGCGGTGCGGACGTACGGCTCCTCCATGGTCTCGATCACCGAGTTGCGGGTCATCCGGGCGTAGAGCGCGGCGAACAGCAGGGACAGGGTGATCCAGGGCAGCACCAGGTTGCGGATCCAGCCGACCGGGTCCTCGCCGAAGGCGATGTACCGGGGCAGCGGCATCAGGCCGAGCACGGTGACCACCAGGTAGAGCAGCATCATCGCGGTGAAGTAGACCGGCAGCGCGGCGATGCCGATGGTGCCGATCATGACCGTGCGGTCCACCCAGGTGTTCCGCCGCAGCGCGGAGACCACGCCGGCCGACAGGCCGAGCACCAGCCAGCAGACCGCCGCGCCGAGCGCGAGCGAGGCACTGACCGGGAACCGGTCCATCATCAGGTCCCAGACCGGCTGGGCGCTCTGGAACGAGTAGCCGAAGCAGGGGAAGCCGCACTCGACCGCGTACTGGCCGCTGCCCAGGGTCTGGCCGGCGAAGATGCCGACCAGGTAGCGGCCGAACTGGATCACGATCGAGTCGTCCAGGCCGAGCTGCTGACGGACCATCTCGACCCGCTCGGTCGAGCAGTCCTTGCCGCAGAACTGGGCCGCCGGGTCGGCGGGGAAGAGGTAGAACACCGCGAAGGTCAGCGCGCAGACCACCACCAGGGTGAGGGCGATGCCGATCAGACGGCGGATCAGGAACCCGATCACGACTTGCCGCCCTTCGGGTCGAGGGCGTCGCGCAGCGCGTCACCGAGCAGGGTGAAGCCCAGGACCACCAGGAACAGGCAGGCGCTCGGCAGGATGAAGAACATCGGGTCGACCTTGTAGTAGAGCACCGAGTCGGCGATCATCTGGCCCCAGGACGGCGTCGGGGGTCGGACACCGACGCCGAGGAAGGTCAGCGCGGCCTCGGTGCCGATCAGGCCCGGGATCGCCAGCGTGACGTAGACGATGATCGTGCCGGACAGGTTGGGCAGGATCTCGGTCAGCAGGATCCGGCCGCTGCGGGTGCCGCTGGCGCGGGCCGCCTCGACGTACTCGCGGTGCTTGAGCGAGAGCGTCTGGGCCCGGATCACCCGGGCCACGTACGGCCAGCTGAACACGCCCATCACGATGACCAGCAGCAGGACGCGGTTGACGTCCCGGGCCACCGAGAGCAGCGCGATCATGAAGATCAGGCTGGGGAAGGACATCATGACGTCCATGAACCGGGAGATCAGCGAGTCGATCCGGCCGCCGAAGTAGCCGGCCAGGATGCCCAGGGTCACCCCGATCAGGGTGATCATGATCGCCGCGGAGAAGGCGACCAGCAGGCTGATCTGGGCGCCGTACAGCAGGCGGGCGAAGATGTCCCGGCCGAGCATCGGCTCGACGCCGAGCCAGTGCTCGGGGCTCATCCCGCCGAAGCTGCCCTTGGGCAGGCCGCCGAGGTAGGAGTTGATGGCCTTCTTGTCGGTGTCCGCCGGGCCCGTGCCGCTGATCGCGGTGAGCACCGGGGCCAGCAGGGCGGCCAGGAGGAAGAAGACGATGATGCCGAGGCCCGTGAGTGCGGCCTTCTGGCGGCGCAGCCGGTGCCAGGCCAACCGCCAGGGGGAGGCGGGTTGTTGCCGGCGGTCGGCGGTGGAGACGGGGGCAGCGGGACTGGCCGCCGCCCCCGCTCCCCCGGCCTCGGCCGGAGAGAGCGGGGCGGTCATGGCAGGTACTCCCGACTTACTTCGCGGCCTTGAGGCCGATGACGGCGTAGTCGAGCTGACCCGCCCAGACGGGGTGGGCGAAGGCGCCGGCGATGTTGGAACCGACCAGCAGCGGCTTCTTGGCCCAGACCAGCGGCACGGCCGGCGACTTGTCCATGATCTTGCCGTCCAGCTCCAGCCACGCCTTGTTGGCCTGCTTGACGTCGGCCATCGCGGCGATCCGGTCCAGGTCGGCGATGGTCTCCGGGTCGTTGAACCGGGTGACGTTGCCCTGGTTGCCCTTGTCCTTGATGGTGCGGCCGTCGAAGATCATCGGCAGGAAGGTGGCGGCCGACGGGTAGTCGGGGCACCAGCCGCCGACCGAGAGGCCGGGCTGCTTGGTCTTGTCACCGGTGATCGAGTTGACCGCGGTCGGGTCGACCGTGGTGATGGTGACCTCCACGCCGGCCTTCTTCAGCGCGGCCTGGAGCGCCTCCGCCTGCTGCTTGCCACCGGTGGAGGTGACCAGCTCGGTGGCGAAGCCGTTCGGGAAGCCGGCCTCGGCCAGCAGCGCCTTGGCCTTCGCGGTGTCACCGCCCGGCTTGATCAGGAAGTGGTCGACCGGCGCGCCCTCGGTCAGCACCGGCGGCAGGTACGTGGTGGCCACGTCGGTGAAGGCCGGGCCGCCCATCGCGGCCGCGAAGGCCTCCTTGTCGACCGCGTACTGCATCGCCAGGCGGACCTTGGCGTTGTCGAACGGCGCCTTGGTGTTGTTCATGTCGAGCTTGGTGGTGCAGCCCGCGTTCTCCGAGATCAGCCGCTTCTTCAGCTCAGGGTTGGTCAGCACCTCGCTGATCTTGGAGGGCACCAGGTCGACGTAGGAGATCGCGCTCTGGTCCTCGGCCTGGTCGGCGATCAGGCGCTCGGCCACACCGGTGCCCTTGAGGGTCTGGTCCACCACGATCTTGTCCGGGTAGGCCTTGCGGACCGAGTCGCTCTTCGGGTCCCAGAAGGTGTTGCGGACCAGCACCATCCGCTTGCCGCGGTCATAGCTCTCGATCTTGTACGGGCCGGAGGAGACCGGGTGGTTGTCGTAGTTGGCCCCGGCCTCCTTCGCCTTCGGCACCGGTGCGAAGGTCGGCAGCGTGACGGTGTAGCCGAACTCGGCCACCGGGCGCTGGAGGTGGAAGACGATGGTCTTGTCGTCCGGGACCTCGATCGACTCCTTGCCCAGGCGCTGGCCGGCCAGCGGGCCCTTGTAGTCGGCCGGGGCGACCAGGTAGGTGCGGGCGTAGTCCGGGCCGCCGGGCAGCTCGGGCGAGTAGGACCGCTCGACGTTGTACTTGATGTCGTCGGAGACGATCGGCGTGCCGTCCTCGTACTTGAGGCCGTCCTTCAGCTTGAAGGTCCAGGTCTTGCCGCCGTCGCTGGACTGGCCGAGGTCGGTGGCCAGGTCGGGCTCGATCTTGAGGCCCTCGGCACCCGGGGCCGCCTTGAAGGTGGTCAGGGTGCGGTAGAGGGTGCGGACCCCGAAGTCCATGACCGGCATGGTCCAGCTGCGGGTCGGGTCCAGGTGGTCGAAGTCGGTGTTCGACAGCAGGGTCAGGGTGCCGCCCTTGACGGGCGTCCCGCCGATGATGCCGTTGCCCTCGGTGGTGACACCGCCCTGGGTGGAGTCGTCGCCGCTCCCGCCGGTGCTGGAACAGGCCCCGAGGCCGAGGGTGAGTGCTGCCGCGATCGCTGTCGCGAGGGCGGCATGGGTACGCCTGGTCATAGTGCAACTCCGGGGTGGGAGGCCGCAGTTGCGGCCTTGGTTCGCCCCGGGGCTGATCCGGGGCCACCGAGAGGGCGACCGCTGAGGTCTAGCCGCTCCAAGGTGTGACCCGTAACATAGTAATGTGAAATTGCACTGGCAAGAGATGGAGCCACCCGTTACCGAGCTGTGTCCGGCAGTGGCCCCAACTCCCGTCCGTCGCAAGGTCGTCAACACCCCGCAAACCGGACAGACCACCCTCCCCCGCACCGCCGAAGGAGTCGCAGCCGTGACCACCGACCCCCGCCCGCTCAACACCGGCAGCCACGACCTGCCCGTCTCCGCCGCCCTGGACGCCTTCATGGGCACCGGCTGGGCCACCACCCCGCTGCCCGCGGGCGACCGGGTGCCCGGCTACGCCTCGATGCCGGCCCGCCGGGCCCGGCTCGCCGCCGCCTTCCCCGGCGAGCGGCTGATCGTCCCGGCCGGGCAGCTGAAGGTGCGCAGCAACGACTGCGACTACCGCTTCCGCCCGCACAGCGCGTACGCCTGGCTGACCGGGCTGACCGGCGAGGAGCAGGTCGGCCACGTCCTGGTGGTCGAGCCCAACGGCGAGCCGGTGCTCTACCTGCGCCCGCGCTCACCGCGCGGCGGCGGCAGCCCGTACGGGTCCGAGTTCTTCCGCGACCGCCGCTACGGCGAGTTCTGGGTCGGCCGCCGCCCCGACCTGGCCGAGGCCGAGCAGCTCACCGGCATCCGCACCGCCCACCTGGACGACCTGGAGAAGCTGCTGACGGGCACTCAGCCCGCCACCCGGCTGCTCGGCGGGGTCGACCCGCTGCTGGACGCCCTGCTGTCCGCCGACTCGCAGCTCGCCACCACCCTCTCCGAGCTGCGCCTGGTCAAGGACGCCTGGGAGGTGGACCAGCTCCAGCTCTCCGTCGACC
Source organism: Kitasatospora sp. NPDC002040 (assembly GCF_040296785.1). Taxonomy (NCBI): domain Bacteria; kingdom Bacillati; phylum Actinomycetota; class Actinomycetes; order Kitasatosporales; family Streptomycetaceae; genus Kitasatospora; species Kitasatospora sp. NPDC002040. Next base: position 153,162 of record NZ_JBEOXV010000013.1, on the reverse strand, counting down.
TCACCTCGGCCGGCTTCGAGGACGTGGTCCGCGCCCTGCCCGCCGCCCTGCGGCACGGCCGGGGCGAGCGCTGGCTGGAGGGCACCTTCAACCTCCGGGCCCGGGCCGAGGGCAACGGCACCGGCTACGACACCATCGTCGCCTCCGGTGCGCACGCCTGCGTGCTGCACTGGATCCGCAACGACGGCGCGCTCGACCCGTCCAAGCTGCTGCTGCTCGACGCCGGTGTGGAGACCGACTCGCTCTACACCGCCGACATCACCCGCACCCTCCCGCTCGGCGGCACCTTCTCGCCGGTCCAGCGGCAGGTCTACGAGCTGGTGCTGGCCGCCCAGGACGCCGGCATCGCCACCCTTCGCCCCGGCGCCAGCTTCCGCGACTTCCACCGGGCCGGCATGCGGGTGATCGCCGAGGGCCTGGCCGACTGGGGCGTCCTCAAGATCTCCGCCGAGGAGGCGCTCCAGGAGGACAGCGGCCTGTTCCGCCGCTACACCCTCTGCTCCAGCGGCCACATGCTCGGCCTCGACGTGCACGACTGCGCCAAGGCCCGGGCCGAGACCTACCTCGACGGCGTGCTGGAGGAGGGCCAGGTGCTCACCGTCGAGCCCGGCCTCTACCTCCAGCCCGACGACGAGACCCTGCCGGCCGAGCTCCGTGGCATCGGCGTCCGGATCGAGGACGACCTGGTCATCACCTCCGACGGCGCCCGCCTGATGTCCGGCGCCCTCCCCCGCACCGTCGCGGGCATCGAGGAGTGGATGGGCACCCTGCTGGGCTGACGTCCGGTCAGCGGGACGGGCCTGTCCGGCCCGTCCCGCCAGGCGCGATGATGGCCGCATGACCAACGCCCCCGCTGCCGCCACGGCCCCCGCTGCCACGTTTCTGACGCCCGCTCAGGCGGTCGAGGAGTCCGGCTTCAGCCTGGACACCCTGCGGTACTACGAGAAGATCGGGCTGCTGGGGAACGTGCAGCGGTCGGTGAGCGGGCACCGGCGGTTCAGCTCCGAGGACCTGGCCTGGCTCGGGGTGCTCCGGTGCCTGCGGGACACCGGGATGCCGATCTCGGAGATGCTGCACTTCGCCGAGCTGGTCCGGTCCGGGGACGGGACCTTCGGCGCCCGGCTGGCGCTGCTGGCCGCGCACGACGACCAGGTGGAGGTGCAGATCGCCACCCTGCGCGAGCGCCAGCAGGTGATCCGGCACAAGATCGCGTACTACCGGGACGCGCTGGCCTGAGCCAGCAGCTCCTCCGTCAGCCCGGCCGCCGACCCGGTGCGGGCCAGGCGGTGGGCGGTGCCGGCCCAGAGGTGCATCGCTTCCAGGTCGCCCCGGCGGGTGGCGGCGGCGCGCAGCGGCCGGGTGAGGTGGTGCACCTCGGGGTAGCCGACCGGGGCGTCCGGCTCGTAGCGGTCGATGAAGGCGTTGCGCAGGCCCCGGGCCGGTCGACCGGTGAAGGCGCGGGTCACGGTGGTGCCGCCCCGGTGGGCGGCCAGGGCCTGCTGGTAGCGCGGGTCGGCCTCGGACTCGTCGGTGCGCAGGTACGCCGTGCCGAGCTGGGCGCCGACCGCGCCCGCCCGCAGCACGGCCGCGATCGCCGCGCCGTCCGCCAGCCCGCCGGCGGCGATCAGCGGCAGCGGGGTCACCGCCCGGACGGCGCCGAGCAGTTCGGGCAACGGGCGGCCGTCGGGCACTGCCGCCTGCCGGTGCGTGCCCCGGTGGCCGCCCGCCTCCGGGCCCTGCACGCAGAGCGCGTCCATCCCGGCCTCCGTCGCCGCCCTGGCCTCGGCCGGCGTGGTCACCGTCCCGATCTGCAGGGTGCCGACCGCACGGAAGGCGGCGGCCTCGGCGGGCGAGGGCAGCCCGAAGGTGTACGAGAGCACCGGCACCGGATCGGCCAGCAGTGCCTCGACCTTGGCGTCCCAGTCGTCCCGGTCCGGCGCGATCCGCTCCGGCAGCTCCACCCCGTGCCGCTCGGCCTCCGGCCGCAGCCGCTCCCGGTAGGCGTCGACCAGCGCCCGGTCGGCCGGTACGTCCGGCACGAAGAGGTTCACCCCGAACGGACGTCCCGTCAGCTGCCGGACCGCCCCGATCCGCGCTGCCAGCGCGTCCGCCGACAGGTACCCGGCGGGCAGGAAGCCGAGCCCGCCGCCCTCGTTCACCGCCGCGACCAGCGCGGGCGTGGACGCGCCCCCGGCCATCGGCGCGGCCACCACCACCGGCAACTGCATCAGGACACCTCGCGGAGTTCGTCGGTACGGGCGGTGGCGCCACGGACGGCGTCGGTACGGGCAGCGTCGGTACGGGCGGCGGCGATCCGCTCGGCGGGGCAGCCGGCCAGCCGCAGCGCCGCGTCGGCGACCGCCGGGGCCACCTCGGCGGCGGTCCGGTCCGGGTCCTCCCGGGTGGCGGCCACGCCGCCCTCCAGCAGGCCGACCAGCAGGTCGGTGCGCAGCTCCAGCTCCGGGACCGGGCCCATCCGGGTGAGCAACTCGCGGTAGGCGGAGCGCAGTTCCGCCCTGGCCCGGCGGAACTCGGCGAACCGCTCGCCCCTGACCTCGGGCAGCTGGTACAGCGCGCCGAGATTGTAGAGACCGCCGAAGAGCAGCGCGGAGTCGTACCTGGCCAGCGCCCACAGCGCGGCGGCCGGATCGGCCCCGGGGTCGTCGAGCAGGGTGCGGGCGAAGGCCAGCGAGGGCTCGACCGTGCTCTCCAGCAGGGTGGCGAGCAGGTCCTCCTTGCGGGCGAAGTAGTGGTACATCGACGCCTGCCGCAGGCCCGCCAGCTCGGCCACCGCCCTGGTGGTGGTCGCGGCGTACCCGTTCCGGGTGAACAGCTCGGCGGCGGCCGCCAACACCTGTTCCCGGGGCGACAGTTCGCTGCTCGACGGCCCGGCGGCACGCGGCCGCCCCACCCGGGGCCTGGGGAACGCGGTACCTGACACCTGGTGATCATCGCACAGCGGTACCGGCGGGTACCCGCCGGTCGCGGCGGGAGGGATCAGGACGGCCGGATCAGCCCGCTGGTCAACCCGGAGGCGATGGCCGCCGTCCGGCTGTCCACGCCGAGCTTGTCGTAGATGTGCACCAGGTGCGTCTTGACCGTCGCCTCGCTGATGAACAGCCGCTTGGAGATCTGCTTGTTGGCCAGCCCGAGCGCCAGCAGTTGGAGGATCTCGGCCTCGCGCGGCGACAGCGTCGGCCGCCCGGCCCGCACCCGCCCCAGCAGCCGGGCCGCGACCGGCGGCGCCAGCACCGTCTCGCCCCGGGCGGTGGCCAGCACCGCTGCCGCGAGCTCCTCCGGCGGCGCGTCCTTCAGCAGGTAGCCGGTCGCCCCGGCCTCCACCGCCGCCAGGATGTCGGCGTCGGTGCTGTAGGTGGTGAGGATCAGCACGGCCGGCGGGTCGGGCAGTGCGGTGATCCGGCGGGTGGCCTCGACCCCGTGCATGCCGGTGCCCATCTGAAGGTCCATCAGCACCACGTCGGGACGCTGCGCGAGGCCCTCCAGCACCCGCAGCGCCTCCGCCCCGTCGGCGGCCTCCCCCACCGCCTCCAGCTCGGGCAGCTCGTCCACCATCGCGCGCAGCCCGCGCCGCACCACCGGGTGGTCGTCCACCAACAGCACCCGGATCACTGCGCTCCCGCCTCCGTCAGCACGGCCTCGGCCGTCTCGATCGTCCGCAGCGGCAGCGAGACCGCCACCACCGTCCCCTCGCCGGGCGCCGACTCCACCGTCAGCCGGCCGCCCAGCGCCGCGATCCGCTCCCGCATCCCGTGCAGGCCGAACCTCGGCCCGTCACCCGAGGGCAGCGCCTTCGGGTCGAAGCCCACCCCGTCGTCGAAGACGTCCAGCGTCACCTCGTCGTCCAGGTAGGTCAGCGTCACGGCCACCGCCTCGGCCCGGGCGTGCCGGGCCGCGTTGGCCAGCGCCTCCTGGGTCAGCCGCAGCAGCGCGACCTCCGCCTCCACCGGCAGCGGGTACGGCTCGCCGTCCAGGTGGAACACCACGCCCCGCCCGTCCGCCACCCGGCGCAGCGCCTCGGTCAGCGTCACGTCGTCCAGCGCGGGCGGGGTGAGCGCCTGCACGAAGCGGCGGGCCTCCGCCAGATTGGCCGAGGCCGTCCGCCCGACCTCGGCGATCCGCTCCCGGGCGGCGTCCGGATCGGCCGCCACCGCGGACTCGGCCGAGCGGGCCAGCAGCACGATGCTGGACAGCCCCTGCGCCAGGGTGTCGTGGATCTCCCGGGCCAACCGCTGACGCTCCGCCAGCCGGCCCGCCTCGCGCTGGGTGGCGGCCAGCTCGTCCCGGGCCCGGACCAGGTCGTCGATCAGCCGCTGCCGCTCCCGGCTCTCCCGGTACAGCGCGGCGTACCCGTACGCGGTGAGCAGCGCGACCACCGCGCCCGCGACCGGGCCGAGCACCTTCGCCGTGGTCAGCCCGCCGTCGGTGCCCGCCTGCGCGGCCACCACCACCACGGTCAGCGCGGCCACCGCGGGGACGGCCCAGCGCACCGGCATCAGGTGCAGGCAGACGAAGTAGAGCGGGAAGGCGAGGTAGCAGAACTCGGGGTGCTGGAGCGTCAGGCCGATCCAGAGCAGCAGTACCGCCCCGAGCCAGAGCCCGGCCCACAGCCGGGTGGTGCGCACCCGCTCGACCGCGCCGCCGCTCAGGTAGGCCGCAGCGAGCACTATCGCGGTCAGCAGCCCGCCGGGCCCGAGCCAGCCGTCGGCCAGGCCCCGGGCCACCAGCACCACCAGCAGGGCCAGGAACAGGCCGTGCAGGGCGAGGTTCATCAGCCGCAGCGCGGGGGTGTTCCCGGAGTGGCCGGGCGGTTCGGTACTGGTCACGCCTTCCGAGAGTACGGGGTGCGGGGCCGGGCCCGGTCCGCCGCGGCATCAACCGTTCGATGGATTCCGGGGTGCATCGCCCGCACGAGTGGAGTCCCCCTCCTCTCCCTGATGGAACCGGGCCCGCGCGCCGACAGGGTGGAGGAGTCGTCAGAAACCTCCGTACCGGGAAGGCCGCCGTGTTCGTCGCGCTCCGTGACATCCGCTTCGCCAAGGGGCGGTTCGCCCTGATGGGGGCGGTGGTCACCTTGATAACCACCCTGGTCGTCTTCCTCTACGGCCTGACCGGCGGGCTGGCCTCCGCCGCCTCCTCCACCATCGCCGAGCTGCCCGCCGACCGGATCGTCTTCGGCGCTCCCGCCGGGGCCGCCCCGACGGTCTCGTTCAGCAGCAGCACCGTCTCCCCCGCCCAGGCGGCCGCCTTCGCCGCCGCACCGGGCGTCGGGTCGGTGCAGCCGCTGGGCATCTCGATGACCCGGCTGACGGCCAGCGACTCGGCCGCCTCGGTCAGCGTGGTCGGCGCCCCGGCCGGGCTGCTGCCGCCGCTGGAGTCGGGCAGCGCCCCGGCTGACGGCCAGATCGCGGTCGGTGCCGACACCGCCGCCGAGTACCACCTGACGGTGGGTGAGCAGGTCAAGGTCGGCCCGCGCACGGTCACCGTCTCCGGCCTGACCGCCGAGCGCTCCTACGGGCACGCCCCCACGGTGTGGACCACGGTCGCCACCTGGGAGCAGGTGAGCAGCCAGAGCCAGCCGACCGCGCTGGCGCTGACCGTCTCGGGTGCCGACCTCGCCGCCCTGGACGCGGCGCAGGGCACCGAGACCGTGTCGCTGGACGACTCGCTGTCCGGCATCAACGGGTACTCCGCCGAGCAGGGCAGCCTGCAGATGATCCAGGGCTTCCTGTTCGCGGTCAGCGCGCTGGTGGTCGGGGCCTTCTTCACGGTCTGGACGGTGCAGCGCAAGCCCGACATCGCGGTGCTCAAGGCGGTCGGCGCGAGCAGCGGCTACCTGGTCCGGGACGCGCTGGCGCAGGCCGCCGCTGTGCTGCTCGGCGGGGCGCTGCTGGGCGGGGCGATCGGCGGCGCCGGCGGGCTGCTGGCCGCCGCCACCGTGCCCTTCGACGTCAGCCCGGCGAGCGTGGGCGTCCCGGTCGCGGCGATGGTCGTGCTCGGCCTGCTCGGGGCCGCCCTCGCCGTCCGCCGCATCACCTCCGTCGACCCGCTGGCCGCGCTGGGAGCCAACCGATGACCACCACCGCCCTGACCACCCGTACCGGCCTGGCCCTGACCGACGTCACCCTCACCTACCCCGACGGCGAGGCCCGGCTGACCGCCCTCGACCAGGTCTCGCTGGCCGTCGCGCCCGGCGAGTTCACCGCCGTGGCCGGGCCCTCCGGCTCCGGCAAGTCCTCGCTCCTCGCGGTGGCCGCCACCCTGCTGCGGCCGGACCGCGGGCAGGTGCTGATCGACGGTCAGGAGGTCGGCGCACTGGGCGAGAAGGCCCGCTCGGCGCTGCGCCGGGACCGGCTGGGGATCGTCTTCCAGCAGTCCAACCTGCTCGCCTCGCTGACGGCGGTGGAACAGCTGCTCGTGCTGGAGTCGGTCCGCGGCGGCAAGCCCCGCGCCGCCCGCGCCCGGGCGGAGGAACTGCTCGCCTCGGTCGGCCTGGACGCCTCCAAGCAACGGCGCCGCCCGCACCAGCTCTCCGGCGGCGAACGCCAGCGGGTCAACATCGCCCGGGCGCTCTTCGGCTCCCCGTCGGTGCTGCTGGTGGACGAACCCACCTCGGCCCTCGACCACGAGCGCGGCGCCCAGATCGTCGACCTGCTCGCCACCATCACCCGCGAGCACGGCACCGCCACCGTGATGGTCACCCACGACCGCGACCTGCTGGGCCGGGTCGACCGGGTACTGGAGATGCACGACGGGCGGCTGGTCTAGCCCTTCGCCCCGAGCACGCCGTCCACCGACAGCGTCACGGCCGCCCCGATCGACTCGGGCAGCGTGAAGCTCTGGCCCCGGTGGTGGACGGCGTGCACGCGGTACTCACCCCCGGACGGATCGGTGAGGACCCTGACCTTCTGGGCCTTCCGGTCCAGGATCACGTAGACCGGGACGCCGGCGGTGGCATAGGCACCGGGCTTGAGCTTCAGGTCGAGGTTGTAGTTGGAGGACGTGACCTCCAAGACCATCCGGAAGACCGCCGGGTCGTAGCAGTTGAACTCGACCCGGTGGTCTTCCACGTCCGCGTCGACCACAGCCAGGTCGGGAATGGCATAGTCCGACGGACCGTCCGGCAACCAGATGCCCACCGCCTGCAGGACGGCCGTCTCATCGCTCTGCAGCCCCGCTGCGAGCAGCGGGATCATCACTTTGGTGAGCGAGCGCCCGTGCGAGGCGTCGGCAGGTGGCGTCACGGTGATCTGGCCCCCGATGATCTCGACCCGGTGACCGATCAGCTGGTCGGACATCCTGTCGGCGACCTCGAGCAACGTCGGGTGCTGCTCAACTGCTGCTGCGGACATGGTTTCCTCCGGCTGGCCGGTGTCGAGAGCATCATCGTAGAACGCCCTCGCCGCGCGCGACCCGGTGCCAGGCGGTTCACCCGTACGGGAACGGGACGGTTCAGGACACGGGGTAGCGGGCGGCGAGGTCGGCGTAGCCGCCGGCCTGCCAGATGCGGTGGCGGAACTCCTGGAGGGTGAGCGCCCGGGAGGGTTCGTCCGGGAAGTGGGCCGTGCCGCAGCGGGCGCAGTACCAGGCCGTGGCCCAGAGCTCCTCGGCGGCGGGGCGGCCGGCCAGCCGGGTGCGGACGTCTGCGGTGCGGCGGCCGACGACGATGACGACCAGCACCGCCACGAGCAGGGCGAACCCGGAGATCCAGCCGAGGAAGGCCAGGTCGGGGCGGTCCACCACCGGCGGGCGGAAGCTGCTCGACCAGCTGGTGTAGGGCGAGGCCGCCGGGGCCGGGTCCTCGGAGAACCAGTGCCCGCCGAGCGCGCCGCCGATGAACGTACCGATGGAGACGAGCAGGGCGATGACCCCGAGGAAGCCGATCCCCGCGGTCTTCGCCGCCGCTCCCACCACCAGGTGCTGCGGTACGGGCGAGAGGGCGTCCGACACGGCCGTGGTGACCGTCCGGGTCACCGTGGTCGACCGGCCGTCAGTGTCCCGGGACGGAACCAGGATGCGGTCGCGTCCGGCCAGGTACACCGCCGGGACGCCCTTGACCTCGTCCGTCAGGCCGCAGCTCGGGCAGGGCACCAGGGTGTGCCCCGGTCTGCCGTCGTGGATCTCGCTCATCTGTCCCCCCGCGGGCCCGGCCGGGGAGTCCGGCCGCTGCTCGTCTGCGCAGACGCTGCAACGAGGCGGCCGGTTGCGGCCCGACGGCCCGGCGGACTGACGGACCGTCAGCGCGCGCCGAGGCGGAGGGCCGGCTGCTCGGCTGCCGCGGCCTCTGCGCCGGCGGCCCAGAGGGAGCGGATGTGGCCGAGGTGTTCGGCCATGCAGGTCTCGGCGGCGGGGGCGTCGCCGGAGATCATCAGGTCGAGCAGGGTGAGGTGTTCCTCGGCGGAGGAGACCAGCTCGCCGCGCTGGTCCAGGCGGTTGAGGCCGTAGAGGCGGGAGCGCTTGCGGAGGTCGCCGACCACGTCGACCAGGCGGGCGTTGCCGGCCAGGCCGAGCAGGGAGAGGTGGAACTGGCGGTCCGCCTCCAGGTAGCCGATCAGGTCGTGCTTGCGGGCGGCGGCGACGATGGCCTTGGCCTCGGGGCGGAGCGCCTCCAGCTGGTCGCGGTCGGCGGTGCGGGTGACCCGGCCGATGGTCGGGACCTCGATCAGGGCGCGGATCTCGGTGTAGTCGTCGAGGTCGCGCTCGGTCAGCTCGGTGACCCGGAAGCCCTTGTTCCGGACGGCCTCGACCAGGCCCTCGCGGGCCAGGTCGAGCATCGCCTCCCGGACGGGGGTGGCGGAGACGCCGAAGTCGGCGGCCAGGGCCGGGGCCGAGTAGACGACGCCGGGGCGGAGCTCGCCGGAGATCAGCGCGGCACGCAGGGCGTGGGCGACCTGGTCGCGCAGGCGCTCCTGGACGGAGATGAGGGCGCGGGGCTTGAGGTCCGCCATGGTGTTCCTCCGGGGTGGCTTAGCAGGACACCATTGTACAATGTCACGTTACGTTGATTTGTAAAACAATTCAGGCCGACGCGCCTGTTTCGTACTGAGCCGCCGCCACCGCGAGGTCCTGCCAGGCCATCCCGACGCTCTTGAAGAAACGTGGGCGATCCGTGGGCACAACTGCCTTGCCGTTGACCAGTTCTGACAGGTTAGCAAGCCGGGAACCGGCCACACCAGGAATCAGCAGGTCGCCCGCCTCCCGCAACGCCACCGAACGCGCCTCCACATAGAGCGCCGCCCGCTCCACCAGCGCACTGTCGACCTCGCGCGCCGTCGGCTCGTGCGAGCCCACCGCCGCCACCGCCGCGTGGTCCGGCACCAGCGCGCCGTCGAACAGCGGCTCCCGCGCCGTGGTGCAGCAGACCACCAGGTCCGCCTCGGCCACCGCCCCGGCCCCGCCAGCCGCCGCGTCCAGGCCCAGCCCCCGGGCGTACGCCACCAGCGCGGCGACAGGCTCGGGCGAGCGGCCGACCACGGTGACCCGGGTCAGCGGCCGGATCGCCAGCAGCGCGTCCAGGTGCGCGTACGCCTGCGGGCCCGAGCCGAACAGCACCAGGTGCGCGGCGTCCGGCACGGCCAGCAGGCGCAGGGCCAGCGCGGTCACCGCCGGGGTGCGCAGCGAGGTGAGCGCGATGCCGTCCAGCAGGGCGAGCGGCTGCAGGGTCGGCCCGTCCAGCAGCAGGTAGCTGCCGGTGATCCGGGGCAGGCCCCGGGCCGCGTTGGCCGGGACCACGCCCGCGATCTTCACCCCCGCGTACGCGCTGTCGGCGGCGGGCATCAGCAGCAGCTCGCCCGCCGGGACGGGGATGTTGCTGCGGGCCGGGCAGTCCTCCGGGTCGAGCCCGTTGAGCAGCGCGGCGGCCAGGGCGTCGACGGCCTCGGCGGGGGTGAGGGTGAGCGGCAGCTGGGCGATGGTCATCAGAGCAGGAACCCCGTCCCGAGAGAGTCGTCCGGGTCGAGCAGGAAGCGGTGCTCGCCGGTGCGGTGGGCGGTGCCGGTGACCTCGGTGATCCATCCGTCGCGGTGCTGCCCGGCGAGCCGTCCGGTGAACACGCTACCGATGATCGACTCGTGCCGCAGTTCCTCACCCTCCGTCAGGCGGCCCTCGGCGGCCAGCAGGGCGAGCCGGGCCGAGCTGCCGGAGCCGCACGGGGAGCGGTCGATCTGGCCGTCCGCGAACACGGTGACGTTGCGCTGGCTCGGGCCTGACGGGGTGTCCGGCAGCTCCTCGTACAGGATCACGCCGTAGACCCCGGAGAGCAGCGGGTCGGACGGGTGCCGGGTGGCCGGTTCGTCGGCCAGCGCGGCCCTGATCTCCCGCCCCAGGGCGGTGAGTTCCGGCAGCTCGGCGAGCGAGACGGTCAGGCCGAGGTCGGCCGCCCGGACGGAGGCGTAGCAGGCGCCGGAGTGGGCCAGGTCGACCTCGACGGTGCCGCGCGAGGTGGGCACGGCGAGCTTGCGGGCGGTGACGGCGGTGGGCACGTTCCGGAACGTGACGCCGGTGGTGCGGCCGCCGCTGCGGTGCACGGCGGCGCTGACCCGGCCGGACGGGACGTCGATCCTGACCCGGGCGGTGCCGTCCGCCGGGGCGGCGACCAGGCCGGAGTCGACCGCCCAGGCGCCGAGCGCGATGGTGCCGTGGCCGCAGGCGGTGGAGTAGCCGTCCTTGTGCCAGAACAGCACCCCCAGGTGGGCCTCGCTGTCGTCCGGCGGGACCACGAAGCCGCCGTACATCCCGGCGTGCCCGCGCGGCTCGCGGGTGAGCAGCCGGCGGACGTCGTCCAGCGCGCTCGGGCGCGGGTCGGTGGCGGTGCCGCCCGCGCCGAGCGCGATGGCCCGGCGCTCGGCGACGGTGTCGCCGGGGACCGGCGGCAGCCCGGCGGTGACGATCCGGAACGGCTCGCCGGCGGTGTGGTAGTCGACCGTGTGGACCGGCGTCAGCGCGCTCATCGGGGCGATCCGGCGGGCAGCAGCGTGACGGTGCGCTCGGCGGTGTAGAAGTCGAGCACCGCCTGGCCCTGCTCGCGCGGCCCGTAGCCGGCGCCCTTGGCACCGCTGAACGGGACGTGGAAGTCCACGCCGCTGGACGGCGCGTTCACCCGGACCATGCCCGCGTCGAGGCGGTCGGCGGCGGCCAGCGCGGTGTCCAGGTCCCGGGTGTGCACCGAGGTGGAGAGGCTGTGCCGGGTGTCGTTGGCGACCTCGATCGCCTCGTCCAGGTCGGCGGCCCGCAGCAGCACGGCCACCGGGCCGAAGAACTCCTCGGTGCGCAGCGGGTGTTCGGCCGGCACCTGCTCCAGCAGGGTCGGCTCGATGAACCAGCCCGCGCGCTCGATCCGGCTGCCGCCCGCGAGCGCGGTGGCTCCGGCCGCGACGGCGCTGTCCACCGCCCCGGTCAGCCGCTCCAGCGCGGACTCGTTGATCACCGGGCCGCAGACCTCGGTCAGCGCGGTCGGCCCGGCGATCGCGGTCAGCGCCTTGGCGAGCGCCTCGGCCAGCGGCTCGTACGCGTCGCCGACCGCGATCACCCGGCTGGTGGCGGTGCACTTCTGCCCCGCGTACCCGGCGATCGCGGCGGCCAGGTGGGCGGCGGCCTGGGCGATGTCGGCGTCCGGCAGCACGATCGCGGCGTTCAGGCCGCCCAGCTCGGCCTGCACCGGGATGCCGCGCCCGGTGGTCGCGGCGACCACGGCCCGGCCGACGGCGGTGGAGCCGGTGAACGAGACCACGTCGGCGGCCGCGACCAGCGCCGTCCCCTCCTCGGCACCGCCCGGCAGCACGGTCAGCACGCCCTCGGGCAGGCCCGCGAGCTCGGCCAGCCGCAGGGCGCAGGCGGTGCCCTCGGGAGCGGGCTTGAGCACGACGGTGTTGCCGACCGCGAGCGCCGGTGCGGCCTTCCAGGTCGGGATGGCGAGCGGGAAGTTCCACGGGGTGATCAGCCCGGCCACGCCGTACGGGCGGCGGCGGGTCAGCAGCAGCCCCTCGCCGGCGGCCGGCTCGTGCACCGCGCCCGACGCGGCGTAGGGCGCCTGCGCGTAGTAGCGCCAGATCGCCGCCGTCCGGGCCACCTCGCCGCGGGCCTCGGCGTGCGGCTTGCCGACCTCGCGGACGATCAGGGTGGCGAGTTCGTCGGCGTGGGCCTCGACCGCGTCGGCGGCCCGGCCCAGCGCGGCGGAGCGGCCCGCAGCGCCGATGGCGAGCCAACCGGCCTGCGCGGTACGGGCCTTGTCGACGGCGGCCACGGTGCCGAGGGCCCCGGCAGCTTCGACCTCGATCACCAGATCGCTCGGGTCGGCGGGGTTGTACGAGCTGACGCTCACTTGACAGCCTTTCATGCAGTTGCAGCACCAGGGGCTCGGGGAACGGCGGCGCCGACCTCAGGAGCGTTCAACGTGCGTACAAGGTCAGGCACTTTCGCAGTGACCCGAACGCCAGATCTCGTCGCCGTTCCCCGAGCCCCTGGACAGTGCAACTAGCTCAGAGCAGGAAGCCGGCCGGGAACGGGTCGGTCGGGTCGAGGAAGTACTGGGCGGTGCCGGTGATCCAGGCGCGGCCGGTGACGGTGGGAACGACGGCGGGGAGGCCGGCCACGGTGGTCTCCTCGATCAGGCGGCCGGTGAAGGTGGTGCCGATGAAGGAGTCGTTCCGGAAGTCGCGGTCGAGCGGGAGTTCACCCCGGGCGTGCAGCTGGGCCATCCGGGCGGAGGTGCCGGTGCCGCACGGGGAGCGGTCGAACCAGCCGGGGTGGATGGCCATCGCGTGCCGGGAGTGCTCGGCGGTGGAGCCGGGGGCGAGCAGCTGGACGTGGTGGCAGCTGTGGATGGACGGGTTCTCCGGGTGGACCGGGCGGTCGGCCGCGTTGATGGCGTCCATCAGGGCCAGTCCGGCGTCCAGGATGTCCTGCTTCCGCTCCCGCTCGAACGGCAGCCCGAACTCGGCCAGCGGCAGGATCGCGTAGAAGTTGCCGCCGTACGCCAGGTCGTAGTTCACCGCGCCGTAGCCGGGGACCTCGATCTTCCGGTCCAGCGCGACCGAGTACGAGGGCACGTTGCGGATCGTCACGGCCTTGGCCGCGCCGTCCTGCACGTGCACGTCCGCGATCACCAGACCGGCGGGGGTGTCCAGGCGGACGGTGGTGACCGGTTCGACCACCTCGACCATGCCGGTCTCCACCAGCACGGTGGCCACGCCGATGGTGCCGTGGCCGCACATCGGCAGCAGGCCCGAGACCTCGATGTAGAGCACGCCGAAGTCGGCGTCGGGCCGGGTGGGCGGCTGGAGGATCGCGCCGCTCATCGCCGCGTGGCCGCGCGGCTCGTACATCAGCAGGGTGCGGAAGTGGTCCAGGTGCTCCTGGAAGTGCACCCGGCGCTCGGCCATGGTGGCGCCGGGGATGACGCCGAACCCGCCGGTGATCACCCGGGTCGGCATGCCCTCGGTGTGCGAGTCGACGGCGTGGAAGACGTGACGGCTGCGCATGGATCGGTCCCCTCGGTGGGAGGGCCGGCTGCCCCCGCAGCCGGCCTCTGGTACGTCCCTGGATTGACGCCGGGTCAGATCAGGCCGTCGGCGATGGCCTTCTCGGTCGCGGCCCGGACGGCGGTCTCGATCTCCGGGGAGAGCGGGAAGCGCGGCGGGCGGACCGGGCCGCCGGGGCGGCCGGCGATGTCCATCGACAGCTTGATGGCCTGGACGAACTCGGTCTTGGAGTCCCAGCGCAGCAGCGAGTGCAGCGACTTGTAGAGCGGCAGCGCGGTCTCCAGGTCGCCGGCGACGGCGGCGTGGAACAGCCGGGCGCTGGACTCGGGCAGCGCGTTCGGGTAGCCGGCGATCCAGCCGACGGCGCCGGCCAGGGCCAGCTCCAGCAGCACGTCGTCGGCGCCGATCAGCAGGTCCAGGCCCGGGGCCAGCTCGGCGATCTCGTACGCCCGGCGGACGTCGCCGCTGAACTCCTTGACGGCCACGATCGAGCCGTCCCGGTGCAGGTCGGCCAGGAGCGAGGGGACCAGGTCGACCTTGGTGTCGATCGGGTTGTTGTAGGCGACGATCGGCAGGCCGGCGCCGGCCACCTCGGCGTAGTGCGCCCGGACGGTGGCGTGGTCGGCGCGGTAGGCGTTCGGCGGCAGCAGCAGGACGGAACCGGCGCCGGCCTCGGCGGCCTGCTCGGTCCAGCGGCGGGACTCGGCGCTGCCGTACGCGGCGACACCGGGCATGACCCGGGAGCCGTCACCGGCGGCCTCGACCGCGGTGGTGACGACGCGGGCGCGCTCCTCGGCGGTGAGGGTCTGGTACTCGCCGAGCGAGCCGTTGGGGACGACGCCGTCGCAGCCGTTGGCGATCAGCCACTGGACGTGCTCGCCGTAGGCGTCGTAGTCGACGGAGAGGTCGGCACGCAGCGGGAGCGTGGTGGCGACCATGATGCCGCGCCAGGGACGGGTGGGCTCGTGCGTTGCGGACACGGGGACGACTCCTTGGGAGGTGAGGTGTGACATTTTATTAGATGGAATGAGCTGACACAAGAGGGGCGCGGCGGACGGGCCGCGCCCCGGCAGGGGAAACGACGACGGCTAGTGGTCCACACCATCTGCCAGGCCGGCCAGTGGCACGGGGCAGGCGAGCGGGCGGGAGTCGGGGCGCAGCTCGGCGCTGCCGGAGAGACAGGCCACGGCGGGGCCGCACATCCGGCCCTGGCACCAGCCCATGCCCGCACGGGTGAGGAGTTTGACGGTCCGGGCGTCGGTCGCGCCGAGCTCCTCGACCGCCGCGCGGACGGCGGCGACCGGGACCTCCTCGCAGCGGCAGACATCGGTGTCCGGGCGGAGCCAGTCCGTCCAGCCCGGGCCCGGCCGGTGCGCGGCGGCCATCAGGCCGGCGAACGCCCGGCGGCGGTCGCGGCGGCGGCGCAGCGCGGTCGGCACCGGCGCACCGGCGATCACCCGGGCCGCCAACTCGCCCTCGGCGACGGCCAGATCGGCCCCGCCGACGCCGCAGGTCTCGCCCGCCGCCCAGAGACCGGGCAGGGTGGTGCGCAGCTGGTCGTCGACCTTGAGCGCCACCGTCCGGTCGGCGGTGAGCACGGTCTCGGCGCCCAGCTCGGTGGCCAGCTCGATCTGCGGCAGCAGGCCGTGGCCGATCGCCACCGCGTCGCAGTCGATCCGCCGCTCGGTGCCGGGCACCGGCCGCCACTCGGCGTCCAGCTTCGCCACCGTCACCCCGGTCACCCGGTCGGTGCCGTGCGCCTCGACCACCGCACTGGAGCGCCGCAGCCGGACGCCGCCGCGCAGCAGGGTCGCGCCGTGACCGGCCCCCTCGACCAGCTTGGCCGGGTTGGCCGCCAGCGTGCCGAGGCCCCGGGCGTAGCCGAGGTAACTGCCCGCCTCGACCACCGCGGGGACCTTCGCACCGGCCGAGACCAGCGAGGAGGCGGCCGCCAGCAGGAGCGGGCCCGAGCCCGCCACCACGATCCGCCGGCCCGGCAGGACCAGGCCGGCCTTGAGCATCGCCTGCGCACCGCCCGCGGTCACCACCCCGGGCAGGGTCCAGCCGGGGAACGGGAGTTGGCGCTCGTACGCGCCGGTGGCCAGCAGCACCGCCCTCGCCTCGACCACGACGGCGGCCTCGTCGGCCATCGCGTGCAGCCGCCAGACCTCGAACCGCTCGGCGGTCCAGACCTGGTGCCCGGTCAGATGGGTGACCGTACTGGCGGCCAGCCGGTCGCGCAGGCCGGTGAAGGTGGACCAGCCGTGGTGCAGCCGCTCGGGGTGGGCGGCGCCCAGGCCGGGTGCGGGGTGGCGGTAGTACTGGCCGCCGGGCCGGGCGCCCGCGTCCAGCAGGACGCAGCGCAGGCCGAGTTCGGCGGCGGTGACGGCGGCGGCCAGCCCGGCCGGGCCGGCGCCCACCACCGCGAGGTCGTACGGCTCAGACGGCGAGGTCGGCACGGCCGTGGCCCTCCTGGGTGGTGACGGTGTCGCCCGGCTCGGCGGGCAGCAGGCAGGTGCGCTGGTTCGGGCGGCCGTTGACGGTGGCCAGGCAGTCGTAGCAGGCGCCGATGCCGCAGAAGGCGCCGCGCGGACGGCCGTTCACCCGGGTGGTGCGCCAGGCCAGGATGTCGGCGGCCCAGAGGGCGGCGGCGATGGTCTGGCCCGGCAGCGCCGGGACGGGGCGGCCGTCGAAGTCGATGGTGTGCCCGGGCTCGGGGCGCGCGCCGACCAGTTCGGCGGGGGTTCGGCGCATGGTGCGTCCTCTCCGGGGTTCGGTGCTCACGCGGCGGCCTCGTCGAAGCGGTCGGCGCGGAACGGGGTGAGGTCGAGCTCGGGCCGTTCGCCGGTGAGCTGACGGGCGATCAGCAGGCCGGTGGCGGGGGCCAGTCCGATGCCCGCGCCCTCGTGGCCGCAGGCGTGGTACAGGCCGGGCACCCGGGGGTCGGCACCGATCGCCGGCAGGTGGTCGGGCAGGTAGGGGCGGAAGCCCCGGTAGGCGCGCTGGACCGCGACCTGGCGGAGCACCGGGAAGAGCGCGGCGGCGTTGGCCGCCAGCCGCTGGAGCACGTCCACCGACAGGGTGCGGTCGAAGCCGACCCGCTCCCGGCTGGCGCCGATCAGCACCGGCCCGCCGGGCGTGCCCTCGACCACCGCGGAGGTCTGCAGGGCGGCCGATCCGCTGGCCACGTCGGCCACGTAGTCGGCGGCGTAGACCTTGTGCCGGACGATCCTCGGCAGCGGCTCGGTGACCAGCACGAACCCCCGGCGGGGCAGCACCGGCAGCGCCACCCCGGCCAGCGCGGCCAGCTCGCCGCCCCAGGTGCCGGCCGCGTTGATCACGGCGGTGGCGTCGATCCGGCCCCGGTCGGTGGTGACACCGAGCACCTCACCGGACGGGCCGGTGCGGATCGCGGTGACGGTCTCACCGAGCCGGATCGACGCCCCGGAGGCCCGCAGCAGGTGAGCGGCTGCCAGCGCGGGCTGTACCTGGGCGTCCTGGGGGTAGTGGAAGCCGCCGGCCAGGCCGGGGGCCAGGTGCGGCTCCAACTCGGCCAGCCGGTCGCCGGGGACCTCGGCCGAGACCACCCCGGCCTTGGCCTGCTCGGCGGCGAAGCCGCGCAGCGCGGCCATCCCGGCCTCGGACGAGGCCACCACCAGGCCGCCCTTGGCCTCGTACTCCACCTCGGCGCCGAGCTGCTCGCCGAGCTCGCGCCAGAGGCCGGTGGAGAGGAGGGCGAGGTCCAGCTCGGGGCCCGGCTCCTTGTCGGAGACCAGCAGGTTCCCCTCGCCGGCGCCGGTGGTGCCGCCGGCCACCGGGCCGCGGTCGACGACGGTGACGGCCAGGCCGGAGCGGGCGGCGTAGTAGGCGCAGGCGGCACCGACCACGCCGGCGCCGATCACCACGACACTGTGGGGGGATCTCTTGGACACGGCAGTAATATGTCACATGGTTCGGTCGATGCCAAGGCCGTGGACACGACAGAAAGGCCCCGGCTGCTGGAAGGACCAGCAGGCCGGGGCCTCACCCAGAACCGACACTCTGTCAGGTGATGTCGTCCAGCTGCTCACGGCGCGCCGCCGGGACGGCGGTCGGCAGCCCGGGGGCGGCCGAGGCCTCGATGCCCTCGGCCGAGTCGACCTGGTCCACCGAGAGGTCCAGGTGCGAGGCCTCCTCGTCGTCCAGGCCGGCGTCCGGGTTGTTCCGGGCCTTGCGGCGGTCGTTCAGGATCGCCACACCCACCGCGACGAAGTACAGCAGGATGATCGGCACGGCCAGGCCCAGCATGCTGAGCGGGTCCGTGCTCGGGGTGGCGAAGGCCGCGAAGACGGTGATCGCCATCACCATGCCGCGCCACCAGCCGAGCAGCTTCCGGCCGCTGACCACCCCGACCAGGTTGAGCATCACCAGCAGCAGCGGGAACTCGAAGCCGAGGCCGAAGACCAGCACCATCCTGGTGATGATGTCGAGGTAGTTCTCCACCGGCAGGATCGAGGTGACCCCGTCGGCGCTGAACGCGATCAGCATCTGCGCCGTCACCGGCATGATCAGGTACGCCAGCGCGGCGCCCGCCAGGAACAGCGGGGTGCCGAAGCCCAGGAACGAGAGCGTGTACCGGCGCTCGCTGCGGTGCAGGCCCGGTGCGACGAACCGCCACAGCTGGTAGAGCCAGACCGGGGTGGAGAGCACCACACCGGCCGTGAGGCTGACCTTGAGCACCACGGCGAAGGCGCTCATCAGGCCGATGTTGGAGACCAGCGCGCAGTGGTCGTCACCCGGCTTGGGCTTGCCGTCCACGCAGGCGGGCAGCGGGGCGATCAGGAAGTTGGTGATCTGCCGGTGGAACACCAGCGCGACGATGGTGATCGCGATGATCGCCAGCATCGACTTCACCAGCCGGTTGCGCAGCTCGCGCAGGTGCTCGGCGAGCGCCATCCGGCCTTCGGGGTCCTTGGCCGACTTCACGGCCTTCTCGGACTTGCTCAACCTCGGTCCTCAACTCGTGCGTTCTGGCCGGGGGCGGACTTGATGACCCGGGGGGCCTCGATCGGTTCGGCGGCCCCCTCCTTGGCGGCTGCCACCGTCTCGTCCTTCAGGTCCTTGGCGGCTGCGACCGTCCCGTCCTTCAGGGCCTTGGTCTCGGCCTTGAGAATGCGCGCCGACTTCCCGAGCGAACGGGCCAGGTCCGGCAGCCGCTTGGCGCCGAACAGCAGCAGGGCCAGGACGACGATGATCAGAATCGTGCCGATCCGCATGGACGACCGCCTCTCCTCCAGGGGCAGCACTCCCCCACTTCGGGCGATGGTAGCCCCTGCGGGTGGCCGAGCGGGAACAGGGGCCGCGCCCCGGTCCCCGCTACGCCTCCGGCTTCAGCTGCTCCGCCGCCCCCGCCAGCGCCCGGGACGCACCGTCCACCTCGCGGGCCAGCGACCTGACGTCGAGCCAGAGGCGGCAGGCCAGCGCACCGAGGACCAGCAGCCCCGCGGTGGCCAGCAGGACGGCGGCGGTCATGGTCCACGGCACGGTGGCGACTCCTAACGTTCGACCGGCAGCAGGCGCATGGTGCTGACCCCGGCCCTGGTCAGCGCCGCCACGATCTTCTCACCTGCGGGCTTGCGCACCGCCGCACCGCAGGCCGGGCAGGTGAAGCTGTAGAAGGTCCGCTCCCGGGTGGCGCCGAGCGCCAGCCGGAAGGCGTCCGCCGCCAGCTCCACCTTCTCCCGGCAGTCCGAGCAGTAGACCTTGAACCTGGTGCCTTCGGCCACGGATCAGTCCCGGTACCCGTCGAGGGCCGCCAGGGCCGCGGCCCGGGCCGAGTCGGCCAGCTCGGCCGGCGAGACGATCCGCCCGTCCTTGCCCAGCCGCAGCGCGAGCGGGCGCAGCCCGGCCGGGTCGGCACTGCGCAGGGTGATCCGCAGCCCGCCGTCCGGGAGCTCCTCGGCCGAGTCGTGGGTGTAGTACTCGGCCACCCAGCGGCCGCCGGGGCCGACCTCGACCACCACCTCGGGGTCGTCGGCGGCCGGCGAGACCAGCCCGGCCGAGAGGTCGCGCGGCTCCAGCCGCGGCGGGGCGGCGGGCTCGTCCAGCACCTTGATCTCGGCCACCCGGTCCAGCCGGAACACCCGGCGGTCCTCCGAGGTCCGGCACCAGCCCTCCAGGTAGGTGTGGCCCTCGGTGACCAGGCGGATCGGGTCCACCAGACGCTCCGTCATGCCGCCGCGCCCGTGCGACCAGTAGCGCAGCCAGATCAGCCGGCCCTCGCTCAGCGCCCGGTCGATGTCGGCGAAGACCTGGCCCTCGGCCTCGAAGGTCACCCCGACCCGGGCGCTGGACTCGGCGTTGTCGCCGGCCGCGTCCTCGATCTTGGCGACCGCCCGGGTGAGCGCCTGCCGGTCCCGCTCGCGCAGCCCGGGCAGTCCGGCCACCGCGCGGGCGGCCACCAGCAGCGCGGTCGCCTCGTCCGCGGCCAGCCGGAGCGGCTGGGCCACGTCGTCGACGTTGTGCCACCAGATCCGCTCGCCGTCGGTGTCGATGTCGAGCAGGTCGCCGCCGCGGAAGCTGGTGCCGCACATCGGCAGCACGTTCAGGTCGTTGATCAGCTCCCGCTCGGTGATCCCGAACGCCCGGGCCACCTCGGCCACCTCGGCCCCGGGACGCTCGCGCAGGTAGGTCACCAGCGAGAGCATCCGCCGGGTCTGGTCGATCGCGTTGCTCACTGCTGCCCCTCCAGCGCAAGGCCGGCCACCGCGCGCAGCCGGTCGATGACGTCGGCCCGGAGCTCCTCGGGCCCCAGCACCACCAGGTCCGGGCCGAACTCGGCCAGGTCGGCGGCCAGGCCGTTGCCGTACGGGATCTCCAGCTCGTCCCAGCCGCCGTCCAGCTCCCGGACGTTCAGCGCCTTGGTGCGGAGCGGGAAGCCCGCCCCCCGGCGCAGCTTCACGGTGGCGCTGGCGGTGGCACCCTCACCGGCGAACCGGGCCACCACCGCGCGCACGTCCACGTGCTCGGGGACGGCGCCGGTGAACTGCCCGGCCTTCGAGCGCACCTTGCCGGTGATCCGGCTGAGCCGGAACACCCGGGCGGCCTCCCGGTCGCGGTCCCAGCCGGCCAGGTACCAGTGGCCGCGCCAGCACTCCAGCGCCCAGGGCTCGACCGAGCGCTGCTCGGCGGCCGAGGCACCGGCCTTGCGGTACTCGAAGCTGACGGGCCGTCGGTCCCTGGCCGCCGTCAGCAGCGGCTCGAAGGCCGCCTCCCGGGCCGGGATCCGGGGCTCCAGCGCGCTGTGCTCGTGGTCCTCGTTGAACGGCACCCCGGCGGCGCGAAGCTTCTGCAGCGCCCCGCTGGCCGCACCGGACATCTTGGCCTGCTGCCAGACCCGGGCGGCCAGGCTGAGCGCGGCCGCCTCCTCGGCGTCCAGCGCGATCTCCGGCAGCCGGTTGCGGTCCCGGCGGGCCAGGTAGCCGACCTCGCCGTCCAGGGCGTTCTCGTCGACGTCGATGACCAGCCCGAGCTCGCGCAGGTCGTCCTTGTCCCGCTCGAACATCCGGTTGAAGGCCTCTTCGCTGCCCTGCTGCCAGGCCTCGCGGTACGCCTCGACGGACTCCCTGAGCTCCTTCTTGGAGAGCGGACGTCTGGTGTTCATCAGGCACAGGGCGAGGTTCATCAGCCGCTCTGCCTTGGCGATCGCCATCGCGGACCCTTCCGGTAACTGGGGTGCATCTTGATCCGCCGACGACCGTACCGGTAGCGACCCGGCCGGGGAAAGCCGAGGGCCGCACCCCGCGACTGCGGGGTACGGCCCAGGGTGAGGATCCGTCAGACGCCGAGCAGGTCGACCACGAAGATCAGGGTCGAACCGGCCGGGATCAGCGGGCTCGGGGACTGGTTCCCGTACGCCAGGTGCGGCGGGATGACCAGCTCGCGCCGGCCGCCGACCTTCATGCCCTGGACGCCCTGGTCCCAGCCCTTGATGACCCGGCCGCCGCCCAGCGGGAAGCGGAAGGTCTGGCCGCGGTTCCACGAGGCGTCGAACTCCTCGCCGGTGGCGAAGGTGACACCCACGTAGTGCACGTCGACCATGGCGCCGGCCTTGGCCTCGGCACCGTCGCCCACGACGATGTCGCGGATCTGCAGCTCGGCGGGCGCGTCGCCAACCGGGAAGTCGATCTCCGGCTTGGTAAGGCTCACAACAAAGCTCTTCTCGTTCGGTGATGTTGTAACAGGGCTACGTTACGCGACGACTAGTCGGACCCGCCCACACCCGCGTCGAGAATGTCGATCACGAAGACCAGGGTCGAGTTGGCCGGGATCTTCTCCGAGGCCTTGTCGCCGTAGCCGAGGGCCGGCGGGATGACGACCTCGATCCGGCTGCCGATGGCCTGGCCGACGACCGCCTTGTCCCAGCCCTCGATCACGCTGCCGCCACCGGTGACGAAGCTGAACGCCTGGCCCCGCTCCAGCGAGGAGTCGAACTGCTTGCCGTCCGCGAACAGCGCGCCGGTGTACTGGACCACGACCTTCTCGCCGGACTCGATCTTCCGGCCCTTGCCCGCGACCAGCACCGAGGTCTTCAGCTCGGTCGGCGCCGCGGCACCCGGGACCGGGGTGATGGTGGACGGCTTCTTGCCGTTGTCCTTCACCTTGGGCATGCCCTCGGCGGGCTCCGCCACGTCACCGCTGACGATGGCGTCCGGCGCGGTGGCCTGCTTGATGTCGATCACGAAGACCAGGTTGTCCTTGGGACCGACACCCATCTGCGTGTTGCCGTCGGCGCCGAAGGCGGCCGCCGGCGGGGCGATCACCAGCACCCGGCTGCCGGCCTTCTGGCCGGCCACCGCGTCGTCCAGCGCCGGGATCAGCTTGCCGCCGCCGGCCTGGAACAGCTGCGGCTTCTTGTTGTCGAAGGAGCTGGCCATGTCCTTGCCGGTGGTCCAGTCCTTGCTGGTGAAGTCGGCGGTGACCCAGTTGCCCTTGTCCACCTTCGGACCGTTGCCCTCGATCAGGGTCTTCACCACGAAGTTGCCGTCGGGCGCCTCGGCCGGCAGCTCGATCACGGCCTTCTGGCCGATCTCGCCGGAGACCTTCGGCAGCACCTTGGCGTCGTTCTTGATCGGCGGCACCGGGGCCTGGGTCGGGCTGGCCGGGGCGCTCGGGGCCGCGTCGGCGGCGGCCGGCTTCTTGCTGTCCGGCCGGTTGACCAGGTACAGCGTCACGATGCTGCCGATGATCAGCACCGCGAGCACCGAGCCGAGGATCGCGCCGAGCCGGCCGGCCGAGCCCGGGTTCTCGTCGTACCCGGCCTCCGACAGGTCCTTCTTGCGCACGTTGGACGCGAAGACCTGCGGGGTCTCGTCCTTCTCGCCGCTCTCCACCCGCCTGGCCTCGGCCTGGCCCCAGCCCGCCGACTGCTTCAGGATCGCGGGCGGGACGACGATCGACTCGCCGTCACCGGGCAGCGGCCCACCGGGCCGAGCGGCTGCCGGATCGGCCACCGCACCGTCGTTCGCGCCACCGGCACTCTTGTCAGTCATGACTCCCCATCCATCTCGCCGCGCCGCGCCCTCACCGGGTCCTGACGGACTCCTGCCACAGTGCGCGACAGTATGTCAGGTGGAGGTGAGAGCGCGGTAAGAGGCGGGACCCGGGGATTCTCAGACGGCCTCGAGGATGTCGATCACGAAGACCAGGGTCGCGTTCGCCGGGACGGAGGCCTGCGCCTTGTCCCCGTAGCCGAGCGACGGCGGGACCACCAGCTCGACCCGGCTGCCCACGGTCTGGCCGACCAGGCCCTGGTCCCAGCCCTTGATCAGGCTGCCGGTGCCGACCTGGAGGGCCTGTGCCCCGCCGTGGCTCCAGGAGGAGTCGAACTGCTTGCCGTCGGCCCAGAGCACGCCGGTGTACTGCACCACCAGGGTCTGGCCGGACTGCACCTGCTTGCCGTCGCCCTTCACCAGCACGAAGGTCTTCAGCTCGGTCGGCGGCGCCGGCGGCCCGGCCGGGATCGTGATGGTCGGCGCGGCCTTGCCGTTGTCCTTCACCTGGGGCATGTCGGCCGGCGGCTGGGTGATCGCGCCGCCGATGGTGGAGTCCGGCGGCAGGCTCTCCATCACGTCGAGCACGAAGACCACGGTGTCCCCCGCGCCCACTCCGAGGTCGGCCTTGCCCTGGGTGCCGAAGGCGGCGGCCGGCGGGGCCACCACCAGCAGCCGGCTGCCGACCTTCTTGCCCAGCACGCTCTGGTCGAACGCGGGCACCAGCTGCCCGCTGCCGGCCTGGTACAGCTGCGGCTTGCTGCCGGAGTCGTAGGAGCTGGTGACGTCCTTGCCGGTGGTCCAGTCCTTGGCGGTGTAGTTGACGGTCACCCAGTCGTTCTTGGCGATCGTGGCGCCGTCCCCCTCGCTCACCGTGTTCACCACGAACTGGCCGCTGGGCTGCTCGGCCGGGATGGTGATGGTGGCCTTGCTGCCGAAGCTGCCCGTCACCGTGGGCATCGGCGAGGCCGAGGCCACCGGGCTCGGCACCGCCGCGGCGGAGGCCGAGGAGGTCGAGGACGCCCCCGAGGATGGCGACCCGTCACTGCTGCACGCGGCCAGCAGGACGAGCGGGAGGACGGCGAGCAGACCGGCGATACGACGCACGGTATTCCTAACTGTCGGTCAAGTACGAGTACGGCAAAGCTCGCCCGACAGCGTATGACCCGATCTGCCCACCGCCCGGGAGGCGCACTACATACCGGCGATCAGCTTCTCCACCCGCTCGTCGACCGAGCGGAACGGATCCTTGCAGAGCACGGTGCGCTGCGCCTGGTCGTTCAGCTTCAGGTGCACCCAGTCGACGGTGAAGTCCCGGCGCTGCTCCTGCGCCCGCCGGATGAAGTCGCCGCGCAGCCGGGCCCGGGTGGTCTGCGGGGGCACCGACTTGGCCTCGAAGGTCTTCAGGTCGGTGGTCACCCGCTCCGCCTGGTTCTTGTTCTGCAGCAGGTAGAACAGGCCCCGGCGGCGGTGGATGTCGTGGTACGCCAGGTCGATTTGGGCCACCCGGGGGTTGGACATGCTCATCTGGTGCTTCTCGCGATACCGCTCGATCAGCTGGTACTTCATGATCCAGTCGATCTCGGTCCCCACGCTGGCCAGGTTCTCGGTCCGGACCGCCTCCAGGGTGCGGCCCCAGAGCTCCAGCACCTTGGCCACCGTGCCGGTGTTGATGCCCTTGCGGTCGGCGAACTCCAGCGCCTTGGAGTAGTACTCCTCCTGGATGTCCAGCGCGCTCGCCTCCCGCCCGTTGGCGAGCCGGACCTGGTGGGTGCCGGTCAGGTCGTGGCTGACCTCGCGGATCGCCCGGATCGGGTTCTCCAGCGTGAGGTCGCGCATCACCACGCCGGCCTCGATCAGCCGCAGCACCAGGTCGGTCGCGCCGACCTTGAGCAGGGTGGTGGTCTCGGACATGTTGGAGTCGCCGACGATCACGTGCAGCCGGCGGTACCGCTCGGCGTCCGCGTGCGGCTCGTCCCTGGTGTTGATGATCGGCCGGGACCGGGTGGTCGCCGAGCTGACGCCCTCCCAGATGTGCTCGGCCCGCTGGCTGACGCAGTAGACCGCGCCGCGCGGGGTCTGCAGCACCTTGCCCGCGCCGCAGATCAGCTGCCGGGTGACCAGGAACGGGATCAGCACGTCCGCCAGCCGGGAGAACTCGCCGTGCCGGGCCACCAGGTAGTTCTCGTGGCAGCCGTAGGAGTTGCCGGCCGAGTCGGTGTTGTTCTTGAACAGGTAGACGTCGCCCGCGATGCCCTCCTCGTGCAGCCGCCGCTCGGCGTCCACCAGGAGCCCCTCGAGGATCCGCTCACCGGCCTTGTCGTGCGTCACCAGCTCGGTGACGTCGTCGCACTCGGGGGTGGCGTACTCGGGGTGGGAGCCCACGTCGAGGTAGAGCCGGGCCCCGTTGCGCAGGAAGACGTTGCTGCTGCGGCCCCAGGAGACCACGCGGCGGAAGAGGTACCTGGCCACCTCGTCCGGTGACAGCCTGCGCTGCCCGCGGAACGTGCAGGTGACGCCGTACTCGTTCTCGATCCCGAAAATTCGGCGGTCCATAAGGCTCCTCTTCTCTGCCCGAGGCCTTGCGAAACCCTTCGGCGGACCGGGCCGGAGCACCGGCCGCCGCGGCGGAGCGGGAGCCCGGCCGCGGGCTCCCGCTGCTACCGGCTACTCGGAGGCGTCCGAGTCCTCCGCGGCGGCGGACTCGTCGCCGCTCAGCAGGCGGCCGAGCTGGCCGCCCAGGATGCGCTTGAACTTCCGCTGCTGGAACCGGGTCCGGTCGAGCACCGCGACCTCCAGCTGATCCGGCGTCAGGGTCCGCGGGGTGCCGCCGTTCGGGTCCCTGGCGAGACCGTCGACGGCCAGCTTGAGCGCCCCGGCCAGGGTGAGCCCGGAGCGGTGCTTCTCGCCCAGGTAGTTGCCGATCGAGTCCGCGTTGCCGCCGACCACGACCGCGTTCTTCTCGTCCACCACCGAGCCGTCGGGGGTGAGCCGGTAGATCTGGTCGTCCTCGGTGCTGCTGCCGACCTCGGCCACGATCAGCTCGACCTCGTACGGCTTCTCGCCGGTCGAGGAGAAGATGGTGCCGAGGGTCTGGGCGTACACGTTGGCCAGCCCGCGGGCCGTCACGTCGGCCCGGTCGTAGGAGTACCCGCGCAGGTCGGCGTAGCGCACGCCGCCGATCCGCAGGTTCTCGAACTCGTTGTAGCGGCCGACCGCGGCGAACGCGATCTGGTCGTAGATCTCGGACACCTTGTGCAGCGCCCGGGAAGTGTTCTCGGCGACGAAGAGGATGCCGTCGTCGTAGGTGAGCACGACCACGCTGCGGCCACGCGCGATGCCCTTGCGGGCGTACTCCGCGCGGTCCGCCATGGCCTGCTGGGGCGAGACGTAGAACGGTGTGGACACCGGCGATCGTCCCCTTCCTGGTTGGGAACCGGCGGGTTAGAGGAGTGGGGCCTGCGGACCGTTGGGGTGCTCGAGCCGGCCGTCGGTGATCGAGTGCGCGATCGTGGAGACCTCGTCGTCGGTGAGCCGGCGGAAGCCGTCCTCGGTGATCAGCGAGACGATCGGGAAGATCTTCCGGGCCATGTCGGGCCCGCCGGTGGCGGAGTCGTCGTCGGCGGCGTCGTACAGCGCCTGCACCACCACGGTGGCGGCCTGATCGGCCGTCAGGTCGGCCCGGTAGAGCTTCTTCAGCGAGCCCCGGGCGAAGACCGAGCCGGAGCCGGTGGCCGCGAAGCCGCGCTCCTCCGAGCGCCCGCCGGTGACGTCGTAGGTGAAGATCCGCCCGCGGCCCAGCCGGAGGTCGTACCCGGCGAACAGCGGGACCACGGCGAGGCCCTGCATGGCCATCCCGAGGTTGCCCCGGATCATCGTGGTCAGGCGGTTCGCCTTGCCCTCCAGGGAGAGGACGGTGCCCTCGATCTTCTCGTAGTGCTCCAGCTCCAGCTGGAACAGCCGGACCATCTCGACCGCGAGGCCGGCCGTGCCGGCGATGCCGACCGCGCTGTACTCGTCGGCCGGGAAGACCTTCTCGATGTCGCGCTGGGCGATCACGTTCCCCATCGTGGCGCGGCGGTCGCCCGCGATCACCACGCCGCCGTCGAAGACCGCGGAGACGATGGTGGTGCCGTGCGGCGCCTCGATCGTCAGGCCCTCGGGCAGCTTGCGGCCGCCGGGCAGCAGCTCCGGCGAGTGCTGGCCGAGGAAGTCGTAGAACGACGAGGACCCCGGAGTCAGGAAGGCAGCCGGTAGACGCCCGGTGCCACCAGTGTTGGCTTCCACACGATTCCTTCCAGGTAGATCAACTAGACGCTGCCCCGGACACTACCCGTTTGCCGGGTGTGATCCACCTGACAGGAGGTCCGAAGTTTGCGCGCGGCAACCCCGTGCATTTCTGACGGGATTGCCGCGCGCGACGAGAAGAACTGACGGCGGCTACTGGCCGCCCTTCTGGACGAACTGCCGGACGAAATCCTCCGCATTCGACTCGAGCACGTCGTCGATTTCGTCCAGGACCGCGTCCACGTCGTCGTTGAGCTTTTCCTGGCGCTCCTTGAGGTCGTCCGAGGACTGCGCCTCTACGGCCTGCTCCTCGACCTCCTCGGAGGAACGGTTCGCCCGCTGCTGCCCACCGCCGGTGTCCTTGCTGGCCATGTACCTCACCCCGCTCGCTCGGTTGGTCCGACCCTATCCACCGGCTACGACTTCCGCGTCCGGTTCCTGTACAACGTTCGTCGTTCGTCAGGATGATTCCCCGTCGTGGGATGTTCACCCGTGGTGATCGAAAAGTTACCCGCCGGAGAGGATCCGGACCAGGTCCTCGGCCGTGCGACAGCGGTCCAGGAGGGCCTCGACGTGCTCCCTGGTCCCGCGCAGCGGCTCCAGCGTCGGCACCCGCTGGAGCGAGTCCCGGCCCGGCAGGTCGAAGATGACGGAGTCCCAGGAGGCCGCCGCCACGTGGTCGGCGTACTGCTCCAGGCAGCGCCCGCGGAAGTACGCCCTGGTGTCCTCGGGCGGCTTGGAGACCGCCCTGGTGACCTCGTCCTCGGTGACCAGGCGCTCGAACCTGCCGCGCGCCACCAGCCGGTTGTAGAGGCCCTTGTCCGGCCGTACGTCGCTGTACTGGAGGTCGACCAGCTGGAGCCGGGAGCTGTCCCAGTCCAGGCCGTCGCGCTGGCGGTAGCCCTCCAGGATCTCCTTCTTGGCGATCCAGTCGAGCTGCCGGGACAGGCTCATCGGGTCGTTCTCCAGCCGGCCCAGCACGTCCTCCCAGCGGGCCAGCACGTCCAGGGTCTGCTCGTCGGCATCCTGGCCGTAGCGGTCCTCGACGTACTTGCGGGCCAGCTCGTAGTACTCCAGCTGGAGCTGGACGGCGGTCAGCCGGCGGCCGCTGCGCAGCTGGAGCTGGTACTTGAGCGAGGGGTCGTGCGAGACCCGGTGCAGGGTCCGGACCGGCTGGTCGACGGCGAGGTCGGAGGTGATGAAGCCTTCCTCGATCATCGTCAGGACCAGCGCGGTGGTGCCCAGCTTGAGGTAGGTGGAGATCTCCGAGAGGTTGGCGTCGCCGATGATCACATGGAGCCGGCGGTACTTCTCGGCGTCCGCGTGCGGCTCGTCCCTGGTGTTGATGATGGGCCGCTTGAGCGTGGTCTCCAGACCGACCTCGACCTCGAAGTAGTCGGCCCGCTGGCTGATCTGGAAGCCGTCCGAGTTGCCCTCCTGGCCGAGACCGACCCGGCCCGCGCCGGTGATCACCTGCCGGGAGACGAAGAACGGGGTGAGGTGGCGGACGATGTCGGCGAACGGCGTGGCCCGCTGCATCAGGTAGTTCTCGTGGGTGCCGTAGGAGGCGCCCTTGTTGTCGGTGTTGTTCTTGTACAGGTTGATCCGCTGGCCGTTCGGCAGCTCCAGCGCGCGGGCGGCCGCGGCGGCCATGATCCGTTCCCCGGCCTTGTCCCAGAGCACCGCGTCGCGCGGGTTGGTGATCTCCGGTGAGCTGTACTCGGGGTGCGCGTGGTCGACGTAGAACCGGGCGCCGTTGGTGAGGATGATGTTGGCCAGGCCGATGTCCTCGTCGGTCAGCTGGCTGGAGTCGGCCACGTCGCGCGCGAGGTCGAAGCCCCGGGCGTCGCGCAGCGGGTTCTCCTCCTCGAAGTCCCAGCGAGCCCGCCGCGCCCGGTGCATCGCGGCCGCGTAGGCGTTGACGATCTGGGACGAGGTGAGCATGGCGTTGGCGTTCGGGTGGCCCGGCACGGAGATCCCGTACTCGGTCTCGATCCCCATCACGCGCCGTACGGTCATGCGGCCCTCCTCTGGAATATCCCGAGACGCGCCGTCCGGCTGCGGGGCGGGTGGGCGCCGCAGCCGGACGGTGAGTTGAGCTGTCCTTCAGGTGGAGCGGTGCTACAGGTACTGCCCGGTGTTGGCGACCGTGTCGATCGAGCGGCCGGACTCGGCCCCCTGCTTCCCGGTGACCAGCGTGCGGATGAAGACGATCCGCTCGCCCTTCTTGCCCGAGATCCGGGCCCAGTCGTCCGGGTTCGTGGTGTTCGGCAGGTCCTCGTTCTCCTTGAACTCGTCCACGCAGGCGGCGAGCAGGTGCGCGACCCGCAGACCGTGCTGGCCGGTGTCGAGGAAGGCCTTGATCGCCATCTTCTTCGCCCGGTCGACGATGTTCTGGATCATCGCGCCGGAGTTGAAGTCCTTGAAGTACAGGACCTCCTTGTCACCGTTGGCGTAGGTGACCTCCAGGAAGCGGTTCTCCTCGGTCTCGGTGTACATCCGCTCGACCACGGCCTGGATCATGCCGAGCACGGTCGCGGCGACCGAGCCCTCGTGCTCCTTGAGGTCGTCCGGGTGGAACGGCAGCGAGTCCTTGAGGTACTTGGAGAAGATGTCCTTCGCGGCCTCGGCGTCGGGGCGCTCGATCTTGATCTTGACGTCCAGCCGGCCGGGCCGGAGGATCGCCGGGTCGATCATGTCCTCGCGGTTCGAGGCGCCGATCACGATGACGTTCTCCAGGCCCTCCACGCCGTCGATCTCGGCGAGCAGCTGGGGGACGATGGTGTTCTCCACGTCCGAGCTGACACCGGAACCGCGGGTGCGGAAGAGCGACTCCATCTCGTCGAAGAAGACGATGACCGGAGTGCCCTCGCTGGCCTTCTCCCTGGCCCGCTGGAAGACCAGGCGGATCTGCCGCTCGGTCTCACCGACGTACTTGTTCAGCAGCTCCGGGCCCTTGATGTTCAGGAAGTAGCTCTTGCCCTGCGGGCGCCCGGTCACCTCGGCGACCTTCTTGGCGAGGGAGTTCGCCACCGCCTTGGCGATGAGCGTCTTCCCGCAGCCGGGCGGACCGTAGAGCAGTACGCCCTTGGGCGGGCGCAGCTCGTACTCCTTGAACAGGTCGGCGTGCAGGTACGGGAGCTCGACCGCGTCGCGGATCTGCTCGATCTGGTTGCCCAGACCGCCGATCTGCCGGTAGTCGATGTCCGGGACCTCCTCGAGGACCAGGTCCTCGACCTCCGACTTGGGCACGACCTCGTAGACGTAGCCGGAGCGGGGCTCCAGCAGCAGGGCGTCGCCCGGGCGGAGCTTGATCCCGTGCAGCGGCTCGGCGAGCCGGACCAGCCGCTCCTCGTCGGTGTGGCCGGTGACCAGGGCGCGCTCGCCGTCCTCCAGGACTTCCTTGAGGGTGACGATGTCGCCGATGCTCTCGAAGGCCATCGCTTCCACGACGTTGAGCGCCTCGTTGAGCATCACCTCCTGGCCGCGCCGGAGTTCGTCGAGGTCGATGCTCGGGCTCACGTTCACCCGCAGCTTGCGGCCACCGGTGAAGATGTCGGCGGTGCCGTCCTCGTTCTGGCTGAGGAAGGTGCCGAATCCGGCCGGGGGCTGGGCGAGCCGGTCGACTTCCTCCTTGAGGGCCACGATCTGGTCGCGGGCCTCTCGGAGCGTGGAGGCGAGCCGTTCGTTCTGGGCGGTGACACCGGCCAGGTTGGTCTGGAGCTCGACGATGCGGTCCTCGAGAATCCGAGAACTGCGCGGTGAGTCGGCGAGCTTGCGGCGCAGGGCGGCGACCTCCTGCTCAAGGTACGAGACCTGAGCAGCCTCGTCGGAACCCCGAACGGGCCGGCCGGCGCTGCGGTTGTAGTCGTCATCGTGGGATGCCACGGTCCTCACCTCCTCCTGGGGGAGCTGGACGACCCAAACCTACCTGGGACCAGGGGGGTGTAAACCCCTAGATCAGAAAGTTGGAACGGGCGTGTCCGATCTTCGCCCTCGGATTGCTTCCCCTCTGCTAGGGAGATACCCAGCGCGCACCGGTCAAAGCGGACCAGATGTATCGTCGGTCGGGTCAATATCCGATCGTGACCAGGGGACGCGGTCGGATCAGTGTACGAATGGCAGGAATGCCCCAGGACGGGATAGACCGGACTGGGCAGGAAACGGCAGGGGACATGTCGGTGACCGGCGAGGCCACGACGGGTGAAGCGCTTGAGGTCTGGATCGACCAGGACCTCTGCACCGGGGACGGGATCTGCGTCCAGTACGCCCCCGAGGTCTTCGAGTTGGACATCGACGGGCTGGCCTACGTCAAGGGCGACGACGACGAGCTGCGCCAGCAGCCCGGGGACACCGCACCGGTGCCGCTGACGCTGCTTCAGGACGTGGTGGACTCGGCCAAGGAGTGCCCCGGCGACTGCATCCACGTCCGCCGGGTGGCCGACCGGGTCGAGGTATACGGCCCGGACGCGGACTGACCGTCAGGTCACGGGCGCCCGGGCCGCGGGCGCTCAGGTCTTGGCGGCCGGCTCGGTGGTCCTGCTGCGGAGCCAGTCGCCGCCCTGCCGGTGCCATGACAGCAGCACCGTCAGGTCCGGGGCGTAGCGCGGGATCTCGTCGCTGGAGTAGCCCCGGGCCCGGGCCGTGACCGTGCCATCGCTGCGCAGCCTGAGCTCGGTGACGGTCAGGCCCTCCTCGGGCTTCACCAGGGCGGCCGAGATCTGCGGCCGGCCGTCCTGACCCGGGATCAGCAGGTAGACGCCGTCCGGCGGGGTGCCGTTCTCCGCCGCGCAGTGCGCCGCCGCCACGGTGGTCGGGCGGCCGTCCAGGACGGCGGCGAAGCTCAGCGCCACCGTGGTGGGCAGCGGGCCGCAGTCGAGCGGCAGCAGGGCCCGGCCGGGGTCGGGGGCGGCGGCGCTCGGGAGCGCGCTCGGCGCGGCCGGTCTGGTCGCGGTCGGTACGCCCCTGGCCGGAACCACCGCCAGCGCCCCGGCGATCACCGCTGCGGTGGCCGCCGCCACCAGCACCCAGTGCCGCACCCGGGTCCGGGCGGTCGGGGGCCCGACCTGCTGCTCTGTCATCTGCACCGTCTCGGCCGCGAGTTCCACCAGGCAGTCCCCTCCAGGGTGGGGTGGCATCGAGCGTGCATCATTTCACGCCCCGCGCCCGGGAGACCAAACAGGGGCGCGGAGCCTTCCGGCTCCGCGCCCCTGCTGTGCTGTCGGTGCTGTTACCCGGCGTCCTTGGCTGCGGCCCGGGCGGCCGCGCGCTCGGCCAGCGTGGGCTCCGCCGGACCGGTGCCGTTGTCGTAGTCCTCGCCGTAGGCGCCCTTGGCCGGGCGGCGGCGGCGCAGCGGCGGCTCGACGCCGTCGGCCAGCCGACGGGACGTCAGCAGGAAGCCGGTGTGGCCGATCATGCGGTGGTCCGGGCGGACCGCGAGACCCTCGACGTGCCAGGTGCGGACCATGGTCTCCCAGGACTGCGGCTCGGTGAAGGTGCCGTGCTCGCGCAGCGCCTCGACCGTCCGCGAGAGCTGCGTGGTGGTGGCCACGTAGCAGCAGAGCAGGCCACCGGGGACGAGCGCCGCGGAGGCGACGTCCAGGCACTCCCAGGGGGCGAGCATGTCCAGGATGATCCGGTCGACCTCGGTCTCCACCAGGTTGTCCTGGAGGTCACCGACCGTCAGCTTCCAGGCCGGGTGCGGGCTGCCGAAGTAGCGCTCGACGTTGGCCTTGGCGATGTCGGCGAAGTCCTGGCGGCGCTCGTACGAGGCGAGCAGGCCGGTGTCACCGACGGCGCGCAGCAGGTACGTGGAGAGCGCGCCGGAGCCGACGCCCGCCTCGACCACGCGGGCGCCCGCGAAGATGTCGGCCATCGCCAGGATCTGCCCCGCGTCCTTGGGGTAGATCACGGCGGCGCCGCGGGGCATGGAGAGGACGTAGTCGGGGAGCAGGGGGCGCAGCGCGAGGTACGGGACGTTCCCCGTGGTGCGCACGACGGTTCCCTCGGGGGCACCGATCAGCTCGTCATGGGGGAACGCACCCTTGTGGGTGTGGAACTGGTTCCCGGCCTGGAGCGTGAACGTGTAGTGGCGGCCCTTGGGGTCGGTCAGCTGGACCTGGTCCCCGACCTGGAAGGGCCCGCGTCGGCGGGTGGCACCGGTCGGTTCGGACATGCGGACAATCCTAAGGGAAACGGAACGCTCCGCCGACCAAGTGATCTTTCAGCGGCCGCGGACGGCCGTGCTCAGCCGCTTCTCCAGGTCGGTCAGGGTCAGCACCCCGTACACCGTGCCGTCCGGCCGGACCACCAGGTACTCGGTCGCCGGGGTGGCGCGCATCGCGGTCAGCAGCTGCTCCCCGGTCAGCTCCACGCCGAGGCGCAGGCCCGGCACCACGTCCCTGGCCAGGGCGCCGACCGCGACCCAGGGGCGGCGCTGCTCCGGGACGGCGTTCACCGCCGCCTCCTTCACCAGGCCGGTCGGCTCGCCGTTGCCGTCCACCACCACGACCGCGCCGGCCTGGGCCTCCCGGGCCCGCCGGAGCGCCTCGCCGAGCGGGGTGTCGGCGGTCACCGAGACGCTGCGCCGGGCCAGTTCGGCCAGCCGGAGGCCGGGCAGCGCCGCCTTGAGCCGGGCGTTGCGCAGGGCGCCGCCGGCCCCGTTCCAGATGATCACGGCCAGCACGGCGGCCAGCACGCTGTCGATCAGGCTGTCCGAGGTGGAGCGCTCCGGGCCGCCGCGCGCGGCGGCGTACATCGGCAGGCCGATCAGCACCACCAGGGCCAGCCCGCGGCCGATCCAGGCCGCGGCCACGGTGCCGGCCATCGGGCGGCCGGTGACGCCCCAGACCAGTGCGCGCAGGATCCGGCCGCCGTCCAGCGGCAGGCCGGGGAGCAGGTTGAAGGCGGCCACCACCAGGTTGCTGACGAAGAGTCCGGCCAGCAGCACGCCGGGCACGCTGGACGGCTCGACCGCCTGGAAGACCAGGTAGAACAGGCCGCCGAGGACCAGCGAGAGCAGCGGGCCGACGAAGGCCAGCCAGAACTCCCGGGCCGGGGTCTCGGCCTCCTTCTCGATCTCCGAGACGCCGCCAAAGAACTGGAGCTGGATCCGCTTGGGGTTGAGCCGGAGCCGCAGCGCCACCACGGTGTGCGCCAGCTCGTGCACCAGCACCGAGGCGTAGAACGCGACCGCGAACGAGAACGAGACCAGGTAGCGGGTGCCGCCGAGCTCGGGCAGCACCTCGGTGAGCTGGCCGCCGAAGATCCAGGTGATCAGTGCGGCGATGACGAACCAGGACGGTGTGACGTAGACCGGGACGCCGAACGGACGACCCATCAGGATCCCCCCGGGCCGTTCCTGCCGCCCGCTGGTCTCGCTCACCGTGGCCCCTTTGTCTCGTCGATCGCTGCTGTGTCCGGCCACGGGCCGCTGCCCTGCCACGCTACGTGATCCCGCCCCGGATCGGCCGACCGCCCCGTCCGAGGTTCTCTACCCGTCCAACGCACGGCGGAGTGCCGTCGTTGCCGAGCTGTGTCCGGGCGTGACAGCGGGCTGTCGGCGGGATGACGGCCGGGGGCAATAGGGTCGGGGTATGCACCAGACCGACAGCGCCCATCCCGAGGCTGTCCCCACCGACTCCGCGGCCGACTCCGCCACCGCGGTTCCGGCCCAGCGCACGGCCCGGCCGCCGACCGGGCTGTCGCCGAGCCGGGCGGGCGATTTCATGACCTGCCCGCTGCTCTACCGGCTGCGGGTGATCGACCGGCTGCCCGAACCGCCCAGCGCCGCCGCGACCCGCGGCACCGTGGTGCACGCGGTGCTGGAGCGGCTGTTCGACAGCCCGGCCGCCGAGCGGACCCCGGAGCAGGCCCTGGGCCTGCTCCGCCCCCAGTGGGAGCGGCTGCTCGGCGAGCGGCCCGAGCTCTCCGGGCTCTTCCCCGAGGACCCGGACGGCGCGGCGCTGGCCCGCTGGCTCGGGGACGCGGAGAAGCTGATCGACCGCTGGTTCCGGCTGGAGGACCCGACCAGGCTGCACCCGGTGGAGCGCGAGCTCTACGTGGAGACGGTGCTGGAGTCGGGCCTGCTGCTGCGCGGCTACATCGACCGGGTCGACGTCGCGCCGAGCGGTGAGGTCAGGCTGGTCGACTACAAGACCGGCCGGGCGCCCTCGCGGGACTTCGAGGGCAAGGCGATGTTCCAGATGAAGTTCTACGCCCTGGTGGTCTGGCGGTGGAAGGGCGTCCTGCCCAAGCGCCTCCAGCTGGTCTACCTCGGCGGCGGCGGGGACGTGGTCAGCTACGACCCGGACGAGGCCGACCTGCTCGCGGTGGAGCGGAAGCTGACGGCGCTGTGGGAGGCGATCGGCCAGGCGGTGGCCACCGGCGACTTCCCGGCCACCCGCAACCGGCTGTGCGACTGGTGCGACCACCAGAGCAGCTGTCCGGAGTTCGGGGGCACTCCCCCGCCGTACCCGCTGCCGCTCCAGCGGGGGCCCGGTGCCCCCGGCGAGCGCGATGACGAGCGCGCCGACGCGCGCACCGACGACGGTCCCGTGACGGGACAGACGGGCAAGGAGTCCGAGTGACGATCCGAGTGCTGCTGGTCGACGACCAGCCACTGCTGCGTACCGGCTTCCGGATGATCCTGGAGGCCGAGTCCGACCTGGTGGTGGTCGGCGAGGCCGGGGACGGGCAGCAGGCGCTTGAGCAGGTCCGGGCGCTCCAGCCGGACGTGGTGCTGATGGACATCCGGATGCCCCGGATGGACGGCGTCGAGGCCACCCGGCGGATCGCCGGCCCCGGCCGGGACGGCCCGGCCAAGGTGCTGGTGCTCACCACCTTCGACCTGGACGAGTACGTGGTCGAGGCGCTCCGGGCGGGGGCCAGCGGCTTCCTGCTCAAGGACGTCCCGGCCGAGGAGCTGGTGCAGGCGATCCGGGTGGTCGCGGACGGCGCGGCGATGCTGGCCCCGTCGATCACCCGCCGGCTGCTGGACATGTACGCCACCAAGCTGCCCTCCGGCGACGAGACTCCGCCGCAGGCGCTCGCCTCGCTGACGGAGCGTGAGCTGGAGGTGCTCAAGCTGGTGGCCCGGGGGCTGTCCAACGCGGAGGTCGCGAGCGAGCTGTACGTCAGCGAGACGACGGTGAAGACGCACGTCGGCCACGTGCTGACCAAGCTCCAGCTGCGCGACCGGGTGCAGGCCGCCGTGTACGCGTACGAGAGCGGTCTGGTCCGGCCGGGCGCGCAGTAAGGCACACAGGAAGGGCCCGCCCCCGGTGACCGGGGGCGGGCCCTTCCTGATGAACCGTTACTTCTTGGCGGCGCGGCCGATCTCCCAGAACCGGAACACGCCGGTGGTGTCCACCGTGCCGTCCACCCCGGTGATGTCGGTGCCCGAGGCGTAGAACGCCTTGTTCTGGAACAGCGGCACCAGCGGCGCGGCGTCGGCGACCAGGTTCTGCATCTGCGCGTAGGCGCCACCGGCGGTGCGGTCGGTCTGCTTGATGCTCTCCGGCACCAGCTTCTGGCTGATCCGCGGGTCGTCCCAGCCGGTGTGGAAGGCGCCGCCCTCGACCACGAGCGGGGTGACGAAGTTGTCCGCGTCCGCGTAGTCCGGGGTCCAACCGACCACGTAGGCCTGGTACTTGCCGTCGATCCAGCCCTGCTGGTAGGCGGTCCAGTCCGACTCCTGCTGGACCGTCACCTGGAACAGGCCGCTGGCGTCCAGCTGCTTCTTCAGCTCCTTGGCCTCAGCCTCGCCGGCCCGGGCCCGGGACCAGGTCAGGCTGAGCTTGACCGGGGTGGCCACCTTGGCGGCGGTGAGCAGCTTCTTGGCCTTGGCCACGTCCGGCTCGCCGTAGTGGTCGAAGAACGAGGTGTTGTGGCCGTTGATCCCGGCCGGGACGACCGAGTAGAGCGGCTGCACGGTGCGCGCGTACACGTCGCGGGCCAGCACCTTGCGGTCCACCAGCTGCGCCACCGCCTGCCGGACGGCCGGGTTGCCGGTCACGGCGTCCTTGGTGTTGAAGGCCAGGAACCGGGTCTCGGCGCTCTCGCCCTCGGCGATCTTGATCTTGCCGGTGCCCGCCAGCTGGTCGTCCTTGAGCTTGGCGGCGGTGGCCGGGTCCAGGCCGTTGTCGGCCAGGTCGATCTCGCCCTGCTCCAGCGCGGTCTTGAGCTGGGCGCCGTCGTCGAAGTAGCGCAGCACGAACTTGTTGTTCTGCAGCTTGGCGTCGCCGTGGTACTCCCCGTTGGCGGAGAGCGCGACCTTGCGCAGCCCGGCGTCGCCGTTGGCCTCGATCGAGTCGATCTTGTACGGGCCGGAGCCGACCAGCTTGTCGTTGGCCAGCAGCGCGTCGGCCGGGAAGACCTGGTGGTCGACGATCGAGCCGGCCGCCGAGGCCAGCTTGGCCGGGAGCACCGCGTCCGGGGTGGTCAGCTGGATGGTGACCTCGGCGGCGCCCTTGGCCTCGACCGACTTGATGGTCGAGAGCAGCGCGGAGGGGCCGTTCTCGTCGTTGATCTTCTGCATCCGGCGGATCGAGAAGACCACGTCCTCGGCGGTCAGCGGGTGGCCGTTGGAGAACTTCAGCCCGCTGCGCAGCTCGCACTTGTAGACCAGCGCGTCGGCCCCGGTGAAGGCACAGGACTCGGCCGCGTCGGGCATCGGGCTGGTGGCCCCGGCGGGGAACTTCAGCAGCGACTGGAAGGTGTTGTTGAGGATCAGCCAGGAGCCGGCGTCGTAGGCACCGGCCGGGTCCAGCACCGTGGTGCCGCTGGTGCTCCCCATCGTGATGGCGCCCTTGTCGTCACTGCCGGTGACCGCCTTCTTGGCGGAGGCGCAGCCCGCGGCCGTCGTGGCGACCAGTGTGGCGCATGCCAGCACGGCCAGTCTGTGGGCTGAAGTCATGCGGAACACGTTCCTTCTGCGGGCTGACCGGGGGTGAACCGGTGGCTGCCGTCGTGCGCCCGCCGGGGTGTGGCGGGACGTCTTCGGTCGGGGTCTGATCGGATGTAGCGTGCCATATCGATCACGCACGAATACCATCCGTCGAGATGACCGGACATTTGATGACGGAGCGTCAGGACCGCGGATCTGGCGAGTTGTCAGCCAATGCCCGTTTTCTCCCGCACACAGCGCTGCCCGCCGTCACCGGTCGGCGACGGCGGGCAGCGCGGGCGAGAGCAATCTCACACCCGGAGCAGCACCCGGAGCTGGGGCCCTCAGACCCGGGCGGCCACTACGGAGCGCAACAGGTCCAGGTCGAGCTGCTCCAGCGAGCGCAGCACCGTACGGCCCGGGCCGGGCTCGATCGGGGCCACCGAGGGCACCGCGATCACCGGGCAGCCGGCCGCCTCGCCGGCCAGCACCCCGGTCGGGGCGTCCTCGACCACCACGCAGCGGCCGGGCTCGGCACCGAACCGGGCCACCGCCGCCAGGTACGGGTC
The DNA here is from genome assembly GCF_040296785.1 of Kitasatospora sp. NPDC002040. Lineage (NCBI taxonomy): Bacteria > Bacillati > Actinomycetota > Actinomycetes > Kitasatosporales > Streptomycetaceae > Kitasatospora > Kitasatospora sp. NPDC002040. The sequence goes on along the minus strand of NZ_JBEOXV010000013.1, from coordinate 114,395 downwards.
GGGGTTCGGCTTGGTGCGGGCCACCTCGTCCCCCGCGATCGAGAAGGCGAAGTGGTGCCGGCCCAGGCTCTCCAGCACGATGTCGATGATGTGCCGGTGCGAGGCGGACACCAGCGCGGCCGGGATGCCGTGCGCGGCCAGCGTGTTGAGCAGCCGCTCGGCCCCCGGCATCAGCGGGACGCCGCCGGCCAGCAGGTCGACGAAGCGCTGGTTGATCAGCCGGGTCAGCTCGGCCGGGCCGATCCCGACGCCGGTGGTGGCGATCAGGTAGTCCAGCACCCGGCTCATCGGACCGCCGACCACGTGCGCCCGGTCCGCCTCGTTCAGCTCGTGGCCGAGCTCGGCGAAGAGCGAGACCTCCGACTGCCACCAGAAGTCCTCGGTGTCGACCAGGGTCCCGTCCATGTCGAGCAGGACGGCCTGGAGGCCGTCACCGGGCCCGTGGTCGAGCAGCTGGATGGCGGTGGAGCTGGTGGTCATGGTGGGCGTCCTTCCGTCCGGCCGTCCCCGGGGATGGCACAGGCCGGCCCGCTGGTCAGCGGACCGGCCCGTTCAAGGGTGATCCAGGATACGCCCCGCGCACCGAAAGGACGCGAACGGAGCGCGGCATCCTGGTTACCTGGCGTTGAAGTACTTCGCCTCCGGGTGGTGGATCACGATCGCGTCGGTGGACTGCTCCGGGTGCAGCTGGAACTCCTCCGAGAGCACCACGCCGATCCGCTCCGGCTGCAGCAGCTCGGCGATCTTGGCCCGGTCCTCCAGCTCGGGGCAGGCCCCGTAGCCGAGCGAGAAGCGGGCGCCGCGGTACTTCAGCGCGAACATGTCCTTGACGTCCTGCGGGTCCTCGTCGCCGAAGCCCAGCTCGAACCGGACCCGGGCGTGCCAGAACTCGGCCAGCGCCTCGGCCAGTTGGACCGAGAGGCCGTGCAGCTCCAGGTAGTCCCGGTAGGCGTCGGCGGCGAACAGCTCGTTGGCCGCCTCGGAGATCCGGTTGCCCATGGTGACCACCTGCAGGCCCAGCACGTCCTTCTGGCCGCTCTCCTCCGGACGGAAGAAGTCGGCCAGGCAGAGCCGGCGGCCGCGGCGCTGCCGCGGGAAGGTGAAGCGGGTGCGCTCGCTGCCGTCCTGGTTGTAGACCAGCAGGTCGTCGCCCTTGGAGGCGGCCGGGTAGTAGCCGTAGACCACGGCGGCCTCCAGCCAGCCCTCGGTCTGCAGCCGGTCCAGCCACATCCGCAGCCGGGGGCGGCCCTCGGTCTCCACCAGCTCCTCGTACGAGGGCCCGCCGTTGCGCGCCGCCTTCAGGCCCCACTGGCCCTTGAACAGCGCGTCCTCGTCCAGCCAGGAGGAGTAGTCGGCGAACGGGATGCCCTTGACGATCCGGTCGCCCCAGAACGGCGGGGCCGGAACCCGGTTGTCCACCGAGACGTCGGAGCGGATCTGGCCGAGGTTGACCTCCTCGACCTCCTCCACCTCGACCCGGGCGTGCCGGCGCTGCTTGAGCTCCGGCAGCACCGCGCCGGGGACGCCGCGCTTGACCGCGATCAGCGCGTCCATCAGGCGCAGGCCCTCGAACGCGTCCCGGGCGTAGCGGACCTCGCCCTCGTAGATCTCGTGCAGGTCCTGCTCGACGTAGGCCCGGGTGAGGGCGGCGCCGCCGAGGATGACGGGGAAGTCCGCGGCGAGCTGACGCTGGTTCAGCTCCTGCAGGTTCTCCTTCATGATGACGGTGGACTTCACCAGCAGGCCGGACATCCCGATCACGTCGGCCCGGTGTTCCTGGGCCGCGTCCAGGATGGCGGAGACGGGCTGCTTGATGCCGAGGTTGACCACGGTGTAGCCGTTGTTCGACAGGATGATGTCGACCAGGTTCTTGCCGATGTCGTGGACGTCGCCCTTGACGGTGGCGAGCACGATGGTGCCCTTGCCCTCGTCGTCGGACTTCTCCATGTGCGGCTCCAGGTGGGCCACCGCGGTCTTCATCACCTCGGCGGACTGCAGCACGAACGGCAGCTGCATCTGGCCGGAGCCGAACAGCTCGCCGACCACCTTCATGCCCGCCAGCAGGGTCGAGTTGACGATCTCCAGCGCCGGACGCTCCGTCAGCGCCTCGTCCAGGTCGGCTTCGAGGCCCTTGCGCTCGCCGTCGATGATCCGGCGCTGCAGCCGCTCCTCCAGCGGCAGCGCGGCCAGCTCCTCGGCCTTGGAGGCCGCGCTGGAGGCCATGCTGACGCCCTCGAAGAGCTGGAGCAGCGTCTGCAGCGGGTCGTAGGCGTCCTCGGTGTCGGTGGCCGGGCGGCGGCGGTCGTAGACCAGGTCGAGCGCGACGGCGCGCTGCGCCTCGGGGATCCGGGCCATCGGCAGGATCTTGGAGGCGTGCACGATCGCCGAGTCCAGACCGGCCTCGACGCACTCGTTCAGGAAGACCGAGTTGATCACCTGGCGGGCGGCCGGGCTGAGGCCGAAGGAGATGTTGGAGAGGCCGAGCGTGGTCTGCACGTCGGGGTGACGGCGCTTCAGCTCGCGGATCGCCTCGATCGTCTCGATGCCGTCCCGGCGGGACTCCTCCTGGCCGGTGCCCAGGGTGAAGGCCAGGCAGTCGACCAGGATCGAGCCCTCGTCGACGCCGTACTCGGTGGTGAGCTGGGTGATCAGCCGCTCGGCGATCGCCACCTTCGTCTCGGCGGTGCGGGCCTGGCCCTCCTCGTCGATGGTCAGCGCGATCAGGCCGGCGCCGTGCTCGCGGGCCAGGCCCGCGATCCGGCCGAACCGGGTGTCCGGGCCGTCGCCGTCCTCGTAGTTGACCGAGTTGAGCACCGCCCGGCCGCCGAGCGCCTCCAGACCGGCCCGGAGCACGTCCGGCTCGGTGGAGTCCAGCACGATCGGCAGGGTGGACGCGGTGGCCAGCCGGCCCGCGATCTCCTTCATGTCGGCGACGCCGTCGCGGCCGACGTAGTCGACGCAGAGGTCGAGCAGGTGGGAGCCGTCGCGGATCTGGTCCCGGGCGATCTCCACGCAGGCCTGCCAGTCGCCGGCCAGCATCGAGTCGCGGAACTTCTTCGAGCCGTTGGCGTTGGTGCGCTCGCCGATCGCCAGGTAGGAGGTGTCCTGCCGGAACGGCACCGGCTGGTAGAGCGAGGAGGCGGCGGGCTCGGGCTGCGGGTCGCGGACGACCACCGGGCGGCCCTGGACCCGCTCGACCACCGCGCGCAGGTGCTCGGGGGTGGTGCCGCAGCAGCCGCCGACCAGCGAGAGGCCGTACTCCCGGGTGAAGGTGTCGTGCGCCTCGGCCAGCTCGACCGGGCTGAGCGGGTAGTGCGCGCCGTTCTTCCCGAGCACGGGCAGGCCCGCGTTCGGCATGCAGGAGAGGCCGATCTTCGCGTTCTTGGCCAGGTAGCGCAGGTGCTCGCTCATCTCGGCCGGACCGGTCGCGCAGTTCAGTCCGATGTAGTCCACGCCGAGCGGCTCCAGCGCGGTGAGCGCGGCGCCGATCTCCGAGCCGAGCAGCATGGTGCCGGTGGTCTCCACCGTCACCTGGACCAGCACCGGCAGGTCCAGCCCGGCCTCGGCCAGCGCGCGCTTGGAGCCGAGGATGGCGGCCTTGGTCTGCAGCAGGTCCTGGCTGGTCTCCACCAGCAGCGCGTCGGCGCCGCCCGCGATCAGACCGGCGGCGTTCTTCTGGAAGCCGTCCCGGAGCAGCTCGTACGGGGCGTGGCCGAGCGTCGGCAGCTTGGTGCCGGGGCCGATCGAACCGAGCACCCAGCGCGTCCGGCCGTCCTGCGCGGTGAAGGCGTCGGCGGCCTCGCGGGCGACCCTGGCACCGGCCTCGGAGAGCTCGAAGACCCGCTCCGGGATGTCGTACTCGGCCAGCGCCGCGTGGTTCGCACCGAAGGTGTTGGTCTCCACGCAGTCGACGCCGACCTCGAAGTAGGCGTCGTGCACCGCGCGGACGATGTCGGGGCGGGTCAGGTTGAGCACCTCGTTGCAGCCCTCGAGCTGCTGGAAGTCCTCCATCGACGGGTCCTGCGCCTGGAGCATGGTGCCCATCGCGCCGTCGGCCACCACCACCCGGGTGGCGAGGGCTTCGCGCAAGGCGTTCGCGCGGTCTTGAGCTGCGGACGAGGGGACGACGGTGGCCATGCGGCTGCTCCCTGGGTGCGACGGCTGTCGGCTTTGCGACCCCTCCCATTTACGGGGACGCACGCGGTCAGCGTATCCGGACACCCGCCCGGGCCGAGAACCCGTTTCGCATCCTGAGCGTCCTCTGCCCACAAGGAGGACAAATGATCAGTTCGATGAGGCGGCGATTCCGGGCCAGGCCGAAGTGGCAGAAGGTGCTGCTCCCGGCCGTGCTGGGGCTGGTGCTGCTGCTGGTCCCGGTGGCTTCGGCGGCGGCCGCGCTCCGGCTCCAGTACGCCGGCGAACCCTCGACCGAGGCCCGCACCCGGGGCCGGGACGCGCTCTGGCTCGGGCACGCCTGGGTCGACGGACGCAAGGGGGAAGCGGATGTCGAGGGGTTGACGCGGCTGCTCGCCGGGACCGGGATCCGGGACCTCTACGTCCACACCGGGCCGTTGGAGTTCGACGGCTCGCTGCGCGCGAACCGCTACCCGAGAGCCGCGCAGTTCCTCGCCGAGGTGCACCGGGCGATGCCCGGGGTACGGGTGCAGTCCTGGCTCGGCCAGGAGGTGGCCCCGGAGAAGCCGGGGCTGCACCTGGACCGGCCGGAGACCGTGGACCGGATCGTGGCGGCGGCCGGGCAGGTGCTGGACGCCGGCTTCGACGGCGTGCACTACGACATGGAACCCGTCCGCCCCGGCACGGCGGGCTTCCTCACCCTGCTCGACCGCACCCACGCGCTGACCACCGCGCGCGGCGTGCCATTCTCCGTCGCCGCCCCGCAGATCGACCCGCTGCCCGGGCTGCACCGGATCACCACCGGGGTGACCGGCCACGGGAAGTGGTGGCCCCAGTCCTACTTCGCCGAGGTCGCCCGCCGGGTGGACCAGGTCGCCCTGATGTCGTACGACACCGGGATGCCGCTGGAGTCCCTGTACGGCGGGTACGTGGCCCAGCAGACCACGCTGGCACTGGAGGTGACGCCCCCTCAGGTCGACCTGCTGATGGGCCTGCCCGCGTACTGGGACGACACCTCCAGCCACCGGGGCTCGGCCGAGACGGTGGCCGCCGCCGTCCGGGGTGCCCGACTCTCGCTCGACCGCGAGGCGCCCGGGCGGCAGGCCTTCGGCCTGGCGCTGTACGTCGACTTCACCGCCACCCCGGCACACTGGGCGGCGTACCGGGAGGGGTGGCACTGAGACCCCGGCGGACCGGCCGCCGCTGACCCGAACGGCCGCCACCCGTACGGATGGTGACCGGCCGACAGCGGAGCGTCTACCATGGTTCGCGCACGACCACCCGTCGCCGTCGGCAGGAGGAACTCCGTGGACACGGTCATCGTCCAGCTGCCGCCCCGCCGGGGTGACGCCCCGTCGGACCGGCCCCGACTGCTGCGGATGGGCCCCGGCGAGCAGGCGGACTTCGGCCGGGGCGCACCGGACTGCCCGGTCGCGATCGAGCTGGCCGACCAGGGGGTCTCCCGCCGGGCCGGCGAGGTGACGGCGGCCGAGGACTACTGGCGGCTGTCCAACTTCAGCTCCACCGCGACCTACGTGGTGGAGAACCTGGAGGGCGCGGGCGAGCACGTCAAGGTGGCACCCGGGCGGCTGGGCGCACCCGTGCCGTTCGAATTCGCCCGGGTGGTGCTGCCCTCGGTCGGCGGGCCGAGCGACTTCAAGGTCTTCGCCCCGCAACACGCCTATCTGGACGGGCTGCCCTCGCACAAGGACGGCGAGCTCACCGTCAGCCCGTTCGCCCTGGACCCGACCGCCAAGTACTTCCTCGTCCTGCTGGCGCTCTGCGAGCCCCGGCTGCGCGACCCCTCGGCGGCGGCCGTGCCCGGGGTGAACGACGTGCTGCAGCGGCTGCACCCGCACCCCGACTGCCGGGCGCTGACCCGATCCGCCGTCAACTACCACATCGACTACCTGGCCGACACCAAGCTCCGGCTCCGGGAGTGCGAGGACGGCGGGCGGACCGGCCGCAAGCGGGAGGAGCTGGTCTCGCTGGCGCTGCGCTTCGACCTGGTCCGGGAGGAGCACCTGGCACTGCTGGCCGCTCCGGCCCCGACCCTGGTCGCCGCCGCCCCGCGCGGCCGCTGAGCCCCGGCCCCGATGGAGCCGCGCGACGCCACCGGCGACGTCCTCGGTAACACCGCCACCGGTGACGCCATCGGTGACGTCCCCGTCGGCTACTCGGTGGCCGGCTACCGGATCTCCGGCCTGATCGGGGCCGGCGCCTGGGGGCGGGTGTACGCGGGGTGCAGCGAGGCCGACGGGAGCCGGGTGGCGGTGAAGGTGCTGCCGCCGGGGCGGCTCACCCCCGGACAGCGCCGGACCCTGGCGGAGCTGACCCGGCGTGAGATCCGCTTCAGCAGGAGGGCCGACCACCCGCAGCTGATCCGGACCCTGGCGGTGGTCACCCTGCGAGACCCGGGACGGCCCGCGCTGGACGGCGCCGTCGCGCTGGTGATGGAGCGGGCCGAGCGCAGCCTCCAGCAGCTGCTCCAGGACGCCGAGCCGGGCCGCCCGCTCCCCCGGGCCGGGCCGATGCTGGCCGAACTGTGCACCGGGCTGGCGCACATGCACGGCCGGGGCTGGGTGCACGGCGACCTCAAGCCGGGCAACGTCCTGCTGATGGCCGACGGCGGTGTCCGGCTGGCGGACTTCGGGCTGACCACGGAGCTGGAGGGCACCCATGCCTACGTCCCTCCGCTCGGCTCGCTGGACCACGTGCCGCCCGAGTGGTGGTCCCAGCGCTCGGGGCCGCGCGGCATCCAACTCCGGCCCGGGGCCGACGTCTGGGCCTTCGGGGTGCTGGCCCATCAGATGCTCACCGGTGGGCTGCACCCCTTCCTCGGTGCGACCGCCCGGGCCCGGGGGCTGGCCGCGCAGGCGTACGCCCGGGGTGTGACGCCGCTGCGGCTGGACGAACGGCTGCCGGCCGGGTGGCGGGCGCTGATCGCCGACTGCCTGGCGGTGGACCAGGCGGTACGGCCGGAGGCCGGCCGGCTGGCGGCCCGCTTGTGGGCGCTGCAAAGTCCACCCCCTCGACGATGGAACCGGATCGGCCGCCTGGTGACGGTCGCTCTGCTGGCCGCCGCCCCGGCGGCCGGTTGGGCCGGCCTGCCCGGGCGGGTCTCTCCTCCGCCGCCTGCGGCGCCGGTGGCCGGCGCCCTGCCACCGGACGCCGACGTGCCGACCGCGTTGCGCGAGCCGATCGACCGGGCCGCCCGGGCCTGCCCCGAGCCGGAGATCAGCCCGGCCTTCCTCGCCGCCCTGCTCAAGGCGGAGAGCGGCTTCGACCCGGCCGCCGCCCGCCCGGAGACACAGGAGTACGGGATCGCGATGTGGACGCCCTCGGTCTTCAAGGCCTGGGCGCAGGACGGTGACGGCGACGGCCGCAAGGACTACATGTCGGCCCCGGACGCCATCATCACCATGGGCAACTACGTCTGCTGGCTGGACCAGCAGCTCAAGCGCCGGGGCACCGGCGGCGACCTGCACGGGCTGGTCGCCGCCGGGTACCGGACCAGTGACAAGACGGTGGCCGATGCCGGCGGCGTCCCCGAGCGAGTCCGCCCCCATGTCGACCTGGTGCTGCGCTACCTGGCGCAGTACGGGGGCTGACCGCTCGTCAGCCGACTGCTTGTCAGCCGACCGCCGGCGGGCCGGCCGTCAGCAGTAGGGCAGCCCGGGGACGGGCTGGTCGTTGCCGCCGCCGGAGATGTAGACCGCGTTCACCCAGACGCCCTTGTTGCCGCTGTCGTCGTCGGTCTTGCCGTACCAGACGTTGTAGTAGTCACCCTCGTACATCCGGGTGCCCTTCGCCTGGCAGTAGAAGTAGTTCTCCCCCGCGTTGAGCGTGCCGGCCCGGACGTTTCCCGGCCAGAAGCTCGGGGCGGTCTTCCACACGTGGCAGTTGTACTTCCCGCCGCCGATCCCGTAGCAACCGCTCGCCGCGTCAGCGCTGACGGCGGTGGCTCCGAGGGAGGCGATGCCGAGCGCGATCGCGGCACCGGCCATGGCCAGCCTGCGTACACCGAACATGAGGACTCTCCTTGCTGGTCGCGACGCGGACTCTCCCGCGCCGAGACTCAGCGAACCACCGGGCTGGACTGCCCGGTACCTGACACCTGTCAGGGTCCCCTGGCGGAGCCAGGCGGAGTCAGGCCGGGTCAAGTGGCGTCCGGTGCAGGGCGATCAGCAGCCGCCAGCTCCGGCCGGCCAGCTTCTCCGGCGTCGCGGCGATCCCCCCGTGCAGCCAGTCGGCCAGCAGCCCGGTGAAGGTCGCGGCCACCGCGGTGGCCACCAGGCCGGCCTGCGGCGCACCGGCCAGCTCGCGCTCCCGCCGACTGTACTCGCGCAGCTCACGGTGCATCAGTTCGCCGAGCGGACCGCCGCCCTCGGGGGTGAGCAGCGCCCGGTACAGCGGGCCGTGCCCGGCCAGCGTGCCGAGGAAGCGGGCCAGCGCGGGCGGCGGCACCGCCGGGTCGGGCAGGCCGCGCCAGGCGTGCAGCGCCTCTACCCCGGCCCGGACCACCTCGGCGCAGGCGTCCACCGCGAGCGCCTGGAGGTCGGGGTAGTGCAGGTAGAAGGTGGCCCGGCCGACGCCCGCCCGCCGGGTCAGCGCGGCCACGCCGAGCTCGGCCAGCGGCCGTTCGGCGCACTCGGCGAGCAGCGCCGCCCGCAGCCGGGACCTGGTCCGCTCGGTCCGCGGGTCCTGGTCTGGCCCCGCCTGCCCCGGGCCCGTCTGCCCCGGGCCCGCCTGCCCCGGCCCCACCTGCTTGGGGCTCATCCGGCCACCAGCACCGCGGCCAGCGCGATCGCACCGGGCAGCGCCTGGGCGAACAGGATCCGCCGGTTGGCGGTGGCCGCCCCGTACAGCCCGGCAACCACGACGCAGCCCAGGAAGAAGACCTGCACCCGGTGGCCGGTCGGGTCGCCGGCGATCAGGCCCCAGACCAGTCCGGCCGCCAGGAAGCCGTTGTAGAGCCCCTGGTTGGCGGCCAGCGGGGCGGTGGCCCGGGCCATCCCGGCGTCGAAGCCGGAGAGCTTGCGCCCCGGCCCGCGCTCCCACAGGAACATCTCCAGCACCAGGATCCACGCGTGCAGCGCGGCCACCAGGCCGACCAGGACGTTCGCGGCGATCTGCATGACCGTCTCCTTCTCGAGTCCGAACTTCATGGACAACTGTCCATGATTCCTGGACATCTGTCCAGTTTCCCCGATAACTGACTGTGTCGCGGCAGCCGCGCCGGGATAGGCTCGACCCCTCTCGGCCGAGGCATCAAAGCTCGTAGGCTGGGCAGGTAGGGACCATGGAACGGACCGTTCCATGCGGAGTCAGGTCCGGAGGGAGACGCTGGGTGATCGAGCTGGAAGATGTTCCCGAGTTGATCGACCCGGTGATGGTCTGCGCGTTCGAGGGCTGGAACGACGCGGGAGACGCCGCTTCGGCGGCCGTGGGGCATCTGGACGAGACCTGGGGCGGCAAGGTGTTCGCCGCCCTCGACGCCGAGGACTACTACGACTTCCAGGTCAACCGGCCCACGGTCTGGCTGGACGGCGGGGTGCGCCGGATCACCTGGCCGACCACCCGGCTCTCGGTGGTCCGGGTGACCGAGCCCAAGCCGCGTGACCTGGTACTGGTCCGGGGCATCGAGCCCAGCATGCGCTGGCGCTCGTACTGCAACGAACTGCTCGGCTTCGCCCACGAGTTGGGCGTCGAGCTGGTGGTGATCCTGGGTGCCCTGCTGGGCGACGCCCCGCACAGCAGGCCGGTGCCGGTCAGCGGGGTCACCTCGGACGCCGACCTGGCCCGGACGCTGGACCTGGAGGAGAGCCGCTACGAGGGCCCGACCGGCATCGTCGGGGTGCTCCAGGAGGCCTGCGCGCACGCCGGGGTGCCGGCCGTGACGCTCTGGGCGGCGGTGCCGCACTACGTGGCCCAGCCGCCGAACCCGAAGGCCTCGCTGGCGCTGATCAACAAGCTGGAGGACCTGCTCGACCTGCGGATCCCGCCGGGCGAGCTGACCGAGGACGCCCGGGCCTGGCAGCTCGGGGTGGACCAGCTGGCCGCCGAGGACAGCGAGATCGCCGAGTACGTCCAGCAGCTGGAGGAGGCGCAGGACACCGCTGAGCTGCCCGAGGCCTCCGGCGACGCGATCGCCCGCGAGTTCGAGCGCTACCTGCGCCGCCGGGACAACCTGGGGCCGACCGGCGAGAAGCCGGTCTCCGGCCATGCCACCGCCGAGCGCCCGACCGAGCCGGAGCCGCGCACCGACAACCCGCCGGACGAGCCGGAGAGCTGAGCCCGGCCAGCCCGGCTCCGGGCACGGACACGGTGAAGGGCCGTCAGCACCGGTGCTGACGGCCCTTCACCCGTTCAGGTCCGGGTTACAGCGCGACGCCCAGCAGGGCGTCGACCGTGCGCGAGACCAGGCCCGGTGCACCGAGGTCCGTCCCGCCCTCGGCGGCCTGCTGCTCGGCCCAGCGGTCCACCGCCGCGAGCGCGGCGGGGGCGTCCAGGTCCTCCGCCAGTGCGGCCCTGACCTCGGTCAGCAGTGCGTCGGCCGACGGGCCGTCGGGCCGGGAGACGGCCGCGCGCCAGCGGGCCAGCCGCTCCTGCGCGCGCTCCAGGTCGTCCTTGGTCCACTCCCAGTCGCTGCGGTAGTGGTGGGCCAGCAGGGCCAGCCGGATCGCCGCCGGGTCCACGCCGTCCCGGCGCAGCGCCGAGACGAAGACCAGGTTGCCGCGCGACTTGGACATCTTCTGCCCGTCCAGCGCCACCATCCCGGCGTGCACGTAGGCCCGCGCGTAGGGGTGGGTGCCGCTGGCCACCTGGGCGTGCGAGGCGCCCATCTCGTGGTGCGGGAAGGCGAGGTCGGTGCCGCCGCCCTGGATGTCGAACTCCATCCCCAGGTACTCGAGCGCGATCGCGACGCACTCGATGTGCCAGCCGGGCCGGCCGTGGCCGAGCTCGGTGTCCCAGGCGGGCTCGTTCGGCCGGGCGGCCAGCCAGAGCAGGGCGTCCAGCGGGTGCTTCTTGCCCGCCCGGTCCGGGTCGCCGCCGCGCTCGCCGAAGACCGGCAGCATGGCCTCCCGGGTCAGCCCGGAGACCTCGCCGAAGTGCGGGTCGGACTCGACCGAGAAGTAGATGTCGCCGTCCAGCTCGTAGGCGGCGCCGCTGGCCAGCAGCTTCTTCACCAGCGGGACGATCCACGGGATGGACTCGACGGCGCCGATGTAGTGGGCCGGGGGCAGGATCCGCAGCGCGGTCATGTCCTCCCGGAACAGCGCGGTCTCGCGCTCGGCCAGCACCGTCCAGTCCTGACCCGTGGCCACCGCGCGCTCGAGCAGCGGGTCGTCCACGTCGGTGACGTTCTGCACGTACAGGACGTCGTGGCCGGCGTCCTTCCACACCCGCTGCACCAGGTCGAAGGTGTTGTAGGTGGCGGCGTGACCCAGGTGGGTGGCGTCGTAGGGGGTGATCCCGCAGACGTACAGGCGGGCGGTCGGGCCCTGCGGGACGACCTCCCGGACGCTGCCCGTGGCGGTGTCGTGGATTCGGAGGGGAAGCCCCTGACCAGGCAGGGCGGGTACCTCGGAGGCGGGCCAGGAATGCATGGCTCCGACTCTAACCTTGCGATCATTTGAAAGGCTAACCAGTGGACGAGATCGGCCGGAATGAGTTTCCGACCGGTCCTGACCGTTCGGGCCCGGGACCGGTGCTCAGACCGGCGGCCAGGGAATCGACGGCCAGTCAGGGGCGGGCAGCGGGTGCTTCCCGGTGCGACGGAGCTCACCCACCCGGGCCCGGGCGGCGGCCAGCTCGACCGGAGTGAGATGGGGGCGCAGGCTCTCCCCCAACGCGCCCTCCAGCGCCTCGGCCAACCCGGTCAGCACCTCGACCGCCCCGTCCGGCAGCGGCTGACCGGCCCAACCCCAGAGCAGCGTACGGAGCTTGGCGGGCTCGGCGAAGGTGACGCCGTGGTCGATCCCGTACAGCCGGCCGTCCACGGCGGAGATCCAGTGGCCGCCCTTGCGGTCGGAGTTGTTCAGCACCGCGTCCAGCACCGCCAGTCGGCGCAACCGCTCGTCCTCCCGGTGCACCAGCAGCGCGGTCCGGCCGCCGCCGACGTCGGCCCGGACGATCGGCAGCCAGCCCGGCTCGGGGCCGGCCGGGTCCTGCAGGTCGATCAGGTCCTCGGCGGACTCGTCCGGCTCCACCCAGAGCTGCACCGTGCCCGGGCCGTGCGGACCCTCCCGGAGCACGGTGGGCGGGATCAGCCCCCAGCCGGTGGCGGCCGAGACCAGGTAGGAGGCGAGCTCGCGCCCGGCCAGCGTGCCGTCGGGGTAGTCCCAGAGCGGGCGCTCGCCGGCCACCGGCTTGTAGACGCAGGGCGCCGTCCGGCCGTCCAGCGTGACGGTGCAGTAGAGCACCCCGTTGGAGGCGGTGGTGATCCGGCCGTGCACGGCCAGCTCGCCCCGCTCCAGCAGGTCCAGCGCGGTCGGCGGGTCGGCGGCCAGCGCTGCGCTGGCCACCGGGTCGGCCACCGGCACCGTCTCGGCGTTCAGCGCCGGTACCCGTTCGCGCGGGGGCAGAGGTGGCCCTCCGGGTCGAGCGGCAGGTTGCAGAACGGGCAGGGCTTGCGGCCGGCCGCGACCAGGTCGAGCGCCCGCTTGGCGAACACCCGGGCCATCGCCCCGCTCAGCCGGACCCGGAGCAGGTCGGGACCGTGCTCCTCGTCCTCGAACGAGGAGGTGTCGTCCTCGCCCTCCTCCTCGGCCTCGGTCACCGCCTGTGCCTCGACCACCAGGCACTCGTCGTTGCTGTCCCAGGCCAGGGCCATCGTGCCGACCCGGAACTCCTGCTCCAGCGGGAGGTCGAGCGGCGCGGTGTCGATCAGCTCGGCCGGTGCCACGGGCGGGATGTCGGCCTCGCCGTCGGTGCGCCGCAGCGCCTCGTCGAGCACCTGCTCGACCCGCTCGGCGAGCGCCGCCACCTGGGCCTTCTCCAGCAGCACCGAGGTGATCCGCCCGCGCGCGCTGGCCTGCAGGAAGAACGCCCGGGCGCCGGGCTGACCGACGGTGCCTGCGACGAACCGCTCGGGCTGGTCATAGAAGTGGACCTGACGGGTCACTCGCTCGCTCCGGGTTCTCAGACCGACCGGCAAGCTGCGGTCGGCCTTATCGATCGTGGTCTCACCGGTCACCCTACGGCCTGGGCGCCGCAGTTGGGAGACCGGACCGTGGTGGTGCGTCAGGTGATCATCCGGTCTCCGTGAGCACCGGAGTCAGCGGGCGCCGGTGTCAGCGGGCGCCGGTGTCGCCGCCGACCACCGCGTCGCCCTCGTCCCCCGCGGACTCGGCCGGGGCCGGGGCGGGCGCCAGCGAGGCCAGGCTGCCGGTGTCGCCGACCCGGAGCACGAACGGCCGGTGCGGGGTGTACCGGATCGCGGTGACCGAGCAGGGCTCCACCGAGATCCGCTGGAAGTGGTCCAGGTGCAGGCCGAGCGCGTCGGCCACCACCGCCTTGATCACGTCCCCGTGCGAACAGGCCACCCAGACCGCGCCCGGGCCGTGCTCGGCGGCGACCTTCTCGTCCCACTCCCGGACGGCGGCCACCGTCCGGTGGCTCAGCTCGCGCAGCGACTCGCCGCCGGGGAAGGCGGCGGCCGAGGCGTGGTCCTGGACGGTCCGCCAGAGCGGCTCCTTGGCCAGCTCGCCCAGCGGGCGGCCGGTCCAGTCGCCGTAGTGGCACTCGCCCAGCCGCTCGTCCTGCGCCGCCGGGCCGAGCTCGGGGCGGGCCGCCAGCAGCGGGGCCAGCGTCTCGCGGCAGCGCTCCAGCGGGCTGGTCACCGCCTGCACCAGCGGGATGCCCGCCAACCGCTCGGCCAGCCCGGCCGCCTGGGCCTGGCCGGTGTCGTCGAGGTGGACGTCCGGTGTCCAACCGGCGAGCACCCCGGCCGTGTTGGCGGTGGAGCGGCCGTGGCGGACGAGCAACAGGGTCGGCATGGGGCCAGCGTACGACCTCCGGACGGTGCGGCTGCCGGATATGGTGCCCTTTCAGGTCGTCGGACAGCAGAATGGACCGCATGATCGTCGACAGCGCCACCTACCGCGGCGGCCACCGCACCGAGGGGCCCGAGGACTACTCGGACGCCCTGGCGGCCGCCCGGCAGTCCGGCGACGCCTTCGTCTGGCTCGGCGTGGTCGAACCGACCGCCGAGGAACTCGACCTGATCAGCGACGAGTTCGGCCTGCACCCGCTGGCGGTCGAGGACGCCGTCTCGGCGCACCAGCGGCCCAAGCTGGAGCGGTACCCGGACTCGCTGTTCATCGTGCTCAAGACCCTCGGCTACGAGGCCGACGGACACACCGTCAGCACCGGCGAGCTGATGCTCTTCCTCGGCGACAGCTACGCGATGACGGTCCGGCACGGCACCGAGAGCCCGCTCTCCGGGCTGCGGGCCGAGCTGGAGAAGGACCCGGAGCTGCTCGCCCAGGGTCCGGCCGCAGTGCTCTACTCGGTCGCCGACCTGGTGGTCGACCAGTACCTGGAGGTCGCCGCCGCACTGCAGGCGGACCTGGACGACCTGGAGGCCGAGGTCTTCGCCCCCGGCCGCCCGGCCCGCGGGCTGGCCGAGCGGATCTACGCCTTCAAACGGCAGGTCACGGCCGTCCGCAAGTGCACCGGCCCGCTCCAGGACCCGCTGCTCCGGCTGGCCGACGGCAGTGTCCCGGCCCTGCCGGAGAAGCTCCGCCCCTACCTGCGCGACGTGGCCGACCACCTGGCCCGGGTGAACGAGCAGGTGGAAGCGCTGGACCGGCTGCTCTCGGACATCCTGAACGCCAACCTGGCCCAGGTCAGCGTCCAGCAGAACAACGACATGCGGAAGATCTCGGCCTGGGCCGCGCTGGCCGCCGTGCCGACGATGATCGCGGGCGTGTACGGGATGAACTTCGAGCACATGCCGGAGCTGCGGCAGCCCTGGGGCTACCCGGCAGCGGTCGGGCTGATGGTGGCGATCTGCCTGGTCCTGCACCGGGTGTTCAAGCGCAGCGGCTGGCTCTGAGGCCGCCCGCCGGGCTCCCCTGACCAGGCGAACCCGGCCCGCTCCAACGCCTCGCCGCCGGGGCCAGATCCGTTGATCCCGTAGCGAGTACCCGGACGGCGTAAAGCCCTCGTCACCCGTAGGACGTCCTACGGGTGACGCAGCACGTCCGTCCACCGCCGGTCGCGCAGCACCGCCTCGTAGGCCGGCGAGACGGCCACCTCCGGCCTGCCACGTCCGCCGGGGCCGCCCTGCCCGGACTCCGCCTCAGCCTCAGCCTCAGCCGACCGAGGTGAGCAGAGCCGGACGCCCGGGTCGGCGGTCACTCGTACGCCGCGGCCCACGCCTCGGCCGCCTCGGCGAGCCTCACGCGCTGCGGTAGAGCCTCCTCCGCTGTCCGGCTCGCCCACGCGGCACGGATGGTCCGGGCGAACACGGCCAGCCGGTCGGGGTCGGCTTCCCGGTACGCGGCGACGGTCCGTGCAGCTCGATCGGCACCGTCGAAGCTGTGCCCAGCAGCGATCAGCCGGGGCACCCACAGCGCAGCGTCCGTCCACTCCGGCCCCGGGCACGACAGGGCCCAGTCGATCACCCGGACCGAGGCACCTGAGGAGATCAGGTTGAACTCCCCCATGTCCGTGTGCGCCAGCGAGTAGCCGTCCAGAGCCCCCATTCCATCCGTCGGGATGAAGCGGGCCAGGCGGCCACTCAGCGGCTTCTTACGGATCGTCACTGGCCACGGGAAGGAGGACACCACGGCCAGCGTCGCGGCCACGAACGGCAGGTCGGCGGACTCCGGGGAGAAGTCGGGGTGACGGCCGGGCCAGAACTCGTACCCGTAGAAGCTCCACCCGCCGCCCTCCGAACGCCACTTCGGGAACGCTGCCAACGGGGCCGCGGCGGACACGTCCGCCTCGTGGCGGTAGACCCATGCCCCCGGAGCATCCGTCGGTACGCCTTTGACGAACACCTCATCACCGTCCATCTGCAAGAGACTGGCAAACGCAGAGTTGACCCCGTTGTCCGCGCTCTGCGCCTTGACGACAGGTCCGGTCAGAGCCTCGACGGCTTGCCTCGCCTCGGAGGGAAGTCGGTTCCATTCGGTGCGCGCCACTGCTGAGTTCCGATCGTGAGTCAAGGTGGGCCGGGGCCCACAGCGGAGCCCCGGCCGAACGGCGAACCTACTGGCCCGTGAACGGACTGTCGGAGCAGTTGGCATGGCACTGCGAGCAGTTGGCCGACTCGATCTCCGGCCAGAACGTGTCCTCCAGCAGGAAGCCCAGTGAGGCCATCACGTCGATCGCCCGCGCCCGGAGCACCTTCCCGCCACCGTGCTCCTCCGGGTCCAGGAACCCGGGCTTGTGGTGCACCATCTTGCCGAAGCTGGCCATGCACCAGTCGGCGTACGCCTCAGTGTTGAGCACGAAGGCATGCCAGTAGTCGTCCACCTCCGGTGACGGGCTCAGCGGCCGGTCGCTGACCGCACACGCCGTCAGGAAGGCAGCCATCTGACCCACGCCCTGTTCGGTCCGGACCTCCGTCACCTCCGGGTGGTTCGCCCGGTAGGTGACGAGGATCAACTCTCGGACCTCCGGGCTGATCAGGTCGCGCGGGTCCGTGGTGAGAGCCACAGGCGTACGGGTGTCACTCATGGTGCCTACCTCCGTGCGGAGTTGTGAAGTCTCCCGGCAGACGACTGTGTCTGTCGGGCTGTGCAACCCCGTCCGCCCCGGAGCGCGGACGGGAGATCAGGCGCAGCACGGTCGGCGAACCACGCGTGCCCAGGGCATTCCTGCTGCTCATCCATGGCGCTGATGATTGGGCAAGGCACCGGGACGAAGGAACCTCACACGAACCACACTTCGGGACGTCCCACGTCATGTAGAACGTCCCTATGGGCACGGCACCGAATGAACGCCTTCGCGAAGTCATGGCGGGCGGCGGCTGGACACACGCCGCATTGGGCGAGGCCACGGGGGTCGACCCCAAGTCAGTTGAGCGCTGGGTCAACCTCGGTAGAACACCTCGGCGAGTCACAGCCATGAAGGCGGCAGAGACCCTGGGCGAGGACGTTCACGCTCTCTGGCCGTCCCTGCGGCAGGCCCGACCGACGCGGGCCGTCAGCGCTGAACTGGTCACCCTGTACGAGCAGCGTGCCGACGTACCCGCGTCCAGCTTCGTGGAACTCCTCGGCAGCGCCCGGGGACAACTGGACGTGCTGGTGTACGCGGCCGTGTTCCTCCACGAGGCGTATCCGCGTCTCAACGAGCGGTTGAAGCAGCAGGCGGCAGCCGGGTGCCGAATCCGGATCGCCCTTGGTGACCCGGACAGCGACAACGTCCTGCAGCGCGGCCAGGAAGAGAAGTTCGGCCACGGGATCGAGTCGCGGTGTCGGCTCGCGGCCATGCACTACCGGCCATTGCTCGGCGTGCCCGGCGTAGAGGTCCGCGTGCACGGAACAACGCTGTACAACAGCCTCTACCGCGCAGACGACCAGATGATGGTCAACGCCCACGTGTGGGGCGTGAACGCGTTCGGGGCCCCCGTCTGGCACCTACGGCGCGCAGGGGACGGCGGGATGTTCGACACCTACGCTGAGAGCTTCGATGCCGTCTGGTCGACGGCAACGCCCCTGGCGGAAGGCTGACTATGGCACGCACCGAGTACTACGACGACCCGTCGGCCCCGGCCCCGAACAGCATGGTCGTAGCGGCCTCGGCCGTCGTCGCCGACGACGCCGGGCGGATCCTGATGCAGCGTCGGGCGGACAGCGGGCTCTGGGCCCTGCCCGGCGGCGGGATGGAGTTGGACGACTCACTGCCCGGCACGGCCGTCCGGGAAGTCAGGGAGGAGACCGGCCTTGACGTCGAGATCACCGGACTCGTGGGCACCTACACCGACCCCCGGCACGTCATCGCGTACACCGACGGCGAGGTGCGGCGGCAGTTCAACGTGTGCTTCACCGCTCGGGTGGTCGGCGGGAGGCCGGCCGTCTCGGACGAGTCCCTGGAGCTGCGCTGGGTCGCGCCGGACGAGACGGACGGCCTCCCGATGCACCACACGCAGCGACTCCGGGTCCAGCACTACCGCGAGGCCCGGCCGACGCCGTACCTGGGCTGAGTCGGAGAGGTCCCACGGTGGGACCTCGGTCCTGGCGCCGGCAGGGTCCCCAGCGGCCGGGGCGGCTCACGTCGCTGAACGCGGGCGGACCCGGCCGCTGGGGGTGCCCACCGTCAGGCGAGGCCGGCCCGCTCCAGGGCCTCGACGCCGGTGCGCAGGGCGGTGATCCGCTCCTCCAGGGTGAAGCCGGCCGGGGCCAGCGTCAGCGTGGTGACGCCCGCGTCGGCGTAGGCCTGCATCCGGTCCGCGATCCGCTCGGTGGTGCCGAGCAGGGCGGTGGCGTCGATCAGGTCGTGCGGGACGGCGGCGGCGGCACCCGCGTAGTCCTTGGCGAGGTACTTCTCCTGGATCTCGTCGGCGGCCTGCTCGTACCCCATCCGCCGGGCCAGCTGGTTGTAGAAGTTCTTCTCCTTGCTGCCCATCCCGCCGATGTACAGCGCGGCGTACGGCCGCTGGACGTCGGCGGCGGCCTTGATGTCGTCGCCGACCGAGATGGTGACGGTCGGGCAGAGGTCGAAGCCCTCCAGGGTCTGCCCGGCCTTGGCGCGGCCGGCCACCAGCGGGTCGATCGAGAGCGCGGCGTGCTCGGGGGCGAAGAAGATGCCGAGCCAGCCGTCGGCGATCTCGCCGGTCTGCTCCAGGTTCTTCGGGCCGATCGCCGCGATGTACAGCGGGACGTGCTCGCGCACCGGGTGCACCGTCAGCTTGATCGGCTTGCCCGGGCCGCCGGGCAGCGGCAGGGTCCAGTGCGCGCCGTCGTGCACCAGCCGCTCGCGGGACATCGCCTTGCGGACGATCTCCACGTACTCCCGGGTCCGGGCCAGCGGCTTGTCGAACTTGACGCCGTACCAGCCCTCGGAGACCTGCGGCCCGGAGACGCCCAGGCCGAGCCGGAACCGGCCGCCGGAGAGGGTGTCCAGGGTGGCGGCGGTCATCGCGGTCATCGCGGGGGTGCGGGCCGGGATCTGGAAGATGGCCGAACCGACGTCGATCCGCTCGGTCTTGGCGGCCACGTAGGAGAGCACGGTGGCGGCGTCGGAGCCGTACGCCTCGGCGGCCCAGCAGACCGAGTAGCCGAGCCGGTCCGCCTCCTGCGCGACGGCGACGTTGTCGGCGTCCATGCCGAGTCCCCAGTAACCGAGGTTGATGCCGAGTCGCATGTGGATGCCTTCCGGAGAGTCGTGAGTGGCCGCCATGGGAGCGTAGCCGCTGGACCTACTCACCGGTAGGTGTGCCACGGCCGACCCGTCCTGCGGGTCGGCGCGGCACGCCGGGCCCGGTTCGCTACGCTCTGCCGACAAGGGGGCGGCACCTCGCCCACCTGCGTGTCCGCCGGCCGACGGAGGTTCTGCCCGATGGAGAAGCGTCACCTCGGACGGACCGGACTGCGGGTCTCCAGACTCGGCCTCGGCACCATGACCTGGGGACGGGACACCGACGAGCACGACGCCGCCGAACAGCTGAAGACCTTCGTCGACGCGGGCGGCACCCTGCTGGATACCGCCGACGTCTACGCGGACGGCGGCGCCGAGTACCTGATCTCCCGCCTGACGGACAGCCTGATCCCCCGCTCCGAGCTGGTGATCGCCACCAAGGCGGGCAGCGTCCCCGACCCGGACCGCCGCTTCGACACCTCGCGCGGCAGCCTGCTCTCCGCCCTGGACGCCTCGCTGCGCCGGCTCGGCACCGACTACGTCGACCTCTGGCAGGTGCACGCCTTCGACCCGGCCACCCCCGACGAGGAGACGCTGTACGCGCTCGACCTCGCGGTCGCGACCGGCCGGGCCCGCTACGTCGGCGTCTCCAACTACTCGGGCTGGCAGCTCGCCAAGGCCGCCGCCTGGCAGCGCGCGCACCCCGGGCGGGTGCCGCTGGCCGGGACGCAGATGGAGTACTCGCTGCTCCAGCGCGGCATCGAACGCGAGGTGCTGCCCGCCGCCCTGGACGCCGGGGTCGGCCTGATCGCCTCCTCGCCGCTCGGCCGGGGCGTGCTCACCGGCAAGTACCGGCACGGCGTGCCGCCCGAGTCGCGCGGCGCCTCGCCCTATCTGTCCGGCTTCGTCCAGCCCTATCTCGGCGACCGCTCCCGGCGGATCGTGGACGCCCTCGCCACCGCCGCCGACGGGCTGGCCAGCAGCCCGCTCGCGGTCGCGCTGGCCTGGGTCCGCGACCGGCCCGGCGTGGCGAGCGCGCTGATCGGTTCCCGGACGGCCGGTCAGCTGCTTGCGGCGCTGTCGGTGGAGGCGCTTACGCTTCCGGATGAGATCCGCGGTGCGCTGGACGACGTGTCGGCACCGGTGCACCGCTACCCGGACCAAGACTGGACGGAGCTGTAGGAGCGAAGTGGTGGGCGACGTGGAGGAAGTACAGGACGTGGCCGAGGACGCTCCGGAGGTCGGGCCGGCATCTCAGGACGGCGTGACTCCCACTCAGGAGACGGCAGCGGACGGGCCGCAGGCACCGGCCCCGGCTCGGAACGCCGATGCAGTGGCCGCGCTGGCCGAGGCGATCCGGACGGTCGGATCGGGCGGTTCGGCCGGACCGGGCGGGAAGCCCGGGACGGCGGAGGGGGCCGGAGCGGCCGCTCCCGCCACCGACGCGCAGCGCGAGCAGGCACTGCGCGACACCGCCGAGGTGCTCGCCGCCGGCGGCGCCCCGGCCGAGTTCGCCACCGCTGCGGTGGCGCTGCTGGGCGACGGCGCGGCAGCCGCGCTCCGCGAGGACCCGTGGGCCGTGCTCGGGCTGCCCGGCGTCCGCCCCGACCAGGCCGACGGCTTCGCCCGGGGCCTGCTCGGGGCGGAGGCCGGCCCGGGCGACCCGCGGCGGGCGCAGGCGCTGGTGCCGTGGGTGCTGGAGCAGGCCGCGCTGCAGGGCCACTCGGCGATGGAGATCGGCGAGGTGGCGACCGGGCTGGAGAAGCTCGGGCTGCCGGACGCCGCCGCCGCGCTCCAGGAGGTCGTGGTGGACGGCCGGGTGATGGCCTTTCAGGAGGAGCTCCCCGGCCACCGCCCGTCCGACGACGAGGAGGACGAGCCGCCGATGCGGACCCTGCTCGCGCTGGAGCGGCTGGCCCTGGCGGAGGAGAGCCTGGCCGACGGCCTGGTCCGGGTGATGTCCACCTTCGTCCCGGGCACCGACGACGCACCGGCCGAAGCGGACGATGCGGACAGTGCGGACGAGGAGACCGAGGCGGGTGAGGAGGCCGGGGACGGAGACGTTCCCGTCCAGCCCGGCCCGGCCGCCTGGGAGGCGGCCGCCGTGGCCGCCCCGTCCTCCTCCGCGACAGCGCTGGTCCGGGCGGTGGCCGAGAGCGCCGTGGTGCTGCACACCGGCGGCGAGGCCGCCCGGGCGGAGGCCGCCGCGGTGCTCACCGCCGCCCGCGGCCTCGGCCTGCGCGCCTGGGCCGCGACCTGGACAGCGGAGGGCAGAGACGCTCTCCGCGGCTCCACCGACAGCGCCGAGGTGGCCGTGCTGGCCGAGCTGCTGGCCGGCGCCGCCGGCCCCGGCCGGGCGCCGGACGGCTCGCTCGCGCTCGACCTGCTGATCGTGCTGGACGCCCCGCTGCTCGACGTCGAGCTCGCGGCCACCCTGCTGGAGTCGCTGGCCGACGGCACCCGGCTGGTGCTCAGCGGCGACCCGGGCCAGCTCTGGTCCGCCGGCCCCGGCCGCTTCTTCGCCGACCTGCTGGCCGCCAAGGCCTACCCCGCCGTCGCCTCCCGGACGCCGGACTTCGGCCCGATCGGCGAGCTGGTCTCCGCCATCGGCATCGGCGAGCTGCAGCCGGTCGAGGCGCCGGACAAGGAGGTGGTGATCCTCACCGCCAAGGACGGCGGCGAGGCGGTGCACCGCGCGGTGCAGCTGCTCACCGACTCGATCCCGCGCGCGCTCGGCATCCCTGCCGAGCAGGTGGTGCTGCTGACGCCCGGCCACGGCGGCACCGGCGGCACCCGGGCGCTCAACGCGGCGGCCAAGGCCCGGCTCAACCCCGGCCCCGGCCGGTTCGGCGGCTTCGACCCGGGCGACCGGGTGGTGCACTCGCCCGCTCCCGGCGTGGTCCGGCTCGGCCGGGTGCTGGACGGCGACGCCGCCGGGCTGCACCTGGAGCTGACCGACGGCTCCCGGCTCACCCTCTCGCCCGCCCAGGCCGCCGGCCTGCGGCACGGCTGGGCGCTGACGGGCCATCAGGCGGTCGGCCGGCGCTGGCCCGGGGTGGTCGCGGTGCTGCCCGAGGACGCGGCCGCCGGGCTGACCAGGCAGTGGGTGTACACCGCCTTCGGCCGGGCCGAGCGCCATCTCTCCGTGGTGCACGCGGCGGGCCAGGCCCTGCCGCAGGCGGTCGCCGAGCGCCCGGCCCGGCCGCGCACCACCCGGCTCCGCGCCATCCTGGCGGAGCAGGCCGAGCAGTACTAACCCGCACCGGACGGGTATGAAGGAGGGGCGGAGCCGCAGCGGCTCCGCCCCTCCTCGCCGCGTGGTGGCTACTCCTCGTCCAGCGCGTCCAGGTCGTCGTCGTAGACCTCGCTGACGTCGAACCGGCAGATCAGCAGCTGCGGGTCGGCCCCTTCGAACGGCTCCGGCAGCCACTCCCCCGGGTCGGCCGGCTCGGTGGCCGCCACCCAGAGCGTGGAGTCGCCCTCCTCCAGGCCGAACTCCTCGCACCGGGCCGCGATCTCGTCCGGCTCGTACTCGCCGAACAGCACCCCGATCGCGGCGTTCACCCCGCCGCCCTCCGGGACCGAACCCGGGGTGAGCGACTCGTCCACCCGCTCGGCCTGCTCGCGCAGCCGCTTCGGGTCCGCGATCAGGTAGTCGCGGCGGATCAGCACGCTGATCGCCTCGGGGTGTTCCGGGCCGGAGTACCCGCCCGCTCCCTCGTCGCCGGGCACCTCGAACGGGGTGACCTCGTCGTAGACCTCGTACAGGATCTGGTCGTAGGCGATGGCCGCCGCAGCGAGCTCCTCGTAAGCGCTGGCCACGACGGGATCGTCCGCCGTGGTGGGGCCGGAGACCGCGGCCAGGTGGCGGTCGATGGCGGCCTTGACCGCCTCGGCGGCGGCCCGTACCTCGATGATGGAGAGCTGCGCGGCATCAGACATGGTGCTGACGCTATCTCCCTCCGGGCACGACGCGCACAGGGGTTGTCGTCTAGTTCCGGGAATTCACGGCAACTTCCGCCCTGATGTCCGGTCCGGACGGTTCTGTACCGCACCCGGAGCAGTGCATCCGCACCCCGGACCGGGCGCGTCACGTCCGCCCGCGCGGGGTATCTCGTCAGTGGTACGAAAACTGATTGACTGTCAGCAGCTCCCGAGCGCAGGCTCGCCCGAGGCGGCAGGTGCACTCGGCGGCCCGGGCAGCCGTGAATGTCGCAGGCGGGTCGTACCCTTGCCTGCAAGCGTCCCGCAGGAGGAGAGCCTTGACCCCACCCAAGCTGGTTCGGCAGCCGGAGTACGAGTACCAGTCGCTGAGCATCCCGCGCGGCACCAGCCGCAATGCCGCCCGGCAGCTGCTCACGGACCACGCCGAGTACGGGCACTGGGAGCTGGACAGGCTGAAACTCTTCCCGGACGGCCGTCGTACCGTCCGGCTGCGCCGCCGCATCATCCGGCAGGTCCGCAGCTGGTGACAGCAGGCACAGGGGGCGGGCCGGTCCACCGGCCCGCCCCTCACGTCACCCGGTGCGCCGTCAGCGGGCGCCGACCCGGGAGCGGCGGTACAGCACGCCGCCACCGAGCATCAGGGCCGCGCCCGCCACGGTGAGCAGCTGCAGGCCCTCCGAGCCGGTCTGGGCCAGCTGCGCCCGGCCCGCCGCGGCGTGCGCCGGAGCCGGGGCGGGCGGCGGGGTCTGGAGGTAGGAGGCGGGCTGGGCGACGGACGCTGCCGGGGTGCCGATCTCCTCCGAGCCGGGCAGGCCGCCCCGGCCCGCGCCGTGGCCGGAGCCGCCGCTCTCGCCGCCGGTCTGGGTGGTGCCGGGCGGCTGGGTGCTCGCGGGCGGCGGCGGGTTGTGCGCCCCGGGCGGGCAGTCCTCGTCCTGGGCGGGCGGGGGCGGGGTGGCCACGTTGCCGCAGTCGTTGCCGAAGGCGGGGTTGCCGATGCCGACCACGTTGACCGAGTCGCCGCAGGCGTTGAGCGGGACGGAGACCGGGGCGTGGATGTTGTTGCCGGAGGCGATGCCGGGCGAGTTGGTGGCGGCGCCCTGGGCCTCGGCGCCCCTGGTCCCGCTGTCGTGGCCGCCGCCGTGGCTGCCGTGGCCGCCATGGCCCTCGGCGCCCTTCCCCGGGCCCGAGGAGTTGGCGCAGTCGTTGCCCATCGCGGGGTTGAGCAGGCCGACCACGCTCACCGTGTTGCCGCAGGCGTTGACCGGGATGTCGATCGGCGCCTGGATGTTGTTGCCGGACCCGATGCCGGGTGAGTTGGCGGCGGCACCCTGCGCATCCGAGCTCGCGTAGGCGTAGCCGGAGGCCGAGGCCAGTACGCTGCCGGTGGCGACTGCGGTGAGGATGCCCTTCTTTGCGACCTGACGCATGTACTCCCCTGATGAGTTGTGATTGTCGGAATTCCTGACGCGGTCTTCCCCGGTACACCGAACAACGAGTCCGGGCGTTCTCCGGTTGAGCCGAACGAGCGCTTTCACCCCATCGAGTGAGTTCCGGACATGCCGACGGGCCCCCGGCATCAGCCGGGGGCCCGTCGGTCTCACTGCCTCAGCGGTCGATCCGGCCGGGACGGCCGGCGACTGCTCAGAAGTTGGCGCAGTTGTTGCCGAACGCCGGGTTCAGCAGACCGATCACGCTGACGGTGTTGCCACAGAGGTTCACCGGCACGTGCACGGGGACCTGGACATTGTTGCCCGACAGCACGCCCGGGGAGTTGGTCGCGAAACCGTTCGCGGCCGCGCCACCGTGAGCGGCGGCGGCACCCGCACCCGCGAGCACCAGACCACCGGTGGCGGCGACAACGGCAACGATCTTCTTGACCTTCATGGGTATTCCTCCTGGTCGATTCCTGTGTTCCACAGGCCGTTGTTCCGGCCTGCATATGAGTGAACGAGGCTGGGCCGAACGGGGTACGGAGTGGATCACCCATTCACCCGCAGCGGTGACAACTCGCACACGCAGTCGACCAATTGACCACTGGAGGAATCCTTTCTGCATGCGGCGTTTCGCCGCTCCGCTCGTCATTCGCTCCGACAATGCGGACGGCCCGCCCCCGGGAACCCCGGGGGCGGGCCGTCCGATCGAACCGTGGACCGTGGACCGTGGATCAGCAGGCGTCGATGAAGCGGTCCAGCACCCGCACACCGAACTTCAGGCCGTCCACCGGCACCCGCTCGTCCACGCCGTGGAACATGCCGGCGAAGTCCAGCTCCGGCGGCAGCTTGAGCGGCGCGAAGCCGAAGCAGCGGATGCCCAGGTCCTGGAAGGACTTCGCGTCCGTCCCGCCCGACAGGCAGTACGGCACCGCCCGGGCGATCGGGTCCTCGGCCTGGAGCGCCGACTGCATCGCGTCCACCAGCGCGCCGTCGAAGCTCGTCTCCAGCGCCTTGTCGTAGTGCAGGCTCTCCCGCTTCACCCGGGGACCGAGCACGCTGTCCAGCTCGGCCAGGAACTCCTCCTCGTAGCCGGGCAGGAAGCGCCCGTCCACGTGCGCGGTGGCCTGGCCGGGGATCACGTTCACCTTGTACCCGGCGCCCAGCATGGTCGGCTGGGCGGTGTTGCGCAGCGTGGTGCCGATCATCTTGGCGATGCCGCCGAGCACCCGGAGCGTCTCGTCCATGTCGTTCGGGTCGAGCTTCACGCCCAGCGCGTCCGACAGCTCGTTCAGGAACGCCTGCACGGTCTTGGTGATCCGCAGCGGGAAGGTGTGCTTCCCGAGCCGGGCCACCGCCTCGCACAGCTCGGTGATCGCGTTGTCGTCGTTCTCCATCGAGCCGTGCCCGGCCCGGCCCTCGACGGTGAGCCGCATCCAGTGCATGCCCTTCTCCGCCGTCTCCACCAGGTACAGCCGGACCTGGTCGTTGACGGTGAAGGAGAAGCCGCCGACCTCGCCGATGCCCTCGGTGACGCCCTCGAACAGCTCCGGGTGCTTGTCCACCAGGTAGCGCGCGCCGTACGTGCCGCCCGCCTCCTCGTCCGCGACGAAGGCCAGCACCAGGTCCCGCGGGGGCTTGCGCCCGGTCCGCAGCCGGTCGCGGACGACGGCCAGCGTCATCGCGTCCATGTCCTTCATGTCCACCGCGCCGCGGCCCCAGACGCAGCCGTCCGCGATCTCGCCGGAGAACGGGTCGTACGTCCAGTCCGCCGCGTTGGCCGGCACCACGTCGGTGTGGCCGTGGATCAGCAGCCCGGGACGCGAACGGTCCTCGCCCTCGATCCGCACCACGGTGGAGGCCCGGCCCTTGGCCGACTCGAAGATCTTCGGCTCCAGGCCGAACTCCGCCAGCTGCTCCGCGACGTACTCCGCCGCCTTCCGCTCCCCCGGCCCCGACCCGTCACCGTAGTTGCTGGTGTCGATCCGGATCAGGTCGCGGCAGATCTCGGCGACCTCCGACTCGGCATTCACCTTCGGGCCGCCCACCTGCCCCGCCTTCGACTCGCTCACGGTGTCTCCTCGTCGTCTCGCCCACCCGGCGCACCTCCACGCCGCCACGGCACCCAGCACCGCGGCCGGCAGGCACAGTCCCGCCATCCTCCCCCAGCCGCCGCCCCACCCCAAGGCCATTCCCCCGGATCGAAGCCGCACGACCCCCACCAGGGACGGTTTTGGGTCCTGGAGCCGATCCTTGCTACAGTTACACATGTCGACGCGGGCAACAGGCCGCAGAGACAACACCCGGTCCGGGTGGCGGAATGGCAGACGCGCTAGCTTGAGGTGCTAGTGCCCTTTATCGGGCGTGGGGGTTCAAGTCCCCCCTCGGACACCAGCTAAGACCCCACTTCACGTGGGGTTTTTTGCTTTTCCGGGCTCCGTGCAGTGGCTGCGTGACCCACTGCGTGACCCACAGGAATGATCTTGCTCTAGATGGGCGCAGCACGACCCACGCGCGGGGCGAGTGGTGCCCGGCGTTCGCCGACACCTCCACCGGATTCTCTCCGCTTCGAGATCGTTGCTGATCCGGCTGTGCCGTAGGTCGTGGATGCGGAAGCCCTCCGGGAGGTTCAGGCGGGCACGAACAGTCCGCCATCGAGCCGGGACCTTCTCGGGGTCCTGCGGGCCCCCTGCCCCGCCCTCCTTGAACAGCTTGAAGCCGTCCCTGGCGAACACGAGATCGTTCTCGTCCCACCCGATGATCAGAGCATTGTCGTCACCGTCCTTACTGCGCCGCAGTCCGGTCGGGGCCCAGACGGTCCACAAGGGAGCGTCACGCAGGCAGTCGTGGAACGGGTCGCACTTGCGGTTGCCACACGGGTCCCAGATCGAGGCCAGGAAGCGTGCGGTGTCGGAGTCGTCCACGATCTCGAACCGCTTCTCCTGGGACCGGATCTGACGCTCGGTCGGCGGGTTGGCCGTGGACGCCGGTCTCAACTACGCGGTGTCCCGCTGCGGGGGCCGGCTGGCCCAATGCCCTCTCGGGCACCCGGGGCTACTGGACCGGGACCAACAGCACCTCACCGGGCCTGGCCCTGATCGGCGAACACGGCCCGAACTGGTCGACTTCCGAGGAGGTGAACGCGTCCACAACGCCAGCTCCACGGCCGAGATGCTCGGCGGGCGCCGCTACGAGGCCAAGCACGAGGACACCACTCAGGCCACCCTCAGGGCACTTCAGCAGCTGGAGGTGGTGTACGGAATCTGATCAACAGAAGCGAGTGGCCCGGCAGTTGCCGGGCCACTCTCAATTCTGGGGGTCCCGGACCTACTACGGCCTGTTCAGCCAGATCGAGTTGATCGGCGTCATGTCCACCACCACGGCAGTGTTCCAGCCGTTCGGCTGGACGTTAACGACCGTGCCGGTGCAGTTTCCGCCCCAGTAGTTGTAGCACATGACTGCGGTGGCGTTGCTGCCCCCGGTCTGGTTGTTGACTACCCAGTGGTTGCCGTTGACGTTGTCCAGGTTGTTGGCGCCGTACCGCTCGAAACGGGCGATGATGTTCCCGTTCTGGAGGGAGCCAATAGTGCTGTCGGCGTAGACGCACACGAAGCCGGGCTGGCAGCCGAAGGCGGAGGAGGCTGCGTGCGCCGGGCCTGCCGCAATAATCCCCCCACCCAGTGCCATGAAGCCGGCGGCCACCGTCGAAGCAATCTTCCTGCGGATCAACATGATCATCCCCTAATCATCCGAGCCGGGCAGGTCACCCACCCGCGCGCACCCAAGGGTGAGGCCGCAGGGCCTCGGGAGGAACCTGCAACCTCATAGGTTGACTGCGGGTCCGAAATTGCACAACCTGCTTTGTCACTAAGGCACTTCAGCAAATGGAGGTCATGCACGGAATCTGACGATCAGGAGACTCTATGCCCATTCCCGCTGTACTGGTCTGAGCCGAAGAGACACCAGCACCTCCACCCGGTCTGCCGGAGGCCGTCCACTGGCAGCACACCTACGTGACCATCACCGGCAGCAACGGCCACAGGGCGAGGAGATCGCCCTCACCGGCTTCGCCGGCCCTCGAGCATCATGCAGGCCGGAGCACTCGGCCTGGACGCACCGCCCATCGAACTGCACGCCGACGACAGCCCGAACCTGGACGGCGGGCTCTTCCGGGGCACCCGCGCCGTGGCCCGCGAGGTCCTGCTCCCCGTCTACATCTACAGCCCCGACCGGCGCACGCTGAAGGAGACGAAGCGGCGCCTCGTGGCCGCGCTCAACCCCCGGCGCGGGTACGCGCTGCTGCGGTTCACCGAGTCCGACGGGCAGTCCCGATACCTCTACGGCTACTACAAGGACGGCATGGAGGGGAACGAGGCCGAGGACCGGACCGGGTTCCGGTGGGTGAAGTATGGCATCAAGCTCATGTGCTTCGACCCCTGGTTCTACTCGGACGAAGTCCGCTCCGAGAGCTGGGACTTCGGCAAGGGGCTGCCATTCCTTCGGTCCCCTTTCCTTCTGCTGACCCTCAGCGAGGGCATCGAGTCCGGGGCTCCGGTCATCGAGGCCGGCCGGACCCTGACCATCGACACCCGTCCCGGCCACAAGAGCGCCAAGGACGACCAGGGAACGAATTAATACCCCGAACTCGCGTCGAACCCACAGATGTTCAACCTGCCGCCGGGGCGCTCGACCGTCCGCTTCGATGTCGTCGCGGGCAGCGGAAAGCCGTCCGTCCAGCTGACTTTCCGGCCCCGCTACAACTCCTACTGACCGGTTTGCCTCTCCGGCCACGTCTTACCCTCGCAGACGACCTGCAAGATGGTCACGCCGCTGATCACCGAACTGCTGCTGGCGGCCGTCGGCCTGGCCAAGAGATCGTCCGCGTAGCCCCGCGTCTGTCCCGCCAGCCTCTCAATGTTGTTACTGACATCTGCGTGCTGAGCCAACTTGCGGGCCTGGTCCAGCTCATCGGCCATGCCCCTGACCTGTGCCACCATGCTCGTGTTGCCAGGCGTGTCGGACAGATACAGGAGGGACTTGAAGACGCGCTCAGCCGCCACGCATCCCGGATCTTTAACCCGGCTGGGCGATATCTTCTCCTCCCCCACCAGCGAGGGCCCAAGCCCCCCGAGTGTCTGCGGAAGGAGGCTGATCACCCAAAACGCTCCCATCGCAACAATCGGCACGATCACAAGAGTGATCCACGGTGAAATCCTTCGAATCTCTGGCATGCCCATCCCCCGTAGCAGCAGCGAGCCACAGTCTGCGTATCCAAATCCCTTCTCGCCAGGCTGAGTTGCCAAACCAAAGCTATCGAGGCTTGGTGCTCCCCAACCCGCCCAACTAGGCAGAACCGAGGTGATAACCCTGGGTTGCCGCATTGAAGTGCGAGACCGTGACATGAGGCGCGTCGGCGAGATCGACACGTGGATCAAGCTGGACCTCACCGTCCGGTACAGCCAGATGGGCAGCTGGCAGCTGCTGGTGAAGTCCGGCACCGAGCAGGTCGAACTGCTCCCAGAAGGGAGGCGGTGTCGCCGTCTACCAGGACGGAGTGGAGCTGCCGCTTCTGACCGGCCGCATCGACTCATTCCAGGAGTACTGGACGGTCCAGCAGCACACCGAGCAGGGGTCGCTGAACGTCGGCGGCAGGTGCGACAACGCGCACGCCTACAGCCGCCTGGCCTTCCCCGACCCGGCCAAGCCGGTCGGCCAGCAGTACACGGCCGCGGAGTCCCGGACGGTCTCCGCAGTGCTGCGGCAGGAGCTGAACACCTCTCTCGGCCCCGGCGCTCTTCCCGACCGCCAGGTGCCCGGCATCCTGATGGACCCTCAGCCCACTGTCGGGGCTGTCGTCTCGGACGTGCAACGGGATCGAGTACTCGGACATCAAGGAGGGGGCGAACGCCAAGTTGGGCGTCGCCACCCTCGCGGCCGGCACCGTGACCGTGCCCACCACCGCGTGACCACACCCGCCAGATCAATGCTCACCGCCCAGGCTCCCGGCGGCACCCCGGGCGCTCTGTGGGTCAACGCCCGCACGGGCGGGCGCCTCGTTCGTCATCAAGTCCACCGGCGCATCCGACACTTCGAGCGTCGCGTGGCTAATCGTCGACCCCGCCTGAGAGGAGGCAGCACGAATGAACTCAACCGAGGTGTTCGCCTTCGCCGGCACGGCGGTCTCCGTGACCGCTGCCCTGGTGATGCTCCGGGCTGCCTGGCAGATCAACACCGCCAAGATCTGGCGCGAAGAGGCCGAGGCCCAGAAGACCCGCGCCGACGCCTCCAGGCGGACATGAATGAAATCAAGGACCGGCTGACGAAGATCGAGGCCGAGAACTCCCGCCCGGTCGAGCTGATGACCGCGCTCGACCCGGCCCGGATTCTCAACCGCTGACAAGCACCGCCGCGATGACCAGCACCACCATGCCCACCACCGTCATGAAGCACCCAGATCTGTTCATCGGCCAGTTCCCCCGAACCACATCGCTGTGAGGCCGCCCCGCCCTTCGGGACGCGAGCCCACTCTTTCCGCTTCGGTCGTGAACTGTCCACCCGATCAAGGAAGTTGCATGGCCCACTCCGCTTGACAGCTCAATTCATTCACTCACCAACGAGGGGCCGACAACGCGTCGGCCCCTTTCGCGTTCCCGAACGGAGAGAGACCAAATGACCCAAGCTTCTGCCCTGCTCAGCCTCGCTCGCCGGGCCTGGGCCTGGTCGGCCTCCGGGGAGGTGAACGCTTCCGCAATGCACGAGCTGCTGCCGGGCGGCGTCGGAGGTCTGGACGAGTATGAGCGGGCAGTCGTTTCCGTAGCCGCCCTTGCACAGACAGAGCATCCACTGGTCCGTCTGCTTGTTGACGACGAGGTGCGGGCCTTCGTAGTTGTAGATCTTGTACGCGCCGCGCTTGTTCCACATGCTCTGAATGCCCGACTCGACGGACGTGCCCTAGTAGATGCAGGCGTAACCCGAGGGGCAGTCGGTGGCCGCCTGTGCGGGTGCCGCCGCCGCGATCTCCGTTCGACGTCCCGGCCACCTCTCCCGGGACGGTCATCGCAGCGGGGTGAACTCTCACCCTCGACACCGGCCCGGGCACAAGAGCGTCCCGTGGACCTGATGGCCGGCGGCCTCGGTTGGGGCGCGCTCACCAATCCGGGATCGAGGCGGCGATGACGAGGAACCACGACACGGCAGCCGCCAGGGCGACGACCACCAGGAGCGCCACGAAGCACCCGAACGCCTCCCAGCCGACGGACCGTTCCCGGCCGTCGCTGCGCGCCCTTCGCGTTCCCGGGCCGGCCCCGACCCGTCGTCGAGGTGCCGTGAGGATGGTGGATCCTCCAGTCCGTCGGGCGGTCACTGGTGTGCGAATCCACTCGTTCCCGCAGGTGGGGCGTTGCTTCAATCTCCGTATCGAGCGGTCGAGGACGGGGCAACGGCGTGGATCTGAACACGGTGGTGGAGGTGCGCGACGCCCGTCGTCGCGAGGCGTGGCAGCCGGGGGACGCGTGGCTGGGCGGCGGGACGTACCTGTTCTCGGAGCCGCAGCTGCACGTCCGGCGGCTGATCGACCTGGGCCGGATGGGGTGGGAGCCGTTGACGGTGGGGGCGGAGGGCGGGCTGGAGATCGCGGCGACCTGCACGATCGCCGAGCTGTCGCAGTTCCCGAAGCCGGCGGAGTGGGCTGCGGCGCCGCTGTTCGAGCAGTGCTGCCGGGCCTTTCTCGCCTCCTGGAAGATCTGGCACATGGCCACCGTCGGCGGGAACCTGTGCAACGGGCTGCCCGCCGGGCCGATGATCTCGCTGACCGCCGCCCTGGACGGGGTCTGCCTGCTGCTGTCGCAGAGCGGTGCGGTGCGCGAGGTGCCGGTGGCGGACTTCGTCGTCGGGGCCGGGATGAAGGACCTCCAGCCCGGCGAGCTGCTGCGCTCGATCACGCTGCCGGCCCGGGCGCTGGCGGGCCGGACCGCGTTCCGGCAGGCCTCGCTGTACGGGCTCGGCCGCTCGGGGGCGCTGGTGATCGGGGCCGTCGACCCGATCGACGGTGAGCTGACCATCACCGTCACCGCCTCGACCGTACGGCCGATCCAGCTGCGGTTCGCGCTGCCGCCGAATGCGGAGGCGCTGCGCGAGGCGCTCGAGTACGGCATCGCGGCGCACGAGTACTTCGACGACATCCACGGACTCCCCGCCTGGCGACGGCACATGACGTTCCGTTTCGCCGAGGAGATCCGCCGCGAACTGACCGAGGAGGCCGGACGATGAGCTTCTCGATCCGCGTCAACAACGAGGACTTCGACGCCGAACCCCGGCCGGGCCAGTGCCTGCGCACCTACCTGCGCGACCGCGGCTGGTTCGGGGTGAAGAAGGGCTGCGACGCCGGGGACTGCGGCGCCTGCACCGTGCAGGTGGACGGCCGGCCGGTGCACAGCTGCATCTACCCCGCCGTCCGGGCCGAGGGCCGCGCGGTGACCACCGTCGAGGGGCTGGCGAAGGACGGCGAGCTGCACCCGATGCAGCAGCGGTTCCTGGACGCGCAAGGCTTCCAGTGCGGCTTCTGCACGGCCGGCTTCCTGATGACCACCTCGGCCCTGAACGAGGAGCAACTCACCGACCTGCCGAGGTCGTTGAAGGGAAACCTGTGCCGCTGCACCGGCTACCGGGCGATCGAGGACGCGATCTGCGGGGTGAAGCACACCGAGGAGCCCGGTGCCGGGCAGGCCGTCGGCCGCAGCCCGGGTGCCCCGGCCGGACCGCAGGTGGTCACCGGCACCGCCCGCTACACCTTCGACGTCGAGGTCGAGGGCCTGCTGCACATGAAGCTGCTCCGCTCCCCGCACCCGCACGCCCGGATCGTCTCCATCGACACCGCCCACGCCCTGCGGGTGGCCGGGGTGCACGCGGTGTTCACCCACCACGACGCCCCCGACAAGCTGTACTCCTCGGCCCGGCACGAGCACCCCACCGAGGACCCGGACGACACCCGGGTGCTGGACGACGTGGTCCGCTTC
Source organism: Kitasatospora sp. NPDC002040 (assembly GCF_040296785.1). Classification (NCBI taxonomy): domain Bacteria; kingdom Bacillati; phylum Actinomycetota; class Actinomycetes; order Kitasatosporales; family Streptomycetaceae; genus Kitasatospora; species Kitasatospora sp. NPDC002040. The sequence continues at coordinate 80,557 of NZ_JBEOXV010000013.1, read as the reverse complement.
GTCGGCCAGCGGGTGGCGGCCGTGGTGGCCGAGAGCGAGGGGGCCGCCGAGGAGGCCTGTCGGCGGATCGAGGTCGAGTACGAGCTGCTCCCGTTCGTGGTCGACCCCGAGCTGGCGATGCTGCCCGGCGCGCCGGTGATCCACCCGAAGGGCCCGGAGTCGCGGATCTTCCGCGCCGAGGACAACGTCTGCGGCGAGGTGCACGGTGAACTCGGCAGCGTGGAGCAGGGGTTCGCGGAGGCCGACGTGGTCTACCAGGAGACCTTCCAGACCCAGCGGGTGCAGCACGCCAGCCTGGAGACCCACGGCTGCGTGGTCTACTTCGAGGAGCGGGAGGAGGGCGGCGGGGAGCGGATCGTGGTCCGGTCCAGCACCCAGGTGCCGTTCCTGACCCGGCGTGCGCTGTGCGACCTGTACGACCTGCCGAAGGAGCGGGTCCGGGTGGTCGCGGGCCGGGTCGGCGGCGGCTTCGGCGGCAAGCAGGAGATGCTCACCGAGGACATCGCCGTGCTCGCCGCGCTCCGGCTGCACCGGCCGGTCAAGCTGGAGTTCACCCGCCCCGAGCAGTTCTACGGCGCCACCACCCGCCACCCGTTCAAGGTCACCGTGAAGGTCGGCGCCAAGGCCGACGGCACCCTGACCGCGCTTCAGTTCCGGGTGGTCTCCAACACCGGCGCGTACGGCAACCACGGCCCGGCGGTGATGTTCCACAGCGTCGGCGAGTCGATGGGCGTGTACCGGGCGCCGAACAAGAAGGTGAACGCGTACTCCGTGTACACCAACTGCGTTCCGGCCGGGGCGTTCCGGGGCTACGGGCTGGGCCAGGTGACCTTCGCGCTGGAGTCGGCGATGGACGAGCTGGCCCGTCGGCTGGACCTCGATCCGCTGGTGCTGCGGGAGAAGAACGTGATCGGCCCGGGCGACCACATGGAGGGCCCCTGCGGCGAGGAGGAGGACCTGCACATCGCCAGCTACGGCCTGGACCAGTGCCTCCAGGTGGTGCGCGACGCCCTCGCCGACGACACCAGCGCCGAACTGGCGCCCGAGGGCTGGCTGGTGGGCCAGGGCTTCGCGATGGCCGCGATCGCCACCGGGCCGCCCGGCGGCCACTTCGCCGACGCCACCGTGAAGCTGCTGGACGACGGTACGTACGACATCGCGGTCGGCACCGCGGAGTTCGGCAACGGGACCACCACGGTGCACAAGCAGATCACCGCCGGTGCGCTCGGCACCACGGTGGACCGGATCGCGATCCGGCAGTCCGACACCGACGTGGTGAAGCACGACACCGGCGCGTTCGGCTCGGCCGGCACCGTGGTGGCGGGCAAGGCGGTGATGAAGGCCGCCAACGCGCTGGCCGAGCAACTGCTCTCGTTCACCGCCGAGTACGCCCGCACCCCGCGCAGCCTGCTGCGGCTGACCGCCGACGCGGTGGAGTGCGACGGCCGGGTGGTGACCCTGAAGGAGGTCTTCGAGGCCGCCCGGGGCAAGGGGGTCGAGCTCTCGGCGGACGGGCACTGGGGCGGTACGCCGCGTTCGGTGGCCTTCAACTCGCAGTGGTTCCGGATCGCGGTCGACCCGGACAGCGGGGAGATCCGGATCCTGCGCAGCGTCCACGGCGCCGACGCCGGCAAGGTGATGAACCCGATGCAGTGCCGCGGCCAGGTCGAGGGCGGCGTCGCCCAGGCGCTCGGCGCGACCCTGTTCGAACGGGTGCTGGTCGACGACCGGGGCGAGGTCACCACCGCCGCGTTCCGCCGCTACCGGCTGCCGGCCTACGCCGACATCCCGCGCACCGAGGTGCACTTCTCCGAAACCTCGGACGCCATCGGCCCGTTGGGCGCGAAGTCGATGAGCGAGAGCCCCTTCAACCCGGTCCCGCCCGCCTTCGCCAACGCGCTGCGCGACGCCACCGGCATCCGTTTCACCGAGGCCCCCTTCCTGCGCGACCACGTCTGGCGGGCCCTCGACGAACACCGGCGCAACGGGGCGGGTGCGTCCCGCGCCTGAGGCCGGCGGCGGCCCTCTACCCAGATCGATCATCCGCTGGGACGCTGGTCCCCGTCGAACGGGGAGAGCGAAGGGGTGCGGCTGATGTTCCTGGTGCAGCAGTGACTCGGACCGAGCCCCGGGCCGCGGGCACCGGACCGGGGGCCTCGGCGAGCCGTCGTGGCCTGGGGGTGCTGCTCGCCGCCAAGACGATCTCGGACGTCGGGTACGCGCTCGACTTCATCTGCCTGTCGGTGTTCGTCTGGGAGCGCAGCCACTCGGCCCTCGCCACCGGGCTGCTGAGCGCCGCGCTCTACGCGGGCGCCATCGCGGGCGGCCGGCTCGGCCACCGGTACGGCGACCGGTGGGACCGGCGGCAGGTGATGATCGCCGCCGACCTGGTCCGGATGCTGATGCTCGCCCTGCTCGCGCTGCTGCCGGACTCGGCCCAGAACTGGTGGCTGTACGCCGCGGTCGCGCTGATCGGCACCGGCCGCTCGGTCTTCGAGGCCACCCTGTCGGCCGCCACACCGGTGCTCGCCGGGGAGCGCACCCAGGCGGTGAACAGCATCCTGGCCGGGCTCAAGGGCGTCGCCTTCATGGTCGGCATGGGCCTGGCCACCGTGCTGGTGCCGCTGATCGGCTACCGGGGCGTGTTCGCGCTGGACGCGGGCACGTACGCGCTCTCGGCGCTGGTGCTCACCGCGCTCCGGCTGCGGATGCGCGAGCCCGGCGCGGCGGGCGGCGCCCGGCGGGACCGGACCGGCGCCTGGCCGATGCTGGTCGGTGCGGGCCTGGCGGTGCTGGTGGTGCTGCGCGGCCTGGACGCCTTCGGCAGCTCCTCGCAGCACGTCGGACTCCCCATCCTGGGAAGCGAGTTGCGGCCGGATTCACCGACCTTCGTGTCCGGCGCGGTCTGGGGCTGCTGGGCGGCCGGGCTGCTGCTGGCCGGCTTCGTGCTCCGCCCGCTGGCCAAGCGGGTGGTCGAGCGCAACCCGCTGCTGGTCTTCTGCCTGGCCACGATGGTGATGTCGGCGGGGTTCATCGGCATCTTCTGGCTCTCCGGCTGGTGGCCCCGGCTGCTCTGCGCCGTGGTGGCCGGGCTCGGCGACGCCCTGAGCGAGATCACCTTCAAACAGGCGATGCAGCGCCTGCCGGACGACCGGCGCGGCCGGGCCTTCGGCCTCGGGCAGATCGTCGTCAACAGCGGCTTCATGGCCGGACTGCTCGTCACCGGCCTGGTGCTGCAGCCCTCCTGGGTACCGGAGTGGGTGCTGCTGCTGCACGGCGTGCCGCTGCTGGTCGCGGCCTGGGCGGCGGTCACCGCCCGCTCCAGGAACGCGCTGCTGCCCGCGAGTTGACATCCCGTCGAGGACCATCGGAGGAGACCGTCAGGTGACGGAGAGCGCGTATCTGGACCATGCCGGCTTCGGCCGGCTGCGGCCCGCCGCGGTGGACGCGATGCGGACCGTGCTGGAGGAGGTGATGCCGTACGGGAGCACCCGGATCGGTGGCCTGTTCGCGGCCCGGGCCGCCGCCCGGCGGGCGATGGCGCGGCTGCTCTCCTGCACGCCGGAGGAGGTGGCCTTCGTGCCCAACACCTCGACCGGCGTGCACCTCGTCGCGGACGGGCTGGACTGGCACCGGGGCGACCGGGTGGTGGTCTTCGACCGCGACTTCCCGGCCAACGTCCGCCCCTGGAGCAGGCTTTCACGGCACGGCGTCCAGCTCGACTGGGTGCCGATGCACGCCGGCGGCTACCGTACCGAGGACATCGCCGCCGCGATCGGCCCGCGCACCCGGCTGGTCGCGGTCAGCCACGTCAACTTCGCCACCGGCTTCCGGATCGACCTGGACGCGGTCTGCGCCCTGGCGGGCCGGGTCGGCGCGCTGGTCAGCGTGGACGCGGTGCAGAGCCTCGGCGCACTGCCGCTCTCGCTCGCCGACACCCCGGTCGACTTCCTGGCGGCCGGCGCGCACAAGTGGCTCGGCGGGCCGCCCGGGACGGGCGTGTTCTTCTGCCGGACCGGGCGGCTGGAGCTGCTGCGGACGGTCCCGACCGGCTGGTTCGGCTTCGACGGCGCGCCGGAGCTGATGAAGGGCAAGGGCCCGCTGAGCTACCAGCTCCCGGAACGGGCCGGCACCGCCCGGGTCGAGGGCGGTATGTACGACCTGATCGGCATGGTCGGCCTGGCCGCCGCGCTGGCCGAGTTGGAGGCGGTCGGGCTGCCCGCCGTGACCGCGCGGGTGCTCTCCCTCGCGGACCGGATCAGAACGGGAGTTTCCGCGGCCGGCTTTACTCCCGCCACTCCGGCGGACCCGGCCTCGGACTCCGGGATAGTCAGCTTCTCCGGCGCCCGGACGGACAGCGCCGAACTCGTGGACAGACTGGTCGAATCTGCGGTACAGGTATCGGTACCGGCCGGGCTGGTCCGCGTTTCCCCGCACTTTTGGACCACCGACCGGGAAGTCGATCTCTTCCTGTCCCGGCTTTCGGAGCTGACGGCCTGATCAGGCCGGATCAAGCCCTGCGGCGCGCCGGCCGCAGGGCTCGTCCGCATTTCCCGGAACACCGATTTCACCGTCCTGACGACACCTGACGACACCTGATGAATTACTGCCGAAATGGTCGGGAAAGCCTTGACGCTCCTCGGCGGCTGCCCTAGCTTTCCGAACACCAGCACCGGCGCGAATATACGTGTCCGGTCATTCGGTGAAGGGAGTACGAAATGTCGTACGAGTCCTGGGAGTCCCTTGCGGACGAGGTCGAGATCAGCACCGGCGAAGCCGACTGCTGGACCTGTCTGATGGACGACGCCACCTGATCCGTCCTCCTGGTGGTGCGCCCTGTGCCCTTGCGGCCCAGGGCGCATCTCGGCTTTCCGAGACACGTCTTTCCGAGGGCACGTCAGAGACGAGGGAATGGCACCGTGGACCGCTGGCAGTTCAGTCACGGCACTGTCGGGGTGAACGCCCCCAGCTGGATGACCTTCGAGGTGCACCGGCCGTACTTCGACGGCGCCGGGACGCCGTCGACGGTCATCCAGGCCAGGGCGGCGGTGCTGGCGGCCCGTCGGTTCGAGGCCCGGGCGCCGCGGGCGCTGCGGTTCGGCATGACGATGCCCGCGAGCTACCGGCGGCTGCTGGTCGAGGAGTCCAGGCTGCACCGCTACCGGGCGTCGACCCCAACGGACCTGCCGGACGAGCTGGCCTCGCCGGCCTGGCGCCGGATGGCGGAGGCCTACCGGCACCGGGCCGACCTGGACACCGTGGACCGGGCCGGGCTGGCGCACTGGCTGGTCGCCGCCTGCCTGCTGCCCGCCGTGCTGGACGTCGTACCGGAGGACCTCGACCCGGCCGACTGCCGGGACGCGGTGCCGGCCGGGCTCCAAGGCGCCCGCGCGGTCGCGCTGTTCGGCCTCGAAGGCCTGACCGACCGGACCACGGCCGCGTACCGGCCCCTGGTCGAGCACCCGGCACCCACGGTCACGCACGTGCAGGCGGTGGCGGGCTGGGGCTACCTGCTGGCCCGGCACGGCAGCGACGACTCGGCCGTACCGCACCACCTCGACCGGGCCAGGCAGCTGCTCGCCGGCCTGGTGGGCGAGTTGAGCGGCTTCGAACGCACCGTGCTGGAGGCCAGGCTGGCCCTGCGCGAGGTGATGTACGCCGAGCGGCAGCAGGACTTCGCCGGGGCGGCGGCCCGGCTGGCGGTGGCTCAGCAGGCCGTCGACGAGCTCCCCGCGCCGGACGGCGACGACGCCATGGTGCTGCTGGAGACCCGGCGGCGGCTGATCGACCGCCGGGTGGAGATGGCGGTCAGGCTCGGTGACACCGAGGCCGAACAGCTGGCCCTGGCCGAGGGGTTGGCGATCGACCCGAGCTGCGTGAAGCTCCGGATGCAGACCGCGCAGGCGCACCGGCGGGCGGGCCGGACCGAACAGGCCCTGGCGGGCTTCCTGCACGCGGCCCGGCTCGGCCCGTACGGGACCGGGTTCGCACTGCTGCACGCAGCCGGCTGCGCCGCCGAGACCGGGCAGGACGAGTTCGCCCGGGTGCTCACCGAGCGGGCCTTCCGGGCCGCGCCGCGCGCCGCCACCACCCGCGACCGGCTGGTGGCGAGCTGCCTGGCGGCGGGCGACGAGCCGCTGGCGGAGGTGGTCCGGCAGGCCGCCGAGCGCGACCCGCAGCGCCCGTACGCCAACAACTGGCACTACCGGATGCACGCGGCGTACTTCAACCTCGGCGAGTCCGCCTCCCCCGGCCTGTACGCCAAACTCCCCACCCTGGCCTTCGAGTTCGCCGAGCGGGGCACCCCGCCGACGGTGAACTGGCAGCGGTTGATGCCGCCCGCGTTCCGGACCAACCTGATCCGCGAGTCGGGGCTGACCGAGTTCGCCGTCGCGCACCCGGCCGAGCTGCCGGCCGGGCTGCGGACGCCCGCCTGGGACACCCTGTGCGAGTGGGTGGCGGAGTTCGGCGCCTACGACGCCGAGCGGCAGCACCAGGTGGCGGTGGTGCTGTTCCGGCTCGGATTCCTGAAGCTGGTGCAGGAGTTGATCCCGTTCAGGCCGGCTGCCGAGCTGCGGACGGCGGCCGAGCTGCGGCTGCACCACTGGCTCGACATCGTCCGCTGGGTCGGCTCGGTCGGCCGGGCGGCCGTGGTCGCCCCGGCCAACTCCCGGGCGATCGCCGAGCACCCGGCCTGCCCGACCCGGCTCCGGTTCGTGATCGCGGTCTTCTCGGTCATCTACGAGGCGCGGGAGACCCGTTCGCTGGAGGCCGCGCTCGACTGGCGGGCGATCGGGGAGAAGGCGCTGGCGGAGCTGCTGGCCGATCCGCAGTACTCCCCGTTCGAGAAGACCATGATGGAGAGCCGGTTCTACCGCAGCGTCAGCTACGTGCCGTTCCTCCAGCGGGACACCGTGCAGCTGGCCGCCGACATGGACCGGGCCGAGGAGCTGGCCCGGGCGGTGCCGGCCGTCGGCGAGTACCAGGAGTTCCTGCGCCGGGAGAACCTGCGGGCCTGCGTGGAGAGCCGGTCGAAGGAGTTCTACGCCTTCGGCGAGAACGACCGGGCGCACCGGCTGGTGGCCGAGGCGCTGGCCCTCGACCCGTACGAGCCGAAGACCCACATCGAGGTCGCGGAGGGCCTGCTGAAGGAGGGCAACCCCGAAGAGGCGGCCCGCAGTTACCTGCGGACGGCCCGGCTGGGGCCGGTCTCCACCGCCTTCGGGTACGCGGCGGCGGGCGACTGCTTCGCCCGGGCCGGGCGGCCGCTGCTCGCCGAGGACTGCTACCTCCAGGCGCTGCGGATCGACCCGCACGCGATCTCCGCCGCCCGGGGGTGGGCCGCCGTGGGTGCGGCGAACGGCATGGGCGGGCTGGCCGAGCAGTACCTGGCCGACCTGGAGGCGTGGGGTGCGGCCCGCCGCGCCGCCCGCGCAGGGGCCGAGGCGGGGACCGAGACCAAGGCTGGGGCCGGGGAGGGCTTGTGAGCGTCGAGTGGCGGCTGACGCCGGTTCAGGCCGACGATGTCGAAGCCGTGGTGGTGCCGGCCTGGTCCGACGCCCTGCCGGCCGGGCTGAGCCCCGCCTTCCTCGCGGGGAGCGGCTTCTCCGGTGCCCCCGGGCAGACCCTGCACCTGCCGGGCGAACCCGTCACCGTCCTGCTCGGCTGCGGCCCCCGGGGCGGGTACGGGCGCGCCACCGCCCGTGCGGCGGGCGCCCGGCTGGCCCGGGCGGTGGCCGGCTACGGTCGCCTGGCCGTGCAGGCCCCTGCTGCCGAACTCCGCCCACTGGTCGAGGGCTTCCTGCTCGGCGGGTACCGCTTCGCCGGGTACTTCTCCGCCCCGCCCGCGGCCGGCCAACGGATCGACCTGGTCACCGCGGACACCGCCGGGGCCCGCGCCGAACTCGCCGCCGGGGTGCGGGTCGGCGAGGCCGTCCTGCTGGCCCGCGACCTGGTGAACGAGCCCGGCGAGGCCCTCACCCCACCGGAGTTCGCCGACCGGGCGGTGAGGATCGCGGCCGGTTCCGGCCTGGAGTGCGAGGTCTGGGACGCCGGGCGGATCGCCGCCGAGCGGCTCGGCGGCCTGCTCGGGGTCAGCCGGGGCTCCCTGGTGCCGCCCCGGCTGGTCCGGCTGCGCTACCGGCCCGCCGATCCGGCGGCGCGGCGGATCGCGCTGGTCGGCAAGGGCGTCACCTACGACGCGGGCGGTCTCTCGCTGAAGCCGAACGCCGAACTCGCCGCCATGAAGGCCGACATGGCCGGGGCGGCGGCCGTGCTGGCCGCGATGTCCACCCTGACCGCGCTGAACTGCCCGGTGGCGGTGGACGGTTGGCTGCCGCTGACCGAGAACATGCCGAACGGCGACCCGATCCGGGTCGGTGACGTGCTGCGGATGCGCAGCGGCAGCACGGTCGAGGTCCGGCACGCCGACGCCGAGGGCCGGCTGATCCTGGCCGACGCCCTCACCCTGGCCGGGGAGACCGCCCCGGACGCCGTCATCGACCTCGCCACCCTCACCGACGCGGCCGCCGTCGCCCTCGGCCGCCGGATCACCGCCGTCATGGGCACCGACGAGGCCCTCACCGACGCGCTCCGCACCGCCGGGCGCCGGGCCGGCGAGGAGCTCTGGCCACTGCCGCTGCCCGATTCCTACCGGCCCCAACTCGCCTCCCGGGTGGCCGACCTGGCCAACTACACCATCGGCGTCCGGCACGGCACCGCCCTGCTGGCCGGCCTCTTCCTCCGCGAGTTCGTCCCGCCGGGCATCCCCTGGGCCCACCTCGACATCCAGGGCACCGCCCTGTCCGACACCGACGACGGCGAGTGGGTCCCCGGCGGCACGGGCGTCGGCGTCCGCACCCTGATCGAGTACCTGCTCTCCGACTGACCCCGCCCGCGACCGGTCCGACTGCGCTCAGTAGGCTGCCGGTCACACAATCGGCCACCAGGCAGACAGGGCAGGGGACATGACCCAGAGACAGACGGTACGGCCCGGCAAGCGGACGAGAATAGCCTTCGGCCTCATCGCGGGCGTGGCCCTGCTCACCTCGTGCGCCCCGAGCGCGACGGGCCGCGTGGTGGAGAACCCGGCACCGTCCGTCTCCGTGGCCGCGGCGACGGCGAGCCCGACGCCCGTCCCGTCGGCGCCGGCCACGACCGCACCCGCCACCACCGCACCGGCCGCTCCGACCGAGGCCGTCAGCCCGCCGACCACCGCACCCGCGGCCGTTCCGACGACCAAGTCGCCGGCCGCCCCCCGGGCCGCCACCACCACCGCCCCGGCCCCGGCCCCTGCCAGGACCACCGCCAAGCCGCCGGCGCCCGAGCCGACCCGGACGGCCGATCCGGCCGGGGCCGGGTGCTATCCGAAGGCCAACAGCGGCAACTGCTACAAGTCGGGCCAGTTCTGCCGCGCCTCCGACCACAACGTGGTCGGCCGGGACGCCACCGGACGCACCATCAAGTGCGTGGACAACAACGGCTGGCGCTGGGACACCGTCTGACCGGGTCGCCCACCCGCCCGGGTCGCGCCGTCAGTGGTACTGCGTCAGGTCGATCGCGTGGACGGTCAGCCGGTGGCCGTACTCCGGGTGGGTGATCTCCCGGTCGAGTTCCATGCCGAGTTTGCGCATGACGTTCTCGGAGGCGTCGTTGCCGGCCCGGGCGATGCTGACCACCCGGTCGAGGCCGCGGTCCTCCAGGGCGAACTCCAGGGCGGCGTGGGCGGCTTCCGAGGCGTAGCCCTGGCCCCAGAACTGGCGGCCGAGGCGCCAGCCGATCTCCACGGCGGGCAGCACCTCGGGCAGGAACCAGGGGATCGAGAGGCCCGTGAAGCCGGCCAGTTCGCCGGAGGCGAGCAGTTCGACGGCGAACAGGCCGAAGCCCTCGTCGTCCCACTCGTGCTCCCAGCGCTCGATCGCCGCGGCGGTCTGCTCCGGGTCGAGCACGGAGCCGTCGCGGATCCAGCGCATGACGTCCGGGTCCGCGTTGATCTCGGCCATCGGGGCGAGGTCCTGCTCGGTCCAGCGACGGAGCAGCAGGCGGGGGGTGCGAATCTCGGTCATCCGGCCATCCTGTCGAACCCGGGGGCCGATCCGGTAGTCAACACGGGGGCGGGAGGGCCGGTTCAGCCGGCGGCCGGGAGTTCGCCCCGGCAGCGCGGGCAGCGTTCGCGGCCGTCCCAGGCGGCCCAGCCGAAGACCGCCGGGGAGAGTGCCTGGCCCTCCAACTCCGCCCGTACCACGACCCGGTAGGCCCAGACCGCCTCGATGTAGGGGTGGTAGGCGTCGTGGAAGGCGGCCGAGGACTCGACCGCGCCCCCGGCGACCGCCCGGCGCAGGGCCCGCAGTCGTTCGAACATCCGCTGTCCCGCTCCGGCCACCTCGGGGCTGGCGTCGATGTAGAGCCGCTCCCGGACCTGGTAGAGCCCGGCCTCCACCAGTGCGGCCCGGCTGGCCTCCTCGGCCCCGGTGTCGGCGTCCCCGGTCTGGGCGAGCCGGCGCAGCTGCGTGTGCGCGGTGCCGGCCGCCGAGATGAAGTCGGTGTACACCTCCCGCCGCCTGGCGTCGAGGCCGCGGTCGGTCTCCTGCCGGGTGCGCAGCCGGTCGGCCAGCACCGTCCCGGATATCGCGATCACGGCGCCGCCCAGCGTCGCGACCAAGGTCCCCCACTCCACCCGTACTCCCCTGACTGTCGACGAAGCCTGCACCGTAGTACGCCACGGGCCGAGGCGTCATCCGGTCAGAACCCGGTGGCCTCGATCAGGTGGATCCGGTCGATGGCGTCGTAGAAGGCGCCCGGCATCACCCGGATCCCGGCGCCGTAGGGGTGGTTGATCTGGAGCACCAGCCAGATCGAGAAGGCCAGCAGTCCGCCGACCACCGCGATGGTGACGATCCCCCGGCGGCCCCTGGGCCAGCCCAGCAGCAGCAGGAACAGCACCGAGAGGACCGCCGCCCCGATCAGCGTGACCAGCAGGAAGGGTGGCGCGCCGTCACCGGCGGCCGTGGTCCGCACCCGCCGCTGCGCCAGCACGTCGGCGACCGCCTGCCGGGCGTCCCGCACCGCCATCGTGGGCGCGGTGGCGGGCAGGTCCAGCACGATCTGGCGGAGCTGGTAGGTGGTGCGGAAGGTGGTCAGGTCGACGTGGCCGGTCGCCATCTGCGGCCACTCCACCTCGATCACCTCCCGCAGGTAGTCCTCCGACTTGCTGCGGATCTGCTGCTTCGCCGGTTCGGGGAGCTTCTCGGCGGCGAGGTAGAGGTCGATCACCGCCCCGGCCTCGGCGTAGTTGTTCTGCCGGGCGGTGGAGAGTGCGCCGGTCGAGTTGACCAGCAGGAAGGCCATGGTGACGACGAAGAAGGAGAGCACCGCGCCGGCCGCCGTGCCGAGCGCGGGGCCGGTGTCCGGCAGCCGGGTGCGGTAGACCGTCCGGTGGCTGAGCCAGGCTAGCGTCGCGGACGCGACCGCCGCGGCGAGGACGACGAGCAGCGCTGACAGTGCCATGTGTGCGTGGGGCTCCCCTGCTCCGACGGGTGTACGGGCTGCGGCTCCCCCTGTGCGTACCACCGCCAATGCGCCGGTAGCTCCGCCGGTCCGCAGATTGACCCGAACGGGCGCCGCCATGACGCACCGTCACTCCTGGTCGGGGGCCGTACGGGTGGCTCGGCCGTGGCGGAACCGGCTCGCGCGCCACCGGTCGCGCAACGTTCTGATCACATGAACTGCTGGGCACACCATGTGCGCGGCTGAGCTGCTGGAGCAACCGGTGAAGCGTGTGACGGTACTGGCCGACCAGGGGCGGCGACTGCTCGTCCTCGCCCTCTCCCTGGCGCTGCTCGCGGTCACTCCGCAGGTCGCGTTCGCCACCGACTTCGGGATGCAGCGCGACGCCGGTGCCACCGTCGACTGCGATCACCTGTACTACTCGAACTACCGGTCGGGGTCGGTGTTCGACAACGACGGCAGCGGGCACCCGGTCATCACCAACCGGGTGATCTCACGCCGGGCGGTGGCGACCAGCCCGCCCAACTACTGGTCCAGCAGCATGGCCGCCGGACGTGATCCCGACACCGGGAAGCCCGCACTGTTCTACGCGAACTACACCACCAGCAACCTGACCCTCTACAAGCAGGTGCAGGGCGCGAACGCGGCGACGGACAACATCTACGGCAGCACGACCATCAACCTGCCCGCCGGGGTGAACTGGGGCGGCCTCGGCGCGGACCCCAACAGCGACACGCTGTTCGGCGCGGAGAACCTCAGCACCAACAAGACCTTCTTCACGATGAACCTCAGGACCGGCGCCTCCACGGTGTTCCGGCCGACCGGCCCGGCCGGGGACACCATCTGGTCCTCCGGCGCGACCATCCCGGACATCTTCGTCGACAGCGACGGCTTCCCCTACATGGGCGTCTACTACGGCTCGGCCAGCTACGTCTACCGGATCGATCCCGTCAACCACACCGCCGTCCGGGCACTCCAGATCACCGGGCCCGGCGCCCTGGGCAGTTCGCTCTACGGCATGGCCTTCCACAAGGACGCCGTCTACGTCGGCTCCTACGACGGCAGCCTCTACCGGGTCGACGCCGCCACCGGTGCCTCCACCCTGGTGTCCGGCGGCAAGGTGGAGGCCAACACCACCGGCTCCCCGATCGCCGAGACCGGCGGCAGCTGGCCGATCACCGACCTGGCCAGCTGCGCGGTCTCCCCGCCGCTGGTGCCCACGCTCAAGGTGAAGAAGACCCTGGCCGTGAACGGGGCCGTCCCGACCCGGGTGATGCCGGGCGACCGGGTCACCTACACCGTCACCCTCACCAACACCAGCGCCGTGCCCTACCCCGCCGCGACCCTGAGCGACTCGCTGGCCAACGTGTTGAACAACGCCACCTACAACAACGACGCCACCGCACGGAACGCGGCCGGCACCGCCGTGGGCGCCTTCACCGCGACCCCGCCGCCTTCGCTGGCCTGGCAGGGCGACGTCCCGGCCGGTGCCACCTACACCCTCACCTACTCCGTCACGGTCCGGGCGAACGCGACCGACGGCGCTGCCCTGCGCAACACCGTGGTCAGCAACACCGGCACCAACTGCGCCACCGGGTCCACCGATCCGGACTGCTCGACCAGCGTGCCGATCGTGGTGGTCAAGGTCGCCGTGACCAAGACCTCCGCCCCGGCCGCCCCGCTGCCGGGCGACAAGGTCACCTACACCATCACGGCGGTCAACAGCGGCAGCACCGCGTACGCCGGTGCCACCATCGGCGACGACCTGTCCGGGGTCCTGGGCGGCGCGGACTACAACAACGACGCCACCGGGAAGGACGGCAGCGGAGCAGTGCTGACCGCACCCACCTACACCGCGCCCCGGCTGAGCTGGACCGGGCCGGTGCCGGCCGGGGGCCGGGTGGTGATCAGCTACACGGTCACGGTGAAGAACCCCGTCCCGGCCGGGAAGACCACCCTCACCAACGCGGTCACCACCAACATCCCCGGCCAGTGCCCGGCCGGCTCCACCGACCCCAACTGCACCACCGTCACCAAGCTGCCCCGGCTCGACGTGACCAAGACCGCCGCGCCCAACCCGGCCAAGGTCGGCGACACCATCACCTACACCGTCACCGCGCGCAACACCGGTGACGCCGACTACCCGGGCGCCACCATCGGCGACGACCTGACCGACGTGCTGACCGGCGCCGACTACAACGGTGACGCGGCGGCGAAGAGCGGGACCGGTACGGCGCTGGCCGCGCCCACCTACACCGCGCCCCGGCTGAGTTGGACCGGCACCGTCGCCAAGGGCGCCTCGGTGGTGATCACCTACACGGTGAAGGCCACCGGTGCGACCAGCCGGACCCTGGTCAACAAGGTCACCGCCTCCGGCAGCAACTGCCCGCCGGGGTCGACCGATCCGGCCTGCACCAGCACCGTCCCGCTGGCCTCGGTCACCGTGGTCAAGACCTCCAGTCCGGCCGCGCCCAAGCCGGGCGGCACGCTGACCTACACCGTCACGGTCAGCAACACCGGCCAGGCCGACTACACCGGCGCCACCGTCAACGACGACCTGTCCGGTGTGCTGGGCGGGGCGGACTACAACAACGACGCCACCGCGAGGACCGGCACGGGCACCACCCTGACCCCGCCCACCTATACGGCGCCCAGGCTGAGTTGGACCGGCACCGTCGCCAAGGGCGGCACGGTGGTGATCACCTACACGGTCAAGGTGAAGAACCCCGTCCCGGCCGGGAGGACCACCCTCACCAACGCGGTCACCACCAACATCCCCGGCCAGTGCCCGCCCGGCTCCACCGACCCCAACTGCACCACCGTCACCAGGCTGCCCCGGTTGGAGGTGAGCAAGACCGCCACGCCCACCGAGGCCAAGACCGGCGACACCGTCACCTACCGGGTGACGGCCCGCAACACCGGCGAGGCCGACTACCCGGGCGCGGTGGTCACCGACGACCTGACGAAGGTGCTGACCGGGGCCGGCTACAACGGTGACGCGGCGGCCACCGGCGGCGGCACCGTGACGTACGCCAGCCCGAAGATCACCTGGACCGGGACGATCGCCACGGGTGCCACCGTGGTGATCACGTACACCGTGAAGGTGACCGGTTCGACGGACGGCAAGCTGGTCAACGTCGTCACCGCCGACGGCAGCAACTGCCCGGCCGGCTCGACCGATCCGGCCTGCACCAGCACGGTGCTGCTCAAGCACCTGACGGTCCGCAAGTCCGTCGACCGCACCGATGCCAAGCCCGGCGACAAGGTCACCTACACCGTCACCGTCACCAACGACGGCCAGACCGCCTACACCGGGGCCTCGTTCACCGACAACCTCGGCCAGGTGCTCGACGACGCCACCTACGGCAACGACGCGGCGGCGACGGCCGGCACGGTCTCGTACAGTGCACCGACGGTCAGCTGGACCGGCGACCTCGCCAAGGGCGCCGTCGCGACGGTCACCTACTCGGTGACCGTCAACAGCCCGCTCACCGGCGACGGGAAGCTCGGCAACGCGGTGGTCTCCCCCGACGGCGGCTGCCCGGCCGGCTCCACCGACCCCAAGTGCAGCAACGAGGTCAGGATCCGCCACCTCACCGTGGTGAAGACCTCGTCCGCCGCCGAGGTCAAGGCGGGCGGCAGGATCAGCTACACCGTCACCGTCACCAATGACGGCCAACTGGACTACACGGCAGCCACGTTCACCGACAACCTGAGCAAGGTCATCGACGACGCCACCTACAACGGCGACGCGACCGCCACCACCGGCACCGTCGGCTACACCGCGCCCACGCTGACCTGGACCGGCGCGCTGAAGGCCGGCCAGAGCGCCAGCGTCACCTACTCCGTCACCGTCAACAACCCCCTCACCGGCGACGGCGTCCTCACCAACGCGGTGGTCTCGCCCGACGGCGGCTGCCCGGCCGGCTCCACCGACCCCAAGTGCACCAACGAGGTCAGGATCAAGCACCTCAAGGTCCGCAAGACCGCCGACCGGACGGAGGTCCGGGCCGGGGACAAGGTCACCTACACCCTGGTCGTCACCAACGACGGCAAGGTGAACTACCCCGGTGCCACCTTCACCGACGACCTCACGAAGATCGTCGACGACGCCGTCTACGGGAACGACGCAGCCGCCGGCAGCGGCCGGGTGGTGTACTCCGCTCCCCGGCTGACCTGGACCGGCGATCTCGCGGCCGGCGCCAGTGCCACCGTGACGTACTCCGTCGTCATCAACAACCCGTACACCGCCGACGCCCGCCTCGACAACGTGGTGGTCGCACCGGACAGCAACTGCCCCACCGGATCGACCGATCCGGCCTGTTCGGTGCACATCCCGGCGCGCAACGTGAAGGTGGTGAAGACCTCCACCCCGTCCCAGGCCAAGCCCGGCGACAAGGTGACCTACACCGTCACCGTCACCAACCTCGGCGACGCGGTGACGGGCACGACCTTCAGTGACGACCTGACCCAGGTGCTGGACGACGCGGTCTACGGGAACGACGCGACCGCCAGCACCGGAACGGCGACGTACGCCGCTCCGGTGCTGACCTGGCGGGGCGACCTGGCCAAGGGCGCCGTCGCGACCGTCACCTACTCGGTGACCGTCAACAACCCCGCCACCGGCGACCGGAAACTGACCAACGCGGTGGTCTCCCCCGACGGCAGCTGCCCGCCCGGCTCCACCGACCCCGCCTGCCACACCACCGTGCTGATCCGCTCGATGAAGGTGGTGAAGACCTCCACCCCGGCCCAGGCCAAGCCCGGCGACAAGGTGACCTACACCGTCACCGTCACCAACGACGGCCAACTCGACCTCACCGGCGCCTCGTTCACCGACGATCTGACCAAGGTGATCGACGACGCCACCTACGGCAACGACGCGGCCGCCAGCATCGGCACCGCCGGCTACACCGCCCCCAATCTCAGCTGGACCGGCGACCTCAAGGTCGGCGAGAAGTCGACCGTGACGTACTCGGTCACCGTGAACAAGCCGCTGACCGGCGACGGGAAGCTCGGCAACGCGGTGGTCTCCCCCGACGGCGGCTGCCCGCCCGGCTCGACCGACCCCGCGTGCAGCAACGAGGTCAGGGTCAAGCACTACAAGGTGGTGAAGACGTCGACTCCCGCCCAGGCCAAGCCCGGTGACAAGGTCGGCTACACCGTCACCGTCACCAACGACGGCCAGGTGGACCTCACCGGCGCCACCTTCACGGACGACCTGACCAAGGTGCTGGACGACGCCGTCTACAACAAGGACGCGGCTGCCACGGCCGGCGGCGTCACCTACGCGGCGCCGACCATCAGCTGGACCGGCGACCTCAAGGCGGGTGCGATCGCGACGGTCACCTACTCGGTGACGGTCAACAACCCGCCCACCGGGGACAAGAAGCTCACCAACGCCGTCGTCTCGGCAGACGGTGACTGCCCGCCCGGCTCCACCGACCCCAAGTGCAGCAACGAGGTCAGGATCCGCCACCTCACGGTGGTGAAGACCTCCACCCCGACCCAGGCCAAGCCCGGCGACAAGGTGACCTACACCGTGACCGTCACCAACGACGGCCAACTCGACTACGCGGCAGCCACGTTCACCGACGACCTGACCAAGGTCATCGACGACGCCACCTACAACGGCGACGCGGCCGCCACCATCGGCACCGCCGGCTACACGGCACCCACGCTGAGCTGGACCGGCGCACTGAAGGTCGGCGAGAGCGCCACCATCACCTACTCCGTCACCGTCAACAACCCGCCCACCGGCGACAAGAAGCTCACCAACGCCGTCGTCTCCGCCGACAGCAACTGCCCGCCCGGCTCCACCGACCCCAAGTGCAGCAACGAGGTCAGGATCCGCCACCTCACGGTGGTGAAGACCTCCACCCCGGCCCAGGCCAAGCCCGGCGACAAGGTCAGCTACACCGTCACCGTCACCAACGACGGCCAACTCGACTACGCGGCGGCCACGTTCACTGACGACCTGACCAAGGTGACCGACGACGCCACCTACGGCAACGACGCCACCGCCTCGACCGGCACCGCCGGCTACACCGCGCCGACCCTCAGCTGGACCGGCGCCCTGAAGGTGGGTGAGCAGGCCACCGTCACCTACTCGGTCACGGTCAAGAGCCCGCTGAGTGGGGACGGCAGGCTCACCAACGCCGTGGTCGCGCCGGACGGCAACTGCCCGGCCGGCTCGACCGACCCCGCCTGCACCAACACCGTCCTGGTCAAGCACCTCAAGGTGGTGAAGAAGGCGGACAAGGCCTCGGTCAGGCCCGGCGACCGGATCACCTACACCGTCACCGTCACCAACGACGGCCAGGTCCCGTACCCGGCCGCCTCGTTCACCGACGACCTGACCAAGGTGACCGACGACGCCACCTACGGCAACGACGCCACCGCCACCATCGGCACCGCCACCTACACCGCGCCCACCCTCAGCTGGACCGGCAACCTCCCGGTCGGCGCGAGCTCGACCATCACCTACTCGGTCACCGTGAACGACCCGGACACCGGCGACAAGAAGCTCACCAACGCCGTGGTCGCGCCGGAGAGCAACTGCCCGCCGGGTTCCACCGATCCGGAGTGCAGCACCGTCGTACCGGCCCGCAACATCAGGATCGTCAAGACCTCCACCCCGGCCCAGGCCAAGCCCGGCGACCGGGTGGCCTACACCGTCACCGTCACCAACCTCGGCGACCAGACCGCCGTCGGAGTCGCCTTCACCGACGACCTGACCAAGGTGATCGACGACGCCACCTACAACAAGGACGCGACGGCCACCGTCGGCAAGGCCGCGTACACGGCCCCGACGATCAGCTGGCTCGGCGACCTCGCCAAGGGCCAGGCCGCGACCATCACCTACTCGGTCACCGTCAACAACCCGATCAGCGGCGACGGGAAGCTCACCAACGCCGTGGTCTCGCCCGACGGCGCCTGCCCGACGGGTTCCACCGACCCGGAGTGCAGCAACGAGGTCAAGGTCCGTCATCTGACCGTCGCCAAGACCTCCTCCACCACCGAGGTGACCGCCGGCGGAAAGGTGACCTACACCGTCACCGTCATCAACGACGGCCAACTCGACATTCCGGGATCCTCGTTCACCGACGACCTGACCAAGGTGATCGACGACGCCAGCTACGGCAACGACGCCACCGCCACCATCGGCACCGCCACCTACACGGCGCCGAAGCTCACCTGGACCGGCGACCTCAAGGTCGGCGAACGGGCCACCGTCACCTACTCGGTCACCGTCAACAACCCGCTGACCGGCGACCGCAGGCTGACCAACACCGTCGTCTCGACCGACAGCAACTGCCCGCCGGGGTCGACCGACCCCAGCTGCGGGACCGTCACCCCGGTCAGGCACCTCAAGGTGGTCAAGAAGGCCGACAAGGCCTCGGCCACACCCGGCGGCAGGATCACCTACACCGTCACGGTCACCAATGACGGCCGGACCTATTACCCGGGCGCGACCTTCAGCGACACGCTGGCCAAGGTGATCGACGACGCCACCTAC
This sequence comes from Kitasatospora sp. NPDC002040, assembly GCF_040296785.1. Lineage (NCBI taxonomy): Bacteria > Bacillati > Actinomycetota > Actinomycetes > Kitasatosporales > Streptomycetaceae > Kitasatospora > Kitasatospora sp. NPDC002040. Next base: position 61,533 of record NZ_JBEOXV010000013.1, on the reverse strand, counting down.
AACGGCGACGCGACCGCCACCACCGGCACCGCCACCTACGCCGCCCCCGTGCTCAGCTGGACCGGCGACCTGCTGGCGGGTGACACCGCGACCATCACCTACTCGGTCACGGTCAACAGCCCGCCCACCGGCGACGGAAGGCTCACCAACGCGGTCGTCTCCCCCGACAGCAACTGCCCGGCCGACTCCACCGACCCCGACTGCACCAGCACCGTCCCGGTCCGGCACCTCAAGGTCACCAAGACCGTGGACCGCGCCGAGGTCAAGGCCGGGGACAAGGTCACCTACACCGTCACCGTGCTCAACGACGGCGCCTCCCCCTTCACCGGCGCCTCCTTCACCGACGACTTCTCCGGCCTGCTGACCCACGCCGACTTCAACCGGGACGCCACCGCCTCGGCCGGCACGGTGACCGCCGCCGACCGTTCGCTCAGCTGGACCGGCGACCTCGCCGTGGGCCAACAGGAGACCGTCCGCTACTCGTTCACCGTCAAGTCGCCCGTCCCGGCCGGGGCGGCCGAGGTGAGCAACCTGGTCTTCGCCACCGACAGCAGCTGCCCGCCCGGCTCCACCGACCCCGCCTGCACCAAGGTCACCCCCGTCAGGCGGCTGGAGCTGGTCAAGCAGGCGGACAAGTCGTCGGTGCAGCCCGGCGACCGGATCACCTACACGGTCGTCATCACCAACACCGGCGGCGCTCCCTTCGACGACGCCACCGCCACCGACGACCTCAGCCGCCTGCTGGACGACGCGGCCTACGGCGGCGACGCCACCGCCTCCACCGGCACCCTGACCTACGCCGCGCCGAAGCTGACCTGGAAGGGCGGCCTGGCCGTGGGGGCGAGCGCCACCGTGACCTACAGCGTCACCGTCAACCGGCCCGCCACCGGTGACGGCGACCTCGACAACACCGTCACCGCGCCGGACAGCAACTGCCCGATCCCGATGCCCCGCAGCGTCCGGGCCGGGGGCGCCGTCGACCCGCGCTGCTCCAGCCACCTGACCTGGCGTCACCTGACGGTCCGCAAGCAGGCGGACCGGGACCGGGTGCAGCCGGGTGAGCGGGTCACGTACACCGTGACCGTGACCAACGACGGTGCGGCGCCCTACCCGGGGGCCTCGTTCAGCGACGACCTGACCGGGGTGCTCGCCAACGCCCGCTGGAACGGCGACGCCCGGGCCGGTACCGGCACCGTCGAGTTCCGGTCACCGGTCCTGCGCTGGCAGGGCGACCTCGCGCTCGGCGCGACGGCCACCGTCACCTACTCGGTCACCCGGACCGGCGACGGCCGCCTGGTCAACGCCGTGACGGCACCGGACAGCAACTGCCCGCCCGGGGCAACCGACCCGGCCTGCACCAGCACCGTCGACCCCGGCCCGAAGCCGCCCGTACCGCCCGTACCGCCCACGCCGTTGCCCGGTACCGGCAGCGAGCTGCCCGCCGGGATGCTCCTGACCGTCTCCGGCAGTGCGCTCCTGCTGGGCGGCCTGCTCCGCCTCACCACCCGCAGGCGCCGGAACCCTTGACCCGGTGGGGGCCGACCGGGTGGACTTCCTCCGCCCGGACCGGCCCTCACCGCCTGCCGACCGTTCGTGGTGATCCGATGGTCCTACCACCCGTTCGGCGAGCTGGAGCGTGTCCCATGCCCAAACCCGTCCTCGGTACCGCGGCCGCCACCGTGCTGGCCGTCCTCCTCCTCACCGGTGCCGCACCGGCCGACCAGCCCGTCCCCCGGCTGTCGGTCGCGCTCGACAACGGCCGGGACCAGGCCGACTCCGGCGACCGGGTCACCTGGACCCTGACCGTGCGCAACCTCGGCCCCGAACCGGCCACCGAGCTGCGGATCGAGCAGTCGCTGCCCAGCGGCGCCACCCCGGCCCGCTCCGCCGACTCCGCCACCTCGGCCGATGCCACCGTCCTGGGCGGAACGGCCTCCTGGCAGCACGTCAGCCTGGCGGGCGGCACCGAGAAGAAGCTCACCTTCACCGCCGACCTGCCGCCCGCCGACGCCCGTACCCTGCGCTCGGCCAGCACCGCCTGCGTCTACCCCGCCGACTCCCCCGCCCCGGTGGTCTGCGCCAGCGACCTCGACCTCCTCCCGGCCGGCCGGCGCGCCCTCGCCGACGCCGCCCGCCCCGCCGGGGCTCCGCCTGCCTACTGGTGGACCGCCGCCGCCCTCCCCGTCCTCGCCATCGGCGCCTACCTGGCCTACCGCCGCCGCTTCCGCACCACCGCAAGTTCCTGACCCCTCGGCCCACCGCCCTATGCTGGTGGGTCGGTTGGGCCGGAGGTCGGAGGCGCGGGGTGCAGGACCAGTCGGTGGACGGCGGGGGCAGGCCGGTCGACCTGAATCTGCTGCGGACGTTCCTGGCGGTGTACCGGGCCGGTTCGTTCACGGCCGCTGCTCCGCAGCTGGGGCTGTCCCAGCCGACGGTGACCTCGCAGATCCGTTCGCTGGAGCGGCAGTTGGGCCAGGGCCTGTTCGAGCGGCAGCCGCGCGGGGTGGTCCCGTCCGGCCCGGCGCACGACCTGGCCGCCCGGGTGGGGGTGGCGCTGGACTCGCTGGCGGCCACGGTCGGCCCGACCGCCGTCCGGGCACCGCACGCGCCGGTCCGACTCGCGGGCCCGGCCGAGATGTTGGCCGTCCGGGTGCTGCCCGCGCTGGCCGGGCTGACGGCGGAGGGGGTCCGGCTGCAGGTGGGCGCCGGTCTGACCGAGCCGCTGCTGGAGGAGCTGCGGGCCGGACAGCACGACCTGGTGTTCGCCACCATCAGGCCGCGCGGCCGGACGCTCAGCTGGGTGCCGCTGATGGACGAGGAGTTCGTGCTCGTCGCGGCGCCGCGCTGGGCCGGGCCGGCCGGCCACCGGGCCCCGGTCGACGCCGACGGGCCCGAACTGCTGGCCGACGTCCCGCTGGTGGCGTACGCCGAGGACCTGCCGATCGTCCGCCGCTACTGGCGGCACGTGTTCGGCCGCCGGCTGGACCGCCCGGCCGCGCTGACCGTCGCCGATCTGCGGGGCGTGCTGTCGGCGGTCACGGCCGGTGCCGGGTTCACCGTGCTGCCGCGCTACCTCTGCGCGGCCGAGCTGGCGGCCGGGACGCTGGTGGTGCTGCACGAGCCGGCCGAGCCGCCGATCAACACCGGGTACCTGGTCCAGCGCCCCGGGGCCGGGGGCAACCCGCACGTCGCACTGGTCCGCGACCGGATCGTGCGGGCTGCCCGGGACTGGTGAGCGGGCGGCTCAGCCCAGCTGCTTGAGCAGCTCGATGGCCAACGGGGCGGAGGAGGAGGGGTTCTGGCCGGTGGTCAGGTTTCCGTCCACCACCACGAACGGGGCCCAGGGCTCGCCCTCCTGGTAGTCGGCACCGAGCCCGACCAGCCGGTCCTGGAGCAGCCAGGGCGCCTTGTCCGCGAGCCCGGCCTGGGTCTCCTCGGCGTTGCTGAACCCGGTCAGCCGGCGGCCGGCGAACGGCGAGGTGCCGTCGGGGCGGGTGGCGGCGAGCAGGGCGGCGGGGCCGTGGCAGACCACCGCGAGCGGCTTGCCGGAGTCCAGTGCGGCGGTGAGCAGCGCGCCCGAGACCGCGTCGACGGCGAGGTCCTCCATCGGGCCGTGGCCGCCGGGGTAGAACACCGCGTCGTAGTCGTCCAGGTCGACCTTCTCCAGTGCGACCGGCGCGTTCAGCGCGCCGATCCCGGCCAGTTCGGCCTCCGCGCCCTCGGTCAGGCTGGCCCGGTCGACGGTCGGGCGCACCCCGCCGGGGGTGGCGACGGTGACCCGGTGCCCGGCGACGGTGAGGGCCCGGTACGGGGTGATCAGCTCCTCCGCCCAGAAGCCGGTCGGGTGCCGGGTGCCGTCGTTCAGGGTCCAGTGGTCGGTGCCGGTGACCACGAACAGGATCTTCTTCGCCATGGTGGATCTCTCCCGGTGCGGTAAGGGGTGCCGTTCCGACGGTCCGTCAGGGCGGCGCTGTCCCCGACCGTACGGCCGGGCCCGGTGGCGCCCAAATAGGCAGGCCGGTCGTGCCATCGGAATCCTGATGGCACGGGTGTGACCGCAGGTGCGCGAGGTGCACCGATATCCAGTTGAGACCTGTGGGACTCTTCCGCCCGCAGTGTGACCTGTGCCATTTTACATGTCACACATCAAGCGGTTGCGCCCCCATCACGCGACCACTCATCGGCCCGGAGGCCCCCACCGTGCGACCCTCCCGGATACCGACGGCCCAACTGGGCCGTCTGCTCGCCCTCGCGTTCGCGTTCGTGCTCACCCTCGGCTTCTTCGCCCCGCAGAGCCGTGCCGCGAGCACCACCCCGGCCCCGGCCGGCCAGCCCTCGTCCCGGGCCATCCCGGTGCCCAAGTCGGCCGAGGTGCCGAAGGACGGCCGCCCGACCCCGGGCGCCGCGGACACCGCGCCCGACGCACCGAAGGCCGGCGCCACCCGGCCGGCCCCCGCGCCGCAGCCCAAGCAGCTGCGCTCCGCCCCGTCCGCCGTCGACGCCGCGGCGGCCTGCGACTTCAGCACCAGCACCGGCAGCGCGCTGGTCCAGCAGGTCAAGGCCGCGAGCCTGGACTGCGTGAACTCGCTGTTCAACCTCTCCGGCACCCAGGCCCAGCGCACCTTCGCCGAGGCGCAGCTGGTGACCGTCGCCAACGCCCTGCGGGACGGCGCCGCCGGCTACAACGGCACCAACTCCGCCTCCACCGGCCAGCTGGTGCTGTTCCTGCGGGCCGGCTACTACGTCCAGTGGAAGTACCCGGACGCCGTCGGCACGTACAACTCCCCGCTGCAGAGCGCGATCCGCGGCGGCCTGGACGCGTTCTTCGCCACCCCGCACGCCAAGGACGTCACCCAGGCCAACGGCGAGACGCTGGCCGAGGCCGTCACCCTGATCGACAGCGCCCAGGAGAACGCCCGCTACGCCGGCGTGGTCAAGGGCCTGCTGAACAGCTACGACAGCAGCTACACGGGCGCGATGTGGAACGCCGTGGCCAACACCAGGACGGTGATCGAGCGCGGCACCGAACTGCCCGCCTTCATCGCCGCGCTGCAGGCCGACAGCGGCTTCAGCACCGCGATGGCCGGCTTCGTCACCCGCAACAGCTCGATGATCAACGGCGGCGACCTGGCCACCGACATCGGCATCCAGCTCGGCGGCCTGCTCAACTTCCCCGAGCTCAAGGCGCAGGTCCGGCCGCTGGTCAAGGACCTGGTCAACCGCTACCCGCTGGTCGGCGCGACCGGCCCGCTCACCATGAACCTGGCCTGGTTCGCCGAGAAGCGCGACACCGGCAACTGCTCCTTCTACGGCATCTGCGACCTGCCCACCCGGCTGGTCCCGCTGGTCCTGACGATCAACCACACCTGCAGCCCGAGCCTGCGCATCCGGGCCCAGCAGATGAGCACCGAGGAGCTGGCGGCCACCTGCGCCAGCCTGGCCAACCAGGACGCGTACTTCCACCGGCTGGTCAGGGACCGCGGCCCGGTCAGCGGTGACGTCAACACCGCGCTGGAGGTGGTGGTCTTCGACGCGTACTACGACTACAGCCTCTACGCCTGGTCGATCTACGACATCGAGACCGACAACGGCGGCATGTACCTGGAGGGCAACCCGAACACGGCCGGCAACCAGGCCCGCTTCATCGCCCACGAGGCCAGCTGGCTGCGCCCGTCGTTCCAGATCTGGAACCTGAACCACGAGTACACCCACTACCTCGACGGCCGCTACAACATGCTCGGCGACTTCGACGCCGGCATGTCCACCCCGACCGTGATGTGGGTCGAGGGCATCGCCGAGTACGTCTCCTACAGCTACCGCGAGGTCCGCTACGACGACGCGATCGCCCAGGCGGCCAAGGGCACCTACAAGCTCTCCACGCTGTTCGACACCACGTACGACAACGCCGACCAGACCCGGATCTACAACTGGGGCTACCTGGCGGTCCGTTACCTGCTCCAGTTGCACCCAGGAGACGTGGACACGCTGCTGGGGTACTACCGCGCCGGCAACTGGGCGGCCGCCCGGACCCTGCTCACCTCCACCATCGGCACCCGCTACGACGCCGACTTCGCCACCTGGCTGGCGGCCTGCGGCACCGGCAACTGCGGCTCCCTGCCGCCGCTCCAGGCTCCGCTGTGCACCGGCGCCGACGTCCGGCAGTTCGACCAGAACTGCCGCCGTGACAACGCCAACGCCACCACCGGCAACTACAGCTACAGCTTCCTGTACCTGCCCGCCGGTGTGCGGACCCTGACCATCACCACCGCCGGCGGCACCGGCAACGCCGACCTCTACTACAACGGCGGCAGCTGGGCCACCACCGGCTCGTACCTGGCCCGGTCCACCAACGCCGGCAACGGCGAGACGCTGACCATCAGCAACCCGCCGGCCGGCTGGGTCTTCTTCAGCCTGTACGCCCAGCAGGGCTTCACCGGCACCACGGTCACCGCGCAGTACTAGAGCGACCGTTCAGCACCACGACGGAGCCCCGCAGGCCGGACCACCGGCCGGCGGGGCTCCGTCCCGCTTCACCGCCCGGCGCCGCCCGGCGCCGGATCGCCCAGGGTGCCGGTGGGGTTCAGGTCGACCCCCAATTCGCTGATCAGGAAGCCCGCGTGGAGCCGGCTGCGGGCGCCGAGCTTGTCCATGATGTCGGAGACGTGCCGCTGGCAGGTGCGCAGCGACATGCCCATCCGACGGGCGATCGCCCGGTCCTCCAGGCCCTGCACCAGCAGCCGGACGATGGAGAGCTTCATGTCCTCGGAGATGGCCAGCACCCGCTCCTGGCTGTAGTTCTCCGGGAAGGGGGTGGCGCTGGTCCAGGCCCGCTCGAAGGCGCCGATCGCGAAGTCCACCAGGCTCGGGTCGCGGAGCAGCAGGCAGCCCGCGTCGCTGTCGCGCATCGCGATCACGGCCGCCGACTGGTCGAAGGCCAGCATCCGCATGAAGCCGTCGCCCAGGGTGCGGATCTCGGCGCCGATCCGGGAGACGTGGTCGACGTACTCCACCGTCACCGTGCTGAACTGGGCGGTGTGCTGGTACAGGGTGCGCATCCGGACACCGCGCCGCAGCACCCGCTCGGTCTTGTCCAGCGACTCCTTCAGCACGTCGTCCTTGCGGGCGCCGCCCGGCTGGGAGGTGAGGATCTCGTGCTGGGCCTGGTCGGCCAGCTGGGTGATCACCGCCCGGACGCTGTCCAGGTCGGTCAGCCGCTGGACCCCGCCGGAGTCACTGTGCACCGACCTGGCCTGCTCGTAGACGTGCTGGAAGGCCGTCAGCCGGTCCCTGGTCGCCTCCACCTCGCGGCGGCGCTCCTCGATCTCCTGCAGCGCCGGTGCCAGCAGCTCGGCCGCGGCGGCGTCCGGCAGTCCGGCGACCACCATGCCGGGGCGGGTGGCCGAGCGTTTGAGCAGACGCAGCTCCAGCAGTCGGTCGACCCGGGCGGAACCGGCCGGGCCGGCCCGCAGCTCGTCGCCGTCCACCTGCTGCTGCTCGACCACGTACTGGAACAACTCCAGCTCCTCCGGGCCGAGTTGGGCCAATAACGAGGAGATGCCAGGTACTACGGAGCCCAAGGTCACGGTCCCATCCCGGTCGAATGTGCATACGAGGGAAGCGGGGGTCATCCTAACGCGACGGGGGCACGTCAGCACCTGACCCACCCTCAGTTCCTTCACGGCGCAAGCACATCGGGGCCACTGTGTCCGACTATGTCAGGTATGGGCCCCTCGTGTCTGCGTCATGGCGTACTCACGACCCCTTCAGGGGCCTTACCGGCCTTTCCCGGCGGCGGCAGACTCAAGCCCGTCGGGATAACCCGGAGATCAACCAGATACTGGAGGGGAAACCATGGACCGCAAGATTCTCACCACCGCCGCCGTATTCGTCGCCACCGCCGTCACCGTGCTCGCCGCGACCCTTTCGGTCGGCTCCGCCGTGGCGGAGAGCGGGACCGGGACCGGCACCCAGACCCCGGTCGTCACCGTGGTGCCCAGCCCGAGCCCCAGCAGCGGCTCCGACCTGGGCTGGGGCTGACCGGAACGCCGGAGTCGGACCACGTCGGACGGCCACCCCACCCGGGCGGCCCAGGCGGCGGAGGACGGCTCGGGAGATCTCCCCGAGTGGCGGCAACGGGCTCACCAAACGCCCCACGAGTACCGCCGAACCGCAGGACACAACCATTCCGGACAGAGAGACGTGGTGAACGGAAACCGTGGACGAAGCGATGATTTCCGTCCGATTCTCCGGGCTGCTCCGGGAATTCCGCAGGAACTCCGGACTGACGCAGCAGGAGCTGGCCGATCTCTCCGCACTCAGCGTGCGAGCAGTACGGGACCTGGAGTCCGGACGGGTCCAGCGGCCCCGCCGGGAGACCGTCCGGCTGCTGGTCACCACGCTGCGCCTGGAGGGCGCCCGCCGGGCCGCGTTCGAGGGCGCCGCAGCGGCGGAGCAGGCCGAACCCCCCTCCCCCGCCGACCCGTTCACACTGCTCGGCCGGGCCGACGAGGTCCGCGCACTGCTCGAACTGCTCCGCTCCGGCGGGCAGCGGCTGATCTCGCTCACCGGGCTCCCCGGCGTCGGCAAGACCCGGCTCGCCACCGAGGTCGCCGACCGGCTGCGGGCCGACGGCTGGCAGGTCAGCTGGACCCCGGGCGGACCGGGCACCGGCCGTGACGCGCTGCTGGTGCTCGACGGTGCGGCGCCCCCCGGCCCGTACCTCGCCGCGCTGCTGCGCAGGCACCCCGGCCTGCGGGTGCTGGCGACCGGCAACGGTCCGCTCCGCTTACCCGGGGAACGGGTGATGCCGCTGGCCCCGCTGGCCGCACCCCGGCCCGCACCGGGCGCCGATCCGGCCGAGCTGCTCCGGCAGGACGCGGTCCGGCTCTTCCTCTCCCACGTCCGCCGGATCCGGCCCGGCTACCGCTTGGCCGCGGCCGAGGTGGCCACGGTGGCCGAGCTCTGCCGCCGGCTCGACGGGCTGCCCGCCGCGATCGAGCACGCCGCCGACTGGTGCCTGATCCACCCGCCGCGCCGCCTGCTGGCCTGGGCCGCCGAGGACCCGCTGGCCGTGGCCTGCTCCCCCGTCGCCGACGGCACCGGCCCCGACCTGCGCACCGCCGTCCGCGCCGCGGTGGACGAACTCGCTCCGGTACCGGGCCAGTTGCTCCGGCTGCTGGCCGCCGAGGGTCGGGCCGGATCGTTCGAGGAGATCCTCGCCCGGGCCGGTGGCCCGGCCGCCGAGGTGGCCAGGTCCGTGCACGCCCTGCTGCTGCGCGGGCTGATCCGCAGCACCCCCGGCGAGGCCGCCGAGTGCTTCACCGTGCCGCGGCTGGTCCGCCAGGCGCTGGCCGGACTCCCGCTGCCGAGCGTCCGGCTGCTCGCCGCGGTCTGATCCGCCGACCGGACCCCGGGCCCCGGGCGGCAGTGCCCTAACCGCCGCTCGGCTGCCGGTCCGAACTGCCTGGCCCGCCCGGCTCCGCTGCCTAGCCTCTGCTGCTGGCGCCACTACCGGCGCGCCTGCGCCGACCGGGATCCCGCACCTGCTGCCCGCTGCATCGGCGTGCCCACCACCACCCCTGTGAGAGTCGATCATGGAGCTGGAGAATCACCCCTGCCCGCCCGCGCTCGGGCCCGCCGCCCACGGCCTGGACGTCGTGGTCACCAGCGTGGCCTCGGACGCGCACACCTGGAACCTGATCTACCTCCAGCTGCTGCTGGAGGAGCTCGGCCACCGGGTGACCAACCTCGGCTCCTGCGTGCCGGACCAGCTGATGGTCGACGAGTGCCGCACCCGCCGCCCCGACCTGATCGTGCTCTCCACCGTCAACGGCCACGGCCTGAACGACGGCCGACGGGTGATCGGGCGCCTGCGGGACTGCGCCGAGCTGCGCACCACCCCGATCGTGATCGGCGGCAAGCTCGGCATCTCCGGCGGCGAACAGGGCTCGCACGTGGACGAGTTGGTCGAGGCCGGGTTCGACGCGGTGTTCGAGGACAGCGCGGGGATCGTCGGCTTCCACGACTTCGTCCGGGCGCTGCCGGCCGCCCGTCGGGCGCTCCCGGTCGGAGGTGCCCGATGACCGCACCCGTCCCCCCGGTCGAGTCCTTCGGCGGCTTCGTCCGGGCCGCCCAGCGCTCCGGCCACCTGGTGGTGCAGCCCCGGATGGGGATCAGCGACCCGTACCGGATGCGGGAGGGCCTGCTCGCCACCCGGCAGGCCGACGCCACCACTGTCGGCACCATCACCCTGGACAGCTACACCCGGGTCGGCGACCACGAGGCGGCCCGCCGGGCGCTGGCCGACGGCGTGCCGCTGAACGGCTACCCGATCGTCGCGTACTCCACCGCCACCACCCGGGCCGTCACCGAGGGCATCGCGGGCGCCACCTTCCCGGTCCAGGTCCGGCACGGCTCGGCCGCGCCGCAGGACATCTTCGAGGCCGTGGTGGCGGCCGGGCTGACGGCCAGTGAGGGCGGCCCGATCTCCTACTGCCTGCCCTACAGCCGGACCCCGATCGAGCAGTCGGTGGCCAACTGGGAGGCGAGCTGCGCGGTGCTGGCCCGGCTGCGCGAGCACGGCGCGGAGCCGCACCTGGAGACCTTCGGCGGCTGCATGATGGGCCAACTCGCGCCACCCGGGCTGCTGGTGGCGATCAGCGTGCTGGAGGCGCTGTTCTTCCGGCAGCACGGCCTGCGCAGCGTCTCGCTCAGCTACGCCCAGCAGACCCACCCGGAGCAGGACGAGGAGGCGGTCACCGCCCTCGGCCGGATCGCCGCCGAGCTGCTCGGCGACCTGGACTGGCACATCGTCATCTACGCCTACATGGGCGTCTACCCGCGCACCCCCGGCGGCGCCCGGCTGCTGCTGGAGGAGGCGGCCCGGCTCGCGGTCCGGACCGGTGCCGCCCGGCTGATCGTCAAGACCTCCGCCGAGGCGCACCGCATCCCCACCGTGGCCGAGAACGTGACCGCGCTGGAGGCCGCCGCCCGCGCCTCCGAGCAGGTCCGGCCCACCGCGAGCGTGCAGGACACCGGCATCCACGCCGAGGCGCTCGGCCTGGTGCACGCCGTGCTCGACCTCGACCCCGACCTCGGCCGGGCGCTCACCAAGGCGTTCGCGCTCGGGGTGCTGGACGTCCCGTACTGCCTGCACCCCGACAACGCCGGCCGGGCCCGCAGCTACCTCGACTCGGCCGGGCGGCTGCACTGGTCCGACACCGGCGCGATGCCGGTGCGCGGCACCGGGCGCGGCGTCGGCCGGATGACCTCGGCCGGGCTGCTCAGCTCACTCTCCTACGTCCAGCAGCGGTTCGACCGGCTCGCCGTCGAGACCGCCGACCTCCGCCGACTCACCGCCCCTGCACCGCAGAAGGCCACCACCCCCGCCCCGCAGAAGGAGTACGCCCGATGACCACCACCGCCGACGCCCCGACCACCCGGGGGCTGCTGCTCCCCCCGGCCGACCCGCGCGAGCACCTCACCTCGCCCACCACCCGCACGGTGCTCCGGCTCCAGCAGCAGATGCTGGCCGCGGCCCGGGAGTACCTCACCGGCGCCGGGTTCGCCGAGATGATGCCGCCGGTCATCGGCCCGGTCACCGACCCCGGCGGGCGCGGCTCCAAGCAGGTGGACGTCGACTTCTACGGCCACAAGTACAAGTTGATGACCAGTGCGATCCTCTACAAGCAGGCCTCGCTGCTGGCCTTCCCGAAGATCTTCTGCATCGCGCCGAACGTCCGGCTGGAGCCGCTGGAGACCGCCAGCACCAGCCGCCACCTGGCCGAGTTCCACCAGATCGACGTGGAGATGGCCGGCGCCTCGCGGGACCAGATCACCGCCGTGCTGGAGGAGCTGGTCCGGCACATCGTCTCCCGGGTGGTCACCGGCCTGCCCGAGGCGTTCGAGGCACTGGGCCGGGACACCTCGGTCTTCACCGCCCTGTTGGAGCAGGCCTTCGGCCGCCGCACCCACGCCGAGGCGGTGGCCGAGCTGATCGGCCTGGGCCACCCGCAGAACCCGGACGCCGAGATCGACTGGGAGGGCGAGGCGCTGCTCTCCGCCCGCTCCGCGCAGCCGTTCTTCGTCACCGACTACCCCAAGGGCTCGCGCGGCTTCTACGACCGCGAGAGCGCCCAGGACCCGGGCGTGCTGCGGAACTTCGACCTGCTGGCGCCCGAGGGCTACGGCGAGCTGTGCAGCGGCAGCGAGCGGGAGTACGACTACACCCGGATCGTCACCCGGATGCGGGAGACCGGCGAGAACCCGGCCAAGTACGGCTGGTACCTCAAGCTGGTCCGCGAGGGCATCCCGGCCAGCGCCGGCTTCGGCATCGGGGTCGAGCGGTTCACCCGCTACCTGGCCGGGCTCGACAGCGCCTGGCAGGCCAACGCCTTCCCCAAGCTGCCCGGGGTGGTGTCCCCGTGAGCGGCCTGCGCACCCGGGGCTTCCCGGAGCAGGCGGTGCGCGAGCGGGCCAGGCTCGGCGCGGCCGCCGCCTTCCCCGCGGACGCCCACTACGGCCACACCCTGTTCGGCGCCGAGCCGGTCCGCTCCGACGACCCGCTCGACCAACTGCGGATCACCCCGCCGGTGTTCATGCCGCAGCGGCTGGAGAAGCTGATCGAGCTGGGCCGGGAGCCGCTGCACACCGACGTCGCGCTGGACACCGTGATCGGCGGGCTGCGCTCCACCCTGCCGCTCTACCTCTCCGCCTTCGGCTCCACCCGGGCCGCCGGTACCGACCAGGTGCTGGCGGCCAGCCGCCAGGCCGGGCGGCTCGGCCTCCCGATGGTGATCGGCGAGAACATCGTGCCGATGACCGGCTACGGCCGCGGCGGCGAGCGGACCCGGCGCACCGCGCTCGGCCGGATCACCGCCTACCTGGACGAACTCCCGGACGGGCTGGGCGGGGTGGCGGTGCAGCAGAGCACCGAGGACGCCGACGCTGAGGTGTGGAACCTGGTCTACAGCGACCCCGCCGCCCGGCCGCTGCTGGAGAGCGGCCGACTGGCGTTCGAGCTGAAGGTCGGTCAGGGTGCCAAGCCCGGCCTGGGCGGGATGACGGTGCTGGACCGGGCCGCAGCCGCCAGGGTGGACGAACAGTACGCCCTGGACGAGGTGTTCGGCCCGGACGCCGACCGGGTGCTGCGGTGCAGCAGCCCGGGCACCTTCACCGAGGAGATCCTCCGGCAGCAGATCCGGCTGATGCGCAACAACTACCCCCGGGCCAAGGTCTGGGTGAAGCTCCACCCCGGCCGCGACGTGGCCCTCGCCGCCGACATCGCCTGGACCGCCGGGGCCGACTCGGTCACCGTGGACGGCGCCGAGGGCGGCACCGGCTGGGCGCCGGTCGCCACCCTGGCGCACGCCGGGCTGCCGCTCGGCGAGTGCCTGGCCAGGATCGGCCCCCGGGCCGACTGCCTGCTCGCCTCCGGCCGGTTCTGGGAGGGCAGCCGGGTGGTCAAGAGCCTGGCGCTCGGTGCCACCGCCGCCGGGCTGGGCCGGGCCGCGCTGCTGGCGACCGACGAGGACCCGGAGACCGGCCTGACCCGGCTGGTGGAGTGCCTGGCCCTCGAACTGCGGCTGCTGATCAGCTCGCTCGGCAAGTACACCCCCGCCGCCCTCGGCCCCGAGGACGTGTGGCCGTCGCCGGTCGCCGCGACGCCGTTCCACCGACTCCCGGAGGTTGTCCACCATGGCTGACACCTTGCCACGCACCGAGAACGAGCCGGTGCCCAAGCGCGCCGACGGCCCGCTCGGCCTGAACTACCTGTCCTTCACCGGGGCCATGAGCCTGTCCCAACTCGGCGACTCCGCCTGGTACGTGGCCCTGACCTGGACCCTGATCCGGGACGTCAGTCCGGCGATGACCGGCACCGTGCTGATGCTGGCCAGCCTGCCCCGGCTGATCGGCCTGCTCGGCGGCGGGGTGATCGCCGACCGGAGCGGACCGCGCCGGGTGATGGTGATCACCGACGTGCTGCGCGGCGGGGTGATGCTGGCCGCCGCGCTGGCGGTCAGCCTGAGCACCCCCTCGGTGCCGATCCTGCTCGGCGCCGCACTGCTGCTCGCCTTCATCAGCGCCTTCTTCATCCCCGCCTCGGGCTCGGTGAAGCCGCTGATCCTGGCCGACAAGGACCTGGTCCGGGGCAACGCGCTGTTCGTCTTCGGCATCCGGGGCGGACAGGCGGCCGGCGGACCGATCGGCGCCTGGCTGATCGCGCTCGGCGGCGTGCCGCTGGTGGCCGTGGCCAACGCGGTCAGCTTCCTGCTCTCCGCCTTCGCCTCCGCCCGGGTCCGCTACACCCGGGAGCCGGTCGCCCCGCCCGCCCCCGCCGGCGAGAAGCCGCCGTTCAAGGAGATGCTGCTGGACGGGCTGCGCTACCTGCGCAAGGAGCGCCGGATCCGGCTGGTGATCCTGGTGATCGCGCTGACCGAGCTGGCCTGCGCCCCGCCGGTCAACATCGGCCTGGTGCTGCTCTCCAACCGGCTCGACGCGGGCGCCACCGGCGCGGGCCTGCTGCTCACCGCCTACACCGTCGGCGCGGTGGCCAGCTCGGTGGTCACCATGACCTGGCCGCCCGGCCGGCGCGGCGGGCTGGTGCTGGTGCTCGGGGTCACCGCCTCGGCGGTCTGCCTCACCGCGATGGCCTTCATCGACTCGCTCCCGCTGGGCATGGTGCTCTACGGCGTGCTCGGCCTGGTGACCGGTCAGTTCGGCCTGGTGCTGGTGTCGATGGCGCAGCGCTGGACCGAGCCCGCGATGCGCGGCCGGGTGATGTCGGTGCTCTCGCTGGCCATCTTCGCCTGCGCCCCGCTGGCCAACGTGGCCGTCGGCACCATGGTGACGCTGCTCGGCTTCACCACCGCGATGGCGGTCTTCGCCGCCTTCGCCGTCGCCGCCGCGCTGATCACGGTCGGGGCGCCGAGCCTGCGGGGTGTCCGCCTTGACTGACACCGAGCACCTGGACCGCAGCACCTCGACCTTCCCCGAACTCCCGGAACTGCACCGCCAGTTGCGAGAGGGCCGGCTGACCAGCGTCTCGCTCACCCGGCGCTGCCTGGACCGGATCGAGCTGGTCGACCCGCTGGTGCGGGCGGTGCTCGCGGTGGACGACACCGCGCTGGAGCAGGCCGCCCAGGCCGACCGCCGGTACGCCGCCGGGGCCGAGCGCGGCCCGCTGGACGGCATCCCGGTCCTGGTCAAGGACAACATCGACACCGCGGGCCTGGCCGGCACGGCGGGCTCCCGCCTGCTGGCCGGGCACCCGCCCCGGCGGGACGCCGCGATCGTCACCCGGCTGCGGGCGGCGGGCGCGGTGGTGCTCGGCAAGACCAACCTCTCCGAGTGGTCCAACTTCCGCTCCACCCAGGCCACCGAGGGCTGGTCCGGTGCGGGCGGCCAGACCCGCAACCCGTACCGGCTGGACCGCAGCCCCGGCGGCTCCTCGGCCGGCTCGGCGGTCGCGGTCGCCACCGGGATGGCCCCGCTGGCGCTCGGCACCGAGACGGACGGGTCGATCGTCGGCCCGGCCGGGCTCTGCGGGGTGGTCGGGGTCAAGCCCGAGACCGGCCTGCTGCCGCTGGACGGCATCGTGCCGATCTCCCCGGTGCAGGACACGGTGGGCGTGCTGGCCGCCCGGCTCGCCGACGCCGCGCTCGCGATGGCGGCGCTGAGCGGGCGGGCGCCCGCCGAACCGGACCCGGCGATGCTCCGGATCGGGCTCTGGCGGGTGCCCCGGATGCCCGGCGCGGTGGACGCCGTGCTGGACGGGGCCGTGCAGGCGCTGCGCTCCGCCGGGGTCGCGGTGGTGCCGATCGAGCTGGCGCTGGAGCAACAGACGGTCGAGGACGGCCTGTTGGCGATGTACGCGGAGTTCCGGCCGGGCCTGGAGGCGTACCTGCGCGGCCGCCCCGGCGGGCCGCAGACCCTGGCCGAGCTGATCGAGGGCAACCGGGCCGACCCGGTGGAGCTCTCGCTCTTCGACCAGGACCTGTTCGAGCAGGCCCAGTTGATCGGCGAGGCCGAGCGGGAGAAGGCCGGGCTGGCCCGGCAGAGCTCGCGCGAGCAGGCCCGCCGGCTGATCGACCGCACCATGCGCCGCTACGGCGTACAGGCCGTACTGGCCGCCACCAACGAGCCGGCGCCCGTCATCGACTACGAGCTCGGCGACCCCGGCACCCCCGGCAGCTCCACCCCCGCCGCGCTGGCCGGGTACCCGAACATCTCGCTGCCGGTCGGCCACTTCCGCGAACTCCCGGTCGGCCTCTCGGTGTTCGGCCCGCCCACGCTGGACCGGCTGCTGCCGGTGGCGCTCCGGCTGGCCGAGGCGTGCGCGGTCCGGCGCACCCCCGCGCTGCGCTGAGCCCTGCGCCCAGATGTGCTCGGAAACTGCCGGTCAACTGCCCGGAACACTTCCCCGAAAGCCCCGGAAACGCCCCTAGCGTTTGTCCCGGAAACAGCTTCGACAATTCCCAGGAGGACATCATGAGCAATCCCTTCGAGAACGAGGACGGGCAGTTCCTGGTCCTGGTCAACCACGAGAATCAGCACTCCCTCTGGCCCGCCGGCATCGACGTCCCGGCCGGTTGGGACACCGTGAAGGCCGCCGCCCCCCGGGCCGCCTGCCTCGCGTACATCGAGGAGAACTGGACCGATCTGCGGCCCGCAGGCCTGACCTCCGGCAGCCCGTACGCCAAGAGTTCCTGACCGTCATTCATCCGCATTGGGGCGGGACCAAGAGAGGTCGAATGCCCTGGCTCCGGGAGGCCTAAATGATTCCGCTGTCCTTTGCGCAGGCCCGCCTCTGGTTCCTCAACCAGGTCGAGGGGCCCAGCCCGACCTACAACGTCCCGCTCACCGTCCGACTGCGCGGCCCGCTCGACCGGGAGGCGCTGCGGGCCGCGGTCGGCGACCTGGCCGACCGCCACGAAGCTCTGCGCACCGTGTACCAGGAGCGGGAGGGCAGCCCCTGGCAGCAGGTGCTGCAGCAGCCCGAGGTGCCCTGGGCGGAGGCGCCGTACACCGCCGGGGCCGTCACCGCCGCCGCCTCGCACGGCTTCGACCTGGCGGCCGAACTCCCGCTCCGGGCCCAGCTGTTCCGGGCCGGTCCGGAGGACCACACGCTGCTGCTGGTGCTGCACCACATCGCGGCCGACGGCTGGTCGCTGGGCCCGCTGCTGCGGGACCTGGCGGCCGCCTACCGGGCCCGCACCGCTGGGGCGGCGCCCGGGTGGGAGTCGCTGCCGGTGCAGTACTCCGACTACACCCTCTGGCAGCAGGAGCTGCTCGGTGCGGCGGACGACCCCGACAGTCTGACCGCCCGGCAACTCGCGTTCTGGCGCGAGACGCTGGCCGGTCTGCCGGAGGAGTTGACCGTCCCGACCGACCGGGTCCGCCCGGCTTCGCCGTCCTACCGGGGCGAGGTGCTGGCGACCCGGATCGGCGCCGAACTGAGCGCCCGGCTGGCCGAGTTCGCCCGGGGCAGCGAGGCCACGCTGTTCATGGTGGTCCAGGCCGCGCTGGCCGCGCTGCTGTCCCGGCTGACCGGGAGCACCGACGTGCCGCTCGGTACGCCGGTGGCGGGGCGGACCGACCAGGACCTGGAGGAGCTGGTCGGGTTCTTCGTCAACACCCTGGTGCTGCGGACCGACCTGTCGGGGGCGCCGAGCTTCCGCGAGCTGGTGGCCCGGGTCCGGGCGGCCGACCTGGACGCCTTCGCCCACCAGGACCTGCCGTTCGAGCGGCTGGTGGAGGAGCTCAACCCGGCCCGTAGCCTGGCCCGGCACCCGCTGTTCCAGGTGATGCTGGTGCTCCAGAACAGCCCCGAACTGCCTGCCGACTTCCCCGGCCTGACGGCCGAGACCGAGGTCATCGACCTGGACGTGGCCAAGTTCGACCTGATCGTGGAGCTGGCGGAGGGCCCGGCGGGCGAGGGCATCGGCGTGCTGATGAAGTACGCCACCGACCTGCTCGACCGGGAGTCGGTGGCCGCGCTGACCGAGCGGCTGTTCCGCCTGATCGAGGCGGCGCTGGCCGAGCCCGACCTGCCGGTGGGCCGGCTGGACCTGCTGTCGGCGGCGGAGCGGCGGACGCTGGCGCTGGAGTGGGCCGGTGCGCCCGCCCGGGTGCCGACCGAGCGGACGGTGCACGAGCTCTTCGCCGAGCAGGCCGACCGCGCTCCCGACGCCACCGCCCTGGTCTTCGGCGACCAGCGGGTCAGCTACCGGGAGTTGAACGAGCGCTCCACCCAGCTCGCCCACCACCTGGTCGCCGAGGGCCTCCGACGCGGCGACGTCGCCGGGATCTACCTGGAACGCTCGGTCCAACTCGTGGTCGCGGTGCTGGCCGTGCTCAAGGCCGGCGGCACCTACACCGTGCTCGACCCCGAGTTCCCGGTCGAGCGCCTCAACTCCCTGCTCACCCATACCCGACGGGTCGTCACCCGGGCCGCGCTGGCCGGGCGGCTCACCGCCGACGAGATCCTGATCGAGCCGGCCGCGCAGCACCCCGCCACCGCACTGCCCCCGATCGCCGGACCTCTGGACGCCGCCTGCCTGATGTTCACCTCCGGCTCCACCGGTGCCCCGAAAGGAGTCCTCTCCCCGCACCGGGCCGTCGTCGGCACCCTGCTCGGCCAGGACTTCGCCGACCTCTCCCCGGAGCAGACCTGGCTCCAGTGCTCCCCCGTCTCCTGGGACGCCTTCGCGCTGGAGCTGTTCAGCCCGCTGCTCTCCGGCGGCACCTGCGTGCTCCAGCCCGGGCAGCGACCCGAACCCGCTCTGATCGCCGCCCTGGTCCGCGAACACGCCGTCACCTCCCTGCACGTCTCCGCCAGCCTGCTCAACTTCCTGCTGGACGAGTACCCGCAGACCTTCGCCGGCCTGCGCCAGGTGATGACCGGCGGCGAGGCCGCCTCGACCGCCCATGTGCTCGAACTGGTCCGCCGCCACCCCGGGTTGCGCCTGGTGAACGGCTACTCGCCCGCCGAGTCGATGATCTTCACCGTGGCCCACCGGATCACTGCCGAGGACGCCGCCCGCAGCACCATCCCGGTCGGCCGGGCCCTCAACGGCAAGCAGCTCTGGGTGCTGGACCACGAGTTGTCGCTCCTCCCGCCCGGTGTGACCGGCGAGCTGTACATGTCCGGCCTCGGCCTGGCCCACGGCTACACCGCCCAACCCGCCCTCACCGCCGAACGCTTCGTCGCCAACCCGTACGCCGAACCCGGCGCCCGGATGTACCGCACCGGCGACCTGGTCCGCTGGCTCCCCGACGGCACCCTGGAATTCCTCGGCCGCGCCGACGACCAGGTCAAGATCCGCGGCTTCCGGGTCGAACCCGGCGAAGTGCAGGCCGCGTTGACCGCGCACGAGGGCGTCCGGCAGGCCGCCGCCGTGGTCCGCGAGGACACCCCGGGCGACAAGCGCCTGGTCGGGTACATCGTCACCGACCGCCCGGTCGACCCGACTGCGCTGCGCGCCTTCGTCGCCGAACGGCTCCCCGAGTACATGGTCCCCTCGGCCGTCGTCCTGCTGGACGCGCTGCCGCTCACCCCGACCGGCAAGCTCGACCGCCGGGCCCTGCCCGCCCCCGACCACACCCCGCGCGAGACCGGGCGCCCGCCCCGGAACGCGCAGGAGGCCGAACTCTGCGACCTGTTCGCCGAGATCCTCGGCTTCGACCGGGCCGGGATCGACGACGACTTCTTCGAACTCGGCGGCCACTCCCTGCTGGCCGCCCGCCTGATCGCCCGCATCCGCTCCGCCGCAGGCGTCGAGCTGACTGTCCGAGACCTGTTCGAGGCGCCCACCGTGCGGCGCCTCGCCGAGCGAATCCGTGGCGCCCGTGGGGCGCGAAAGGGGTCCTACGTCATGGAGCGTCCCGAAGAGATCCCGCTGTCGTACGCACAGCGCAGGCTCTGGTTCCTCAACAAGCTGGAGGGGCCGAACAGTACGTACAACGTCGCCCACACCATCCGGCTGCGCGGCCGGCTGGACGTCGAGGCGCTGCACAGCGCGGTCTCCGACGTGGTGGCCCGGCACGAGGCGCTGCGCACCGTCTTCCTGGAGGTGGACGGCGAGCCCTACCAGCGGGTGGTCGCCCCCGGGGTGGCCCGGCCGATGGTGACGGTGCTGGACACCGAGCCGGACGAGCTGCCGCTCGAACTCGACCTGGCCTCCCGGCACTCCTTCGACCTGATGGTCGAACTCCCGATCCGGGCCCACATCTTCGCCATCGCCCCCGAGGAGCACGTGCTGCTGCTGGTGATGCACCACATCGCCAGCGACGGCTGGTCGCTCGGCCCGGTGATGCGCGACCTGGCCACCGCGTACGGTGCGCGCTGCGACGGGTCCGCCCCGCAGTGGGAGCCGCTGCCGGTGCAGTACGTCGACTACACCCTCTGGCAGCAGGACCTGCTCGGCTCCGCCGACGACCCGGACAGCCTGCTCTCCCAGCAACTCGCCTTCTGGCGCCAGGCGCTGGCCGATCTGCCGGAGGAGATCGCGCTCCCCGCGGACCGCAGCCGTCCCGCGCTGCCGACCAACCAGGGCCAGGTCACCACCGCCCGGCTCGGCCAGGGGCTGCACCGCCGGCTGCTGGCCTTCGCCCGGGAGAACAACGCCACCCTCTTCATGGTGATGCAGGCGGCGCTGGCCGGGCTGCTCACCCGGCTCGGTGCGGGCACCGACATCCCGCTCGGCACCCCGACCGCCGGCCGTACCGACGACGCGCTGGAGGAGCTGGTCGGCTTCTTCGTCAACACCCTGGTGCTCCGCACCGACCTCACCGGTGACCCGACCTTCCGCCAGCTGGTGGCCCGGGTGAAGGAGAGCGACCTGGACGCCTACGCCCACCAGGACGTCCCGTTCGAGCGGCTGGTGGAGGAGCTGAACCCGGTCCGCACGCTCTCCCGGCACCCGCTGTTCCAGGTGATGCTGGTGGTGCAGAACAACGCCGAGGCCAAGCTGCGGCTGCCCGGCCTGGACACCGAGATCGCACCGGTCACCACCGACACCGCCAAGTTCGACCTGACCCTCGGCTTCACCGAGACCTTCGGGCCCGACCGCGAGCCGGCCGGCATCCGGGCGATGGCGGAGTACGCCACCGACCTGTTCGACCGGGCCACGGTCGAGGTGATCCTGGACCGGCTGGTCCGGCTGCTGGAGGGTCAGCTCGCCGAGCCGGACGTCCCGGTGGGCCGGCTGGAGATCCTCTCCGGCGACGAGCGGCAGGCGCTGCTGGTGGACTGGAACGACACCGAGACCGAGTTCCCGGCCGACCGCTGCGTGCACGAGCTGTTCGAGCAGCAGGCGGCCCGGCAGCCGGACGCGACCGCCCTGGTCTTCGGCGACCAGCAGGTCAGCTACCGGGAGTTGAACGAGCGCTCGATCCAGCTGGCGCACCACCTGGTGGCCGGCGGCTTCGGGCGCGGCGACGTGGCCGGGGTCTACCTGGAGCGTTCGGTCCAGCTGGTCGTCGCGGTGCTGGCCGTGCTCAAGGCCGGCGGCACCTACACCATGCTCGACCCGGACTTCCCGGTCGAGCGGATCGCCACCGTGCTGACCCACACCGACGCCCGCTTGCTGCTCACGGTCGAGGAGCTGGCCGGACGCCTCACCGGCGGCCACCGCGAGCTGGCCCTGGACACCGAGGCCGGGCTGATCGCCCGTCACCCCGTCACCGGCCTGACCGGCCTGGCCGACCCCGGCGACGCCGCCTGCGTGATGTTCACCTCCGGCTCCACCGGCGTCCCCAAGGGCGTGGTCTCCCCGCACCGGGCCATCGTCGGCACCCTGGTCGGCCAGGGCTTCGTGGACTTCGACCGGGCCCAGGTCTGGCTCCAGTGCGCCCCGGTCTCCTGGGACGCCTTCGCGCTGGAGCTGTTCGGCCCGCTGATGTCCGGCGGGGTCTGCGTGCTCCAGCCCGGCCAGCGCCCCGAGCCGGCCGTGATCGCCGAACTGGTGGTCCGGCACCGGGTCACCTCGCTGCACGTGTCCGCCAGCCTGCTCAACTTCCTGCTGGACGAGTACCCGCAGGTGTTCACCGAGCTGCGCCAGGTGATGACCGGCGGCGAGGCCGCCTCCATCCCGCACGTGATGCGCCTGGTCCACCGCTTCCCCAGGCTCCGCCTGGTGAACGGCTACTCGCCCGCCGAGTCGATGATCTTCACGGTCTCGCACGAGATCACCCCGGCCGACGGCACCCGCCCGTCCATCCCGGTCGGCCGCCCGCTCGGCAACAAGCGCCTCTACGTCCTGGACGAGGGCCTCGGCCTGGTCGCCCCCGGCGTCATCGGCGAGCTCTACATGTCCGGCGTCGGCCTGGCGCACGGCTACGCCGGCCAGGCCGCGCTGACCGCCGAGCGCTTCGTCGCCTGCCCGTACGACGCCCCGGGGAGCCGGATGTACCGCACCGGCGACCTGGTGCGCTGGCGCGGCGACGGCATCCTGGAGTTCCTCGGCCGGGCCGACGACCAGGTCAAGATCCGCGGCTTCCGGGTCGAACCCGGCGAGGTCAGGGCCACCCTGGCCGGCTACCCCGGGGTCGGCCAGGCCGCGGTGGTGGTCCGCGAGGACCGGCCCGGTGACAAGCGGCTGGTCGCCTACGTGGTCACCGACGGCACCCCCGAGGCACTCCAGGTCGACGCGGCCGCGCTGCGCACCCACGTCGCGGGCCTGCTGCCCGAGTACATGGTGCCCTCGGCGGTGGTCTTCCTGGACGCGCTGCCGATCACCCCGACCGGCAAGCTGGACCGCCGCGCGCTGCCCGCCCCCGACCACTCGCACCGACCGCAGGGACGTGAACCCCGGAACGCCCAGGAGGAGTTGCTCTGCGGCCTGTTCGCCGAGATCCTCGGCCTGGAGTCGGTCGGCATCGACGACGACTTCTTCGACCTCGGCGGCCACTCCCTGCTGGTCACCCGGCTGGTCAGCCGGCTCCGCTCGGTGCTCGGCGTCGAGATCGGCATCCGGGACCTGTTCCAGGCGCCGACCGTGGCCCGGCTCGGCAAGCGGGTCGACCGGGCCCAGCACGCCCGCCCGGCGCTGCGCGCGGTGGCCAGGCCGGAGCGGCTCCCGCTCTCCTTCGCCCAGCAACGGCTCTGGTTCCTCGGCCAGTTGGAGGGCCAGGGCTCGGCCTACAACGTCCCGGTCACGATCCGGCTGCGCGGGGCGCTGGACGCCCGGGCGCTGCAGGCCGCGGTCTCGGACGTGGTGGCCCGGCACGAGGTGCTGCGCACCGTCTTCCAGGAGTGGGCCGGTGAGCCGTACCAGCGGGTGCTGGACCCGGCCGAGGTCGAGGTCCCGTGGCAGCAGCTGCCGGTCACCGAGGCCGAGCTGCCCGGCCTGATCGCCGGGGCGGCCAACCAGGGCTTCGACCTCTCGGCCCAACCGCCGCTGCGGGTGCACCTGTTCGAGCTGGACCCGCAGGAGCACGTGCTGCTGCTGGTGCTGCACCACATCGCCAGCGACGGCTGGTCGATGGGCCCGCTGGTCCGCGACCTGGGCACCGCGTACGCGGCCCGGAGCACCACCGGCGACGCCCCCGACTGGCTGCCGCTGCCGGTCCAGTACGCCGACTACACCGTCTGGCAGCAGGAGCTGCTCGGTGCGGCGGACGACCCGGGCAGCCTGATCGCCCAGCAACTCGCCTTCTGGCGCTCGGCACTGGCCGACCTGCCGGAGGAGTTGACCGTCCCGCTGGACCGCCCGCGACCGGCCGCGCCGACCAACCTCGGCGACGGCGTCACCATCAGCGTCGGGGCCGAGCTGCACAGCAGACTGCTCAGCTTCGCCCGGGAGCACCAGGCCACCCTCTTCATGGTGCTCCAGGCCGGGCTGGCCGCCCTGCTCTCCCGGCTCGGCGGTGGCACCGACATCCCGCTCGGCACCCCGGTGGCCGGCCGGGTGGACGAGGCCGCCGACGACCTGGTCGGCTTCTTCGTCAACACCCTGCTGCTGCGCACCGACGTCTCCGGCGACCCCGGCTTCCGCGAACTGGTGGCCCGGGTCCGGGAGTCCGACCTGGACGCGTACGCCAACCAGGACGTCCCGTTCGAGCGGCTGGTGGAGGAGCTCAACCCGGTCCGCACGCTGGCCCGGCACCCGCTGTTCCAGATCATGCTGGTGGTGCAGAACAACAGCGCCGCCGAGCTGGTGATCCCCGGACTGGCGGCGGAGATCGTCCCGGCGGGCGTCGACACGGTCAAGTTCGACCTGACGGTGGCCGTCACCGAGCGCCGCGAGCAGGGCGCTCCGGCCGGGCTGCGGATCAACGTGGACTACGCCTCCGACCTCTACGACCGGGACACCGTGGAGGAGTTGGCGGCCCGGCTGGTCCGACTGCTGGAGGGCGCGCTGGCCGCGCCGGAGCTGCCGATCGGTCTGGTCGACGTGCTGTCGGCGGCGGAGCGGCGGACGCTGGCGCTGGAGTGGGCCGGCGCGCCCGCCCGGGTGCCGACCGAGCGGACGGTGCACGAGCTCTTCGCCGAGCAGGCCGACCGCGCCCCCGACGCCACCGCCCTGGTCTTCGGCGACCAGCGGGTCAGCTACCGCGAGCTGAACGAACGCTCCACCCAGCTCGCCCACCACCTGGTCGCCGAGGGTCTACAACGCGGCGACGTCGCCGGGATCCACCTGGAACGCTCGGTCCAACTCGTGGTCGCGGTACTGGCCGTGCTCAAGGCCGGCGGCACCTACACCATGCTCGACCCCGAGTTCCCGGTCGAGCGGATCAACACGGTGCTCGACCACACCCGGGCCCGACTGGTGGTCACCCACTCCGCCCTGGCCGGCCGGCTGATCGGGCCCGAGGTGCTGACGGACCGCCTGCCCGCCCTGCCCACCACCCCGCTGCCCCCGATCGCCGGGCCGCTGGACGCCGCCTGCCTGATGTTCACCTCCGGCTCCACCGGCACCCCCAAGGGCGTGGTCTCGCCGCACCGGGCCGTCGTCGGCACCCTGCTCGGCCAGGACTTCGCGGCTCTGGACCCCGGCCAGGTCTGGCTCCAGTGCTCCCCGATCTCCTGGGACGCCTTCGCGCTGGAGCTGTTCAGCCCGCTGCTCTCCGGCGGGGTCTGCGTCCTTCAGCCCGGCCAGCGCCCCGAGCCCACCGTGATCGCCGCCCTGGTCCGCGAACACGCCGTCACCACGCTGCACGTCTCCGCCAGTCTGCTCAACTTCCTGCTGGACGAGTACCCGCAGGTCTTCGCCGGCCTGCGCCAGGTGATGACCGGTGGCGAGGCCGCCTCGATGGCCCATGTGATGCGCCTGGTCACCGACTTCCCGCAGATCCGGCTGGTGAACGGCTACTCCCCCGCCGAGTCGATGATCTTCACCGTGGCCCACCACGTCACCGCCGACGACGCCCGCCGCCCGAGCATCCCGGTCGGCCGCCCGCTGAACGGCAAGCAGCTCTGGGTCCTGGACGCCCACCTCGGGCTGGTCGCCCCCGGTGTCACGGGCGAGCTGTACATGTCCGGCCTCGGCCTGGCCCACGGCTACACCGCCCAACCCGCCCTCACCGCCGAACGCTTCGTCGCCAACCCCTACGCCGAACCCGGCGCCCGGATGTACCGCACCGGCGACCTGGTCCGCTGGCTCCCCGACGGCACCCTGGAATTCCTCGGCCGCGCCGACGACCAGGTCAAGATCCGCGGCTTCCGGGTCGAACCCGGCGAAGTCCGCACCGCCATCGGCCGGTTCGCCGGCGTCAGCCAGTCGGCGGTGGTGGTCCGCGAGGACAACCCCGGCGACAAGCGCCTGGTCGCGTACGTGGTCACGGACCGCCCGGTCGACCCGGCCGCCGTCCGCGCCTTCGTCGCCGAACGGCTGCCGGAGTACATGGTCCCCTCGGCCGTCGTCCTGCTGGACGCGCTGCCGATGACCCCGACCGGCAAGCTGGACCGCCGCGCCCTGCCCGCCCCCGACCTGACCCAGCGCCCGGTCGGCCGGGCCCCGCGCGACGAGCGGGAGGAGAAGCTCTGCGGCCTGTTCGCCGAGATCCTCTGCCTGGAGACCGTCGGCATCGACGACAACTTCTTCGAACTCGGCGGCCACTCCCTGCTGGTGACCCGTCTGATCAGCCGGGTCCGCTCGGTGATGAGCGCCGAACTGACCATCAAGGCGGTGTTCGAGGCGCCCACCGTCGCCGAGCTGACCGGCCGTCTGACCACCGCCGTCCGCGCCCGGCCGGCCCTCCGCGCCCGCACCAAGGAGGTCTCCTCGTGATCCCGCTCTCCTACGCGCAGACCCGCCTCTGGTTCTACGAGCAGATCGCGGGCACCAGCTCGGCCTACAACCTGCCCTACGCGCTGCGCCTCAGCGGTGAGTTGGACCCCGAGGCGCTGCGGCTGGCCCTGACCGACGTCACCGGCCGCCACGAGGCGCTGCGCACCACCTACGGCGAGGCCGACGGACAGCCGTTCCAGCGGGTGCTGCCGACCGAGGACGTCGTCCCCGAGTGGACCGTCACCGACTGCACCGAGCCGGAGCTCACCGCCGCCCTGGCCCGGGCCTGCAACCTCGCCTTCGACCTGACCGCCGACCTGCCGATCCGGCCGTTCCTGTTCCGCCTCGGCGAGCAGGAGCACGTGCTGCTGCTGGTGATGCACCACATCGCCACCGACGGCTGGTCGCTGGGCCCGCTGGTCCGCGACCTGGCCGCCGCCTACCGGGCCCGCCGCCGGGGCACCGAGCCGGACTGGGAGCCGCTGCCGGTCCAGTACGCCGACTACACCCTCTGGCAGCACGAACTGCTCGGCACCGACGACGACCCCGACAGCCTGCTCAGCCAGCAACTCGCCCACTGGCGCGAGGCGCTGGCCGACCTGCCGGACGAGGTCGCCCTCCCGCTGGACCGCCCCCGCCCGGCCGAGCCCTCGCACAAGGGCACCGCCGTCTCCGCCGTCAGCTCGCCCGAGCTGCATGCCCGGCTGCTCGCCTTCGCCCGGGCCCAGCAGGCCACCGTCTTCATGGTGGTGCAGGCGGCCCTGGCCACCCTGATGTCCCGGCTCGGCGCGGGCACGGACATCCCGATCGGCTCCGCCACCGCGGGCCGCACCGACGAAGCGCTGGACGACCTGGTCGGCTTCTTCGTCAACACCCTGGTGCTGCGCACCGACCTCTCCGGCGACCCCGGGTTCCGCGAACTGGTCGGCCGGGTCCGGGAGTCGGACCTGGCGGCCTTCGCCCACCAGGACGTCCCGTTCGAGCGCCTGGTCGAGGAGCTCAACCCCGCCCGCAGCCTGGCCCGGCACCCGCTGTTCCAGATCATGCTGCTCGCCCAGCAGGCGGGCGACGGCACCGGCGGGGGCCCGGACTTCGCCGAACTCTCCACCACAGCAGTCCCGGTGGGCACCGACGCGGTCAAGTTCGACCTCACCCTCGCGGTCGGCGAGCACCACCGCGAGGGCAGCCCGGCCGGGCTGCGGCTGAACGCCGACTACGCGACCGAGGTGCTGGACGGGGAGACCGTCCGGCGGCTGCTGGACCAGCTGCTCCGGCTGCTGGACTCCGCGCTGGCCGACCCGGAGCTGCCGGTCAGCCGGCTCGACCTGCTCACCGAGGCCGAGCGGCACACCCTGCTCACCGACTGGAACGACACCGCCGTCCCCGCCACCACCGACCGGCCGGTGCACGAGCTGATCGCCGATCACGCCCGCCGCACCCCCACCGCCACCGCGCTGGAGCACGGCACCGAGAAGATCGACTACGCCGAACTCGACGCCCGGGCCAACCGGTTGGCCCACCACCTGACCACCCGAGGGGCCGCCCCGGGAGTCCTGGTCGGCCTCTGCCTGGAACGCGGGATCGACCGGGTCGTCACCCTGCTGGCGATCCTCAAGACCGGCGCCGCGTACGTCACGCTGGACGCCTCCTACCCCGCCGACCGGCTCGCCTTCATCGCCGCGGACGCCGCGCTGCCGCTGCTGGTCACCCGGCCCGAGCTGCTCGACCGCCTGCCCGCCACCTCCGCCGCCCTGGTGCTGCTCGACCGCGTGCCGGACGGCCCCGACACCGCGCCCGCCGTCACCGTCGGCCCCAGGGACGCCGCGTACGTCATCTACACCTCCGGCTCCACCGGCCGCCCCAAGGGCGTGGTCTGCGAACACGCCGGCCTCAGCGACCTGTGCGCCTGGAAGGTCCGGGAGTTCGGCTTCACTCCGGCGGACCGGGCCAGCCAGCTCTCCACCCCCGGTTTCGACTCCTCGGTGATCGAGCTCTGGCCGGTGCTCACCGCCGGTGGCACCGCCGTCCTGCCGGAGACCCGCCTGCTGGACGACGCCGAGGCGCTGACCCGGTGGATCGCCGACTCCGGCACCACGGTGTGCTTCATGCCGACTCCCAGGCTGGAGGCCGCACTTGACGAGCTGACGGCCGATCCGGGCGCCCTGCGGCTGGTCTACGTCGGCGGCGACACGCTGCGCCGCTGGCCCGCACCCGGCTCGCCGTTCCGGCTCTCCAACCAGTACGGGCCGACCGAGTTCACCGTGGCGGCCACCGCCGCCGACCTCGGGCCCGAGCCCACCCCCGGCGCACTGCCGCCGATCGGCGGCGCGAACGACAACACCCGGCTCTACGTACTGGACCGGCACCTCGCCCCCGTCCCGGTCGGCGCCACCGGCGAGCTGTACCTCGCCGGAGCAGGACTGGCCCGCGGCTACCTGAACCGCCCCGGCCTGACCGCCGAACGCTTCACCGCCTGCCCGTACGGCGCCCCCGGCGAGCGGATGTACCGCACCGGCGACCTGGTCCGCCGCCGCCCCGACGGCCAACTCGCCTTCGCCGGACGGGCCGACCAGCAGGTCAAGATCCGCGGCCTGCGGATCGAACTCGGCGAGATCGAAGCACTGCTCACCCGCCACCCCGAGGTCACCCAGGTCGCCGTCGACCTCCACCAGGGCCCCGGCGGCCGGAAGGATCTGGTCGCCTACCTGACCGGCACCCGGCCGCTCGACCCGGCCGAGCTGCGTCGGCACGCGGGCGAGTGGCTGCCGGACTACATGGTGCCGACCGTCTTCGTCCAGCTCGACGCGCTGCCGCTGACGCCCAACGGCAAGCTCGACCGGCGCGCCCTGCCCGCCCCCGAACTCCCCACCCGCCAGGCCGGCCGGAGCCCCCGCAACGAACGGGAGGAACTGCTCTGCGGCGTCTTCGCGGATCTGCTCGGCCTGGAGTCGGTCGGCGTCGACGAGAACTTCTTCGACCTGGGCGGCCACTCCCTGCTGGTCACCCGTCTGATCAGCCGGGTCCGCACGGTGATGGGCGCCGAGCTGACCATCAAGGCCGTGTTCGAGGCCCCCACCGTCGCCGCGCTGGTCCACCAGCTGGTCACCGAAGGCGGTTCGCGCCCCGGACTGCGCCGCACCGCCCGGGACGCGGCCGTGCCGCTCTCCCCCGCCCAGGCCCGGCTCTGGTTCTACGAGCAGGCCCAGGGGACGGGCAGTACGGCGTACAACTTCCCGTACGCGATTCGCCTGCACGGGGAGTTGGACAGCCCGGCCCTGCAACTCGCCCTGGACGACGTGATCGCCCGGCACGAGACCCTGCGCACCACCTACCAGGAGGTCGACGGCGAACCCCGCCAGCGCATCGTGGCCGCCGAGGCCGCCAGGCCCGGCTGGTTCTTCGGACGCTGCGCCGAACCGGATCTCGCCGCCGAGCTGGCCCGGGCCTGCAACGTGCCGTTCGACCTGGCCGCCGAGCTGCCGATCCGGCCCCACCTGCTCCAACTGGACCAACAGCAGCACGTGCTGCTCCTGGTGCTGCACCACATCGCCACCGACGGCTGGTCGCTCGGCCCGTTCACCAAGGACCTGGCCACCGCCTACCGGGCCCGCCGGGACGGCGCCGCACCGGACTGGCAGCCGCTGCCGGTCCAGTACGCCGACTACACCCTCTGGCAGCACGAACTGCTCGGCACCGACGACGACCCCGAGGCCCTGCTCTCCCGCCAACTCGCGCACTGGCGCGAGGCGCTGTCCGGCCTCCCGGACGAGGTCACGCTCCCGCTGGACCGCCCCCGCCCGGCCGAGCCCACCCACCAGGGCGCGGCGGTCACCCTGACCAGCTCGCCCGAGCTGCACGCCCGGCTGCTCGCCTTCACCCGGGCACACCACGCCACCACCTACATGGTCGCGCAGGCCGCCCTGGCCGCCCTGCTCTCCCGGCTCGGCGTCGGCACCGACATCCCGATCGGCTCCGCCACCGCCGGGCGCACCGACGAGGCCCTGGACGACCTGGTCGGCTTCTTCGTCAACACGCTGGTGCTGCGCACCGACGTCTCCGGCGACCCGGGCTTCGGCGAACTGGTGGCCCGGGTACGGGAGTCCGACCTGGCCGCGTTCGCCCACCAGGACGTCCCGTTCGAGCGGATCGTCGAGGAGCTCAACCCCGCCCGCAGCCTGGCCCGGCACCCGCTGTTCCAGATCATGCTGCTGGCCCAGCCGCC
Organism: Kitasatospora sp. NPDC002040; assembly: GCF_040296785.1. Lineage (NCBI taxonomy): Bacteria > Bacillati > Actinomycetota > Actinomycetes > Kitasatosporales > Streptomycetaceae > Kitasatospora > Kitasatospora sp. NPDC002040. Next base: position 31,080 of record NZ_JBEOXV010000013.1, on the reverse strand, counting down.
CGGCAGCGGCCAGGGTCCCGAGTTCACCGGGCTTGCCGCCGCGTCCGTCCCGGTAGGCACGGACGCGGTGAAGTTCGACCTCACCCTGGCCGTCACCGAGACCCTCGAGGACGGCGCTCCGGCGGGTCTGCGGCTGAACGCCGACTACGCGACCGAGCTGCTCGACCAGGACACCGTCAGCCGGCTGCTCGGCCAGTTCCTCCGGCTGCTGGAGGCCGCGCTCGACGACCCCGCCCGGCCCGTCGGCGAGCTCGACCTGCTCTCCGAGGCCGAGCGCCGGACCGTGCTGGTGGACTGGAACGACACCGCCGTCGCGTTCCCGGCCGACCGCCGGGTGCACGAGGTGATCGCCCGGCAGGCCCGGCTGACCCCGACCGCCACCGCGCTGGAGTGCGGCAGCGAGCGGATCGGCTACGCCGAACTCGACGCCCGGGCCAACCGGTTGGCGCACCACCTGATCGCCCAGGGCGCCGCCCCCGGCACTCTGATCGGGGTCTGCCTGGAGCGGGGCACCGCCCAGGTGGTCACCCTGTTGGCGATCCTGAAGACCGGCGCCGCGTACGTCCCGCTGGACGCCTCCTACCCGGCCGAGCGGCTCGCCTTCATCGCCGCCGACGCCGCCCTGACCCTGGTGGTCACCCAGCCCGGGCTGGCCGACCGGCTGCCCGGCACCGTCCAGGTCCTGTTCGGCACCCAGCAGGGTGCCGAATCCGCACCTGCGGTCCGGGTCGGCGCCAGGGACGCCGCGTACGTGATCTACACCTCCGGCTCCACCGGCCGCCCCAAGGGCGTGGTCTGCGAACACGCCGGCCTGAGCAACCTGACCGACTGGATGATCCACGAGTACGGGCTGACCGCGGCCGACCGCTCCAGCCAGCTCGCCACCCCCGGCTTCGACTCCTCGGTGATGGAGCTCTGGTCGATCCTCTGCGCCGGCGGCACCGCCTGCCTGCCGACCCCGCAACTGCTGCAGGACGCCGAGGCGTTGACCCAGTGGGTGGCCGAGGCCGGGATCACCGCCTGCTACATGCCCACGCCCCGGATGGAGGCCGCCCTCGACGACCTGACCGCCAACCCCGGTGCACTGCGACTGATCTACCTCGGCGGCGACGTGCTGCGCCGCTGGCCCGCGCCCGGCGTCCCGTTCCGGATGTCCAACCAGTACGGGCCGACCGAGTTCACCGTCACCACCACCGCCGCCGACCTCGGCCCGGAGCCGAGCCCGGGCGCGCTGCCGCCGATCGGCCGCCCCGCCGCCAACACCCGGGTGTACGTGCTGGACGACCGGCTCAACCCGGTCCCGATCGGCGCCACCGGCGAGCTGTACCTCGCCGGAGCCGGACTGGCCCGCGGCTACCTGAACCGCCCCGGCCTGACCGCCGAACGCTTCACCGCCTGCCCGTGCGGCGCACCCGGCGAGCGGATGTACCGCACCGGCGACCTGGTGCGGCTCCGTCCCGACGGCCAACTCGCCTTCGCCGGAAGGGCCGACCAACAGGTGAAGATCCGCGGCCTGCGGATCGAACTCGGCGAGATCGAGGCCTTGCTCGCCCGGCACCCCGAGGTCGGCCAGGTCGCGCTGCTGGTCCGGGAGGACCGGCCCGGGGACAAGCGCCTGGTCGCTTACCTCACCGCCGACCGGCCGCTCGACCCGGTCGAACTCGCCCGGCACTCCGCCCGGTGGCTGCCGCAGTACATGGTCCCGGCCGCGTTCGTGCAGCTCGACCGGCTGCCGCTGACGCCCAACGGCAAGCTCGACCGCCGCGCCCTGCCCGCCCCCGAGCTCCCGGCCGACCGGGCGGGCCGGGAGCCCAGGGACGAGCGCGAGCGGGTGCTGTGCGCGATCTACGCCGAGGTGCTCGGGCAGCCGGCCGTCTCGATCGACGACAGCTTCTTCGACCTGGGCGGCCACTCCCTGCTGGTGACCCGTCTGATCAGCCGGGTCCGCACCGCGCTCGGCGCCGAACTGACCATCAAGGCCGTGTTCGAGGCCCCCACCGTCGCAGAGCTGGTGACCCACCTGACCGGCGGCACCCGCCCCCTCCTGCGCCCGGTCGAGCGCGGCAGCACCGTCCCGCTGTCGCACGCCCAGGCCCGGCTCTGGTTCCACGAGCAGATCCAGGGCCCGGGCCCCGCCTACAACCTGCCGTACGCGCTGCGCCTGAGCGGTGAGTTGGACACCGGGGCACTGCAGCTCGCGCTCACCGATCTGACCGACCGCCACGAGGCGCTGCGCACCACGTACCACGAGATCGACGGTGAACCCCGGCAGCGGGTCCGGCCCGCCGGGACGGCGCCGCACTGGACCCTGGCGGACTGCGCCGAGCAGCGCCTCGACGCCGAACTCGCCCTCGCCTGCGGCCATGTCTTCGACCTGACCGCCGACCTGCCGATCCGGCCCTTCCTCTACCGGCTCGGCGAGCAGGAGCACGTGCTGCTACTGGTGATGCACCACATCGCCAGCGACGGCTGGTCGCTCGGCCCGCTGGTCCGCGACCTGGCCACCGCCTACGCCGCCCGCCGGGACGGTACCGCGCCGGACTGGCTGCCGCTGCCGGTCCAGTACGCCGACTACACCCTGTGGCAGCACGAACTGCTCGGCACCGACGACGACCCCGACAGCTTGCTGAGTCAGCAACTCGCCCACTGGCGCGAGGCGCTGGCCGGCCTCCCGGACGAGGTGCCGCTCCCGCTGGACCGCCCGCGCCCGGCCAAGCCGTCCTTCCGGGGCGCGGCCGCGAGCACCACCAGCAGCCCCGAGCTGCACGCCCGGCTGCTCGCCTTCACCCGGGAGCAGCACGCCACCACCTACATGGTGGCGCAGGCGGCGCTCGGCGCCCTGCTCTGCCGGCTCGGCGTCGGCACCGACATCCCGATCGGCTCCGCCACTGCGGGCCGCACCGACGAAGCGCTGGACGACCTGGTCGGCTTCTTCGTCAACACGCTGGTGCTGCGCACCGACGTCTCCGGTGATCCGAGCTTCCGTGAACTGCTGCACCGGGTCCGGGAGTCGGACCTGGCGGGGTACGCCCATCAGGACGTCCCGTTCGAGCGCCTGGTCGAGGAGCTCAACCCGACCCGCAGCCTGGCCCGGCACCCGCTGTTCCAGATCATGCTGCTCGCCCAGCCGCCCGGCGAGGGCCATGCCGCCGCCTTCCGGGGCCTGACCTCCGCTCCGGTCCGGACCGGCACCGGCGCCGCCAAGTTCGACCTCACCCTGGCCGTCGCGGAGACCCTGCACGACGGCGCACCGGCGGGCCTGCGCCTGAACGCCGACTACGCCACCGACCTGCTCGACCACGACACCGTGACCCGCCTGCTCGGGCAGTTCCTCCGCCTGCTGGAGACCGCCCTCGCCGACCCGGACCTGCCGGTCAGCCGGCTCGACCTGCTCACCGACGCCGAGCGGCACACCCTGCTCACCGACTGGAACGACACCACCGTCCCCGCCACCACCGCCCTCCCGGTGCACGAGCTGATCGCCGATCACGCCCGCCGCACCCCCACCGCCACCGCGCTCGAGCACGGCACCGAGAAGATCAGCTACGCCGAACTCGACGCCCGGGCCAACCGGTTGGCGCACCACCTGATCGCCCAGGGGGCCGCCCCCGGCACCCTGATCGGCGTCTGCCTGGACCGGGGCACCGAACTGGTCACCACCCTGCTCGCCATCCTCAAGACCGGCGCCGCGTACGTCCCGCTGGACGCCTCCTACCCGACCGAGCGGCTCGCCTTCCTGGTCCGGGACGCCGCCCTGACCCTGGTGGTCACCCGGCCCGAACTGGCCGACCGCCTGCCGGACGTACCACTGGTCCTGCCCGGCCACCCGGACGGCCCCGACACCGCGCCCGCCGTCACCGTCGGCCCCAGGGACGCCGCGTACGTCATCTACACCTCCGGCTCCACCGGCCGCCCCAAGGGCGTGGTCTGCGAACACGCCGGCCTCGGCGACCTGTGCGCCTGGATGGCCGACGCGTACGGCCTCTCGGCCGCCGACCGCTCCAGTCAGATCGCCACCCCGGGCTTCGACGCCTCGGTGATGGAGCTCTGGCCGGTGCTCGCCGCCGGCGGCACCGCCGTCCTGCCGGACAACCAACTGCTGGACGACGCCGAGGCGTTGACCCGCTGGGTGGCCGGGGCCGGGATCACCACCTGCTTCATGCCGACCCCCCGGCTGGAGGCCTCGCTCGACGACCTGACCGCAGCACCCGGGGCCCTGCGCCTGCTCTACCTCGGCGGCGACACGCTGCGCCGCTGGCCCGCCCCGGGCGTCCCGTTCCGGATGGTCAACATGTACGGGCCGACCGAGTTCACCGTGGCGGCCACCGCCGCCGACCTCGGCCCCGAGCCCACCCCCGGCGCGCTGCCGCCGATCGGCGGCCCGGTCCACAACACCCGGGCCTACGTGCTGGACCGTCACCTCGCCCCCGTCCCGGTCGGCGCCACCGGCGAGCTGTACCTCGCCGGAGCGGGCCTGACCCGGGGCTACCTCAACCGCCCCGCCCTGACCGCCGAACGCTTCACCGCCGACCCCTACGGCGCCCCCGGGACCCGGATGTACCGCACCGGCGACCTGGTCCGCCGCCGCCCGGACGGCCAACTCGCCTTCGCCGGACGGGCCGACCAGCAGGTCAAGATCCGCGGCCTGCGGATCGAACTCGGCGAGATCGAGGCCCAGTTGGCCCGGCACCCCGAGGTCGGCCAGGTCGCCCTGGACGTCCGGGAGGACCGGCCGGGCAGTCGGCGGCTGGTCGCCTACCTGACCGGCACCCGGCCGCTCGACCCGGCCGAGCTGCGCTCCTTCGCCGCCGGGCAGCTGCCCGACTACATGGTCCCGGCCGCCTTCGTCCAGCTGGACGCGCTGCCGCTGACGCCCAACGGCAAGCTCGACCGCCGCGCCCTGCCCGCCCCCGAACTCCCCACCCGCCAGGCCGGCCGGAGCCCCCGGGACTCCCGGGAGGAGCTGCTCTGCGGGATCTTCGCCCAGGTGCTCGGGCAGCCGGAGGTGGGGATCGACGACAACTTCTTCGACCTCGGCGGCCACTCCCTGCTGGCCACCCGGCTGGTCAGCCGGATCCGCTCGGCCCTCGGCGCCCGGCTCAGCCTGCGGGCCCTGTTCGAGGCGCCGACCGTGGCCGAGCTGGCCGAACGCCTCGACTCCGGCGAGGAGTCGGACTCGCTCGCCGTCCTGCTGCCGCTGCGGCCGCGCGGCTCGCGCACCCCGCTGTTCTGCGTCCACCCGGCCGCCGGGGTGAGCTGGGTGTTCTCCGGCCTGATCGGCGCGCTCGACCCCGACCAGCCCGTGTACGGGCTCCAGTCCCGGGCCTTCGCCGACCCGGAGGCGGCGCCCGCGAGCATCGAGGAGATGGCCAAGGACTACCTGGAGCAGATCCGCCGGGTCCAGCCCACCGGCCCGTACCAGCTGCTCGGCTGGTCGTACGGCGGCGCGGTCGCGCACTCGATGGCGGTCCAGCTCCGGGCCGCGGGCGAAGAGGTCGCGCTGCTGGCGATGCTGGACGGCTACCCGCCGATCGAGGCGCAGCTCCGCGACTGGTCCCCGGAGGACGGCGAGACGCTGGCCGCCCTGCTCGGCACCCTCGGCTACCCGCCGGCCGGCTACCGGAACGGCCGGCCGACCCCGGCCGAGTACCGGGAGGCGGTGCAGCGCGCCGACGGCCCGCTGGCCGGCCTCGAACCGGAGCTGCTGGCCGCCCTCCCCCGGGTGTTCGCCGGCAACCTCAACCTGCTGACGGACCATCGGCCCGGCCACTTCGACGGCGAGGTGCTGTTCTACCTGGCCACCGCCGACCGCCCGGCCGACGCCCCCGACCCCGCCGTCTGGCAGCCGTACGTCGGCGGCGGGCTCACCGTCCACCCGATCGACTGCACCCACGCCCGGATGACCGGCCCCGAGCCGCTCGCCGCGATCCGTCCCACCCTGACCGCCGCCCTGCTCCCTGGAGACCCCCGATGACCACTGCCCCGCCCACCACCGAGAGCGCCTTCGCCGTCCGGGTGGTCCGCCGCTTCTACGAGCTGGTCGACCTCGGCGACGCCCCGGGCCTGGCCGCGCTGTTCGCGCCGGACGCCGAGTACCGCCGCCCGGGCTACGGGCTGATGACCGGCCCCGAGGGGCTGCTCGGCTTCTACGGGCGGGACCGCACCATCCGCTCCGGCAACCACACCCTGAGCACCGTGCTCGCGGACGGCCCGACCGTCGGCGTGTTCGGCGAGTTCCACGGGGTGCTGCACTCCGGCGACCCGGTCGACCTGCGCTTCGCCGACAGCTTCACCGTCCGCCCCGACGGGCTCTTCGCCACCCGCGACACCTACTTCTTCGCACCCCTCGTCTGATCGTCCACCTCTGCCAGAAGGAGCACTCACCATGACCACCACCCTCGAGCCCGACACCGCCGTCATCGCCAACCCCGGCCACGGCGAGTCCTTCACCGAGCACATGATCAGCATGGAGTGGAACGAGCAGGACGGCTGGTCCACGCCCGAACTGACGTCCCTGCAGAACCTCTCCATCCACCCCGGCATGATCGGCCTGCACTACGGCCAGGTCGCGTTCGAGGGCCTCAAGGCGCACCGCCGGGCCGACGGCGCGATGGGCGTCTGGCGCTCCGCCGACCACGCGCTCCGGTTCCAGCGCTCCTGCGCCCGGCTGGCCATGCCGGAGCTGCCGGCCGACCTCTTCGTCTCGGTGGTCGACCAGCTGATCAACGCCGACCAGGGCAGCCTCTCCGACGACCCGTCGCACAGCATCTACCTGCGGCCGATGATGTTCGGCACCGACACCTCGCTGATGCTGCGGCCGTCCCGGACCTACCGCTTCCTGCTGATGGCCTTCGTCGCGGGCGGCTTCTTCGGCGAGAACACCGAGTCGGTCTCGGTCTTCGTCAGCCACGACTACGTCCGGGCCTTCCCCGGCGGCACCGGCAACGTCAAGATCGCCGGCAACTACGCCCCGTCCTTCCTGGCCCAGCGCGAGGCGGAGGCGGCCGGCTGCCAGCAGGTGGTCTGGCTGGACGCGGTGGAGCGGCGCTACCTGGAGGAGATGGGCGGGATGAACATGTTCCTGGTCCGCGGCCGGGGCGCCGACGCCCGGGTGATCACCCCTCAGCTCACCGGCACCCTGCTGCCCGGCGTCACCCGCAACACCATCCTCACCCTGGCCGAGCGCCTCGGCCACGGCGTCGGCGAGGAGCGGATCACGCTGGAGCAGTGGCGCCGCGAGTGCGCCGACGGCACCATCTCCGAGGTCTTCGCCTGCGGCACCGCCGCCGTGGTCACCCCGGTCGGCCGGGTCCGCGACCGGGACGGCGACTGGACCATCGGCGACGGCACCCCCGGCCCGGTCACCCGCTCCCTCCGCACCGCCCTCACCGACCTCCACCACGGCCTCGCCACCGACCCCGAGGGCTGGCTCCACCCGACCCGTTGAACAGGCGCGGCGTGGGTGGGACCGGGGTTCGCCCCCCGCTCCCGCCCACGCCGCTTTTGGTTCGGATACATCCGAGAGCAGAGAGTTGCGGCAATAGAACACACCACGCAGATCATTCACCTATTCGAGCGAGCGAAGGGGCCGTCCGGGGCATGTCGGCGCACCGTCGATCTACTGTCGTACTCGACCGGGGGCGGGCGGTCGACATCGGTCCTTCAGCTGCCCAACTCCGGTGTTCTCACGATTATTTGACGACCTGTCGGCACGACAGGCGGTCCGCCGTGACCATATGAAGGAGACCCGGCAGATGTCCGTGGATGCAAGCCTGGAGACCACGCAGGCGCAGGAGAAGCAGCTGAGCCTCGGCACAGCCGCTGCGCGCAATCTCGCCACCACGACCAAGTCCGCCCCGCAGATGCAGGAGATCACCTCCCGCTGGCTGCTCAAGGTGCTGCCCTGGGTGCAGACCTCCGGTGGTGCCTACCGGGTGAACCGCCGTCTGACGTACACCGTCGGGGACGGCCGGATCGACTTCGTGAAGACCGGCTCCGAGGTCCGGGTGATCCCGGCCGAGCTGGGTGAGCTGGCGCTGCTGCGCGGCTTCGACGACGCGGACGTGCTGGTCGCACTGGCCGGCCGCTGCGTGCAGCGCGAGTTCCGGGCCGGCGAGGTGCTGGCCGAGCTCGGCGAGCCGATCGACCAGCTGCACCTGCTGGCCCACGGCAAGGTCAGCCGGGCCGGCCTGGACGCGTACGACGCGCCCACCCAGCTCGGCGTGCTGGCCGACGGCGACCGCTTCGGCGAGCAGAGCCTGACCGACGGCACCGCCCTGTGGGACTACACGGTCAAGGCCGTCACCAACGGCACCGTGCTCTCGCTCTCCCGCGCCGACTTCCAGGCCGTGCTGGACGCCTCGCCCGCCCTCCAGGCGCACGTGCAGGAGTTCCTGACCCTCCCGCAGCAGCGGCAGAACGAGCTGGGCGAGGCGGAGATCGCCCTCTCGGCCGGCCACTGGGGCGAGGTCCAGCTCCCCGGCACCTTCGTCGACTACGACGCCACCCCGCGCGAGTACGAGCTCAGCGTCGCCCAGACCGTGCTCCGGGTGCACACCCGCGTCGCCGACCTCTACAACCAGCCGATGAACCAGACCGAGCACCAGCTCCGGCTGACCGTCGAGGCCCTGCGCGAGCGGCAGGAGTTCGAGCTGGTCAACAACCCCGAGTTCGGCCTGCTGAACAACACCGACTTCAAGCAGCGGCTGCAGACCCACTCCGGCCCGCCCACCCCGGACGACCTGGACGAGCTGCTCAGCCGCCGCCGGGACACCGACTTCCTGCTCGCCCACCCGCGCACCATCGCCGCGATCGGCCGCGAGTTCAACGCCCGCGGCCTGTACCCGGACCACGTGGACCTGCACGGCTCCAAGGTCCCGTCCTGGCGCGGGGTGCCGATCCTGCCCTGCAACAAGATCCCGGTCAGCAAGGACCGGACCAGCTCGATCATCGCGATGCGGACGGGCGAGGAGAACCAGGGTGTGATCGGCCTGCACCAGACCGGCATCCCGGACGAGTACCAGCCGAGCCTGTCGGTCCGCTTCATGGGCATCGACGAGAAGGCGATCATCTCCTACCTGGTCACCGCCTACTACTCGGCCGCCGTCCTGGTGCCGGACGCGCTGGGCGTGCTGGAGAACGTCCAGATCGCCAACGGTCGCGACTAGTCGTCAGGTTGAGCTGAGCGTCGGGCGGGTCGGCAGAACAGCCGGGCCGCCCGACGCCATGTCAGGGGACCCGGAACGGGGCGCCCCACGAAAGGCTTGGCACCGATGGCGCCGCAACCCTTCCAACTGCCGGACTTCTACCTGCCGTACCCGGCCCGGCTGAACCCCCACCTGGAGAGCGCCCGGGAGCACTCGAAGGCCTGGGCCCGCGAACTGGAGATGATCGAGGGCTCCGGGATCTGGGACGAGGACGACTTCGACCGGCACGACTACGCGCTGCTCTGCGCCTACACCCACCCGGACTGCGACGCGGCCGAGTTGGCGCTGATCACCGACTGGTACGTCTGGGTCTTCTTCTTCGACGACCACTTCCTGGACATCTTCAAGCGCAGTGGCGACCTGGTCGGCGGCAAGGCCTACCTGGACCGGCTGCCCGCCTACATGCCGCTGGACGACAGCCAGGGCTACCCGGAGCCGACCAACGCGGTCGAGGCCGGCCTGGCCGACCTGTGGGCCCGGTCCGTCCCCGCCATGTCGATGGCCTGGCGGGAACGTTTCGCCGTGGCCACCAAGGCGCTGCTGGACGAGTCCATGTGGGAGCTGGCCAACATCAACGAGGGCCGGGTCTCCAACCCGATCGAGTACATCGCGATGCGCCGCAAGGTCGGCGGCGCCCCCTGGTCGGCCGGCCTGGTGGAGCACGCGGCGGGCGCCGAGGTGCCAGCCGTGATCGCGGCCAGCCGTCCGATGGAGGTGCTGCGGGACAGCTTCTCCGACGGCGTGCACCTGCGCAACGACCTGTTCTCGTACCAGCGCGAGGTCGAGGGCGAGGGTGAACTCTCCAACGGGATCCTGGTGCTGGAGCGCTTCCTGGACTGCTCCACCCAGGAGGCGGCCGACCGGGTGAACGACCTGCTCACCTCCCGGCTGCAGCAGTTCGAGCACACCGCACTGACCGAGGTCCCGGCCCTGCTGATCGAGCACGGCCTGGACGCCCGGGCCGCCGCCGACGTGTTCGCGTACGTCAAGGGGCTGCAGGACTGGCAGTCCGGCGGCCACGAGTGGCACCTGCGCTCCAGCCGCTACATGAACGAATCGGCCGACCTCGGCCCCGGCCTGCCCTCGTTCCTGAACGGCCCGTCCGGGCTGGGGACTTCGGCCGCCCGACTGTTCGGCTCGGTCGCCCGGACCATGCCGGCCCGGCTGCGCAGCTTCACCCACACCCCGTTCGAGCAGGTCGGCCCGACCGAACTGCCGGACTTCTACCTGCCGTTCAGCAACGCCCTGAGCCCGCACCTGGACCGGGCCCGGGAGAACGTGGTGGAGTGGGCGCACCGGATGGGGCTGCTGGACCTGGTCCCCGGTGTGCCCGGCTCCGGCCTGTGGACCGAGGAGAAGCTGCGCGCGTACGACTTCGCGCTCTGCTCGGCCGGCATCCACCCGGACGCGAGCGCCGAGCAGTTGGACCTCACCACCTGCTGGCTGGCCTGGGGCACCTGGGGCGACGACCTCTACCCGCTGGTCCACGGCCGGACCGGAGACCTGGCCGGGGCCAAGCACCTGCACGCCCGGATGCTGGAGCTGATGCCGGTCGAGGGGCCGGCTGGGATCACGCCCGTGCACCCCCTGGAGGTCGCCCTGGCCGACCTCTGGACCCGGACGGCCGGCCCGATGCCGGTCGAGTCCCGCCGGACCTTCCGGGGCGCGGTCGAGCAGATGCTGGAGAGCTGGCTCTGGGAGCTGGCCAACCAGATCCAGAACCACATCCCGGACCCGATCGACTACATCGAGATGCGCCGGCGCACCTTCGGCTCGGACCTCACCATGAGCCTGGCCCGGCTGTCCCGGGGCAACAGCATCCCGTCCGAGGTCTTCGCCGCCACGCCGGTGCTGGAGCTGGAGGCGGCCGCCGCCGACTACGCCTGCATGATGAACGACGTCTTCTCCTACCAGAAGGAGATCCAGTTCGAGGGCGAGATCCACAACATCGTCCTGGTGGTGCAGAACTTCCTCGACTGCGACCGGCACCAGGCGCTGGCCATCGTGGACGACCTGATGACCAGCCGGATGAGGCAGTTCGAGCACCTCACCGAGATCGAACTCCCGGCCCTGTTCGATGAGTTCCGGCTCGACGACGCGGCCAGGCGGGAGCTGGAGGGCTACGTCCAGGAGATCCGGCACTGGCTGTACGGGATCAAGGTCTGGCACTCCGAGTGCGACCGCTACAACGAGGCCGCGCTGCTGCGGCACTTCGCACCGACCGTCACGCCGGTCCGGCAGCCGCTGAGCGGCCCGACCGGGTTCGGCACCTCGGCCGCCAGAGTGCTGGAGCTGATCAGGGCCGGCTGACACCGGCCGACCGAGGGGTCCGGGTGCGCGCGCCCGGACCCCTTCCGCACACCGTCCAATCCGCGCACCAATCACACTGGCTGACGATCGGTTAGCCCTTTCGAGGTATTCAGTGCCCAACTGGAGAACCTATCCACCGGCTCGCTCGGTGATCACCCACGTGAGCGACAACTCCCCTTCGACAGCGCGCCGATGGCTCTGGCGAGCCGTCACGGTGGCGGGCGCCACGGCGCTCTGCTCCGCCCTGGCCGGGGCCGCCGCTCCCGGCGCACCGCAGGACCGCGGGGGCCTCGTCGGGTCCGGCTACCACTGGTGCTCTCGGATCGAGGTGGGCTTCGCACCGGTCTCGGTCGAGGTCACCACCGAGTTCGGCTTCGACCTCGGCGACGGTCACGGGCACGGCCACTGGCCGCCGCACCACCACCCGTGCCCGCCCAAGCCGACGCCCAGCCCCACCCCCTCGCCCAAACCCTCGCCCACGCCCACCCCGACCCCGACGCCCACTCCGCCGCCCAAGCCCTCGCCGCCCCCGAAGCCGACCCCGCCGCCCCCTGCGCCGCCTGCCCCCAAGCCGAAGCCGTCCCCGTCGCCGACCCGTGCGGTCGTCCCGCCTCCGCCATCGCCGACGCCCAGCCCCACCCCCACCCCCAAGGTGACGCCACCGCCGCTACCGGCTCCGGCACCTGCCGTAACGTTCCGCCGCCCGGCCCCGGTGGCCGCCGTCGAACCGCCCAAGCGAACCGGCATGCCGACCACCCGGACCGTCCTGCTGGTGACCGTCCCGGCCGTCCTCGCGGCGGGTGCGATGCGGCCGCGCGGACGCTCCTCCGGCGGCGGCCGCGGCCGCTCCTGATCCACCCCCTGAACTGAATCCACCGGAAACCGAATTGGAGCTCTCTCATGTCTGAGTGGGTGGCACTCCTCATCGCCATGGCCGGCGTGTGCGCCGTGGTGCTGGCGGTCGTCGTACTGCGACAGCGTCGGGTCGGTGAGGACGACGACCCGACCGAGACGCCGGACGTCATCGAGTACATGACCATGATGATCGGCGTGGTCTACGCGATCGTCCTCGGCCTCGCCATCGCCGGCGTCTGGGAGGCCCGCGGCGCCGCCCAGGCCGACGCCCTCCGCGAGGCCCAGTCCCTGCACGAGGTCAGCGCCCGCGCCGAGGTGCTCCCGGCCGCCGACCGCGACAAGGTCCGCAGCCAGGTCGACGCCTACGTCTCGTACGTGGTCGACACCGAGTGGTCCTACATGGAGAAGCACGAGGAGCTCTCCCCCGAAGGCACCGCGCTGCTCGACCAGTTGCGCCAGACCGTGACCGAACGCGCCCCGCAGAGCGAGCTGGAGAACCAGGCCTACCAGCCCATGGTCGAGCGCGTCGCCACCGCCGACGAGGCCCGCAACTCCCGCGGCCAGAGCGTCGGCCCGGCCCTCCCGGGCGTGGTCTGGTTCGGCCTGGTGGCCGGCGCGGTGGTCACCGTCGGCATGCTCTTCGCCCTCCAGATCCGGCGCTCCCCACGGGAGTTGATGCTCGCCGCCGCCTTCAGCGCCCTGATCGGCTTCCTGCTCTTCCTGATCTGGGACTTCGACAACCCCTTCGGCCGGGGCATCGCCGTCACCGCCCAACCCTTCCTCGACCTCTTCCCCGGCTGACCCTCCGGCCGCACCACACCCTCGGGGCCCTGCCGCACCACGCCGGCCGGGCCCCGACCCGTACCGTCACAGCCCACGCCCCGTAGTACAGTCCGGCCACATGATCACCCGGGGGGACGGATGAGGACGAGGCGGCGCAGGCGGATCGCGTGGTCGCTCAGAGGGCTCGCGCTGCTGGCAGTGCTGGCGTACCTGCCGGGGCTGCTGGCCTCCCGGTCGGGTGGGCTGGTGGAGGTCGAGCGCTGGTTCAACCACCCGGTGCTGCTGCTCGGGGCTGCGGTCGTGCTGACCGTGGTCTCGGTGGTGGTCGAGTGCGAGTTCCGCACCCAGTGGTCCCAGATCGGCTGCGCGGCCGCCCTGTTGGCGATCGGTGCCGTCGGGCTGCCGATCGTGGCCCTGACGTTCGTGACCGGCAGCGACGCGCGGCCGGCCGTCCGGAAGGCCGACCCGGACCACCCCGACCGTGTGCTGACCGTGACCGACACCGCCTTCTCGATCGACCCGGACTTCCACGTGGAGTTGCTCACCGGCACCGGCTGGTCCGCCCGCCACTGGGACCTGGGGAGGTGGAACGAGCGCGACGGGCGCGGCTACTTCAAGGGCGCCGCCTGGTCCGGCCCGGGCCAGCTCACGGTGACCGCGGAGCACGAGATCACGGTCTTCAACGTGGACCCGGCCACCGGCCGGCCGAGCACGCCGACCACGGGGCGCCGGTAGCCGGTCCGCGGACCGGTCTGTCGGTGCGAGGGTGCAGGATGCCGGCATGGCGATCACCAACCAGCAGGTGGCTGGACACCCGTTCCTGAAGGCGCTCTACGCGGACGCCTACTACCCGGACCACGTCCTCGACCTGGGCCGGGCGGTCCTGCTGCGGCTGTGCGAGCGGATCGAGGCCGAGCAGCCGTCCGACCTGGCGGCGCTGTACGCGCTCACCGAGGTCGCGACGGAGGAGTTCAACGCGCTGGAGGCCGAGTTCGAGGCGGCAGGCAGCGAGATCGAGACCGTGGCCCGGGAGGAGATCGCCGAGGACTTCTGGTTCGTCGCCTCGGCGTACGGCTTCACCGACGCCGATGTGGAGCAGCTCATCTCCGCCCGGGAGTGGTGACACCGGGGCCCGCCACGTTTGCCGAATCGGCAACAGGCTTTGGCGCCGGAGCACCCCCGGGCGCAGCATCGTCGGGACGGCACCACCGACGGACGGAGAGCAGCTGATGACCACCGAGCAGTTCTGGGACGAGCGCTACGGCCAGAGCGACCGGATCTGGAGCGGCGAGCCGAACGCCGCCCTGGTCCGCGAGACCGCCGGCCTCACCCCCGGCACCGTGCTGGAGCTCGGCTCCGGCGAGGGCGGCGACGCGATCTGGCTGGCCAGGCAGGGCTGGCGGGTCACCGCCTCCGACGTCTCCCGGGTCGCCCTGGCCCGGGCGGCCGAGCACGCCGGGGCCGAAGGCGTCGGCGACCTGATCGACTGGCAGCAGCACGACCTCGCGGTCAGCTTCCCGGCCGGGACGTACGACCTGGTCACGGCCAGCTTCCTGTACTCGCCGGAGATGCCCCGGGCCGAGATCCTGCGCACCGCCGCCACGGCGGTCGCCCCCGGCGGCACCCTGCTGATCATCGGCCACGGCCCCTGGCCGGACTGGCACCAGGGCCCCCGCCCCGACATCGACCTCCCCACCCCGCAGCAGGTCCTCGCCGACCTGGCCCTCCCCGCCTGGCAGGTGCTCACCTGCGAGGAGTACGAGCGGACCCAGAAGGGCCCGGACGGCGAACCCGCCGTCCGGATCGACAACACCCTCAAGCTGCGCCGCCCCGCCGCCGGCTGAGACACCGCCGGGTGCTGCGGGTGCCCCGGCGGGGCCCGGGTAGGCTGCCGGGTGCCCCTTCCGACCTGCGTGTTCCCCGCTGAGGAGTCCGTGTTGAGCAGCGTTCTGCCGTCCGGCCCGCCGATCACGGTGGTCGGGATCGGGGCCGACGGGTGGGACGGACTCGGCGAGCAGGGCCGGGCCGCGCTGCTCGCGGCCCGGACGGTGCTGGGCGGGCCGCGCCAACTGGAGCTGCTGCCAAGCGAGGTGACGGCCGCCCGGGTGGGCTGGCCGACCCCGCTGCGGCCCGCCGTCCCCACCCTGCTGGCCGAGCACGCGCACGCCGGCCTGGCGGTGCTGGCCAGCGGTGACCCGATGTTCTTCGGCATCGGCCGCGCCCTGGCCGAGGTGGCGGGGGCCGACCGGCTCCGGGTGCTGCCGCACCCCTCCTCCCTCTCCTACGCCTGCGCCCGGCTGGGCTGGCCGCTGGAGTCGACCGAGGTGGTGAGCCTGGTCGGCCGCCCCCTGGAGACCCTGAACCTGGCGCTGCAGCCGGGCCGCCGCGTCCTGGTGCTGAGCGCGGACGCCGCCACCCCCGCCGCCGTCGCCGAGCTGCTGACCCGTCAGGGCTGGGGCGCGACCCGGCTCCGGGTGCTGGAGCAGCTCGGCGGTCCGGCCGAGCACCACCTCGACGGCACCGCCGCCGCCTGGCCGCACCCGCCCGGCGACCCGCTCAACGTGATCGCCCTCGACTGCGCCGCGGACGGGCCGCGCCACTCACTCGTCCCGGGCCTGCCGGACGGGTCGTACGAGTCGGACGGCCAGCTGACCAAGCGGCACGTCCGGGCCGCCACGCTGGCCACCCTCGCCCCGTCGCCCGGCGAGCTGCTCTGGGACATCGGCGGCGGCTCCGGCTCGATCGCGATCGAGTGGCTGCGCGCGCACCGTGACTGCCGGGCCGTCACGGTCGAGCGCGACCCGGTCCGGGCCGGCCGGATCGCCCGCAACGCCGCCGGACTCGGCGTCCCCCGGCTCCGGGTGGTGACCGGCCCGGCCCCGGCCGCCCTGGCCGGGCTGCCCACCCCGGACGCGATCTTCGTCGGCGGCGGCCTCACCGCGCCCGGCCTGCTGGACGCCTGCTGGGCCGCGCTGCCGGTCGGCGGACGGCTGGTGGCCAACACGGTGACGCTGGAGTCCGAGGCGCTGCTCACCGAGTGGTACCGGCGGCACGGCGGCGAGCTGCTCCGGCTGGCGGTGGCGCACGCCGTCCCGGTCGGGGGTTTCACCGGCTGGCGGCAGGCGATGCCGGTCACCCAGTGGTCGGTCGTCAGAGAGACCCGGAGCGAGACCCACCGAGGGACCCGAGAGGACACAGCGTGACCGTCTACTTCATCGGCGCGGGCCCCGGCGCCGCCGACCTGATCACCCTGCGCGGCCAGCGGCGGATCGCGGCCAGCCCGGTCTGCCTGTACGCCGGCAGCCTGGTCCCGCCGGAGCTGCTGGCCGAGTGCCCGCCCGACGCCCGGCTGGTGGACACCGCCGAGCTGAACCTCGAGCAGATCGTGGCCGAGCTGGTCCGCGCGCACGAGGCCGGCCAGGACGTGGCGCGGCTGCACTCCGGCGACCCGTCGGTGTTCAGCGCGGTGGCCGAGCAGATGCGCCGCCTGGACGCCGCGGGCGTGCCGTACGAGGTGGTTCCCGGCGTCCCCGCCTTCGCCGCCGCAGCGGCCGCGCTCAAGCGCGAGCTGACCGTGCCGACGGTCGGTCAGACCGTCATCCTCACCCGGGTGGCCCGCCAGGCCACGCCGATGCCCGAGGGCGAGGACCTGGCCACCCTCGGGCGCAGCGGCGCCCTGCTGGTGCTGCACCTGGCGACCCGCTACGTGGAGAGCGTGGTCGAGGAACTGCTGCCGCACTACGGCGCGGACTGCCCGGCCGCCGTGGTCGCGATGGCCAGCCGCCCGGACGAGCTGGTGCTGCGCGGCACCCTCGGCGACATCGCGGCCCAGGTCAAGGAGGCGGGCGTGCTCCGCACCGCCGTCATCCTGGTCGGCCGCACCCTGGGCGCCTCCGGCTTCCGCGACAGCCACCTCTATTCGGCCGACCGCGACCGCCACCCCTGCGTCTGACCGACCGGGTACGCCTGGGACCTGCTGCGGGCGGCCTACTCCCAGTCCGGGTGTTCGCGGGTGGCCCAGTCGGTGGCGACGGTGCCGGTGCGCATGCCCCGGCGGGCCTCCGGGTCCTTGACGGCCTGGTAGACGTGGCCGGTGACGGCGACGGCCACCGCGACGGCGAGCCAGTCGTGGACGAAGGTGGCGCCGGTGCGCCAGAGCAGCGGGGCGAGGTGGGTGAACCACATCAGCAGGCCGGTGCCGAGCATCACCAGCACCGCCCCCGCCGTGAACGCCGCGTACAGCTTCTGCCCCGCGTTGAACTTGCCCGCCGGGCGCCGGTACGAGCGCCGCCGCACCGCCCGCAGCCAGTCCCGGTCCACGGCGGTGAAGCGGTTCAGCCGGGTGAGGTCGGCGCGCAGGGCGTGCGAGACCAGGCCGAGCAGCAGCGGGACCGGCAGCAGCAGGCCGGACCACTCGTGCACCAGCACCACCAGCCGCCGCCGGCCGACCAGTTGGGACAGCGGCGGGTAGTACAGGAACGCGGCGGTGACCAGGCAGCTCAGCATCAGCGCGGCGGTGGCCCGGTGCACCCGCCGCTCGGCCGGGCTGAACCGCGGCCTGCGCGGGGACTCAGGCGGTCGGGGCATCGTCGCGTCCGTTCGACTTGCCGACCCAGGCGTCCACGTCGTAGCCCAGCCGCTCCCAGTAGCCGGGCTGGACGTCCGAGGTGAGGGTGATCCCGGAGAGCCACTTCGCGGACTTGTAGAAGTACATCGGCGCCACGTAGAGCCGCACCGGCCCGCCGTGCTCGTGGGTGACCGGGGCGTCCTGCATCCGCAGCGCCACCAGGACGTCGTCGCGGCGGGCCTGATCGAGGGTCAGGCTCTCGGTGTACGCGCCGTCGAAGCAGCTGAACCGGACCGCCGTGGCGCCCGGCTGCACCCCGGCGGAGTCCAGCAGGTCCGCCAGCCGGACGCCCTCGAAGGGCGTGGCGGGCACCCGCCAGCCGGTCACGCACTGCACGTCGCGGACGATCCGCCGCTGCGGCAGCGCCTGCAGCTCCGGCAGCCGGTAGCTCGCCGGGCGGTCCACCAGCCCGTCCACAGTGAGGGTGTAGTCGGCCGCCGTCCTGGCCCGGACCGAGCTGACCACCGAGTAGTAGCGGAAGCCGCCGCCCCCGGGCAGCAGCCCGGTCAGGCCGGTCGGGTCCTTGCTGGTCACCGCCTCCACCCCGCGCTGCAGGAACGGCCCGGCCGCCACCCCTGCCGCCCCGAGCCCGAGCATGGCCAGCACCACCCGCCGCCCGACCGGTGCTCCCGCCGTCCTGCCTTCGTCCGTCACACCCCGATCAGACCAGCCCCGGCGCCCGGTGACCAGGGCCGGGGCCCGGACGTCAGACTTCCGTCATGTCTGCGCGGACCGTCGCCGGGCTCAGGCCCGGCCGACGATGGTGCCCGCGCGGTCGATGCAGATCACGTCGACCGCGACCGGCGCGCCGCGCAGCACGTCCAGCGCGGTGTCCCGGGCACCCGCCGCGACCAGGTCCCCGAGCGGGACGCCGGCGGCCGAGCAGAGCTGGATCGCCTCCAGCGCGGTGTTGGCCGCTGCCACCGCCGCCACCAGCTCCGGGGCGGCGCCGCCGGTGCGGGCCAGCGCGGCGAGGAAGCCCTTGTCGACCTGGGAGCGGGCCGAGTGCAGGTCGAGGTGCCCGGCGGCGAGCTTGGAGAGCTTGGCGAAGCCGCCCGCGATGGTGAGGCGGTCGACCGGGTGGCGCTTGACGTACTTGAGCACGGCGCCCGCGAAGTCGCCCATGTCGAGCAGTGCGTCCTCCGGCAGGCCGTGCACCGCGACGGCGACCTTCTCCGAGGTGGAGCCGGTGCACCCGGCGACGTGGGTGCGCCCGGCGGCCCGGGCCACGTCGACCCCGCGCCGGATGCTGTCGATCCAGGCCGAGCAGGAGTACGGCACCACGATCCCGGTCGTCCCCAGGATCGACAGGCCGCCGAGGATGCCGAGCCGGGGGTTCCAGGTGGAACGGGCGATCTCCTCGCCGTGGTCGACCGAGATCTCCACCACGACGTCGCCGCTACCGCCGTACCGGGCCGCCACCTCGGCGACGTGATCGCGCATCAGCTGCCGGGGCACCGGGTTGATCGCGGGCTCGCCGACCGGGATCGGCAGCCCGGCCTTGGTGACCGTCCCGACCCCGGGGCCGGCCCGGAAGACCACGCCGCTGCCGGGCGGGCCGAGCCGTACGGTGGAGCGGATCAGGGCCCCGTGCGTGACGTCCGGGTCGTCCCCGGCATCCTTGACCACGGCGGCCATCGCCGCACCGGAGCCCAACTCCTCGGCCGCCAGGGCGAAGGCGGGCTGCTGGCCCTTGGGCAGGGTGATGGTCACCGGGTCGGGGAAGTCGCCGGTCAGCAGGGCGGTGTACGCGGCCGTGGTGGCCGCCGTCGCGCACGCCCCGGTGGTCCAGCCGTGCCGGAGGCCGCTGCTCTTGAGCTGTCCGGCCCGGCCTCCCGTAGTCTCACCAGCCACGTACGTTCCCTGGAGTTCCGTTGCACATCCTGATCCTCGGCGGCACCACCGAAGCCCGCGAGCTGGCCGCCGCCCTGGCCGACCGTACCGAACTGAAGGTGACCAGTTCGCTCGCCGGGCGGGTGGCCCACCCCCGGCTGCCCGTCGGCGGGGTGCGGGTCGGCGGCTTCGGCGGGGTCGCGGGGCTGGTGGCCTGGCTGCGGGCCGAGCGGGTGGACGCGGTCATCGACGCCACCCATCCCTTCGCCGGAGCCATCAGCCGTAACGCGGCCGAGGCGGCCGCCGAGGTCCATGTTCCCCTGTTGGCCCTGCGTCGTCCCAGCTGGGTGCCGGTTCCGGGCGACCGCTGGCACCCGGTCGGCTCGCTGGACGAGGCGGCGGCGGCGCTTCCGGCGCTCGGCAGCCGGGTCTTCCTGACCACCGGGCGCCAGGGGCTGGGCGCCTTCGCGGTGCTGGACGGCCTGCACTTCCTGGCCCGCTCGGTGGACGCACCCGAGCCGCCGATGCCCCGTCACATCGAGGTCCTGCTCGACCGGGGGCCGTTCACGCTGGACGGTGAACGGGCGGTGCTGCGCGAGCACCGGATCGACGTGCTGGTGACCAAGGACAGCGGCGGCGCGGCCACCGCCCCCAAGCTCACCGCCGCCCGTGAACTGGGCCTGCCGGTGGTGATCGTGCGCCGTCCGGAACCGCCGGCGGGCGTGCCGACGGTCCCGGACGTCCCGTCAGCCCTGGACCGGCTCGCGCAGCTGTGAGAGTGCGGTCTCCAGCGCCTGGTCGGCCGGTACGGCGACCTCCGGGACCACGCCGACGCCCTCCCAGTTGGTCTTGGTGATCGGGTTGATCGAGCGCGCGGTCGGCACGGTGACGGCCACGTGCGGCGTGAGCGCGAACCGCTCGGTCGGGTGGGCGCCGCCCCGGGTGGTCTCGCCGATCAGGGTGGCGCGCCGGTTGGCCTGGAGGTTGTAGGCCAGCTCCTCGCCGCCGGAGAAGGTGAAGGCGGCGGTCAGCACGGTCACCGGGCGGTCCAGGTAGCGCGGCGCCGGGAGGTGCGGGTAGGTCCAGAACTGCCGGGTGGAGTCGGTCTCCCGGTCGTAGATGTCGTTCAGGTGCAGCTCGTCGTCGGCGAAGAAGAAACTGCACCAGAGCGCGACGCCGTTCGGCGAGCCGCCGCGGCAGTTGCGCAGGTCGATCACCAGGCCGTCGGTGTGCGCGACCAGCTGCATCGCGGCGCCGAACGCCTGGTACCCGGCGTCCGCGTCGGGAATGAACCGCAGGTCCAGGTAGCCGATGTTGCCGTCGAGCTGCTCGACCCGCTGGATGCCGTAGTTGCCCTTGCGGTAGTACGCCGCCCAGCGCTCCTTCTCCTCCTCCGGCGAGTCGTCCTCCTCGACCGGGACGGCCTCGTCGGACCAGAGCAGGCGCAGGTGCTTGTCCGGCTGGACCTCCTGGAGATGGGCCGTCACGGCCGCGCACAGCTCGGGCCCGGCCAGTCCGGTGTACTCGCCGCCGGCGGCGCGCCCGCGGATCGCGTCCTCGAGCGCGGCGGTCACCTCGGGGAAGACGTACCGGGAAGTGATCTTGGCCAGAGCGGCGTCGAGGATCTCGTGGTTGGAGGTCATGGGGGGCGATGCTAGGGCCACCGCCCCCCGCTGACCAGAGAATTAAACCGGCGGGTAACGTCGCGGCGTCCAGACCACCTCGGTGCCGTTGTCGCGCTGCACCGCCTGGGTCTGCGAGGAGCCGATCAGCAGGATGGTCCGCATGTCGACCTCGGCCGGGTCCAGCTCGCCGAGCCGCACGGTGCGGACCCGCTCGGTCGGCCCGCCGACGTCGCGGGCCAGCACCACCGGGGTGTCGGCGGCCCGGTGCTCCAGCAGCACGTCCCGGGCCAGCCCGACCTGGGTGGTGCGGGACTGCGAGCCCGGGTTGTAGAGCGCCAGCACCAGGTCGGCCCCGGCGGCGGCGCGCAGCCGGGCCGCCACCACCTCCCAGGGCTTGAGCCGGTCGGAGAGCGAGACCACGGCGTAGTCGTGGCCGAGCGGGGCGCCGGCCCGGGAGGCGGCGGCGTGCGCGGCCGTCATGCCGGGGACGATCCGCACCGGTACCGAGCGGTACGGCTCGGCGCAGGCGGCCTCCAGCACGGCGGTGGCCATCGCGAACACGCCCGGGTCGCCGGAGGAGACCACCGCGACCCGGCGGCCCCGGCGGGCCAGGTCGAGGGCGAACTCGGCCCGCTCCGCCTCCACCTTGTTGTCCGAGCCGTGCCGCTGCTGGCCGGCCCGCACGGGCACCCGGTCGATGTAGGTGGTGTAGCCCACCAGGTCGGTGGCGGCGGCGAGTTCACCGCGCGCCTCGGGGGTGAGCCAGAGCGGCCCGGCCGGTCCGGTGCCGATCACCACCACCTCGCCGGGGCCGTCGTACGCCGGGGCCGACGCACCGGCCGCGACCCGGCTGGGCAGCACCGCGACCGAGAAGTACGGCACCGAGTCGGGGTCCACCTCGGCCAGCGGCGCGGTGCGCTCGCCCGGCATGGTGGCCCGCTCGACGTAGTGCGCCTCGGCCAGCCGGCCGGAGCGCTCCAGCGCCCGCCGCACGGTCGGGAAGGTCCGGCCGAGCTTCATCACCACGGCCGAGTCGGCCGAGGCCAGCCGGGCCGTCAGCTCCTCCTCCGGCAGCGTGCCGGGCAGGATGGTGAGCACCTCCTCGGCCTCCACCAGCGCCTTGCCGAGCCGGGCCGCCGCGGCACTGACCGAGGTCACGCCGGGGACCACCTCGGTCGGGTACCGGTGCGCCAGCCGCTTGTGCATGTGCTGGTACGAGCCGTAGAACAGCGGGTCGCCCTCGGCCAGCACCACCACGGTGCGCCCGGCGTCCAGGTGCGCGGCCAGCCGCTCGGCGGCCTGCTCGTAGAACTCGTCCAGCGCGCCCCGGTAGCCGCCCGGGTGGTCGGTGGTCTCGACCGTGATCGGGTAGACCAGCTTCTCCTCGACCACGCCCTCGCGGAAGTACGGCGCCGCGATCGAGCGCGCGATCGACCGGCCGTGCCGGGCGCTGTGGTACGCCACCACGTCGGCCTCGCCGATCAGCCGGGCGCTCTTGACCGTCACCAGCTCCGGGTCGCCGGGGCCGAGCCCGACGCCGTACAGCAGACCGGTCGTACGCTCCGTCATTCTTCCTCGCTCGCAATCGCGTTGATCGCGGCAGCCGCCATCGCGCTGCCACCGCGCCGGCCCCGGACCACCAGGTGCTCCAGGCCGGACGGGTGCGCGGCCAGCGCCTCCTTGGACTCGGCCGCACCGATGAAGCCGACCGGGACGCCGATCACGGCGGCCGGGCGCGGGGCACCGGCCTCGATCAGCTCCAGCAGCCGGAACAGCGAGGTCGGCGCGTTGCCGACGGCGACCACCGCGCCCTCCAGGTGCGGCAGCCAGAGCTCCATCGCGGCGGCGGAGCGGGTGTTGCCCAGCTCCTTGGCCAGCCCGGGCACCGAGGGGTCCGACAGCGTGCAGATCACCTGGTTGTCGGCGGGCAGCCGCTTGCGGGTCACCCCGCTGGCGACCATCGACACGTCGCACAGGATCGGCGCCCCGGCCCGCAGCGCGGCCCGGGCGTCGGCGACCACCCGGGGCGAGTGGAGCACGTCCTGCACCAGGTCGGTCATCCCGCAGGCGTGGATCATCCGCACCACGACCTGGGAGACGTCGGCCGGCAGGTGGGCCAGCTCGGCCTCGGCCCGAATGGTGGCAAAGGACTCGCGGTAGATGGCCGCCCCGTCCTTCTCGTACTCGATCACGTGGTCCTCCGGGCCTCGGCTACCGCCTCGGCCATCTGCTCCGTTGTCAGGTCCTGCGAGGTCGGGCCGGACATCCGATGGGCCGTCACCCGGTAGCCCGCCCCGGTGGCGAGCACGTCCACCCACGCACCGGCGGGGTGGCCGCAGCGCCGTTCGCAGCCGGACCAGTGCACGGGGGCACCCGGTTCGACCGCGAGGTCCAGCGCCCGGGCGGCATCGGTCCGCACGTCGGCCAGCGACTTGGCGCAGCCGGGCGCGCCGGTGCAGGCGGTGGCCCGCTCCCACGGCGATCCCGGTGCGGTGCGCAGACCCGCCGGGGCGGGACCGGTGGCGCCGGGGAGCACCACGCTGCGCCAGGGGGTGATCCGCAGCTCGGGGGCGGCCGCGGCGAGTTGCCGCAGCTGCGCCGCGCTCAGCCGGCCGAACCGGGTGCCGACCACCAGGCCGCCGTCGAACCGGCCCGGCTCGGGCGCGGTGCCGGTCGGCGGGGGCAGCGGCTCGGCGCCGGGGTCGACCAGCTCGGGGGCGTCCCGGACGAACCAGGCCTTGGCACCGGCCGCGGCGATGAACTCCTCGGCGGCGGCCAGCGCGGCGGACGCCTCGTCACCCGCCGCCACCCGGCGGGCGGTGACGGCCCGGCCGAGCCGCAGCAGCGCGCCGCCGCCCGGCGTTGCGATCAATGTCACATCGGCGTCCAGCGCCGCCACGTCCCCGCGCCCGTCGTCCAGCGCGAACAGGAACAGCCCGGCCAGTCCGGCCGCCGCCGGGCTGGCGCAGAGCCGCTGGTCCAGCTCCCGCACCCAGGCCCGGACGTCGGCGTACCCGCGGCCGTCCAGCCCGGACAGCGGGGAGGCGACGATGTTGCGGACCCGCTCGTGCGTCTCCGACGGCAGCAGCCCGGCCGCGCGCAGCGCGTCGCCCAGCTCGGCGCCCGAGTCGGCGGGCAGGCCGCGCAGTTGGACGTTGCCGCGCGAGGTCAGCTCCAGCGCGCCGTCGCCCCACCGCTCGGCCAGCCCGGCCAGCACCAGCGCCTGACGGTCCGTCAGCAGTCCTCCGGGCAGCCGGACCCGGGCCAGCGCACCGTCGTCGGCCGGATGCAGCCGGAGCGCCCCCGGGCAGGCGTCACCGCGCTCCCGGTCGGACGGACCGGGGCGTGACTCGGCAGCGGCGGGTGCGGGTGGCATGGCGGCGAGCATACCGACGATCGGCCGGTTCGCCGGTGTCCGGTGCATCACGTGGGCCTGGTCCCATCCCCGGCGCCACCCCGTACGATGCTCAGCGGACGGGCCTCGCGGCCGGTCCGCTGCCAGCGACGGCAATGTGGAGGAAACCGGTGCGAACCCGGTGCGGTCCCGCCACTGTGACCAGGGCCCAGCCCTGGGAGCCAGGAACTCCTGCCGTCCTCACACTGCCCGGGGCGCGGACCTCGAGGAAGGCTCCACCATGCGCTGTTCCTCGCGGTTCCTGCCTCCGTCCCGGGGCGTCGTCACGGCCGGGAGGGCCTCCGCATGATCCTGCTCCTCTCCACCTCAGACACCGACCTGCTGAGCGCCCGCGCCTCGGCCGGACCGGTCCCGTACCGCCTGGGGAACCCGGCCCGGATCGGCGTCGGGGACCTGCCCGAACTGCTGGACGGCACCGACCTGGTGGTGGTCCGGCTGCTCGGCGGCCGCCGGGCCTGGCAGGAGGGCCTGGACGCGCTGCTGGCCGGGCCGCGCCCGGTCATCGTGCTGACGGGTGAACAGGCCCCGGACGCCCAGCTGATGGAGCTCTCCACCGTCCCGGCCGGTCTGGCCGCCGAGGCGCACGCCTACCTCGCGCACGGCGGCCCGGCCAACCTGGCCGAGCTCGGCGCCTTCCTCTCCGACACCGTGCTGCTCACCGGCCACGGCTTCGAGCCGCCCGCCTCCGCCCCCGCCTGGGGTCCGCTGGAGCGTCAGGCCGCCGAGAACGACGGCCCGCTGGTCACGGTGCTCTACTACCGCGCCCACCACATGAGCGGCAACACCGCCTTCGTCGAGACCCTCTGCCGGGCGATCGAGGACCAGGGCGCCCGGGCCCGGGCCTTCTACTGCGCCTCGCTGCGCGGCGCCGAGCCCGAGCTGCTGGCCGAGCTGGGGCAGGCCGACGCGCTGGTCACCACCGTGCTCGCGGCGGGCGGCACCCGCCCGGCCGACGCGCAGGCCGGCGGCGACGAGGAGGCCTGGGACGCCGGTGCGCTGGCCGCGCTGGACCGGCCGATCCTGCAGGCGCTCTGCCTGACCTGGTCGCGGGCCCAGTGGGAGGCCAGCGACGACGGCCTGTCCCCGCTGGACACCGCCACCCAGATCGCGGTGCCGGAGTTCGACGGCCGCCTGATCACCGTCCCGTTCTCGTTCAAGGAGCTGGACCAGGACGGCCTGACCGTCTACGCCGCCGACCCCGAGCGGTCCGCCCGGGTCGCGGGCATCGCGGTCAAGCACGCCCGGCTGCGCCATGTCCCGGCCGCCGAGCGGCGGTTGGCCCTGGTGCTGTCCGCGTACCCGACCAAGCACGCCCGGGTCGGCAACGCGGTCGGCCTGGACACCCCGGCCTCGGCGATCCGGCTGCTCACCCGGCTGCGGGCCGAGGGCATGGACATCGGCACCGACGTCCCCGGCCTGGACACCACCGACGACGGCCACGAGGGCGACGCGCTGATCCACGCCCTGATCGCGGCCGGCGGCTACGACCAGGACTGGCTGACCGAGGACCAGCTGGCCCGCAACCCGGTCCGCATCCCGGCCGCCGACTACCGCCGCTGGTACGCGAAGCTGCCCGCCGGTCTGCGCGAGCAGGTCGAGCAGCACTGGGGCCCGGCCCCCGGCGAGCTCTACGTGGACCGCTCGCAGAACCCGGACGGCGACATCGTGCTGGCCGGCATCCGCTCGGGCAACCTGCTGGTGCTGATCCAGCCGCCGCGCGGCTTCGGCGAGAACCCGGTGGCGATCTACCACGACCCGGACCTGCCGCCGAGCCACCACTACCTGGCCGCCTACCGCTGGATCGAGGCCGCCCAGGAGGACAACGGCTTCGGCGCCCACGCGGTGGTGCACCTCGGCAAGCACGGCAACCTGGAGTGGCTGCCCGGCAAGACCGCCGCGCTCTCGGCCGAGTGCGGCCCCGACGCCACCCTCGGCGACCTGCCGCTGGTCTACCCCTTCCTGGTCAACGACCCGGGCGAGGGCACCCAGGCCAAGCGCCGGGCGCACGCCACCCTGGTCGACCACCTGGTGCCGCCGATGGCCCGGGCCGAGTCGTACGGCGACATCGCCCGGCTGGAGCAGCTGCTCGACGAGCACGCCAACATCGCCGCGATGGACCCGGCCAAGCTGCCCGCGATCCGGGCGCAGATCTGGACCCTGATCCAGGCCGCCAAGCTCGACCACGACCTCGGCCTGGACGAGCGCCCCGAGGACGACGGCTTCGACGACTTCCTGTTGCACGTCGACGGCTGGCTGTGCGAGATCAAGGACGCCCAGATCCGGGACGGCCTGCACGTGCTCGGCCAGGCGCCCGCCGGGGTGGACCGGGTCAACATCGTGCTGGCCATCCTGCGCGCCCGGCAGATCTGGGGCGGCGTCAGTGCGCTGCCCGGCCTGCGCGAGGCGCTCGGCCTGGACGAGGCGGCGCTCACCCTGGGGGCGACCGACGCGGCCGAGGCGCAGGCCCGGGCGCTGGTCGAGGCGATGGAGGCCGAGGACTGGGCCCCGGCCGCGGTGGAGAAGGTCGCAGCCGGCCACCCGGACGCGGTCCGCGAGGTGCTGGACTTCGCCGCCCGCGAGGTGGTGCCCCGACTCGCCGCCACCACCGACGAGTTGGACGCCGTGCTGCACGCGCTGGGCGGCGGCTTCGTGCCGGCCGGCCCGTCCGGCTCGCCGCTGCGCGGCCTGGTGAACGTGCTGCCGACCGGGCGCAACTTCTACTCGGTCGACCCGAAGGCGGTGCCGTCCAAGCTGGCCTGGGAGACCGGGCAGGCGCTGGCCGCCTCGCTGGTCGAGCGCTACCAGGCCGACAACGACGGCGAGTTCCCGCCGTCGGTGGGCCTCTCGCTCTGGGGCACCAGCGCGATGCGGACGGCGGGCGACGACATCGCCGAGGCGTTCGCGCTGCTCGGCGTCCGGCCGGTCTGGGACGACGCCTCGCGCCGGGTCACCGGTCTGGAGGCCATCCCGCTGGCCGAGTTGGGCCGCCCCCGGATCGACGTCACGCTGCGGATCTCGGGCTTCTTCCGGGACGCCTTCCCGCACGTGGTCGCGCTGCTGGACGACGCGGTGCGGCTGGCGGCCGCCCAGGAGGAGGCCGAGGGCGAGAACTTCGTCCGGGCCCACGTCCAGGCCGACCTGGCCGAGCACGGCGACGAGCGCCGCGCCACCACCCGGATCTTCGGCTCCCGCCCCGGCACCTACGGCGCGGGCCTGCTCCAGCTGATCGACAGCCGGGACTGGCGCACCGACGCCGACCTGGCCGAGGTCTACACGGTCTGGGGCGGCTACGCCTACGGCCGCGAGCTGAACGGCCGGCCGGCCCGGGAGGAGATGGAGACCGCCTACAGGCGGATCACCGTCGCGGCCAAGAACACCGACACCCGCGAGCACGACATCGCCGACTCGGACGACTACTTCCAGTACCACGGCGGCATGGTGGCCACCGTGCGCGCCCTCACCGGCAAGTCCCCGACCGCCTACATCGGCGACTCCACCCGGCCGGAGACGGTTCGCACCCGCACCCTCACCGAGGAGGCGGCCCGGGTCTTCCGCGCCCGGGTGGTCAACCCGCGCTGGATCGAGGCGATGCGGCGGCACGGCTACAAGGGCGCCTTCGAGATGGCCGCCACGGTCGACTACCTGTTCGGCTACGACGCCACCACCGGCGTGGTCGCCGACTGGATGTACGAGAAGCTCACCCAGGAGTACGTGCTCGACCCCACCAACCGCGAGTTCCTCAGCGGGGCCAACCCCTGGGCGCTGCACGGCATCAGCGAGCGCCTGCTCGAGGCCGCCGACCGCGGCCTCTGGGCCGAGCCCGACCCGGCCCTGATCGACGCCCTCCGGACCGCCTTCCTGGAGACCGAGGGCGACCTGGAGGGCGACAGCTGACCCCTGCGCAGTGCCCGCGCCGCCCGTCCCGCACACCTGCGGGGCGGGCGGCCGTCGTTCTTCCCCGGAATTCCCCCCACCTGGGAGAACCGGTAAAGGGAATGCCGGTCCCCCACCTGGCAGCTGACAGGGTTTCATACGAACGACCCGCAGGTGCACGTCAACCGGTGCCACGATCGCCGGGCTGCCGGAGCACACCGGCGGCCCGGTGCGGCTCCCGGCCCACCGGTCTCCAGCGAAACGGGGAACGCCATGCGCCTGCGCCGCACCGTCCTGACCGTCTTATCCGCCCTGGCACTGCTGACCACCGCCGCCACCGGAGCCGTGCCCTCGGCTGCGGTGACTCCCGGCGCCTCTGTGACCGCAGCCACCGCAGCGGCCGAGACCGGAGGCGGCTACACCACCACCCGGGTCCGGCTGCTGAGCGACGTCGAGCTGGAGCCGGGCGCCGCGCTCGCGGTCCAGGTCTCCGGCGCCTCCGGCCTGCCCGCCGGCCTCGCCTCCGTGACGGTGAACGTGGCGGCCAAGGGCAGCACCGACCTCGGCCGACTGGTGCTCCACCCCTCCGGGGAGGTCGAGCCGGACACCGGTGCGGTCAGCTACGACAAGGCGCACTACGCCGCCACCACGCTGATCACCAAGGTCGGCTCGGACGGGAAGATCAAGCTGATCAACCAGGGCACCGGCAGCGCCCGGATCTACCTGGACGTGCACGGCTACACCCAGCAGCAGGGCTCGGGCCTGTCCTTCGTCCCGCTGACCCCGCAGCGCATCCTCGCGCCGACCACCGTCGGCGCGGGCGGCAACCTCGAACTCAAGCCGCTCGGCCTCGGCGGCGTGCCCGCCACCGGCGTGCAGGCCGTCGCCCTCACCGTCACCGTGAAGAGCGCCACCACCGGCACCATCCGGGTCTACCCGGCGGGTGAGGGCTGGCCGGCCGACGCGACCCTCGACTACGCCAAGGACGCCGTCCAGCAGAACTTCACCGTCGCCAAGATCGGCACCAACAGCACGGTGAACATCCACAACCTGGCGTGGGGCGGAGCCGAGGTCGCGGTGGACGTGGCCGGCTACTTCACCGACTCCACCACCGCCGGGCTGCGCTCCGCGATCCGCCCGGTCAACCCGGTCCGGATCGCGGAGAAGCTGGTCCTCCCGGCCAACGGCGTGAAGACCGTCGACCCCCGCGGCGTCTCCGGCGTCCCGGTCCTGAACAGCACCGCGGTGGGTGCGAGCGTCACCGCCTTCGGCGCCGACGCCGCCGGCGCCGTGCAGGTCTACCCCTCCGGCGGCACCGCGCCCGCCGGAAGCACCGTCAACTACCTTGCGGGGTTGGAGAACACCGGCTTCACGCTGGCCAAGCTCGGCTCCGACGGGAAGATCAGCCTGCGCAACACCGGCACCGCCCCGGTCACCGTCTGGGTGGACGTCTACTCCTACGCCGAGCTGGTGGACCGGGTCTTCCCCGCTCCCGCCGGTCCCGGTGAGGCGATCGAGAACATCACCGGCACCGCCGACCTGAGCACCGAGACCAGCTCGGACGCGCAGTACATCGCCGTCTCCTCGAAGACCGACGACTCCGGCACCACCACCGTCCGGATCCCGCGCGACCCGCAGCAGGGCGTCACCCTGACCAGTGCCACCGGGGCCACCGCCACCTTCGGCCTCCCCGCCACCGGCACGGCCTCCCGCACCGCTGCCGGCACCGTGCTGTACAGCGGCACCACCGGGAGCTACTCGGTCGGCGTGCAGCCCACCGCCGACGGCGGCTTCCGCACCTTCGCCCACCTCAACAGCGCCTCCGCGCCCAGCAGTTACGCCTTCCCCGTCACCCTGCCCGCGGACACCCACCTCGCCGTCGACGAGCTGGACGGCAGCGCACTGATCGTCCGCGAGCACGTCAGCGACACCGACCCGGCCGTCCTGCTGGAGGAGATCGGCCGGATCCAGAAGCCCTGGGCCCGGGACGCCGCGGGCCGCACCTGGCCCACCAGCTACACCGTGCAGGGCAACACCCTCACCCTGAACATCGACCTCACCCCGGCGGCCGTCGCCGGCGGCACCGTGAGCCCGGTCTTCCCGGTGGTCGCCGACCCGTCGGTGAACCGCAACTGCGGGATCATCACCTGCTCCTGGTACTTCAGCAAGGCCACCACCCGCTGGATCAAGGACCAGTTCGACCGGAACGGCTGGACCGTCGCCACCGCCAGCGGCATCATCTGCGCCCGGCTCGGGCACCCGGTCGCCGTGGGCGCCTGCGCCATCGCGATCGCCTACTACTACAACAGCGCCTACAACAACACCCGGGACGCCTACAACCGCGGCGGCTGCCTGGTGGTCCGGGTGAACATCTTCTGGTCCGCCACGCCGTACACCGCCTGGCGCACCGTCCGCTTCGACAACGTGCCGCTCAGCAACCGCTACTGCTACGCGAGCTGACCTGCCCGAAGCCCCGGTGGGGGCGTCCGCCGTTGGCCTTGGCGTTGGCTATCGCCGCGTCGCGGCCGGGGGCGGCGGTGGCCGCACCGGTCT